>CAJFKR010000033.1 GCA_904386005.1 Candidatus Flemingiibacterium merdigallinarum
CGATAGGAAATATTGCCCGAGCTTTCGGTTACGGCTACCCTTGTCATATATTCGTCATGACCGAATGTGACGGCTTTGCTTTTTGTGTCGAATTTGTCGCCGCCGTTCAGCGAATCGATATAGCTATACAAGTCATTGACCGAAATCCATTTGAGCTTTTTCAGGTTTTTCTGCTCATCGTGTGACAGCTCGGTTGTGTGTGTTTTCTGTGTATTTGCGGTCTGTGTATCCGACTTCGGCTGTATCATCGGCTTCGGCAGATACCACTCGTCGTCGCCATTCTCGTCTACCCGCCACGGCATCGTGTCCGACAGCTTGAAGCTGCCGGCTTTCGTCATTAAAATCAGCTGCTCGACTTCAGATTCGCCGTACAGCTGCAGGGCGGTGTGACAGAGCGCGGAATACAACGTGTCGGCGAGGATATGGTCGAGCGAGAGCGACAGCGAGTCAGCCGAGTCGGACGCGCCGAAATGCACCGCGGTGCTAAATCGCAGCCTTATCAGAAAATAGCTCATAGCTTTCAACCTCGCGGAAAAGCTCACAATATTGTCCGGCGTCGTCAGTGTCGAGACTGTCGACACTGAAATTTTTCAGTCTCACGCGGCCGCTGCCGCGCGAGCCGTGACCGCCGAGGTAGTCGACTTCGAGCAGCTTCATCGCCTTTGCAAGCAGACGCAGATCCTCGTCGGCTGTCTCGGCGTCTATAAAGTTGTATGTAATGACCACTTCGAACAATGCGCCCGGGATTACCCGCTCAATCTGACGGGGATTTGCCTTCGAGTCGGCGCGGCTGATAGTATTCTCGGATTTTATCTCGGTGACGCCGACGTTTTTCAGCTTGTCGGCGTTTGTCATAAAGCAGTCGGAAAATTGCAGCCGCGACGCGCGTATCGGCTTTGAGCTGCCGAACAGCCGCAGTATGCGCTCATCGTCGCTGTTGTGGTCGGAGACGGTGCGCTCGTTCAGGCTTTGCGCGAGCAGCGCGCGCAGCTTGCCCTTGAGACTGCTGCCCGGGACTATCGGGAGTCCGCTGTGCGAGTCGCGTATGACCGGACTGTCGACCGCGCCGATAGCCGAAAAGATGTCGGTTCCGCCTATGTGCATACCGGTCAGCACCTCGAGCTCACATCTGATGATAAGTTTTCCGGACATACGTCAGTTCTCCTTTCCGCCGTAGAATTTGTGGTAGGCGATAAGCGCTTCCATATAGCGCGCAAAATTGATGAAGTTCTCGCGGCTGTTTATGCCCTTGATGTATTCGATAATGTGAGTTTTATCTGTGAAATCCTTGACCTTGCCGTCGCGCCCGGCTTCATACGCGATGCGGACTCTTGCCATATTGAGCGCCGTCTTGCTCTCGGGAGCGAGTTGGCTGTCACAACTTAGGTTTTCGGTGTTGGCAGATCAGATTGTATATGCGCCTTATCTTGCTCGTGGTTATCGAATTATTATTTTGTGTTATTATCTGCATGATACGCTCGGCTTCGTCGACATAGTTTTCGGGAAGCGTCATTGCGCGCGAGGGCGCCGACGCACTGTTATATCCATTATTGCCGCCCGAATACTGACTCGACCGACCGTTTTGGTTTGCGCCATTGTTGTTATTATACATATCTACTCCTGTCAATCATCGCTCACGCGGTTCAGATAAACGTACAGGTATATCGCGGTGATAAGCTCGTCGCGGTCGCGCGGACTGCGAGCCCAGTTGTATATATTGTGCGCGAATTTTTCGTAGACCGCGAATTCCGATTTCGATTTTTCGCTGTCATTTCGCTTGGGTTCAAGTCTTGCGAGCTGGTAGGCGAGTCTGGCTATGTTGATGCTGCCGCTTGACTTCGACTCGCGCAGCAGCAATAACAGTCGGTACAGAAAGGCGCTGCCGATGACGCGAACATCGCCGTCAGAATTATCGCCGCTGTACTTTGCCTGATTCGCGCTGAAATACTCGGTCAGCTGATTTGTCTTTTCGCCGAGGACACGATTTTCGAAGTCGCTCCAGCTGTAGGTGTGGTCCTCGGAGCGGCCGAATAAAGACAGCGCGTTCTTTTGCTGTCCGCCGCGCTCATAGCTTTTCGCTCGCTCCTCGAGCGCGGCGACCTCATCGGCGGCGGCGCGTATCGGGTAATGCGGGTCGAACAGCCCGACTCCGCCGCTTATAGTCAGCTTGCCGGACGTGTATTCGGCGAGTGTTTTTTGTATTCTCAGCGCGGCTTCGATGGTATCGTCCCACGCGCCGACAAGGAACAGGTCGTCGCCGCCCGAGTATACGACCGACACGTCGAGCGGTCGTTCATTCGAGCCGTCATAACTTCCCGACAGTATCTCGTTTATATACAGTCCGAAGAAGCGCGACATCTGTCTTGAAAAGGCCGCGGTGCGCGATATCGTGACCAGCCGATAGCGTTTTTCGGGAGAATCCGCGCTCTCGTCCTCATAGCCCGAGACAAACGCCTCGCCGAGCCGGTCGACGTCCATGCGGCAGACGGCGAGACGTTTAATGCCGGACGAGCTGTCGGCGAGCTCGTCGAGCGTCCTTGCCGCCGAATATTCGCCGACGTTGATTTTTGTGCTGTACCGGAATCCGGTGCAGCTTTTGTTTTTTGTGTAGACCCGAACGACAGAGTCGCTTTCGCTCAAAGCGGCAATCAGTCTCCGCGCCGATACCTCGTCGGTGAAGCTGAAATCGACGTCGCCGTCAAAGCCCGGGAGCGTGAAGTCGGGAGTAATGCCGGGGATGCCTGCCTTTGTGACGACGTAGGTGTCGATTGGCGGACGGTTTGCGTCCTGCGATTCGACCAGCTTACTCGACAGCGCGATGAAATTATTGCACCAGACGCAGGTGTCGCCGTCAAGCTCGGAGCCGCGCCCGCAGATACGGCATTCGCGCTCGCTCATTCCCTCGGCGTTGTTCATGCGGATAAGCTGCGCGGCGGTGTAGCGGTGCGACTTGTGCGACGCGACCTCGCCTGACAGTCGACCGAACATCTCCTTGTAGGGCGCGTCGGCGCGCGGCTCGTTCATAAGCTCGTTCGCGGTGCAGGGGGTATAGCCCTGCGCCAAAAACAGTCCCGCGCCGAAATTGTCGATGAGGAAGTCGTTGAAGCGGAGGTTCCAGCTGTTCACGGCTGCGAGCGTTTCGGCGGTGTTCGGGAGCAGCAGGTAGCAGTGACCGCCGCCGATGTACAAAAGATTAGCGCGGCAGAGTCCGCAGGCGGCGAGCAGCTCGTCGGCGTAATGCTCCATCAGCAGTCCCAAAAAGAACGACCGTCCGCGCAGCGATTTCAGCGCGCCGCGGTCGGCTATCGTGTAAATGAAGCTCTGGATTCCCGACAGGTCGGCGGTGTACAGCAGGAACGCCGGCTCGTCGCGGAATGTCTGCTCATTGTCGAACAGCCGCTTTTTGTAGTCGGTCTCGCCACTCTCGATGAGGTACTCGGAAATACAGCTGCCAATCGCGGCGGTGGTTTTTAGGTGGTCGTAGAGCGAGATGTCGTTTGACTCGCCGAGGTTCGTGCTCGACGGAAAGCCCGCGGTAGTGGCTTCGAGCAATGACAGCAGAGAATTCAGCTGCGACTCGTCGGGCGAGGTTCCAAAGAGTCGGGTTTTTATACGGCTTTCGGCGGCTTGGTAGTAGGTCTGCGGTATGCGCAGCGATTTGTCAGGGCGCGGCATATGCAGCCGCTCGTCGTCGCTCGGTGGTATGTACGCGTCGACCGGCTGCGCGTGCATATTCGCGAACACCGACATGAGCGGTAGAAATCGGTCGAAGCCATTGTCGCCGTTCTCGATTTCGCGCCGGTCGGCTGCCGCCGAGATGTTGTCGGCGACATACGCGATGTATGCGACACTGTCGCACGCGATGTTATCACGCGCGATACTGTCACGCGATTGCAGCTTCGCGCGCAGCTCACGCGCGTGGTGATAGGCTATGCAGTCGAGCACCGGCTGCCACTCGCCCGGGTCAAGGCAGGACAGCGACTGCACGCCGAGCGAACTGTGAGTCCCCGAGCCGCCCGCGCGGTAGACGATTTTGCCGAAGTCGTGCATAAGGCAGCCGTACGCGGTGTCCTTGGTCTGTTTTTTCAAGTGCTCCCTCCTGTCATGTTGATTATTGTCCCCTTATGGGGCTTGGGTTTACGAATTAGATAATAATGAGGATATTTTAATGGTGCGGTCGTCCCCGTATGGGGGTGAATTCATGCGAAAAGAAAAGGAGAATTAATAATGTGAGGTTTCGTTCCCCTCGCGGGGATAAGTTGAATCGCGCTGAATGCAGGGCTGCCGAATCCGCTGAAGCCGTTTCCGTCCCCTCGCGGGGATAAGTTGAATCGCGATGTGCGCACGATCATTCGCGATGGCGAGCCGTTTCCGTCCCCTCGCGGGGATAAGTTGAATCAAGTGCAAGCTCGACGGTGTGAAGCTCACGTGCGAGTTTCCGTCCCCTCGCGGGGATAAGTTGAATCACATTGTCCATCATGTCGTCGACACGTTCGGCAAAGTTTCCGTCCCCTCGCGGGGATAAGTTGAATCGGCATTCCGAAGTGCAAGCTCGACGGTCTGCGCGTTGTTTCCGTCCCCTCGCGGGGATAAGTTGAATCTCGCTCCACAATGCGGACAATATCGTGAGTCAGTTAAGTTTCCGTCCCCTCGCGGGGATAAGTTGAATCTGCAAAAATATACATACCGACTCACTTTCATGACAAAATTCGCGCAAAACGGAGATAATATCCGCAAATCCGTAACTATTTTATCATATTTTTCTCATATTGTCAATAGCAACATCACCAATAATGTAAATATACGGCAATTTTGTGTGTGCGAACCTGTCCGCCCACATGGTGGTGCACCATGTGGGGCTAATAGGTTCGCACTCGGTCACAGACTGCCCATTATCCAGCGGTTCGCTTCGTCGTATATGCTGTACAGCCGCTCGTCGTAGTGCTCGGGGAACAGCTCGGCGAGCAGTGAAATCAGCAGCTTGACAAGCTGCTGCGAGGTGCAGCCGGTGTCGAGCTTTATATCGTCGTCGCGCAGGTTTTCGAGCTGGTGCGCGCATTTGTTGCGGCTGCGGTTCAGCCGCTCGAGCTTTTGGAACAGCTCGCCGGCGTCGGTGTCGGCAAGTCCCTTGCGGTCGATGATTTTGTTCAGAATGAATATGCTCGGGGCGTCACTTAACCGGATATCCTCGCCCGACAGCGCGTCATACAGCTCGCGGTCGTATTCGCGGAACCGCTCGGGCGAAATTATGTCCTCGCGCTGTCCGCCGCTCGGCACGAGCACGCGCGCAAGGTCGAACCCCCGTGACTTCAGATACGCGGTCTGCAGCTGTATCGTCAGCGGATTCAGACGTATCGAGAAGTCGGTGTAACGCTCGGTGCGCTGCATGAGCTTCAGCATCAGCACGTATTCGGACAGCTCGCGGTAGGCGCGGTAGCTCGGCTTGTCCTTTCCGCTTGACGGGTAGAGCTCGAAGCCGCCAAATTCGCCCGCAGCGCGCACCGCCGCCGTGTAGTCGTAAACGCTTCGCCGCGCGAGGTGTATAATCAGCGGCTTCAGCTTCTCGGGCAGCTCGTCGAGCATCAGCTCGACTGCCGAATAGTCGTAGCGGCGGAGCAGCGCGTTCAGCCGTTCGAGCTGCTTGGTGCGGCGCAGGTCGACGAGCTTCGGCTCGATACAGCGGTTCTCCGCGCCCGGCTTGTCGTCCTCGTTGAATTCAAGCTCGAACTCGATGTCGTAGTCCTTGGCGTTCGTTCGCTCGGTGCTGCCGGAGGCGCGTTCGTAGTTCTTGACCTGTATGGCGCGGCTCCTGTATCGCAGGTCGGTCGCGAACAGCGCGAGCGCCATTTTCATCTGCGGCGTACCCGAGCTGGTGTTCAGCAGTATCTCCGCGTCGGGGTAGAGTCGGGTCAGACGGTCGAGCTGCTCCTTGAACGTATTGTAGAACACGTCGAAGTCGGACACGTCGATATCTCCGAAATAGTAAGGTTCGAGCAGCTGCGGATTGTATTCGGGCTGACTTATACTCATATATTCGATTGCTCGTTTGAAGCGGTCGTCCTGCTTTTCATATCCGGCAATTTCTTCGGACAGCAGCCACATGATATAGTCGGGACGGTAGTGACGCACGATGTGCAGCATCGGTCCGTCATGCTCCCCGCGTATCGGGTCGGTCGTGCCGAGACAGCTTATTAATATCGTTTTGCGAGTCTTTGCCATGATGTGCTCCTTTCAATCAATGCAGTAAAGCTATCATACCATATTCTGCCATATAAGTCAAGACACGCGGCGGATATGTTATCAAATTGTAATTATGTTATCTTTTTGTAATAAAAAACTGCCGCCGTCAGAAACAGCAGCAGTTTTATTATTGTAGTTATAATCCCGTCAGAATGCACAAAAGCGATCCGTCAAACCGATTCGACCCAGATGCGCATATCGGTTTCGCCGCGGTTTGCGAACGCGAAGTAGGGAATCAGCTTCGCGGTGAACGGCTCGGTCGTCGTCTTGTCGGAATACAGTCCGTCGGTCGACTCGCGCACCGCCGGACAATAGAGACAGGGCAGACCCAGCTGCTCGTCGCGTCCGAGCGTGAAGCTCTTGCCGACAAGACGAACGCCGGTCAGCGAGCCGCCGTTGTCTACTCCCTCAAGACACATCACAAACGGACCGTAGGTTATCGCGCTCATGCCGCGGTTGGTCAAAACGCGCGGATTCGACTTCACGCGGCGCGCCGAGATTCGCAGCTCGAGCAGGATCGTGTCGCCGTCATTCGCGTCAATATACGCGTATCCGCGCTCGACGACCGCGCCGCAAGACGCGCCGTTCTTGCCGACCGACCATACGCGGCACCAGCCGGGGATGCGCAGCGCGACCTTCCGGTCTCCGCCGGTCAATGTAAACTCGATTCTGCCGTCGAACGGATAGTCGGTCTTTTGTACCAGCGTCAGCTCGCCGAGCTTCGCGGTCGAGTCCATGTACTGGTTTACATATATCGTCTCGTCGTCGTAGTTGTAGATGAAATCGCCGATAGACGCGATGAAGCGGGTGACGTTCGGCGGGCAGCAGGAGCAGTTGAATACCTCAAGACGCTGGGTTATCGGAAAGTGGATTCCCGAGGTGTCGCGCAGCGCTTCCTTAACTATGCGCCGCTCCTCGAGGTCGATCTCCTGCGCGTTCTCGTAGAAGAACGACTTGCCGTCGAGCGACAGTCCCGACAGAAATCCGTTGTATATGACCCGCTCGACCGTGTCGGCAAAGCGCGAGTCTACCTCGAGCTTTTCCATTCGGCGCGCGAACAGCGCGAGAGCGAGCGCCGCGCAGGTTTCGGCATAGGCGGTGTCGTTCGGCAGACGGTATTCCTCCTCGAACGCCTCGGCGATGTGCGTCGAGCCGACCGCGCCGGTGATATACATCTTCGCGTTCGTTATATTGTCGAATATCTTCTCGGCGGCAAACTTGAGTGATACGTCGTTGTCGCGCAGCGCGAGGTCTGCCATCGCGCTGTACAGATAGCAGGCGCGCACCGAGTGTCCCTCGGCGGTGAACTGCTCGCGCACCGGCAGGTGATCCTGAATATTCGTGCCGCGGTGGTAGTTGTCGCCCTCGGGCAGCTTCGCCTGACTGCCGCGCTTGTCGATGAAGAAGCGCGCAAGCTCGAGGTAGCGCTCCTCGTGCGTGTAGTCGTAGAGCTTGACCAGCGCCAGCTCTATCTCCTCGTGACCGGGCGAGTCGAACGCCGCCGACTGCTCGTCCATGAATATCTTCTTGATGAGGTCGGCGTAGTCCATCATAAGATGCAGGAACTTGTCCTTGCCGGTAGCCTCGGCGTACGCGACCGCGGCCTCGATCAGGTGTCCGGCGCAGTAGAGCTCGTGCCAGCCGCGCTTCGTGAAGCGATTCTGCGGCTCGAACATCTCGAAGTAGATGTTGAAATATCCATCCTCCCAGCGTCCGCGCTCGATGTCGTCGACGACCTCGTCGACTATCGCCTCAAGCTTCGGGTCGCGCTGCTTTTTGGTCAGATATGCCGCCGACTCGAGCCATTTCGCGACGTCCGAGTCCCAGAAAATATGCGGCTTGTTCGGCATACCCTCCTTCCAGTTCATTTTGAATGCCTCGAAACGTCCGGTCTCCTCGAATCGCTTGTATACGTTCCAGATAGTCACGTCGCGTATCAGCTGCTGCTTTTCTTGCCAGAAGCCGCCGGTGATGTCGACATTGTCGTAGGTGAGATTTTTCGTAGCCATTATTATCATCCCTTTCGGAAAAAATTTCGTTGAGGTATTGCACAGATTATGCAATGATGTTATAATTATATATGACAACGGCGAATAAATCAACCTCAAAAAACGGTAAAAAGGGGAAAGAATCCGTCATGAATGAAAATGAGCGCATATTTGCTCCGGAGAAGGTCGAATACGACTACGCAGGCAGCTTCACGTCGCGAGGCGAATGGATACACCCCGAGCGGTCAAACGAGACGACCGAGCTTGTCGTAGTCACTGACGGATGCTTCAGGCTTGATGTGGGCGGCGAATGCTTTCAGCTGTCGCCGGGCAGCGTGATTGTGATACCGCCGAATGTGTTTCATCGCGGCGTCGGAGTCACGACCGAGCGGGTAGCGTTTTACTGGCTGCACTGCCATGTGACGCCGACGCCCGAATGCGAGCTGATAAGGCTGCGCGAACGCTATCCGGTCGTGCTGCTCTGCCGGCAGATACTGCACTACGCCGAGCGCGGCTTCGGGAATGATGTAATAAGCTCGCTTATGCGGGTGCTGCTCGCCGAGGTGTATTCACAGACCGGCGGCGACGACGCGGACGACGCTATAGCGTCGCGCATACGCGAATGGATACGCATCAACTCGGACAGGACGCTGACCGCGTCGCAGCTGTCCGAGCGGTTCGGCTACAGCGAGGATTACATCTCGCGGCTGCTGCGTGCGAAGTGCGGTCATTCGCTGAAGTCGCTGATCAGCTACTACCGCGTTACATATATCAAGCGGCTGCTGCTCGAAACCGAGCACACGCTCGCCGAGGTGGCCGACCTGTCCGGCTTTACCGACTACAAGCTGTTTCTGAAGTTTTTCAAGTACCACGAGGGCATGACGCCGACCGAATTCCGCGAGGTCTACTACTCGCAGCACACGAACAACAGGTGACCGCGGAACGCGGTCAGCGTTCCCGTCCATTCCACCGAATTCACCAAATATTGAAGCTATTGCAAGCCTAAAGGAGGTATAAAGATGTCAGCAAAAATCATACCAGATCTGAACCGCGCCGCCGCCGAGGTGAGCGATACGCTCTACGGCATATTTTTCGAGGATATCAATTTCGCCGCGGACGGCGGGCTCTACGCCGAGCTTGTTTCGAACAATTCGTTCGAATATTTCGACCGCGACGGCAAAATTGACAAGCATATGTACAGCTGGGAGAAGCTGGACGGCATTGACTGCGAGGTCAGGAGCGATCGACCGCTGAATGAGATAAACTGCCACTATCTGCATATCGCGCGCGGCGGCAGACTCAAGAACCGCGGCTTTTGTCAGGTCGGCTTCGCGGTGAAGTCGGGAGAGAGCTACAATTTCAGCCTGTACGCGAGAGGGAAGAAGCAGACGGTCACCGCGCGGATCGTGACCGAATCGGGAGTGCTCGTCGGCGAGACGGCGACTAAAATCACAAGCTCCGAATGGAAGAAATATGAGGGTGTGATGACCTCATGGCTCGACGCCGAGGTCTGTGCGCTCGAACTTATTTTCGACGACAGTGCCGAGGTCGACATTGACTTTGTTTCGCTTATTCCCGAGCATACCTACAAGTGTCGGAAGAACGGTCTGCGCGCCGACCTTGTCGAGATGCTCGCCGACCTTGAGCCGGGCTTCATGCGCTTCCCGGGCGGCTGTATTGTCGAGGGGCGGAGCTTTGCGAATATGTACCGCTGGAAGGACACGGTCGGACCGATCGAGCGGCGGCGGGTCAACTGGAACCGCTGGCAGGCGGAGGAGTATCAGCCGTCCGGTCGCGATTCGAGCGGCTACTACCAATCGTTCGGACTCGGCTTCTACGAATATTTTCTGCTCTGTGAGGACATAGGCGCGAAGCCGGTGCCGGTCATGAATGTCGGCATGACCTGCCAGTTTCACGAGGGGCTGTTGGTTCCGCTGAACGAGCTTCAGCCCTACATTGACGACTGTATCGACCTTGTCGAGTTCGCGAACGGCTCGCCCGACACGAAGTGGGGAGCTTTGCGCGCCGAGATGGGGCATCCCGAGCCGTTCGGGCTTGAATACATAGCAATCGGCAACGAGCAGTGGGGCGACCAATACTTTGAACGCTACGAGCTGTTCGCCGATGCGATACTCGCCGTCTATCCTGACCTCAAGCTGCTGTTCAGCGCGGGTCCGAACTGCGAGGGCGAATACTACGAGCAGGCGATGAAGTGGATAGCCGGTCACCGCGACCTCGCGTACGCAACCGACGAGCATTTCTACAAGTCTCCCGAGTGGTTTTATAATAATGTAAACAAGTACGACAGCTTTGACCGCACACTGCCGAAGGTGTTTGCCGGCGAATACGCGGCTCACACCTCGCCCGAGCGCAGGTGCAGCTGGCGCGCCGCGCTCGCCGAGGCGGCGTTCCTGACCGGAATCGAGCGCAACGCGGATTGTGTCGCGATGTCCTGCTACGCGCCGCTGTTTAGCAAGACCGGCTGCTTCCAGTGGCAGCCCGACCTCATCTGGTTCGACAACTCGAGCGTATACGGCACACCGAGCTACTACGTGCAGAAGCTGTTCTCGAACAATGTCGGAGACCGCACGCTGCCGGTATGCTGCGACGACCATGAGCTGTATATATCGGCGACCGAGGCGTCGTCGAACGGCAGTATTTGTTTGAAGATAGTCAACGCGACCGAGACAGAAAAGACGGTCGACCTGTCGGCACTCAATCTGCGCCGCCGGTATACATGGATTAAGCTCTGCGCCGGCCTTGACGCCGAAAATTCGCACGAGGCGCCGAAGCGGGTATACCCGTCGTCAAAAAAGCACATAGGCGCGCAGGTCACGCTCGAACCGTACAGCCTGAATGTGATTATCGGCTGAAACCGACAGCGACGCTGTGATTATTGACTGACGAACCTGCCGGCAGGATTATCATTATTAAATGACAAATCCGACGTCCGGACCGCGTTTATCAACCGATATCCTGCATGAAAGCGTTTGCATAGCTATAGTGGCTGGTCATGCTATATTTACACAGGAGGCAGTAGAAATGGAATATAAAAATTCTCACATCAAAGCGGCGCTGATAGCCGGATTCGTTTTGTTCCTGCTTATGTTTACCCTTGTCGGCTGCCAGCAGGAGGAGCGTGTCAGCGAGGACTTGAATTACCGCTTTCGCCCGACAGAGGGTATGGAGGGCGTGCTGACCGGATATGACGGCGGGAGCGGCAATCTCGAGGTTCCCGGGATTATCGACGGCTACATAATCACAGGAGTCGCGGACGGCGCGGTTCCGGACGGGGTGGTCGCATTGACTGTACCGGACGGAACTGTACTCGACGAGGGCGCGCTCTCGCTCTGCACGACGCTCCGATACGCGCTGCTGCCGGCTGATTCGAACGCGACCTTGCCCGACGGCTGCGAGCTGTATACGCGCGGTCAGGTTTATGACGAAAATGAAAATATATGTCTTGACGGAATATATCTCGACGAATACGGCGCGCTGTATGGACTGCTCGACAACGGCGAGGCGGTGCTGCTCATGCTGCCGGATGATATTATTGAATATGTGATGCCTGTGACCGCGGGCTATTCGATCGTTACCTATATTGACGCCGAGGCGTTGGACGGCGCGACATCGCTTGTAAGCTTGGAGCTGTACGATGGAATCGAATTTCCGTATGAGCTCTATCCGGCGCCGCGCGAGCTTGAGGATTTGAGATATCCGCAGGACACGCTGTTGTCCGACTATATACTGACAATGGAGGCGGCGACGATAATTAACGAACAGCGCGCCGAGGTCGGCATCGACAAGCGAATCGAGCCGGATATAAATATAATCCGCGCGGCCCGTACCCGCTGCGGCGAGCTTAGCGAATTGGCTTCGTTCGACCGTCCGGACGGCTCGGCGGGCGCGACCGCGCTTGACGACGAGGGAGTCGAATACCGCTTCAATACCGCGTATTACTGGCACGGCAGCGACCTTGAGACCATGGAGCAGGTGCTGATTGAATCTATTGTCTCAAATGAAATCAACGTCGACGCCGTTCTGCTGCAAGACTATATCGGCATCAGCTCGGGCTGGGGACCGTATAATGAGCTCGAAAACTATGTCTCCTACGCGTTCCTGACGAATAACACGCAGGATGAGCTCACCTATGGCTCGCTGAAATACGAGTATGTCGACGGCGAGCTGATACCGGCCGCACTGACGCAGGACAATTACACGTATATCTATCTTTATGGCAAGCTGTACGGAGTTAAGATTGGAGAGCTGCCCGATGGGTTCTTTGACGGAACGACCGTCAAGGCGCTGCTTTTGATGAGCGATTATCCGGAGGAATACGAGCTGCCGGATGATTTGGTCGTGGTGCGCGAGGGCGAGGACAGCGGCGACGGCATAATTGAGTCTGTATATGTCGATGAATACGGCGCGGTGTATGTCGCCACCGATCGGGACAGATACGTGCTGTATAGTCTGCCGGACGGTATTGAAAGCTATGTTGTATTCTACGAGCTTGACGATATGCCGGTGACGTATATCAGTAGCGATGCGATTGCCTACGCGAGAGATTTAAACTTGTTGTATATATCTGATATGTGCGGCACAGCGCCGATTCTTACCGACATTATGGCAGAGAAAAATGTCCGGATTTACCAAATCAATCAAGCCGGTGAAGCTGTAAGTATTGCGGCTGATGACTATAATACATATAATACGCTGTTTTGCAGCTTGAGCAGTACCTCTGATCTGATAGCCGAGTCAAACAAGCAGCGTGAAAATAACGGTCAGGACAGGATAACAAGCTCGTCATACGAGCTCTGCCGCGCGGCATGGGTGCTCGCAAAGGAGGAGTCGGAGAGCTTCGAGCTGACCCGTCCGGACGGCAGCAGCTGGTCGACCGCGCTCGACGACGAATATGTAGACTACGACAGCGCGAATATTCTGATAAAGAAATACACGCTCGACAATCTCAACACGCTTGATGTAACTGCGATTGCTCGGGAAATTGCCGCGACGCGCGACGACGGGCAGCTTCACGACACGGTCGCGATGGGCGTATATATGACCGAAAGCTACGACGTCTATTTGTGCATACTGGGGGTGATATATTGAATAATTAAGCCGGTATGCCGTCTCCGCTTTATGCATAGCGATATTTCCGCCGTCACAGATTCCGCGTGAATTCGATGAAGTCGGCACGGCTGCGCATTGGATTGAATATCTCTTTGTTTAGACAATATTTCAAATAGTCGATAGCGTCGTTTGGCAGCAGCGACGGGGTGAAGCTCCGGTCGACGTGGTCGAGCAGTGTTGATGTGTATTTGCTGCGCCCCGATACGTCGTTCCGCTGGCTCCTGTATGCGTAGTCGCGGGCAAGGACGAGACATTCCATCGCGCCGTCAGCGTCGCCGTCAGCCATGAAGCCTTCTGCCTTTTCGATGTAGAGCTGATACAGATTCCACAGAAAGTCGAGATAGTTGCCGTCGTCTATTAGCCCCTCTATCAGCGTCAGTGAAAGTTCGACCGCGGCACGTGTGTATTTGTTTATGCCGCCGAATTTCCAGATGCTTTGCAGCGCGTCGAGTAGCTCCCTCGACTTCGTATATAAAATCCGCTGCCCGACCTCCAGCCGCTCGTCTTCCTCGGCGCAGAGGTGCAGCATCATGTCGCGGCTGTATCCCGGATTTTCGGGGAACATCATTGCGTATTGCTTTGCCTCGTCTATGCGCCCGAGATACTTTAGGTCGAGTATGATTCCAAACAGCGACTTTGAGCGCAGCTCGGCGTCATTGCAGCCCTCAATCACCATCTCGTAGTGTCGGCGCGATTGTTCGAGCATTGTTCTGAAAAATTCGTCGCTGCCGCCGTTTCTGTAGTCGTCGTCGAACGCGACATAGTATTCTGTCGACGCCAGCCATTCAAGATATTTGTAATCGCCCGGAAATTCCGCGACCGCGCGTTTCGCTGTTTCGTACATCTCCGAGCAGTCCTTCTGCCAGTAATTCTCATACGCCGCGTCGAATTCGGCTCGCAGCAAGTCGCCTGTGTCAATTCCGAGCAGCGTGTCGGCGCTTACATTGAATAGGCGCGCGAGCGGCGCGATTAACGATAGATCCGGACAGGCGGCTCCGGTCTCCCATTTCGACACCGCCTGATATGACACACCGAGCAGCTCCGCAAGCTCGTCCTGCGTCAGATCCCGCGCCCGACGCAGCTCTCGTATTTTCGTGCCAATGTTCATTATATAATGCCTCCTTTGCGGTATATAGTTTTATTAGGCGATTGTGAAAGTGCAAGTCTGTTCGTTTTCTCTGGGGGAGGAGCCTTTTGAAAAAGGCTCCTCCCCCAGACCCCCACCGCGAAAACTTTAAAAATTTGGTTATGACTATAATTTATTAACAGTGCGCGATATATTATTTTGTGAATAACGACAGTAACCACAGGGGCGCGCCGCCTAATGGGACCCTGCTTCCCAACCGGCGGCTTAATGCGTGCGAATTTTATTGCTTTTTTTGACTTTTACAATCGCCTAGGTATATAGTTTTATGGTTGCGTAAACCATCCTGATTCCGGAATCTGATATAATTATATCATGAGCAAGCCGTTAAAGCAATAACGCGTTTTTAGAGAAAAACTCAACCCATGTTAGAGTCCGACCGCTATGTTCATCTAAAAAAGGATATGACCTCGACAAAGTAAGACCATATCCCTTGTTATTTCCTATTATTGTCACTTCTCCGCGCAGTCTCGAAAAAAGCCGCCTGAAAGCGGCTTTTTTCGACCACTGATGAGGTAGCGACTGACGGCTCGCAGAAACAAACCCTGACTATTGCCGCGGGTCGTACCCGCTTAGTAGTTTTCTTTTCTTACTTCGAAGTAGCTCTTCGGGTGCTTGCAGACCGGGCAGAGCTCGGGGGCTTTCATGCCGACGATGATGTGACCGCAGTTGCGGCACTCCCAGACGGTGACGCTCGACTTCGCGAATACCTCGTTTGTCTCAATGTTTTTAATTAGCTTGCGGTAACGCTCCTCGTGCGACTTTTCAATCTTCGCTACGGCGCGGAATTGAGCCGCCAGTTCGGTGAAGCCCTCTTCCTCGGCGTCTTTAGCGAAACGGTCGTACATATCGGTCCATTCGTAGTTCTCGCCTGCCGCTGCCGACGCTAAATTCTCGGCAGTGTTGCCAAGCCCTCCGAGAGCCTTGAACCAGAGCTTCGCGTGCTCCTTCTCGTTGTTCGCGGTCTCCTCGAAGATCGCGGCTATCTGCTCGAAGCCCTCCTTCTTCGCGGTCGACGCGAAGTAGGTGTACTTTGAGCGCGCCTGAGTTTCACCGGCAAATGCCTCGCGCAGATTCTTTTCGGTTTTGCTTCCTTTGAGTTCCATAAATCATAATTCCTTTCTTGATTTATTTTTTTATATTATAACCTACTTTTCTTATTTTATTCCGTGACGTGATCACGGAATAAAAAGAAAGACGGTGTTATAATATTTACAGTGATTGGGAGTTACGAGCGCTTGGCTCATCGTTTCTGCCAAAATCTTAATTCGGAGTGACTGTAAATGGCAATCAAACGTAAGGCTTATGTCAATCGCGGCGAATGTGTTGCCTGCGGCTGCTGCGTCAAAGTCTGCCCGATGGGGGCGATACGCGTCGTTAGTGGGTTGTATGCCGATGTGGACGTGTATAAGTGCGTCGGCTGCAAAAAGTGCGCTGTCGAATGTCCCGCGTCGGTGATCGAAATCCGTGAGAATGAGAGTGGGGAGGCGTCCGCGTGAATAATAAGAACAAAACTAAGAAATGGTACGATTACCTTTGGATATTCTCTACGGTATATCTCATCCTCGGATTTGTGAATATCCTGTTCGCGTGGCTCGGACTCCTCTGTTTCTTCATTCCGCTGCTCATCTCAATATTCGGCGGGTCAAAGGCTTACTGTAACCGCTACTGCGGACGTGGTCAGCTCTTCTCGCTGCTCGGAGGCCGCTTCGGACTCTCGCGGAAAAAGGATATCCCGCGCTGGATGCGCTCGAAGCCCTTCAGATACGGCTTCCTCGTGTTCTTCTTTGTAATGTTTTTCCAGATGCTTTTTGTCACCGGACTCGTTTTCGCCGGCACTCGTGAGCTCTCCGAGGTCGTTACACTCCTCTGGACAATCAAACTGCCATGGCATTGGGCTTATCACGGTACGCTTTTCTCTGCCGGAGTCGCGCAGTTCGCGTTCGGATTCTACAGCGTCATGCTTACATCGACCGTGCTCGGTCTGCTGACAATGGCTCTGTTCAAGCCGCGCTCATGGTGCGTGTACTGCCCGATGGGAACTATGACGCAGCTCGTCTGCAAAGCCAAGGCGAAAACGTCCTCATCAGAAAAAACAAAATAATAATGATATTCGTGACACAGTCACGGAAATCCTAACCGCTCCGGTGTATAATATAATTACAACGATACAGAATATAATATATCGAATATAAGCTTCAATACAGAAAGGAAATAATAAAATGTCAGTTATCAGCTTAACCAAGAACAGCTTCAATACCGAGGTAATGAATTCCGACAAGCCGGTGTTAATCGACTTCTTCGCGACCTGGTGCGGTCCCTGCCGTATGCTCTCGCCGATAATCGACGAGATTTCAGAGGAGAACGCGGATATCAAGGTCTGCAAGGTCAATGTCGACGAGGAGCCCGAGCTTCGGCAGGCGTTCGGAGTCGCCAGCATACCGACCGTCGCCGTTATGAAATCGGGCAAGCTCGTAACGAAGTCGGTCGGCTTCAGACCTAAGGACGACCTTCTCGCTATGGTCAAGGACGCGGCACTCAAATAAAAATATATTTACCTGACCGCACCATATTTATTTGGTGCGGTTTTTTTGCTACGCGGCTGGATTTAAGCTACATCGCGAGTCGGCGCAGACGCGCGCGGTCGAGTATGTATACCCCGTCGCGGCGGCGCTCGGCTATGCCCTCCGACGCGAAATATTTTAGCATCCGCGAGACCACCTCGCGCGCCGAGCCCATGTATTTTGCGATCTGTTCGTTGTTCAGACGCACAACGTCGCTTCGATTCTTTGCCGTCTCGTCGAGCAGAAATATCGCCAGACGCTTGTCAAAGCTCATGAATAATATCTGCTGCATGACCCACATTACATCCGAAAAACGCTCGACTGCCGCTTCCAAAAAGAAATTCTTGACCCGCAGATCCCGCTCGGACAGCTCTGACATGACCCCGCCGTTCAGTATCAGACAATCGCTGTCCTCCTCGGCGTCGACCATGACGTCAAAGGTTATCGACTGTATCACACACGAAGCGGACAATGTGCAGAAATCACCGGCATTCAGCCGGTAGAGCGTTATCTCCCGC
This sequence comes from Candidatus Flemingiibacterium merdigallinarum, assembly GCA_904386005.1. Classification (GTDB taxonomy): domain Bacteria; phylum Bacillota; class Clostridia; order Oscillospirales; family CAG-272; genus Flemingiibacterium; species Flemingiibacterium merdigallinarum. Next base: position 17,585 of record CAJFKR010000033.1, read on the forward strand.
CCCTCCTCGGACAGCATATATACGCGCAGGCAACCGCTTTCTACGAATATCATTCCGGTGCATTCGCCGTTGCCGCCGTGGACGTTCTCGCCTTTTTTGTAGCTCCGGTTCACAACGGCACGCAGTATTAGCTCCTTGTCGTCGTCCGGCAGCTCATTCCAGAAGGGGAATAGCTCCCGGAAATACTGCCCGCTTTTTTCTATGTCATTTGTCATCTGTCAACACCCCTTCAAGACCAGCTCACCGCGCCGTAAAATCCGAAGCGGCTCAATATAATTGTGACGACATATCATTTCATTATATATAGTATATCATAAAAATTATTATTTATCAATAGCGATTGAGTGAATTTATTTTGTTTCGGATGGCTCGGCAAATGTGCATAGAATGTTAATAAATTGAGAGAAAACTAAAGCTGATAAAAATAGTTGTTTATATAAACTAACAGTGTGGATTTAGGGAATTGTATTTTTGTTCGAGACGGCATGGACATATGTATACATTGTTAAATATCTGAAAAAAAACGCTTAGTTAGCTTGCAAATGATTTTATTTTGAAGTATAATACTTTACGTCCTAATTATTTTTGAGGGTTACATTTTTAAGAAAGGAAGTTGATTCAATGTTAAAACGCCTTATGGCGAGCGTCAGAGAATTCAAACGCCCGACCATACTTACATTGATTTTTATTGTCGGCGAAGCGGTAATCGAAGTGTTCATTCCATTCATTACAGCCGAACTGGTGAATGAAATCAAGGCGGGAGTCGATATGAACGAGATCATTAAGCTCGGCGTCCTGCTTGTGATTTTAGCGATGGTGTCACTGACTTGCGGCGGAATTGCCGCCTTTACCTGCGCGAAAGCCTCCTCCGGATTCGCGCGCAACCTGCGAAGCGATATTTTCAGCAAGGTTCAGACCTTCTCGTTTGAAAATATTGATAAATTTTCGTCGTCGTCGCTGGTCACTCGTATGACGACTGACATTTCAAACGTGCAGCTCGCGTATATGATGATAATCCGTACCGCGATTCGCAGCCCGCTCATGTTTATATTCTCGATAACTATGGCGTATATAATGGGCGGCGCGCTTGCTACGACCTTTGTCGTTGTAGTGCCGATACTTATCGTTGGACTTTTCTTAGTCAGCCGCAAGGCTATGCCGGCGTTCAGAAGCGTGTTCCGCAAATATGACCGGCTCAATGAGTCGATAGAGGAAAACGTGCGCGGTATGAGAGTCGTCAAAGGCTTTGCCCGCGAGGACTACGAAAAGAACAAGTTCGGCTCCGCGGCCGAAAATATCAGACGCGATTTCACCCGCGCGGAGCGGATCGTAGCTTTGAACTCACCGCTCATGCAGTTCTGCGTTTACTTCAATATGGCGTTCGTGCTCCTTGTCGGTTCACGAATGATCATTACAAGCGGCGGCACTGTCATAGATGTCGGACAGATTTCGGCAATGCTCACCTACGGAATGCAGATTCTGATGTCGCTTATGATGCTGTCGATGATTTACGTCATACTCACAATGTCGTCCGAGTCGATAAAGCGTATCTGCGAGGTGCTCGAGGAGACTCCGAAGCTCGAAATGCCGAGCGAGCCGGTGACCGAGGTCAAGGACGGTTCGGTGGATTTCGAGAACGTCAGCTTCAAATACTCCGAAAAAGCCGAAAAATACGCGCTTTCGAATATCAACCTGCACATCAAATCGGGCATGACGGTCGGCATACTCGGCGACACCGGTTCGAGTAAATCTACGCTCGTACAGCTCATTCCGCGACTGTACGACACGACCGAAGGCTCGGTCAAGGTCGGAGGCCGCGATGTGCGCGAGTACGACATAAAGACACTGCGCGATTCGGTCGCGATGGTGCTGCAAAAGAATCTTTTGTTCTCGGGCACGATAAACGAGAATCTACGCTGGGGCGACGCCGACGCGACCGAGGATGAAATCAAGGAAGCCTGCCGTCTCGCGCAGGCCGACGAATTCGTCATGTCGTTCCCCGACGGCTACGAGACCAAAATCGAGCAGGGCGGAACGAACGTCTCGGGTGGTCAGAAGCAGCGTCTATGTATCGCGCGCGCGCTCTTAAAAAAGCCGAAGATACTTATCCTCGACGACTCGACGAGCGCGGTCGACACCAAGACCGATATGCTGATAAGAACCGGCTTCAAGACATATATCCCCGAGACGACAAAGATCATAATCGCGCAGCGCGTCGCGTCGGTGCAGGACGCGGATCTTATTCTGATTATGCACAACGGCTGCATTATGGCGATGGGCAAGCACGACGAGCTGCTTGAAAGCAGCGAGGTTTATCGCGAAATTTACACTCAGCAGACTATGGGAGGAGGAGAGAAGGATGAGTAATAAAGAAATGCCGCCTAAGGCGAAAAAGCTGGACGGAGCGACGTTCAAGCGAATCTTGAAGCTGCTTTTCTCATCTTATCCGAAGCTTGTGCCGCTCACCATCTTCTGCATACTTTTCTCCGCGGCGGTTTCCTCGATTCCGGCTATCTTCATTCAGAAGGTCATCGAGGTCATAGAAAAATGGTATCAGTCGCGCGATCTTGATTCGGCGATGACCGAGGTTATACCGTTAATTATCATCCTGGTTGTGCTGTATATCTTCTCAATCGCGGCGATTGCGGCGTATACACAGTTGATGGCGTATATCACGCAGGGCTTTCTCTGCAAGCTCCGCCGGCAGATGTTCGACGGAATGCAGAACCTGCCGATAAGCTATTTTGACACGCACAAGCACGGCGATATCATGAGCTACTACACAAATGATATCGACACACTGCGCCAGCTCGTTTCGCAGACACTGCCCGCGCTGGTGCAGTCGACGGCGATAATCCTCTGCGTACTCGGAATCATGCTCTGGTACAGCTTCTTAATGACGCTGCTTGTCGTTGCAGGCGTCATCGTTATGGTGCTTGTATCGAGAAAGATCGGCGGCGGCTCGGCGAAGTACTTCATCCGTCAGCAGCAGTCGCTCGGTCGCGCCGAGGGCTTCATCCAGGAGATGATGAACGGACAGAAGGTAATCAAGGTGTTCTGCCATGAGGAGCAGAGCAAGGACGACTTCGAAAAGATCAACAACGCGCTGTATGAGGACAGCCGCCGCGCGAACGCTTACGCGAATATGCTCGGACCGATAATCATGAACATCGGCAACCTGCTTTATGTAATCATAGCCACGGTCGGCGGACTCTTCCTGCTTGCGAACGTGCCCAACCCGTCGATTTCGGGCATGGCGTTCAGCATAAGCATTATCGTGCCCTTCCTGAACATGACCAAGCAGTTCACCGGTAACGTGAACCAGCTGTCGCAGCAGATCAACTCTACTGTAATGGGTATGGCGGGAGCGCAGCGTATCTTCGCGCTGATGGATGAGAAGCCCGAGACTGACGACGGCTATGTCACACTTGTCAACGCCGAAATCGACGACAAGGGCAACATCACTGAGGTCGACCACCACACCGGAAAATGGGCGTGGAAGCATCCTCATGGAGACGGTACGCTCACATACACCGAGCTGCGCGGCGACGTGCGTCTGACTAACGTGGACTTCGAATATGAGCCGGGCAAGCCGGTGCTGCACGACATCACGGTCTATGCCGAGCCGGGTCAAAAAGTGGCGTTCGTCGGAGCGACCGGAGCCGGAAAGACGACGATTACGAACCTGATCAACCGCTATTACGACATCGCGGACGGCAAGATACGTTACGACGGCATCAATGTCAACAAGATAAAGAAAGCCGACCTGCGCCGCTCGCTCGGAATTGTCTTGCAGGACACGAACCTGTTCACCGGGACGGTTATGGAAAACATCCGCTACGGCAACCTCGAAGCTACCGATGAGCAGTGCATCGCGGCGGCAAAGCTCGCCGGTGCGCATGACTTCATCACGCGTCTGCCCGAGGGCTATAAGACCGAGCTTACGAACAACGGCTCGAACCTGTCGCAGGGTCAGCGTCAGCTGATCGCGATCGCGCGCGCCGCGGTCGCCGATCCGCCGGTCATGATCCTCGACGAGGCTACGTCGTCGATCGACACGCACACCGAGGCAATAGTCCAGCGCGGCATGGATAAGCTGATGGAGGGCAGAACGGTATTCGTCATCGCCCATCGTCTGTCTACGGTCATGAACTCGGATGTGATCATGGTGCTTGACCATGGACGCATAATCGAGCGCGGCAACCACGAAAAGCTGATCGCCGAAAAGGGCACTTATTATCAGCTCTACACCGGCGCGTTCGAGCTTGAATAAGCTGATTAAAAAAGAAATCGCCCCATATGGGGCGGTTTTTTTTTTTGTGGGTTTGTGAGGTGACGATATTCAGAAAGGTCAGGCGTGAGAAGCAGCCGCGGTATTATTCTGCTCGCGGTGATGGGGTTTCGGATTGTTCGTCGCGGGAGAATAAACGGGAGCCGCGGTTTACATGGCTTTACAGCACGTTAGTCTACCGGAAACTAATGCCGCTTTGTCTCAAAAGCCGCTGCCGTTGGCATATGGCTATAATGCACCGCGCTCAATTTTCAAGCGCGGAGTATTTTTCAAGCAGCGTGTCGAGCGCGGCTTGATACTTGCTTTCGTTTGCCGCGTACAGCGACGCGATATCGACGGAGGTCGAATTTGCCACCGTGCGCTGAATGTATCCGGCGTCGGCGAGCTGCGAGGCGTAGACATATACCGTTTCGGTGTAGGTGCGGTCGTGGATGAAGTCGATCATGCGCGAGGCCGCGTCCGCGTCGCCGCGCACATATTTGTTTTTCAGCACCTCGTCATAATACGCGGGGGTCGTGCTGATATAGCCCTGATACGCCATTTCCTCTAGCACCGCGCAGACTTCGTCGTATTTTTGGCAGGTGACCGGCAGACAGAAAAGCGAGACGTCATTGTGTATAATCGCGCGGTAATCCTCGATGCTCTCGTCGTATTTCGGGTAGGGAATTACGCCGTATTCGCTCTTCATATCGCGCAGATAGTCAGACGTGAAGAAATACGCGAACATGAACATCAGCTGGTCCTGCGCGAATTTTTGCGGAAGATTACTGTTGAGGAAATCCCATCCGGAATTTGTAATCCATGCCGCCTCGTTATTGTACAAAAGCTCGTGGAATTTCGTCAGAATATTGATATTGAGTTCATTATATATCGCGAGCTCAGGCAGTCCCGCCGAGTCAATCACAGTCAATACCGCGCCGCTGTCGTAGAATAGCGAGTCGGCTCCCGACGCGGTGTTGACCGAATATCCGAGGATATCCGCCTCGTCGGTCTTGCCGTTGCCGTTGAGGTCTTGATAGATATTCGCGGTCAGCTCGTTCAGCTTGTCAAACGTCCATTTACCGTCATAAACCAACTCATACATTTCGTTCGGATCGCCTATGTAATCGGTATACATCTGCTTGTTGAAATAGCAGGCTGAAATCCAGCGCAGATATTGCAGAGTGGCGTCGCCGGTGACGAAATATCTCCGGTCGCGTCCGAGGTTGACGTTGTCGATGTAGGTCTCGGGCCACCATGGACTGTCGAGGTCGATATACGGCGCGTCCATTATATTGAGGAACATTCCGCTTGCGAGCATCTTTATCAGCTGATACTGACAGCTGGTGATGAGGTCATACGCGTCGTCGTTCGCCTGAACGCTGTTCGGTATCGTCGTCAGTATGTCGTTGTGGCTTCCGGTGATGAATTCGAGTGTGACGTCGAGCTTTTCCATAACGTCGATGTTGCGCTTGTAGACCGAATCGTTCAGCACATCGCCGTTGGTTTCATCGGCGTCGAGCAGCTCGGGCGACTGCGACGGCGCGTTCAGTATCCGTATGACCTCGCCGTTAAAGCTGACGCCGTCGGGTACGCCGGATGTTAGCTCATCCGGAGCGGTCGTAGTGGCATCTGTGTCGGTTTCTGGCTGCGTAGTTTCAATCGTTTCTGCCGGCGACTGGCAGGAGCTGAGAAGCTGTGCGGCTATGAGCAGAATACAGAGCGCGGAGCTTTTGATATAAGACAATTGCATAATACAAACCTCTCTCGATTGTTACTCAGTATGCCGAATATATGACATAATTAGTAAAATTAAATCGCGGATAATTGTACATATTGCGAGTACTTGATTATAGTATATCATTGATTAGCTAATTTGTCAATACATAATCAGGATTATTTGTGAATTATATCAGCTTATACCGAAAACAAGGACGGCGGGACTTCCAGTCCCGCCGTCCGGCAAATAATATTATATTTGTAAATAGCTATTATTACCGCAGCTTTGCGTCAATTCTGTCGGAGATATTCCAGTACCTCCGCCGCGTTAGTATCGGGCTTGACCTTCGGCATTATCTTTTCGATCTTGCCGTCTGCCCCGATTATGAAGGTAGTGCGGACGACTCCCATCGAGACCTTGCCGCACATTTTCTTCTCCTGCCAGACTCCGTATGCCTGTATCGCGTTAAGCTCGGGGTCGGACAGCAGGATAAACGGCAGACTGTACTTCTCGGCGAATTTTGTGTGCGACGCTGTCGAATCGCGGCTGATGCCGATGACCGGCACGTCAAGCGCTTTGAATTCGTCATACGCCGCGGCGAACGCGCAGGCCTGCTTTGTGCAGCCGGAGGTGTTGTCCTTGGGGTAGAAGTAGACGACGACACGCTTGCCGAGAAAGTCGCTGAGGCTGACGGGATTTCCGTCTTTGTCGGGAAGAGTGAATTCAGGGGCGGGTGTGTTGATTTCAAGCATAGTTTTCTCCTCATTATATAAATTATAGAAAATATTAAAATTATAGATAATTAATCATTTCATGATATAACCGGTCGGCGTACCGGCAAAAGCCAAGGTCGTTCGGGTGCAGGTACTTGTCCGAATAGAAGCCGGTGTCGCGCGGCATCAGCGATTGTCCGTCGATGACCGTGATGTTTCGGTATGGCTCACAGATGTCGTTTATCACCTCGCACGCGGATTCGAGCGGAGAGCCGAATTTCGACTCGCGGTCGCCGTCGGCACGCCAGATTGGGGTTATTACAAAGATTTTCGCGTCGGGGAATTTCTCTGACAGGCGTTTGTGCCACTCGCGGCAGACGTCGGTGAACGCCGGACGGGGCTGTGTGTTCCAGTTGTTTGTGCCGTAAGCCGAGACGACGATGTCCGGCTCGATTGGCTCATATGAGTCGAGCAGCTCGGGGAAGAAGCCGTCGCCGCCGATCGCGCGGTTATATCCGTCCGCGCCGAGCCTGTCGCAGAGCTGCGAAAAGTAGGTCAGCGACGGATACTCGGCGTCGTAGCCGTGCGTAATCGAGTCGCCGTAGGCGAGCAGCGTCAGCTCGCGCTTTATCGGAGCCAGCTCGCAGTCGTCGTCAAGCGTGAAGTCGGAAAGCTCCGCCGACTTCGACCACGGAAAGTAGATGTCGACGACCTTGCTTCCGGCAGGCAGCTCGACGTCAGTATGCCCCGAATGGTGCAGAATATTGTCCGCGCCTGTATGAGCGAGCAGCACGCCGTTGACGACGATGTCGAAGTAGCCGAACATACGGCTCGAACCATAGCCGAGCTTGTAGTCGAACGCGAGATGCTTTGAGTCGGTTGCGAGCGACATTCGGATTCCGGCGGACGAAAAGGTCTTGCGATGATATTCGGGGTTGCGGTGCTGCTTATAGAGCTGCGACTGCTCCTCGGTGAAACGATAAAACGTCAGGCTGCCGTCCTCGGAGGTGATGTGAACCGCGCCGGACACAAGCCGGCTCACCTGCGTTAAATTCAGCGTCATTGCGGTTATCCCTTCTGTAGTGTGTTGCAAAAGTCCATAATACGCGGGGGTTGGACTTTATTTTTATACTATATTATAATTATTATATCATGTCTTAACGATAAAAACAAGGTTGAAAAAATTAACAATCAGATATTCAAGCGTTGACGCTCTGATTACTCCGAAATATACGCAAATTCGATTACCGAATGTGTTGACATAATACCGATTATGTGGTATACTGTTGCCATGAGCTTCCGAAATTGAAAATAAAGGTGGGGTATTCATGTTTTGCGAGGAACGTCAGCGTGAAATCGCTGATATAATACGCACAGAGGGAAATGTAACGGTCGCATCGATCGCCGCGAGGTACGGCATATCTGAGGAATCGGCGCGCCGTGACTTGCGGCTGCTTGAGCAGCGCGGAGTGTGCAGACGCACGCACGGCGGCGCGATCGCGGCAAATCAGGTCGCCGTCCGCCGTCCGGCCGACCGTGACTTTGACAATATGCCGGTATACGAAAACTATCGCGAGATATCGCGCGCGGCGGCGGCTAAAATCAAGGCGGGCGACACGGTATATCTCACGAGCGGCTCGTTTGGGCATATCCTGCTCGAATTTCTGCCGCGCGGGTTTGAATTTACAGTAGCTGTCAATTCGGTCGACCTCGGAAAGGCGTTGCGCGGCTTTGACAATGTCGACGTATATGTCGCCGGCGGACATATGCGAAAAAGCGGCTCGATTGTCGACAGTCTCGCGAATGAGTTCATCAGCCGGCTGCACTTCGACCTCTGCTTTGTCACCGGAGCGGGGGTGACGAGCTTCGGTCTGACCAACGGCAGCGACGAGACCGCGACCTTTCAGCGGACGATAATCAAAAACAGCCGCGAGCGGATTCTGCTGATGCCGAGCGAAAAGATCGGAGTCGATTCGTTCGTCAGGGTCTGCGGCGCGGACGAATTCGACGAGATTATCACCGACTGGGAGTGTCCGTCCGACCGGATAGCCGAGCTCGCGGAGTGCGGTGTGAAGCCGGTCGTGGTCAGAAAGCCAAATGAGCCGCGATAAGGGCGAGCTGTCGAAGCCGCGCCCGCGTGTATACGCACAGAACCGCGAGCAGCTGCTCCGCGGAAAGATTCTCGACAGCTATCCGAGTCTGCGACGCTTCGCGCTCGACGCGGGGATACCCTACAGTACATTGATGACACTGCTGACGCGCGGCGTGGGCGGCGCGTCGTTTGACACGGTGGCGCGGATCTGCCATGCGCTCGAGCTGGATATTGACGAGCTGTATTGTGGAGATTAGATTGATGATTTGCGGAGACAAGCCGGAAAATCTGCAGAAATAAGCCGGATTGCTTTCGGAGATAAGCCGGAAAATCTGCTGAAATAAACCTCATTGCTTTCGGAAATTGACCGGATTATATAGCAAAACCGCCGCGGCTTACAGACCGCGGCGGTCGGTTTATTTGTGATTCGATTTCAGCCGGTAGTGTTAGTGTCAAAGGTCGCCATCGTCTTTTCAAACTCGTTCTCGAGCGCCGAGCGCTTGGCTTCATAGTCGGACATGAACGTGTTGACGCCGGTCTGCGCGCCTTTGTAGAAGATTGCGTTTATGCCGGCCAGATTGTACAGGTTCGCGAAATCAAAGCGAACCGAGCCGAGGATGATGTCGAGCATTACCGCGCTGTCGAAGCCGGCTTCGGGCAGGTCGGGCGCGGTTATCGTCGTTTCGGTCGCGGTATCGGGCGCGGAGGTATCGTCCGCGGTCGTGCCGGACATGGGTTTAGCCGTGTCTCCGCAGGACGCCGAAAAGGTCACAGCCATAGTCAGCATAAGCGCGGTCATGGCTTTGCTTATACATAAAACCGAGCGCGTATTCGTATCAATCCTCACAGCGCGCTACCTCCTTTTCGCAAGGTCTCGGTTACACGCCTGCCGTCGAGTAGACGCAGGTCAATGTCACCGTCGCGGCAGAGCGCGGCGGCGACTCCGGCGGCCTCGCCGAGCTGGTTCAGATTGACCATGACGCGCAGCGCGCCGTGCGCACTCATGTCGGCGTTGAGCATACGACCGACCGCGATGAAGTTTGAATAGCTATTGCCGACGAGAATGTCGAACGGGAGCTGGTAGTATTTCGCCGGCTCGCCGGAGTATCCGAGCCGCTCGCGCCAGCTGTCCGATTCGGTGCGCGTGCCCTTGCCGTATACCGTGCGCTCGCTGCCGTCGAGGTAACGGAAGGTGATGCCGCCGCCCTGCGAGTGGTGGATGTCGACCGGATAGGTGCCGTTCATTACCGGCGCGTCGTAGCGTTCGCCGGTTAAGAGCGGCAGCTCGGTCGCCTGAAAGCGGGTTCTGTAGTGTACAGTCTCGCGCAGCCCGAGCGACGACGGGAGACTGGTTATAGCGTAGTGCCGCCCCTCGACGTATTTGTTCAGCATCGACACGAACGCGTGCGCCTGCCGTCTGCCCTCGAGCTCGGCGCGGGTCAGGTCGTCGGCGCGGTCGCAGCGCAGACCGAAGATGTGCCAGTCGGCGCGCATTGTAATGTTGTCGCAGCCCGACACGAACGTGCTCCAGCCCCAGTCGTCGGTAAGCCCGAACTCCTCGCCGTGCAGCGCGGTCAGCTGCCCGATATTGACTCCGCGCATATCACCCTGCATATGGAAGCAGGCGGTCGGCGGCTGAATATAGCCGTTTGTATATGATTCGATTCCGAGCGCGCGCGCCGCGTAGCCGTCGCCGGTCGCGTCGATAACGAAGTCCGTGATTATCGCCGACCTGCCGTCCTGATTTTCGACTATGACCGCCGAAACGCGGTCGGACTCGCTAACTACAGTGCAGAACAGCGTGTGCAGCATCAGCCGGATGCGTCCCTGTCCGGTCGAATCCGAGCCGTAGGGAGACTTGACCAGCTCGTCGAGCAGGATTGCCAGCTCGTAGGGATTGAAGTTGTAGGTCGAGCTGCGGTTGTTCTGCACGGTCAGCGCGCCGCGCGATTTCAGTCGGTCAAGCGTCTCGGCGGTCAGTCCGGCGATGATCTGCTCGCGGTCGTCGGTGTCCATCAGTGTGTGCCAGATATTGACAAGTCCGGTCACTGCCGCGCCGCCGAGCATATTCGCGCGCTCAACAAGCACGACGTCGAGTCCGAGCCGTGCCGCGCGGACAGCGGCGAAAACTCCGGTGCAGCTGCCTCCGACGACGACAAGGTCGCACTTCGCGGCGACTTGTGTCTGCCGCGCGGGTTCGGTTATATATTCGGTCATGTGTATGCCCCTTTCACGTTTTTATATCTATATTATACAGTATGACAGCGTGAAAATCCTGCGAAAAAGGCATGGATTTGTCCATTTTTGTAATGTGGGTCTTGACTATGAATCGACTTCGCGGTATAATAACAGTGGTATCACAGCTATCACACACCGCCGATGCCGCGCGGATCGCGGTTGTGCATATTTGTACACGGTATTTATTAATGGGGGTGCGATATGTTTGACAGCTACGAGCACACACTGACGCGTCAGGGCAAATTCGTCGCCGGGTACAAGCATTGCGACGTCACGCGCGACTCAATGGGGACATATCTTTTCACGACGCTGCGGCTGCTGCGGGTGCTGCGCGGCAGCGCCGACTGGAAAATAGGCAAAAGAGTGTTCAGACTGCGCGAGGGCGATATCATCGCGGTCAACAACGCCGAGGTGCGGCAGTTCGTCCATGTCGACCCAAACCAAGGCTTTTTGTGCGAGATATTCGCGTTCCTGCCGACGATATTCGGCAGCGAATCCGAGTGCCTGCGGCTGTTCTATGACCGCGGTCCCGGGTTTGTGCCGGTATTTGAATCGAGTCTACCCGGGTTTGAAAATGTCGACCGCATACTCGACCTCGTGCGCGAGGCGTTTTGCTCGGACGAGGATTTGTATGCGTATATCGTCGGGCTGCTCTCTGCCGCGGCGGCTGGACTGGTGCGCGGGATAGAGCGGCGCGCGCCCGAGACGCTCGGCGCGGGCGGAGGACTTGGCGGCGCGGAGATAATCAGCGACGCGATACGCTATATAAACGACAACATCTCAAACGAATTCAGTGTCGCCGAGCTCGCCGCCGCGCTGAATCTGAGCCGCGGCTATTTCACGTCGCTGTTCGCGCGCTACACCGGCACGACTCCGGCTGAATTCATCAATCGCTGCCGGATAACCAATGTGATTACGCTGCTCGGCACAAAGAAGCTGAATATACTCGACGCCGCGTTTGCGAGCGGCTTCGGCAGCTCGTCCGGCTTCTACCGGACGTTCGGCGCGGTCTTGGGCATGACCCCGAGCGAGTATCTGCGGCGCGTAAGACACAACAGCGACGCGGAAAACTGAAAAAATAGGTCTGATTTATTGCTATTATACTCGAAATATGATATAATTGTGATAAGGCGAGCGGCATTGATGAGACGATATCGCCGCGCGGCATATGTAGAAGTCAAACAGCCGCACAGCTAAGTTTGGCTAAAGCCAAGTGGCAGCTGCCGCGTCGCAAAAGTCAAAAAATAAAACATTAATTGTAATTTTGAGGAGGAAAGCATATGGCGACCTTATTGTACCAAGGGCACGGCAGCCTGCGCATGACGACCGACGGCGGCAAGGTCATTTATATCGACCCGTTCGCGGGCGAGGGCTACGACCTGCCGGCAGATCTGATTTTAGTGACCCACCAGCACCACGACCACAACTGCATTGACCTGCCCGCGAAGAATCAAGGCTGTGTGATCTGGCAGAGCTTCGACGCGCAAAAAGGCGACGAGTACCAGACGCTGAACCTCGATTTCGCTTCGGTGCGCGCGGTCGAGGCGTACAATCATCATCACAAAAAATCCGAGTGCGTCGGCTACATTGTGACGGCGGACGGCATTTCGATATATTTCGCGGGCGACACCGGCGAGACCGAGCAGATGGCGGAGATGTCGGGTCTGAAGCTCGACTACTGCGTTCTGCCGATGGACTCGACCTACACAATGGACATCCCCGAGACGATGCACTGCGCCGAGCTGATCGCGGCGAAGCACTCGATTCCGGTGCATATGTCGCCCGGGAAGCTGTATGACGCCGCGAGGGCGAAGAAGTTCGATGTTCCCGGCGCGCTGCTGGTAAAACCGGGCGAGGAAATAAAGCTGTAAGGATTAACGTGACAATATATGCCGTTGGCGTCTGTAACTAATGCGGACGTCAACGGCATTTTCTGCTGTGCGGAAATTAGGTTTGTTCTCCGGATTTCATGACGGTTTTGGCTTTCCATGGCTAACTATGCGGATTTCCTGTGTTTTTAATATATACGAACCCACTGTCTGCGTAGGTTGATTTTACAGGACTGCAAAGTTACCTTAATGTGCTCTCACCCGTCGTCGCGCAGAGCGGCGAGGTCGTCGGTAGGCGAGCAGCCGAACATACGTTTGTACTGCCGCCAAAAGGTCGAGTAGTCGCCGAATCCGCTCTTGGCGAAGCCGGCGGCGACGCTGCGATGCAGCAGCATATGCTGACGGGCGGCGATGAGCCGCTTTTTTTTCGCGTAGTCGCAGATCGTAGTTCCGACCGCGCTCTTGAAATGGCGGTTCAGATATGACTTGTCGCGGTAGAGCGCGGCGGCGAGCGTGTCGAGATTCCAGTCGCAAAAAAGGTGCTCGTTGACGAACGCGATGATTTCTCCGGTCAGGCGGTCGTGACCGTATATGTCGGGTCGTTCGACCGGAGACGAGCTCTGTGACAGCCGGGATATCATCGCGCCGAGCATCGATACTATAACCGCGCGCCGCTCGCTGTCAGCAGCGTTTACTATCAGCTCAAGGCAGCAACGAATGAAGTCGTCGGAGCGGCAGACTCGGGCGTGCTTGTATGTATCTAATCTCGCGGCGAGCGGCGCGAGCTGGCACGAAAAAACCGAGCTTTGAAATAGCAGCGCCATTCGCTCATACGGCTGCTCGGGGTTTATGTGCATAGCGTGCGTCTCGGCCGGCCGCATCAGCAGGCAGTCGCCCGACTCCATATACATAGCCGCGCCCTCGACCGACATATATCCCTCTCCGGATATGAAATAGTATAACTCCCAGCAGTCGTGGAAGTGCGCCGAAAAGGACAGATTGTCGGCACGCGGATGCTCCGAGCGCGAGTGGTGGAAGTAGATTTCGCGGTCGCGGTACTCGCAGAGTATGCTCAATTGTATCATCTCCGGTGGTATTAGTTAATATATTCTGATTATAACACACAATGTCGATATTTGCAATACTAAAACAAATATTTGCAATGGAATTGCAAATAAATCTGCGATATAATGTAAACACAGCAAGGAGGGGTTTTATGCCGCTTATCAAAGAAACAAAATTTGACAAACTCACGATTCGCATCTATTCCGACCGCTCCGCCGCCGGATGTGCAGCTGCCGCCGACGGAGCCGCAACTCTCGGTCGACTGCTCAAAAAGAAAGAGCGGGTAAACGCGATATTCGCCGCCGCGCCGTCGCAGAACGAGACGTTAGCCGCGCTCGCCGCCGCGCCGGACATTGACTGGCAGCGAGTGCGCGCGTTCCACATGGACGAATATGTCGGCTTCTCGCGCACGCATCCGCAGAGCTTCGGGCGATATCTCGACGAACACATCTTCGGACTCGTACCGTTCGGTGAGGTCTACTACCTCGACGCCGACCGCGACGACGCCGTCGAGCGCTACACACGCCTACTCAAGGAAAACCCGCCGGATATTGTGTTCCTCGGCATTGGCGAGAACGCGCACATCGCGTTCAACGATCCGTGGGTCGCCGATTTCTCCGACCCCGCGGCGGTCAAGAAGGTGCCGCTCGACGAGACCTGCCGCACGCAGCAGGTTCACGACGGCTGCTTCCCAACGCTTGACGATGTGCCGACGCACGCCTACACGCTGACGATACCCGCGCTCGTCTCGGCCCAGACGCTTATCTGCACAGTCCCCGCCAAGACCAAAGCCGAGGCGGTGTACAACACCGCGACGAAGCCGGTCGTCGCCGACTATCCGGCGACTATCATGCGCTGTCATCCCGACGCGGTGATGTACTGCGACGCCGACAGCGGACGATTGCTGCTCGACTGACCGGCCTATAAAATAGCGATTCATTAGCCGATTGTAAAAGTCATTAAAAAGAAAGCTGTAATATTACCAAAAGCAAGAAAAAAACCCCCACAAGGAGGCAGAATCAAAAAAAACGCGAAAG
>CAJFKR010000034.1 GCA_904386005.1 Candidatus Flemingiibacterium merdigallinarum
ACAATTCTTCAAAATTATATGAAAAATTGTTGTCAATTTGTTGTCAACTCGGATTTGAGATGCCGAAAACCCTTGATTTTACTGGATTTTTTAGTCCAGCGGCTTCATCGTCGGGAAGAGCAGCACATCGCGTATCGACGCGCTGTCGGTCAGCAGCATGACCAGACGGTCGACGCCGAAGCCGAGTCCGCCTGTCGGCGGGAGTCCGTATTCAAGCGCGGTGACATAGTCGTAATCGACCTCGGAACGGCAGTTCGGGTCGGCGGCACGCTTAGCCTCGACCTGACGCTCGAAGCGTTCTTTCTGATCGATCGGGTCGTTCAGCTCGCTGAACGCGTTGCCGAACTCGGTCGCGTTGATGAAATACTCGAAGCGCTCGGTGAACGCGGGATTGTCCGGCTTGCGCTTAGCGAGCGGGCTGTTCTCGACCGGATAATCGTATATGAATGTCGGCTGAATCAGCTTCTCCTCGACATACGCGTCGAAGAATTCGGCGAGCACCGCGCCTTTTGTCGCGTCGTCCGGAACCGGCACGTGATGCTCCTTCGCGCAGGCGCGCGCCGCGGCGTCGTCCGCCCAATCGTTGTAGTCGCAGCCCGAATATTTCTTGACCGCTTCTACCATTGTCATGCGTTCCCAGTGACCGAGGTCGATCTCGTTGCCCTGATAGGAGATCACGAGCGAGCCGCAGATCTTCTCGGCGAGCTGCTTGTAAAGCTCCTCGACAAGATCCATCATTCCCTTGTAGTCGGTATACGCCTGATACAGCTCGACAGTCGTAAATTCGGGGTTGTGCTTTGTGTCCATGCCCTCGTTGCGGAAGATGCGTCCGACCTCATAAACTCTGTCCATGCCGCCGACTATCAGCCGCTTCAGATAGAGCTCGGTCTCAATGCGCAGATACATATCCATGTCGAGCGTGTTGTGATGTGTCACGAACGGACGCGCCGACGCGCCGATCTCAAGCGGCACGAGTATCGGGGTGTCGACCTCGATGAAGCCCTTACCGTCGAGATAAGCGCGGATTTCGCGCAGTATCTGCGAGCGCTTTATAAATGTATCCTTGACCTCGGGGTTGACGATGAGGTCGAGATAACGCTGACGGTAGCGCGTGTCGGTGTCCTTCAGTCCGTGGTACTTCTCGGGCAGGGGCAGCAGCGACTTCGCGAGCAGCTCGAGACTGTCGACGTGAATCGAAATCTCACCGCGGCGGGTTCTGAATACCTTTCCCGAAAGCCCGATTATGTCGCCGATATCCCACTTCTTGAAAGCATTAAAGCAGTCCTCGCCGACGTCGTCAACGCGAACATAGCACTGTATGCGTCCCTTGCCGTCGGCGACGTCGATAAAGTTAGCCTTGCCCATATCGCGGCGGCTCATCATACGACCGGCAATCTTGACTTGACTGCCCTCCATAGCCTCAAAATTATTGATTATATCGGAGGTGTAGGTGTCGAAATCATACTTCACCTTTTGAAACGGGTCTTGTCCGGCTGCCTTAAGCGCGTCCAGCTTGTCGCGCCTGACCTGTAGTATTTCGCTCAATTCCTCGGCGGTGAGGTCCTGAGCGTTGATGTTTTCATTTTCGTTCATCTGTCGTATCCTTTGTTTTATATTAGTCGTATCCTTTTAGGATTTTTTGATTTCCAGTATCTTCAGCTTGATAACTCCGGAGGGAGCTTCGACCTCGACGATCTCGTCGACGTGCTTACCCAGCAGCGCTATACCGATCGGCGACTGGTCGGAGATGTTGTTTTTCAACGGATCAGCCTCGTTCGAGCCGACGATGTTGTATTCAACCTCCTCGTCAAACTCCTCGTCGTATACCTTGACAGTCATACCAAGGTTGACGGTATCGCCCGAAAGCTCATCCTCGTTGACGATAACTACGTTTTTCAGTATCTCCTCAAGCTCGTTTATACGCGATTCGACCTTTGCCTGTTCATTTTTAGCCTCGTCGTATTCGCTGTTCTCCGAAAGGTCTCCGAACGAACGCGCGATCGCAAGGCTCTCTTTGACCTCGACTCGCTTTGTATTTTTAAGGTAATCGAGCTCGTCGGTCATCTTTTTATAACCGTCGGGCGTCAGAACCATGGGTTTTCCTGCCATAATAAATCTTCCTTTCAAACCTGTCATTTATTATAATGCTTGACTAACTATATAATTATTTCCGCATTTATGCGAACTGTAAGCATATCGGCGGGGCGAGACATCGCAGCTGATTTAATCTACAAGCTCTGCCCTGCCAATATTATACAATTTCATATATACAATGACGCCGCATTGCAGCCGAACGGCTGTACGGCGTCACCATAACCGCTCACGCCTGCGTGAGCAGCTCAATTGCTTTCTGAAGCTGGGTGTCCTCTGCGTCTGTTATCTTGTAGATATTCTTGTCCGCGACGCTTTCGTCCATCTCGACGACATAGTCGGGCTGTACGCCGACTCCTTCGTAGTTGTCCGAATAGGGCGGATTGTACATACGATAGGAAATGCCGAGTCCGGTGTTGTCAGCCAGCCGGATAATCGTCTGCATAGTTCCCTTGCCGTAAGTGACCGTGCCGACCAGCTCGGCTTTGTCGTAGTCCTGAAGCGCCGACGAGAACAGCTCGGCCGCGCTCGCGGTGCTCGAGTTCACAAGTACGCACATCGGCATATCAAGCTCGGAGGCGTCCGAATATCTGACGTCCTCATTGCCCTCCGCGTCGACAATGCGCACGATCGGTCCCTCGGGCAAGAGATAGTCGAGTATCTCGGTTATCGACTCAAGGTCTCCGCCGGGATTGTAACGGACGTCAAACACGAATTTCGTGACGCCGCCCGCGATCAGCTCCTCGCAGGCTGACTTGAACTGCTCGGGAGTGCCGAGGTTGAAGCTCAATATCTTGACAATACCGATTGTCGGGTCGGGCTCGTAGACATGATACATCACCGACTGCTCGTTGACATATCCCCGCTCTATCGAAAAGTCGATAAGCTCGTCGCCGCGCTGAACCGTAAACTCGGCGAGCGTGCCCGCCTCCCCCTGCAATCGATTGACCGCCGCGGTATAACCGAGCTCGGCGACCGATTCACCGTCGACATACGCTATGATATCGCCCGGCTCAAGTCCGGCGTCAAGTGCCGGAGAATCGGGCATGACGCTGATTATCTCAATCATGTCGTTCTGGTATATTACCATTATGCCAATGCCCTGCAATTCGGCGTTGTTGCTCGCCATCATCTCGGCAAACTGCTCCTCGTCAAGGTAGTAGGCATATTTATCGCCCGTACCGAGCACATATCCGCGAATCAGATTGTCAGTCAGAGTCTTCTCGTCGATGTCGCCGATGTAGAGCGTCCGGTAGAGCTCGTCGACCGCGGCGAGCTTCGCGTACATATCCTGCGATATCGTGAGCTCGTTAAGCTCAGACTGGTATTTATTTGACAGCGCCATAAAAGTAAGCTGAAACGTGACCAGCACCGCGAGCAGCATCAGTATGACCGCGGTACCGATCGAAATCTTTTTTGACATCAGGAATACTCTTTCTTTTTATGAATTCACTGTATTTTCGTGACAGAATCTGCTCCGGACGACATTGTCGTCAGGCCGGGAAATAAATTCTCGGGTCGATGACAGCTCCGTTCTGGTACATTGTAAAATGGCAGTGATTTCCGGTCGAATCGCCGGTCGAACCCACTTTTGCAATGACCTGTCCTTTTGCCACAGTGTCGCCGACCGAAACGAGCAGCTTCGAGTTGTGCGCGTAAAGCGTTACAAATCCGCCGCCGTGGTCGATCATGATATAATAGCCGTAGCTGTAATGATAGGTCGATTTTATCACCGTGCCGCTGTTTGACGCGTACACATCGGTGCCGAAATCAGCGGGAATGTCGAGTCCGTTGTGGAATTCGGCGCGACCGGTGATCGGGCTTGTGCGCCATACACATTCGCTCGATACATAAGTATATGTAGTCGGCACCGGCCACATGAATGTGCCGCCGACATACTTCGAGTTCTGCTGGGCTTCGAGCTCCTTTAAGTAGTCCTCAAGCTCCTGTTCAAGCTCGTTGCGCATCTGCTCGTTTTGGGCTTCAAGCGACTGCATCTGCGCCGCGTTGAGCTGGAGCTGGGTTATATAGCTCGCGGCTTCCTGAGACTTCGCGGTCATCTCGGCTTCGCTCGCGACAAGATCATTATAAAGCTCGGTCTGCTTCGCGCGCGTTTCCTCATACGTAGCCTTTTCGTTCTCGAGACTTGTCTGCATATCGAGCAGCTTATCCATGACCATTGTGTCATATTCGAGGAACGCGCCTATCCGATCGACTCTCGACAAAAAGTCGGACAGGCTCTCTGCGCCGAACAGCATTTCGAGGTAGTTTGCTTCGCCCTCCTCGTGCGTTATGCGTAGTCTTTCTTTGAACAGCTCGTATTGACGGTCATATTCAGCCTGCTTTTCATCGATCGCCGTTGATGTTGTCGCAATATTGTTATCAAGCTCGACAATCAATTGACGGGTTAGCTCAATCTTGTCTGACAGCAGCTTGATTTCATTGTCGATATTCTGCTTGTTTATCATCGCGCTTGAAAGATCCTGCTGTGACTGACTGATCTGTCCTTGCAGCTTTTCCATCTCCGCTTCGATGTATGCAATCTGATCCTCGTAGCTCTGCACCTTGGAGTCGGTAAGCTCGGCCGCCATGACAGGTTCGCTGAAATCGGGAACCAGCGCCGCGGCAGTCAACGCGGTGAGCAGTCCTATCGCTATGAGCTTGACAGCGTTTCTTTTTATAATATGACGGGTCGGTTTGTTTTTATTCATAACTGGTAACCAAATCCTTTCGTCAAAAGGGCGGTGCAAAAAGGGTGGGGCGTTTATTCAAGCCTTCAGATACTTTCTCGTCGAAATCGTACTTCCGATAATACCGGTGACGACTCCGATCGCTATAAACGCGAGCACAACCTCGGTTCTGATCGAAGCGAAGTCGAGGATTGTAACCATTTTGAAATTTTCGTCAATCATAGAAACGACATAGCTGTACATATATCCCTCGATCAAATACGCGAGTAGGCTTGAAATGATTCCGATTATTATGCCCTCAAATATGAATGGCAAGATGACGAACCACTCGGTCGCTCCTATGTATCTCATTATCGAAATTTCGGTTCGGCGGGAATGTACCGCGAGCTTGATTGTATTTATGATTACGAAAATGCTGACTGCGAACAGTATCGCCATGAACCATACGAGTACAAGCGATATGCCGTTTTTCAGCTTTTCGATTGTCACCGCGAGGTCAAGACGAACATTTACCGTCGCGATGCCGTCTATCTGACCAAGCTGATAGGCCAGAGTCGAAGCCTTCGCGTTGTCTATGTATGTTATTACAAATGAGTCGCGCAGCGGATTGTCGTTCTCGATTTGTTCGAACAGCTCCGGATAATCCTCGTATCTCTGCCGCTCCTCTTCAAGGGCCTGTTCCTTCGAAATAAAATCAACCGAATCTATATTGTCGAGCGCATTTATCTGTTCGCCGATCGCGGCGACCTCCTCGTCAGTTTTGCTTCCATCTATAAAAACGACAATCTCGTTGAGAAGGCCGAGTTTTTCCAAATTAATGTCAATATTCAATATAAGCAGCGCGAAGCTGCCAATTACCACAAGGCAGCTCATGAGTACGGTGATCGACGCTATCGACATTATGCCGTTGCGCCAGAGCCCTTTGAAGCTCTGCCCGATAAAATATGTAAATCTGTATCTTTTCAAACGACCATTCCTCCGACGCCGTCGCTGACGACTTTACCGTCCGAAATCCTAATTACCCTCTGCTTGAAGTAGTCGACAAGATCCTTTTCGTGCGTGACCACGATGACTGTTTTTCCCCGCTTATGTATTTTCACAAGCAGGTTCATAATTTCGAGACTCATCTTCGGGTCGATGTTTCCGGTCGGCTCGTCCGCGATAATTATCTGCGGATTATTCGCCAGCGCGCGAGCAAGCGATACGCGCTGCTGTTCGCCGCCGGACAGCTGCGACGGATAACAGTTCAGCTTGTCCGCGAGGTTGACTATGTTCAGCAGTGCCGGCACACGGCGCTTTATCACGCGGTTCGACTCGCCGACGACCTGCATCGCGAACGCAACGTTTTCAAACACAGTCTTGTTTGGAAACAGTCGGAAATCCTGGAACACGACTCCGAGCTCGCGGCGGTAAAACGGCACCTTGAAGTTTGAGAGCTTGGACAGATTGTATTCGACAGTCGTTTTGCGGTTGCCGGTCTGACGGTCGCACCTGACGGTCAATTGTCCGCCGGTGATCTTCTCCTCGCGCAGCAGGAGCTTCATAAGTGTGGTTTTTCCCGCGCCCGACTCGCCGACAATAAAAACAAACTCACCGTCGGCGATTTTGATATTGACGCCGTCGAGAGCGATCGTTCCGTTCGGATATACTTTTTTAACCTCTTTGAATTCAATCATTATGCTTTTGACAGCTCCGTTTATTGTATTTTTAAGGCATCAACCCTCAAAATGCAAAATGCGGACACCGCGTCCACCTGTCACATGAAAACGGCCGCATGATTCTCCTGCCGCGCTCGTAATAACGAGCGCGGCAGACCGGCAGGGTATAAATCAGCCGTTTAGAATTTGACAGGCTTTGACGTCAGATATTTCTTGACCATCAACGCTACCTTGAACGTGATGGCGTGCTCGAATTCGCGCAGGTCGAGACCGGTCAGCTTGCGGATCTTCTCGAGGCGGTATACGAGCGTGTTTCTGTGAACGAACAGCTTGCGCGAGGTTTCGGAAACGTTCAGGTTGTTCTCGAAGAAGCACTGGATAGTCATGAGTGTTTCGCGATCGAGGCTTTCGAGCGAACCCTTCTTGAATACCTCCTGCAGGAACATATCGCAGAGTGTCGTAGGCAACTGATAGATAAGACGACCGATGCCGAGATTCTCGTAGCTGATGATGTTCTTCTCTGTGTCGAACACCTTGCCGACCTCGATTGCCACCTGTGCTTCCTTGAACGAACGTGCGAGATCCTTGATGTTGTCGACCGCGGTACCGATACCGATCGAAACCTTGGCATAGAACTCGCTTGAAAGCGTGTCAGCGATGTTCTTCGCGATCTTTTCGATCTCTTTCATGTCAAAGTTCGGCTTGACTTCCTTGACGAGTACGATGTCATGCTCGCCGACGCTGATGACATAGTCCTTGTTCTTATCGGGGAACATATTCTGAACCATATCAAATGGAATCACATCGCTCTTTCCAAAGAATTTGATCAGGAACACGATGCGCATGACGTCCGCATTGAAATGCAGCTCTTTTGACTTGATATAGATATCGCTCGGGAGGATATTGTCCAGGATGATATTTTTGATGAATGAGCCCTTGTCGTATTTCTCGTCGTAGAGATTTTTGATATTGTTGAGTGAAATCGCGAGGATCATGGAGATTTTCTCCGCCATCTTGTCCTCGCCCTCGACGAATACGACATATTCGGGTTTAGCACTCGTACCGATCTGGCGGTAGGTATATCCTCCGGTAGTTACCGTTTCGCTGGTATAAGCAAGCTCATCGCGTATACCCTGACAGGTTTCTCCGATTTTGACAAGCTCGCTGCATGAAATTATCACGCCGTTCTCGTCTATTACTCCGATTATCCTGTCTACGGCATCCTTCATCTGATGGATAATACCCTGAAACAATCTGTTTGACATAAGGCGACCCCTTTCAACGTATGTAATGTTTTGACTTAATTAATTTAACAAATATATTATGGTATGCACTGAACGCAGACTTCGGAAATAAAGCCACATCAGAGATTACTGTATATACTAACCTATATTTTACACCCAATTTTGTATTTTTTCAATAGCAAAATTGGAATATTAACTAAAAATTCACATCATTTTTATAACATATACCACAGCTATGGCTAAATAAGCCGCGATAAGTGCCGCAACGGCATAAATTACAAATGCGGGAGCTAAAATCGACAATATTCCGCCCGCTATGATAAGAACCGCGGCTATGAGCAGCGGATATATGTGACCGCCCTTTGCGCCATACAGCTTTATCGAGCGGCTACCGAGCTTCAGCCTGCCATTATTGGAGCGAGCCATGACCGCAATTACAATGCCGACGACTGCAAACAGCAACGCGAGTATCGCAAATATCAACGAAATCACGCTTGAAAATGAGGTCATATAATCAATTCTCGTTCCCCGCAGCAGCATTACGCCCGCCGCGCTGAGGACTGAATACATGAAAAAGTCGCCGGCGAAGATGTTGTATACAAAATACAGCACGACCGCGACGATGAACCAGCCGATCACCATTGTCGCTTCAAAGGTCAGACGGTAGTACAGAGTCGCGAGCATAAATACAAGCGCCGCGCCCAATACATTCGCTCCTGTGAAGATACGCGCCGACTCATCCGAGCCGCGCCGCCTCACAAAAAGATATATTGACGCCGCGAAGCCCAAAACCGATACCACCAGCAGCACCGGCAGGATATAGGTTATAAAGAACGCTTCGTTTGCGATGCTCTTCTTTGCCAGCAGCATACCCGTCACAGCGACGACTCCGAGTATAAACGCAACCATCAGTCGATTTATCTTGGTGTCGCTGCTTGCACGTTTCGCGTCGACGACGCCCGATTTTTTCTTTGAATCGCTTTTCACCATAATCAAACCATTCCCTCAAATATTTTTAATACCGATCATCAAATAACTAAAGCTGAAATTTTATACAATGCAAAGTCATTATACTAAAGTATTAAATAATGAGCAGCGCAGAAGCAAAAACTAAAGCTCAAAATGATACGCGAGCCCGGAGAGCGCGAAAACAGCCGCCGTCTCACAGCGAAGAATGCGCGGTCCGAGACCGACAAGTCTTGCTCCAGCGTCACGCGCGAATCGTGCCTCATTCTCTGAAAATCCACCCTCCGAACCGACTACGACCGCGATATTAAGCCCGAGATGATCCCCGCCTCGCGGAAAATCCCGTTCGAGCACCTCGCGCAGTGTTTGCGCAGCGTTCCCCTCGTAACAGAATAATATCTCTGAACCGCTCAAAAAATCAAATAGCTTTTCAAAGCGCAGTGACCGTTCGACACATGGTATCAGCGCGCGTCCGCACTGCTTCGCGGCCTCAAGCGCGATTCTTCGGCGTCGCTCGAGCTTTTTATCCTCGCGCGCGGCGTCCGAATCGATTCTCGTCACGCAATGCTCGCTCTCAAACGGAACCACTCGCGAGCAACCGAGCTCGGTCGCCTTCTGTATTATGAAATCAAGCTTATCCGATTTGGGCAGCGCCTGACAGAGAGTTACTGTAACCGGCGGCTCGGAACGAGACAGCTCGCTTGAAAGTATCCGCACACTGACGCTGTCTCGGGTAAAAGCGTCGATTACACAGTCGTATTCAATTCTTTCGGTGTCACAGACGACGATGTGTTCGCCCGGACGCATTCTGAGCGAACGGGAGATATGCTCAGCGTCAGCTCCGCGGAGCACTATCTGGTCGCCGGCGATTTCCGACGAATCAATAAAGAATCTCGGCATTTTGTCCTCACAAGCCGGTAAAAAAGCGTCAAGACCGGCTGCAATTATTATTATACTATATTTCCGTCATTTTGTCAAATAAATCGACGCATTTTTTATGATATTTCCGAAAAAATTTTTGTCGTTGTCAATCAAGGTCAGAATGCTTCGCGATGACGGTTCAGCTCTTTTGAAAGACTATGGCGTTCCAGTCAGATTCGGTACGAGTTTCTATATGCGTAAAGCCCTTTGCGACGAGCGCTTTTATGACTTCATCCGCATAGATATCGATTATCCCAGAGGTGATGAGATAAGCTCCAGTCTTGAGGTAGTCGCCGATATCGTCCGACATACGGATTATGATATCCGCGACAATATTCGCGACCGCGAAATCGTATTTGCCGCGCGACAGGTCTACATTCATAAGCAGGTCGGATACCTCGCAGCGTATATTTTCGCAGCTGTTGTCAGCGGCGTTTTCGCGCGCGACCCTGACCGCGACGGGGTCGATATCACAGGCAAAGCACTCGGCGGCGCCGAGCTTTGACGCGCAGATAGACAAAATACCGCTGCCGGTGCCGACGTCGAGGACGCGCTGCCCGGGCACGAGATATTTTTCGATTAAACCACAGACCAGTCTCGTCGTCTCATGCGTACCGGTGCCAAATGCCATGCCGGGGTCCATGCGCACGACAATCTCACCGTCCGACTCGGAATATTCCTCCCACTTCGGAACAATAGTCAAACGCTCGCCGACCTTTATCGGATGGTAGTATTTCTTCCACGCGGTCGACCATTCCTCCTCGTCAACGCCAATAAGCTCGAGCTTCGCGTCGATTTTCTCGGCGGCGAACCGCTCTTTCAGAAACGCGGTGTAGTCGGAAAAGCTCTTGTCCTCCGGAATGTATATCGACACCGCGCCGTGCGTCTTGTCAGCGGCGAGTATATTTTCGTCAATCAAGTCTCCGTATATAGTTTTAAGTCCGGTTTCGATGTCGCTGTAGTCCTCGATCAATATGCCGTTGTCGAGCATACTCATAATCGCGGCGGTGCGCTCGATGTCCTCGGTCGGGACGGTAACTCGCAGCTGTGTGTAATTCATGCGGAATTCCTTTCGTGGTCAACGGTTTTGTGTTCACCGGCTCCAGTCAATGCCGGACGCCTGTTATTTGTTGAACAGCTTCTTTAAGAAGCTCTCCTTTTTCGTGTTGTTTTTCTCTCCAAGGCTCGCCGCGAATTTGCGCAGCAGCTCCTTTTGTGATTCGGACAGCCCGCGAGGCGTCTCAATCGAGACCTGAAAAATGAGGTCTCCGCGCGACTTCGAGTTTACGAAGGGTATGCCCTTGCCGCGCAGCGTGAACTGCGCGCCGTTCTGTGTGCCCTCCGGAATTGTATACGATACCTGCCCCTCGAGCGTCGGTATCTGTACCTCCGCGCCGAGCGCGGCCTCGGCGAAGGTTATCGGCACCTCGCAGTGGATATTATAACCGTCGCGTTCGAATATTGGGTGCGGACGGACGCTGACCGCGATGATGAGATCGCCGTTCGCGCCGCCGTTCCGTCCGCAGTCGCCCTGCGAGCGGATCGCGACCTTCTGTCCGTCGTCTATGCCCGCCGGAATCGTGACCTCAAGCTTCTTCGTGTTCTTGACATAGCCCTTTCCGTGACAGTAGCTGCAGGGATTTTTAATTATCTTGCCGGTACCGCCGCAGTTGTCGCAGGTTCTGGTCGTCTGGAACATACCGAGCGCGGTGCGCTGCGATACGCGTATCTGACCGGTGCCGTGACACATCGGACAGGTTTCGGCGGTCGTGCCCTTAGCCGCTCCGGTCGTGTCGCATTCTGGGCATTTCTCGACCTTGCCGTAGCTTATCTCCTTTTTACAGCCGAACGCCGCCTCTTCAAAGGATATCGTAACCCGCGCGAGTACATCGTTGCCGCGCGTCGGTCCGTTGCGGCGAGTCTGCGACGACTGCCCCCCGCCGCCAAAAAAGCTGGAGAATATATCGCCGAATATATCGCTTCCGTCAAATCCGCTAAATCCCCCGAAGCCTCCCTCGCCAAAGCCGGCGTTCGGGTCGACGCCGGCAAAGCCGTACTGGTCGTACTTCGCTTTTTTATCGGGGTCGGACAAAACGGCATACGCCTCGTTTACCTCCTTGAACTTCCGTTCGGCTTCCTTGTCGCCGGGGTTCATATCGGGATGGTATTTCTTCGCGAGAGTACGATAAGCGCGCTTGATCGCCGCTTCATCGGCGTTTTTGTCGACGCCGAGTACTTCATAATAATCGCGTTTGTCTGCCATATATGTTGTGACCGTTCCTTTCTGCTTGATCCGGACATAATCCGGACTCACGCCGCGTCAGGCTCCGGAAAATACCGGCGCGGGACGCGACTGCACAATAATTAATTATACTATATCTCACCCGGGAAATAAACAATAAATTGTAAATTTCCCGAAATAACGACGGCGGCAGCCGCAAAAATCAAATTTGCATTGGCCGCCGCCGTACAATTCAACTGTTTTATGGCAGCCTAAAGCCGACCATATACGCGGGAAAAGTGAATCGACACCGGTGGTATCGATCCAGCTTTTCCGGTATATTCAGCCTGTACTGCCTGTATTGCCGCGGCGGCATTCCGCCGTTACCTCAAATTATTTGTCAGTCTTATCCTCATAGTCGGCGTTGTAGTAGGTTCCGTCTCCGCCGCCCTGATTCTGACCGGCATTGCCGCCCATATCAGGACCTGCCTGACCCTGCGCGCCGCTCTGCTGATAGAGCTTCTCGGAGATTGAATAGAACGCCTTCTGGAGCGCCTCGGTATCAGCCTTGATCTGCTCGGTCGAGCCGTTCTTGACCGTCTCCTTGAGCTTATCGACCGCTTCGCGTACCGGAGCCTTTTCAGCGTCCGAAACCTTGTCGCCGATTTCCTCGAGCGTCTTTTCAGACTGGAATATCATGTTCTCAGCCTGATTCTTGACCTCGACAGCTTCCTTCTGCTTCTTGTCTTCCTCGGCGAACTTCTCCGCGTCCTTGACCGCGCGGTCGATGTCCTCCTTGGACATATTCGTAGACGAGGTGATCGTGATGTGTTGCTCCTTGCCGGTGCCCTTGTCCTTTGCGGTGACATTTACGATGCCGTTGGCGTCGATATCGAACGTGACTTCGATCTGAGGAACTCCACGAGGTGCGGGAGCGATTCCGTCGAGGATGAAGCGTCCGAGAGTCGTGTTGCCGGCAGCCATGTCGCGCTCGCCCTGCAGGACGTGAATCTCAACCGAGGTCTGACCGTCGGCAGCGGTCGAGTAGATCTGGCTCTTCTTAACCGGGATAGTCGTATTGCGGTCGATGATGCGGTTGAATACGCCGCCGAGCGTCTCGATACCGAGCGACAGAGGAGTAACGTCGAGAAGCAGCAGGTCCTTGACGTCTCCGCCGAGCACGCCGCCCTGAATAGCCGCGCCGATAGCTACGCACTCGTCCGGGTTGATTCCCTTAAAGGGCTCCTTGCCGATGAAATTCTTGACCGCGTCCTGTACGGCGGGGATACGGGTCGAGCCGCCGACAAGCAGTACTTTTTCGACCTGACCTACCGACAGACCGGCGTCCGCGAGAGCTTTCTTGGTCGGAATCATTGTGCGCTCGACAAGGTCTGCGGTCAGCTCGTTGAACTTAGCGCGCGTGAGGGTCGCTTCGAAGTGCTTAGGTCCGTTTGCGTCAGCCGTGATAAACGGCAGGTTGATGTTGGACGAGGTAACGCCCGACAGCTCGATCTTAGCCTTTTCTGCGGCTTCTTTCAGTCTCTGGAGCGCCATTTTATCCTTGCGCAGGTCGATTCCGCCGTTGTCGCGCATGAACTCCTCGGCAATCCAGTCGATGATTCTCTGGTCGAAGTCGTCGCCGCCGAGGTGAGTATCGCCGTTGGTTGCGAGCACCTCGAACACGCCGTCCGAAATTTCGAGCAGCGAAACGTCGAACGTACCGCCGCCGAGGTCGAATACCATGACTTTCTGCTCCTTGGCTTCCTTGTCGACGCCGTACGCGAGTGCTGCCGCGGTCGGCTCGTTGATTATACGCTTAACGTCAAGACCCGCGATCTTGCCCGCGTCCTTGGTAGCCTGACGCTGCGAGTCGGTGAAGTATGCCGGAACGGTGATGACCGCTTCGGTAACCGGCGTTCCGAGATATGCCTCGGCGTCAGCCTTCAGCTTCTGCAGAATCATCGCCGAGATTTCCTGAGGCGTGTATTTCTTGTCATCAATTGTTACCTTGTAGTCGCTGCCCATGTGGCGCTTGATCGACGAAACGGTGCGGTCGGGGTTCGTGATAGCCTGACGCTTTGCGACCTGACCGACCATGCGCTCGCCGCTCTTGCTGAACGCGACGACCGAAGGAGTTGTGCGTGAACCTTCGGGGTTCGGGATAACCGTGGGCTCGCCGCCCTCATAAACCGCTACGCAGGAATTCGTTGTACCTAAATCTATACCAATAATCTTACTCATAATATATTTTCCTCCAATTTATATCAATAATTTATACAATAAATATGTGGTGAATTACTCGGAATACTGTCAATTACATGATGTATAATTGTTATTACCATGACTTTGCCAAAGCGAAGCCTTCCTAAATATATCAATTAGCCACTTTTACCATCGCGTGGCGAATGATTTTGTCACCTCTTTTGTATCCTTTCTGGAATACCTCGATAATCTCCTCCTCGCCGACCGACTCGTCCTCGATGTGCATCACGGCGTTGTGGATATTCGGGTCGAATTTCTCGCCGACCGCGCCGAATTCCTCGACGCCCAGCTTTGTGAGCATTTCCTTCGCGCTCTTGAATATGAGCTCGAGTCCCTCGGTCAGCTTATCCGGCTCGGTATAGAGCGCGGCGCGCTCTAAGTTGTCGAATATCGGAAGTATCTCCTTGAGCGCGTCCGAATACGCGTCGGTAAAGATGCCGTCGCGCTCCTTCTGCGTGCGCTTTCGGAAATTATCATATTCAGCGCAGACTCGCAGGTATTTGTCCTGAAGCTCGTCATGCTCCTTCTGCGCCTTTTCAAGCGAGTCGCCGAGTTCCTTATTCTTTGCCGTCAGCTTACGGTTCTCTTCGCGGAGCTGTTTGTCCTCGCGCTTTTTGTCTTTCTTTGAAAGCTCGTTCATCACCGATTCGGACGCCTTGTCTATCTCGGAGTCGACCTCGGGGGCGTCGACTTTATCGCCCGACTCGTCGGGCTTATCAATATTTTCAGAGCCGTCGTCTTTGACTTCGGCTTCGTTGATTTTTTCTTCGCTCATTTGTTACCTCACCTCAACTCAGATTCTTTGTCCGTCGGCTCATCCTCCGGACCGTCCAGTAAATTGTCGCTGTCCATCAGCCGGCTGATCCCGCGCGACAGATACTCGACAAGCGTCACCACCTTGGAATAATCCATTCTGCGCGGACCGATGACTCCAACCGCGCCGACCACCTTGCCGCCCGATTTGACCGAACGGAAGATCAGCGACGAGTTGTTCATCACCTCGACCGGGCTTTCCGAACCGATGTACACATTGGTTTTATCGTTCTGCACTCCGGACATGACCTCGAGCAGCTCCTCCTTGTCGTCGAAAAGCCCGAGCACATCCTTGACCGTGTCAATGTTTGAATATTCGGGATAATTGAGCAGGTTGTTGACTCCGTCGAACATCAGCTCGCTGTCGTCCGGCTCGCTTATCGTCTCATATATTGTCTTGATAATCGGATTTATCAGCTGATCGCAGCCGGTCGCTCTCGTCTGCATCTCGAGTATGACCGGAAGCGTGATTTTATCCATATCGCGTCCGGCGACGCAGTCGTTGAGCGTCTGCGACAAAATCTCGAGCGACTCGCGCGTCACGTCAAAGCCGAGCCGGAGCTGACGAGTCTTGACCGTGCCATCGTCGGTCAGCATTATCAGCACGAACGCGCGCGGCGACAGATACATGATGTCGAAGCGCGCCACAGTCGGGCGGTTCTGCACGCGTTTCAGCGCAAGCCCGGTGTAGTTTGTCAGCATCGACATGAGCTTCGTCGCGCGGTCGAGTATCCGGTCGATTTCGGCGGCCTTTAATTTCAGCAGCTTGTTGAGCTCGCTCATCTCGGACGTCGAAATCCGGTATTGCTGCATCAGCGAGTCGACATAGAAGCGATAACCGAGCTGTGACGGTACTCGCCCCGCCGACGTGTGCGGCTGTTCAAGATAGCCCATCTCCTCAAGCTCGGCCATCTCGTTGCGTATCGTCGCCGGCGAAAAGGTTATCTGCTCGTAGCGTGTCAGGTATTTTGAGCCTACCGGCTCGCCCATGTTGATGTGCGTATCGATTATCGCTTTCAGAATCAGCTTTTTGCGTTCCGAAAGCTCCTTGTTACCAGGTGACAACCTTCTCACCTCCAGACCGTTTCCCAAAGGCTGTTCCCTGTGATTTAGCACTCTCGATGTTCAAGTGCTAAATTCTGATAATAGTATACCTCATTATTGGGGGCAAATCAACAGTATTATATTACGTAATTGTTAATTTTTTATGAATCGACCTCAAGTTTTTGTCCCAGACTTAGCACTCGAGCACTCAGTGCGTAAAATTTGTCTGTTGTGTAGATTAAAACAATCATGTTTTATTATTATTCATTGATATTTACTGTTGATTTGTTGAGGATAATGGTATATAATAGTTTATACCGAATTGATACAAAATAAATTAAACGGCATTAAAAAAAGTCAAAATCATTTATTTAACGTAATTTCAATGTAAATTATAGCACCGTAAATAAACAATAGACCGAACAAACGGCAATGAATTAAACGACCATGCGGTTTAATTTATGAAATTTTATGATTAAGGAAGTGTTCATCAATGAAAAAACGCGTTACCGCATTGCTTCTGTCAGCGTTGCTCGCCGCGCTGCCGCTCGTCTCCTGCGGTTCTACCGACAGCGGCGACGAGGTCACTACCGATTCGCAGACCGGTGAAGCTACGACCACGAGCGAAGTCCCCGCCGAAACCTCGGGCGTTCCCGACGACCTCGATCTCGAAGGAGAGACTATCAACATCTGGTATACGACCGAATCGGTATCGGTCGCCGAAACCTATGTCGATATCGCGGGCGAGCTGACCGGAGACATCATGGACGATACGATTTACAACCTCAACCGCTCGGTCGAGGACAAGCTCAACTGCACGCTCAATTTCTACAACTCGGGCTGCCTTACCTCCGAGACCGGAGCCGAAGTTCCGAAGCTGATTCTCGCGGGCGATACGTCGTATGACGTATACCACGTGGTTCAGTGGAACGCCGCGAAGCTCGCTGCCGAGGGCTACTATCTCAATGTATACGACGCGCCTTACCTGAGCCTTGACAAGCCGTGGTGGGACGCCGAATATATGCAGGAGATGACAGTAGGCGAGAACACGATCTACGCGCTGGTCGGCGATTATGCGATCGACCGCACCCGCTGCCTCGACTGCGTATATTATAATAAGGATATGTACGAGGACTTCTATCGGGACCGTGACGGGCTTTACACCGAAGTGCTTGAGGGCAACTGGACCTGGGAGCTGCTCAGACAGATTTCGTCCGATGTATACTCCGACCTCAACAACGACGGCGTCGCGACGCGTGACGACCGTCTCGGATACTGCATCAACGACTACAACAACCTTGACGCGCTCTTCTACGGCACCGGCGCGCGCGTGACCGAGCGCGACGAGGAAGGTATGCCTACTCTGGTACTTAACAACGAGCGAGTCGCGAATATAATCGAGGACGTCTATGAGCTCTGCTTCAACACCGAGGGCGTGTTCTTCTCGGGACCCGAATATGAGGACGACGTCGCGAACCGCACGCTGTTCGAAAACGGCAACAGTATGTTCCTGTTCGGTTTCTTCTACACGATTGAAGCAATGCGCGAAATGAAGTCGGATTACGGCATAATTCCTTTCCCGAAGTATGACTCGGATCAGACCGAATATGTCAGCGTTGTACACGACATCATGCGCATGATGGTGCTTCCGAGCAACTGCACCAAGGTCGATTCGGTCTGCGCGGTGCTCGAGGAGCTTTCGTTCCAGGGCTACAATGAGCTGCTTCCGGCTTATTATGACATCGTTCTTAAGGGCAAATATGTCCGCGACGACGTCTCGGCACATATGATAGATATCATCCGTGACAGCTGCTCTACCGATATCGCGTATGTATACGGCGACGCATTCAACGGCATGGGCTATATCACAAGATACCTGATACAGGCAAAATCGAGCAACTTCGCGTCCGAATACGCAAAGCGCGAAGCCGCCGCGATCACACAATCCAATGATTTTATCGAGCAGTTTTTAAGCAACGAATGATCTAAAAAACAAATACATACAGTCTCCCGCGATTTGCCGTTGCAGCTCGCGGGAGACTTCTCTTTGCATTTTAACGCACGCTTTAATTTAATGTGAGTTCGACGACTTACAGCATGGGTTCAAGTTAGGAGTTAGGAGTGAGGAGTGAGGAGTGAGGAGTTATGGAACAAAAATACCCTGCGGGTATTTTTGATCAATTTTATTATAATAATTCTTGATTTTTATTATAATAATTCTTGATTAATTTATATCAATTATTATAATTAATCAAGAAAATTTCCGAAGGAAATTTTCTACATCAACTCCTCACTCCTAATTCCTCACTCCTTACTTGATATACCTCTGTTTTCAATCGAACTCACGTTAAAAAGCTCTTGTACATGGAGCAGTGGCAACGTCATGCTTCACCTGCACATGGAGCCGAAAAAAAGCCCCCGCGCGCGGCGCGGGGGCAAATTTTGTCCTGCAAGCTGACAGAATCAATATACGTATTTCATCATTTCCTCATACGCCGCGCGCATCGTCGGCTCAAACTCGCCCTGAATGCGTGCTTCGACAGAAAGCCGTCCGTTGTAGCCCGCTTTCTTCAGATTGTCGAAGAAAGGCGCGTAATCGCATCCGTCTCCAGGAGCGGGCATGACGCGTCCGTTCGGATTCGCTATGTGAGCGTGTACGATCATGTCGCCGAACTCGCTGAACTTGGTCATATCCTCGCCCTCGACCGAGATGTGGTAGAAGTCGGTCATGACCTTGATATTGTCCTTGCCCGAAGCCTTCGCGGTAGCTACCGACTGCTCGGTCAAATTGAAGGTCGGAGATTCCGCCTTGCGGAGTCCCTCGAGCGCGACGGTCAGACCGAACGCCTTCGCCGCGGGAGATATGACCTCCGCGCAGACTACGGCGAGCTGTTCGTATACATTCTTTATATCATAGCCCTTGTCGGTCGGGTAGTTTCTGACTCCGCCCGCGCCGATGACGAGTATCTCATTTCCGAGCCAGCGGGTAGTTTCGATGTCGTGGTAGAATTTTTCGTATGCTTCCTCGAGCTGAGCTTTTGTCTGCTCGCCGGCGGGATTGTATTCGCTCGGGAAACGTATCGCCGAGGATTCGCATTTCAGTCCCGATTTTGCGAGCGCTTCGCAGTATTTATCGATGACAGCCTTGTCAGCTCCCGCC
The DNA here is from genome assembly GCA_904386005.1 of Candidatus Flemingiibacterium merdigallinarum. Taxonomy (GTDB): domain Bacteria; phylum Bacillota; class Clostridia; order Oscillospirales; family CAG-272; genus Flemingiibacterium; species Flemingiibacterium merdigallinarum. The sequence goes on from CAJFKR010000034.1 coordinate 19,071, forward strand.
GATTCTATAATGCTGGTTTCGACATACTGATAGCCAATATCATGTAGCAGCTTCAGCTTATCCGCTCCGCCGAGTCCGATGCAGCAACCGAGTTTCATTGTATGTATCATTCCTTTCACATTTGCTTTGTGTTCCGCCGGCGGCAACGCCTTCGCCGGCAGATTCATTATATCATATCGGAGCTGAAAATGGAAGTCCTTTTATAAAATTATTTTTAGGAATTTTCGTTGGCAGACGAATATACAAGCAGTGATTATACGCTTAGATATGTCGGCTTTCGTTGTCATGCAGTTGAAAGTTTATATTTATTAATCGAAACCTATCCCGACCTCTTCATATGACAGTATAATAGTTCTTAAAAATTATACCATATATTCATAAAAATATCAACCCCATTACTTGTATGCGATATGAAATTGTGATATAATGTAGTGTATATAATCAAACGCTTGACAAAGATAGCTGAACAATCAAAGAAGGGTCAGATGTTAGAACTTAAGAACATAGTCAAGGACTACCCCGCCGGCAGCAACACCGTGCAGGCACTGAAAGGGGTCAGCCTCAGCTTCCGTAAGAATGAATTCGTATCAATACTCGGTCCTTCCGGCTGTGGAAAGACCACAATGCTCAACATCATCGGTGGACTCGACCAATACACGAGCGGTGATCTCGTAATAGGCGGCCGCTCGACCAAGGACTTCCGCGACCGCGATTGGGACGCCTACCGCAATCACTCGGTCGGCTTTGTGTTCCAATCGTATAACCTCATCTCGCACCAGTCGGTGCTGGCTAATGTTGAGCTCGCGCTGAGCCTTTCGGGCGTCGCGAAAGCCGAGCGCCGCCGGCGCGCTGTCGCCGCGCTCGAACGGGTCGGGCTCGGCGACCAGCTGAAAAAGAAGCCGAACGAGATGTCGGGCGGTCAGATGCAGCGAGTCGCGATCGCACGCGCGCTTGTCAACAATCCCGACATAATCCTCGCCGATGAACCAACCGGCGCGCTCGACAGCGAGACCTCAATACAGGTAATGGAACTCCTAAAGGAGATTGCGAACGACCGGCTCGTCATCATGGTCACGCACAACCCCGACCTCGCCGAAAAGTATTCTACGCGCATAGTGCGTATGCTCGACGGCGAGATTATATCCGACAGCTCGCCGCTCACCACCTCCGAGCTCGAAGCCGAGCGCGGTCTTGACAAGGACAAAAATGAGAGCCGCGTCAAGCTGCCGTCGCTCAAATGGACGACCTCGTTCGGGCTGTCGCTCAAAAACCTGTTCACGAAAAAGGGGCGTACAATTCTGACCTCGTTCGCCGGCAGTATCGGCATCATCGGCATCGCGCTCATCTACGCGGTATCGCAGGGCATGACGACATATATCAACCTCGTGCAGGAGGACACCCTCTCGTCCTATCCGCTGATGCTCGAGGCGCAGCACGTCGACCTCGGCACGCTGATGAACACCTTCATCGGCGCGGCTGAATCGGAGGACGAGCATGAAAACGACGCGGTCTACGAGAAACCGGCCTTTTATGAGATGGTCAATGCGATGAACTCGATCGAATCGCGCAAGAACGACCTCAAATCCTTCAAGTCCTACCTCGAGGAAAAGCTCGCCGAGGAGGGCGAGGACTCATTGGCCGACGCGCTCAGCGGCGTTCAGTACACCTATAACTTCGACCTCAATGTCTACACGAAGAATGTAGACGGCGATATAATCCACTCTGATATGCGCGAGCTCATGCAGAATATAATGATAAAATATTTCGGCGCGAGCATGGCGATGTCGTCGACTGGCAGCAGCTCGATGTCGTCGGATATGCCGACCGTATTTTCGGTAGGCTCGGCTTCAGGCACATGGCAGGAGATGCTGCCCGGACTCGACGGCGAGCTTGTCAACCCGCTGCTCGAAAAACAGTACGATTTAGTATACGGCAGCTGGCCGACCGAGTACAACGAAGTCGTCATTGTCCTTGACTCGAACAACGAGATTGCCGACATGACGCTGTACGCGCTCGGTCTGATACCCGAGGAGGACATAGACGCGATCGCGCAGTCGGCGATTGACAAGACTTCACTTGATTACGAGACTCACAGCTGGAGCTATGAGGAGATCTGCGATATGGACTACCGTGTAATCCTCGGCTCGGACTGCTACACCTACGACGAGGACTCCGGACTGTATGTCGACCTGCGAGACACTTCAGCCGGACTTAAATACCTGTATGACAACGGCATCAAGCTGCGTGTGTCGGGTATAATCAAGCCGAACGAGGACGCCGCCGCGTCGATGCTGTCCGGCTCGATCTGCTATACCAGCGCGCTGACCGAATATGTCGTCGAGCGCGCGGGCGAATCGGACGCGGTGTCGGCACAGATTTCCGACCCGATGACCGACATCTTCAGCGGACTTCCCTTCCTCGACAGCACCGGCGACCTGACCGATGCCGAGAAAGCCGCCGATTTCAGAAGCTATATCGAGACGTTGAGCGACGAGCGGCGCGCTGAGGCATATATTGAAATCATGAGTATTCCGTCCGACGAAACCTTGGACGCGCAGGTCGAAGCGATAGTCGGTCCGATGACGCGCGAGGACATGGAGTCGACTCTGACACAGGCTATGACCGAGCAGACCGGTATGGGCGAGTCGGAGATCGCCGAATACATCGCGGCGATGACCGACGACGACATGAAGGAGTTCTTCACCGAGATGATATCGGAGCAGCTGCGCGCGCAGTATGCCGCCGGCGTGCGCGAGCAGCTCGGGGCGATGACTACCGAGCAGCTCGCCGCCGCGCTCGATATGTCGCTCGAGAGCTACACCGACGAGCAGTGCGCGGTCTACTATGACGAAATCCTCGAGTTCAGCGACTCGACATATGAGAACAATCTGAGCGAGCTCGGATATGTCGACCTCGACGACCCGTCAGCCATCAACCTCTACGCGTCGAGCTTTGAGAACAAGGACTCGGTCGAGGAGATGATAGCCGACTACAACTCCACAGTCGACGAGCTTTCGATGATAACCTACACCGACTATGTCGGACTGATCATGTCGTCGGTCACGACGATCATCAACGCGATAACCTACGTACTGATTTCGTTTGTCGCGGTGTCGCTGATAGTATCGTCGATCATGATCGGCGTAATCACGCTGATTTCGGTACAGGAGCGCACGAAGGAGATCGGAATCCTGCGCGCTATAGGTGCGTCGAAGCGCAACGTCTCGGGTATGTTCAACGCCGAGACGTTGATCATCGGCTTCACATCGGGACTTCTGGGCGTGGTTATCACCTATCTGCTCTGCATACCGATCAATATCATCCTGCACCACCTTACCGGAATCAACAGCCTGAGCGCGTATCTGCCGCTGCCCACCGCAATCATTCTCGTTGTGATAAGCGTGCTGCTGACTTTGATCTCGGGTATTATCCCGTCGAGAAGCGCGGCAAAGAAAGACCCCGTCGTCGCGCTCCGCACCGAATGATATATATCTTAAATGACATATATCTTATATGTAAAAAACTAAAATGCAGGAGGAAAGCCGCGGATAATAATTTCCGCAGCTACGGCGCGTATGTACAACACAATTCAGTTATTTTCCGACCCTGAATTCAAAAAAGGTTTTCTCGTCCATGGTCCGCGCCATGAGGACGGATATGTCGGCTCGATTTTGCCAAAGTCAGATTCGGTTCCCGAATGGCGTGTCGCGCAGTGGGCGTCACGCCATGAGCTCTCGTCCGGAAAAATCCAATCGGACGCGACCGGCTATGAAGCTCGCACCGAGAAGCAGCTTCTGCGCGTCGACTATACCGAGCACGGCTCGATACTGCGCCTGTCGCTCGACGCGTCGGGCGAATATGACTCGCCGCGCCGCGCGGGCGAAGCCTGGCCGCACCTGCTTATCGAGCAGACGACGCTCGGCAAGCGCTGCCCGACGCTCGACAAGGTCACAGCTCTGAAGCTGCGCGTAAGGTCGCGGATTCTCGACTGCAAATGCCATATGGAGTCGCCCGACCTGTCGCTGCACTGCGCGCAGACTACGCTTTTCTTCACCGTTTCGGACAGCGCGCACGATGATATGTGGTGGTTCGGAGTGCCGATTTTCGACAATCGCGAGTATGTCCGCGCCGAATATATGGCACTCGACCTCGGCAAGGACGACTGCACCGGCAAGTTCATCTACACCGCCGCCCAGACCGAGTTCACAAGCCGGAGCTTCCATTCGTTCGGCGATTGGATCGAATATGACCGCGATATATTGCCGCTGATAGTCCGCGGAACACACGAAGCGAAACGGCGCGGATACACGAAATCCGACAGCCTGTCCGACTACCGGCTGACTACGATGAACCTTGGCTGGGAGATAACCGGCACCTATTCGGCGGCGATGGAGATATCGCGTCTGTCGCTCGAAGCGGTGATCGGCGATTGATTCCCGCCGAACCTACGTATAGCAATATCCGCGCAAGCCGCCGATAATTCCGGTGAAATAACGGAGGTGACGACCATGCCCGATAGGCTGATTTTCCATGTCGACGTCAACAGCGCCTTTCTCTCGTGGGAGGCAGCGCGGCGGGTGAAGCTCGGTGAGACTGACCTGCGGCTGATTCCGTCCGCGGTCGGCGGCGACCCCGAGAAGCGCACCGGCGTCATCCTCGCGAAGTCGCTTCCGGCGAAGCGGCGGGGAGTCGTCACCGGCGAGCCGATCTCGTCCGCTCGGCGCAAATGCCCCGAGCTCGTATTGGCGCGCCCCGATTTCGCGTTGTATGAGCGGAATTCGCGCGCGTTCATGGATATCTGTCGGCGTTTTGCGCCTGTAGTTGAAAAATTCTCGATCGACGAATGCTTTCTCGACATGACCGGCACGAACCTGATCTATCCAGACCCGATCAAAACGGCACACGAAATCAAGGACACGATAAAATCCGAGCTCGGCTTCACGGTAAATATCGGAATCGGACCGAACCGGCTGCTCGCGAAAACCGCGAGTGATTTCGAGAAGCCCGACCGGGTACATACCCTCTTTTATCCGGAGCTCGCGCAGAAGCTCCACCCCCTGCCGATCGACGAGCTGTACAGCGTCGGCGAGTCGACCGCGGCGAAGCTGCGCGCGCATGGCATCGACACGATCGGTCGGCTCGCCGCCTGTCCAGTCGAATATGTCGTGTCGATAATCGGCGACAAATTCGGACGGCTGCTGCACAATTACGCGAACGGTATCGACGACGAGCCGGTCACGTCCGAAGTCTCCGAGGCTAAAGGCTACAACATCTCAACGACGCTCGCCGAAGATGTCGTCGATATTGAAACCGCTAACCGCATCCTGCTCGCGCTGTCCGACAGCATATCCGCGCGTATGCGCGCCGACAGCTTCAAAGCCGGCTGCGTCACTGTGTCTATACGCACGAGCAGCTTCAAGAACCGCTCGCACCAGAGACGCTTGTCGAACGCTACCGACATCACCTCCGAGATATACGAGCTTGCAAAGCAGTTGTTCGGAGAGCTGTGGGACGGACATACCCCGCTGCGGCTGATCGGGCTGTCGCTGACCGGACTCACGCGCGGCGAGGTCGAGCAGCTCAGCTTCTTTCCGGACGAGGTCGGCGACGAGCGACGCGAGCGCTCGCGGCTGATTGACAAGACGGTCGACGAAATTCGCGGTATGTACGGCAGCGAGACGATAATCCGCGCCGCGGCATATGGAGTTTCGCGTGATATTGGCAAAAAATACAAGGCGCGAAATGACCTAAAAAACAAAGATGACAATAAACACGGCGAATGATTGTGCCAGTGAGGCAGCATCAAATGAAGTCACCGACTTCGATTTACTTCATAAACCGTCACAAAACAACGACATAGTATAAGGGAGACTTCGCTATGGCGAAGTCATGGTTAAAAATATGAATCAGCTAAGCAACCCCGAGCGCCGCGACGCGCGCAATTTCGACGCGCCGATGCGCCAATCCGAATACACCGCGATAGTCTACGGCGGCGGTCAGCCCGACGCGCCCCGACGCATGAACAGGCTGGTCGAGCGCTGTTACCCCGAGAAATCGCCGTACAATATCTACTTTGGCGAAATGCACGGTCACACTGACCTGTCCGACGCCAAGCCGGATATCGACAGCTATTTTCTGACCGCGCGCGACACAGCCAAGCTCGATTTCTGCGCTATATCCGACCACGACCACGGCGGCGTGCATTCAACCGAGCTGTGGGATGAGCGCAAGTGGAAGCTGACGCGCGACGCGGTAAGACGCTATTATGACCCGGGGAAATTCACGACAATCCTCGCGTATGAGCGCGACTCCTACCCGTGGTACAACAACCTTGTCATATACTTTAACTCGCACGACGCTGTGATACCGCGACCGTCGATTCCCGGCGAGATCACCAAGGACGAGCTTCTCTGGTTCTTAAAGCAGGAGAATCTGCTGGTTGTGCCGCACACGACGTCGTTTTTGGAGTCGGGCTGCGACTTTACGAAGATTCCGCCCGAGTGCATGACGCCGCTCATCGAAATCTACTCACGCTGGGGCACGGACGAATATTTCGGCAATCCGAATCCGGTCAGAATAGCCTGCCGCGGCGGTTACTTCCACGACGCGCTCGCGCGCGGCGCGCACATGGGCGTTATCTGCGGCTCTGACGACCACGAGGGCACACCCGGGATTATCCGAAATCAGGCGACTCACATCAATCTGGAATACCGCTGGCCCGGACTGACCGCCGTGCTCTGCCGCGAAAACACGCTCGAGGATATCTTCGACGCGTTGAAAAAGCGCCGCTGCTACGGCTTCATGGGCGGACGGATATACATTGACTTCCGCGTAAACGGTCACTTCATGGGCGAGGAATTCACACTGCCCGAAAACGCCGAGCGCGAGATCTACTTCGATGTAAAAGCCGACGCTCCGATCAAGCGGATATCTGTCGTGCGAGGCTGTGTCGACATACTTCACTTCGACGGGCTGCCGACGACGCCCGAAAAATACCGGTATATGTTTGTTGACTACACGGGAGAGGGCGACACCGATTCATACTATCTGCGCGTCGAGCTTGCCGACGGACGGTTCGCGTGGACGAGTCCGGTCTTTGTCAGCCCCGGCGAGGCGTGAATTGTCAGAATCGGTACTACAGTTTGAGTTATAAATCAATGGAACGCTGTTAAATAGCAAATGACAAAGCAATAATGCCGCGGGCTGTTCAAAGCTGAAAGCCCGCGGCGGTTTTTATTTGATTTTGGAAAGACCGTCCTTCCAGTCTCCCCAGTTTCCGAGTGAATTCGGGTCGAGTCTAAAATAGCTGTTGCAGACCGACACGACCGGAGCGGCGATCTTGAGAAGCTCGCCAAATTTCAGACTGCTGTCCGCCAGCTCCTCGTCGCAGAGCACATTCCGGATTTTGCAGATGTATATCTCGCTGTCGCCGCGATCGTCGAGCCGCAAGGTCTTGTCGACCTCGAGCTCGTAGCTCCACGGGCTCAATACCGGAATCGGCACGTCGAGCAGCTCGCCGCGGACCGACTCGATGTATTCGGATTTGTCGACCTTGTAGCCCGAATTGTTCCCGCAGAAATCCGCGCCTGAAAGCAGCTTTTCGCTGACTACAGACGCGCTGAAGCGTCCGGTCGCGCGTATGCGGTCGCGGGTCAGCTTGTCCTCGCCTATGCACGCGACAAAGCGAAAGCCTTGGTCGGCGCAGTAGGTCGCCCAGGTGAACAGCCCGAAGTTAGCCCTGCCGTCGGCTTTGTAGGTGCCGTACATATAAAGGCACTGCGGGCAGAAACGGTTTGAAACAGGTTGTGAAACTTTCTTCATGGTAACAGCTCCTTTTATATTTTTGAGTTGGTACGAATCGAGTTTTCCGAGTTTCCGCGTCACGGGATACATCCGATATTCAAAGCCTCAGCAAAACACGATAAGCTCGTCAAAATAATCATAATCAAACATTAGCTTCCGCGCTGCCATCAGCTTTATCTGCTCAACGCTCGCCCACATGGCGTCGCAGGTCTCCTCTTTCTGCAGCACGACCGTATTGATATCGACATTCTGACAAAACAGCCACACATCAATATGCGCCGCTCCGTCGTCGGTGACATGAGGGTAGGTGTATCGCTTTACAATCCTGCCATTTTCCGCCGACAGCTCGATTCCCAGCTCCTCGCGCACCTCGCGCAGCGCGGCGGACAGACTGTCCTCGCCGCTCATTACGACGCCGCCGGTCGTCTCCCACATATTTGGGGAAATCCTTTTCATCGGAGAGCGCTTCGAAATCAGAAACTCACCGGCGTCATTTTTGATCCAAACGCTGACCGCGAGATGATATTCGCCCTTTTTCATCGGAATACTGCGCTCGGTTATCCTGCCGGTCTTATTTCGATTTTGGTCAAGTATATCCATCAGTTCAGCCATGTCTCCACCGCCTTCTTTAATTAATAATAATCCTGATAAAACAAAAAATCAGACGCGCGTGAGCACATCTGATTTAATGGTGGGAGCGGGTGGATTCGGACCACCGAAGCAATTATGCAGCAGATTTACAGTCTGTCCCCTTTGGCCACTCGGGAACGCTCCCATATATGGAGCTGGTGAACGGAGTCGAACCATCAACCTGCTGATTACAAATCAGCTGCTCTGCCATTGAGCCACACCAGCATTTTCACTGAACATATAATATTATATCACTATTCAGCACGTTTGTCAAGAGCTTTTCGAGATTTTTTGTTTTTCATGCTTTATACCAAAATCGGAAGCGGAATTCTATCAATTATAATTATAATCACAATTATTATAATGTCTCGCGATTATGAATACGGTTAAGTGTTATACATATCAGTACGCTTCATCGGCGCACGAGACTTTGAAGCATACGATACTGGTAGTTTTGCAGTGCAAATCTGCGAATCCGATTTAATATTACCGGATTGGACAGCCCTCCGACGACACCGACTATCGGTATTCCCTGCACAAATTTGAGAAACAGCAACTCGTCTGCCAGCGCAGATGCCGCCGCACACAGCTGTTCGCCTACTTCATCCTCGCTAAGCACAACATATCCTGTGCCGACTCGTTCCGCGAATTCGTCGAGCCGTCGTTGACAGTCATCGAGCTTGTCGCCATATGACATCGAGCCCTCGATCAACATCAGCAGATAAAGCCGTTCCTCCGTCTTGGCGTAGTCGTATCCATAGCTGGTCGCAAGCTCATACAAGCTCCGCAGCAGTGTCGCGGTAAGTATCGGTATGTCGGGCAGTCCCAAGCCCAATAGTCCGAGTCCGACGCCCTCAACTCCCGAAAACGCAAGGCTTAACGCACCTGAACCGCGCGTCTGCTTTGCAAAGGCGCGCAGCGACTTTTTGTCCGGCTTCAGCCCGACCGCATATCGGTTGACTTCATACTGTATTCGGGTGTTTTCCTTGTCGTAGGTTTTGTCAATCAGCTCTGTTCGCTTTTCAAATATCAGCTTGAACGCCTTGACGAATGCCAAATTCAACGTCGCGCGCAGCTTCTCCGGCACCTTCGCGGCAAGCTCAGGCGAAAGCTCGCGCTTCTGTCTGTGGTTTCGCAAATATTCATCGCGCCGCTTTTCGAGCCGTGCCAGCTCATATTCCACACTCGATCGTCTCATATACACCCTCCGCTATGTACAACCGCCGTCCGGCGAATCTACATATATATTATACCATCCGCCGCAGCGTCTGTCAAGCGTTATATATTACACAAGCACGGTGTAATTTTGACTTGACATCCTCGCATAATCAGGGTATAATATTAATATACGATACAATTCAATTATAGCTGATTAAACAATAATCACCTGTATATGTTTTTATGTCACAGCGCCCAACTCATCACGGCTAACCTGTCCTCAGTATATCACCCCTAAGAATAAATACCTTTGCGCAGCCACATTACTTATACATTCCTCTGATTGAAAGGAAACACCATATGATAATAAATCTGTCCGATTTTCTCGACAATAGCTCGGTTAAAAACTCCACTGCCGCATTTAACGCCGCCGCGGAGTCGCTGCACGACGGCGACACATTAAAGCTCGGCGGCGGCAAATTCGATTTGTACCCCGACGGCGCGTATATCAAGCATTATTACATCTCGAATAACGACGCCGGAAAAAAGTCCATCGCCCTGCCGCTCATCGGCAAGCGCGATATCACAATCGACGGCGAGGGCGCGGAGCTCATCTGTCACGGCGAGCTGCTCCCGATTGTCATTGACGGCTGCGAATCGGTCACAATTAAAAATCTCACCCTTGACTATGCCTACCCATTCTACGCGCAGGCGGAGATCGTCAGCTCGGACAGATATCATACGATTATCAGATTCGACAATGAGCAGTTTTTCTGCAATGTCGAACCTGAGGGCAGGCTGCGCTTCTCGTCTCCGGACGGCTGGGAAAATATCACCGACAGTATTCTCGCACTCGAATTTTCGATGAGCGAACGCTACAAAATGCCGATTCCGTCGGCAGACAAGCCGCCGTATTTTATCTACACCGGCAAGGAGACCGACCACGGCTTTCTCAGCTCGATGTATAAAAATATCCAGCCCGAACAGCTCGACTCTAATACAATCAAGCTGCACGGCAATATCGGCTTTATGCACACCGTAGGCAGCTATCTCGTCATGACGCACGCGACGCGCGAATACCCCGGTATCCTCGTCACCGACTCCCGCAAGGTCGCGCTGTCCGACCTCACGCTCTACCACACCGCGTCAATGGGCATCGTCTGCCAGCTTTCAGAAGACATCTCGCTCAGCAAAATCATTGCCTGCGTGCGTCCCGGCTCGGGACGGCTGCTGTCGTGCGGCGCCGACGCTACGCACTTCGTCTGCTGCCGCGGCAAAATTACAATGCAGGGCTGCAAATTCACGAGTATGATGGACGACGGCTGCAATATACACGGCATATATATGAAGTGCCGCGCCCGCGAATCCGAGCGGGTAGTATCCGCTTCATTCGGTCACGCGCAGCAGCGCGGAATCTGTTTTTGCCGCCCAGGCGACCGCTTGGCGATGATCGATGCCGTCCGCACCGAGACGGTCGCTGTCCGCACTGTAACCGCGGCATCGCTGAACTCGCCTGACGAGCTGCGGGTCGAATTCGATGAGCCGATTCCGGATATCGGCAATAATTATCTGCTCGAAAACCGCAGCGCCTCGCCCGAGGTTCGCATCAGCGGATGCGAATGCGGAATCAACCGCCCGCGCGGCTTCCTGCTCAGCTCTGCCGGTCGGACGGTTGTCGAGAACTGCAAATTCTACAATATGAATCAAGGCATACAGCTCGGCGGCGAAATGCGCGACTGGTACGAATCCGGTCCGGTTGACGACGTGCTGATTCGCGGATGCGATTTTAACAACAGCGCTTATGCAGGCGGCGCGGCAATTTATAT
>CAJFKR010000035.1 GCA_904386005.1 Candidatus Flemingiibacterium merdigallinarum
GGCTTCGCCGGAGAGCTGCGGTAGGAAATCGCCGGAGGCGATTTCCGGAAGATTATATAGGTGCGGCTTCAGCAGCGCTGAAGCCGCATTCGCTTGTAGTAAGAAGTCGAACTTGCTTGTCGCAATAATAACTGATTTCAACCTGCTTGTCCGGCAGGTTTTTTACTGTGATTTTTTTCATTGACAGGCGTTGAATCGGTATAATTTTGTATCGTATTTACATTGAAATGAACGCTTTAATGTGCTATAATAATTGTATAATCATTCGGACGCGAATATACGCGCCGAGAAAATTTGTATTTTAGGAGTATAGCAATGAAAATAAACGGCAATTACCTCAACCTCAAAGAAAGCTATCTCTTTTCGGATATCGCGAAAAAGACGGCGGCGTACAAGACCGCGCACCCCGAGGCCGACATTATCCGGCTCGGAATCGGCGACGTGACCCTGCCGCTCTGCCAAGCGGTTGTCGACGCGCTCCACACGGCGGCAGACGAAATGGGCAAGAAAGAGACCTTCCGCGGCTACGGTCCGGAGCAGGGCTACGACTTTCTCAAGGACGCGATCCGCGACTACTACAAGAGCGAGGACGCGGTTTCGCTCGAAGCTGACGAGGTGTTTATTTCTGACGGAGCCAAGAGCGACCTCGGCAACATCCTCGACATCCTGTCGCGCGACAACACCGTCCTCGTACCCGATCCGGTATATCCGGTCTATGTCGACACGAACATCATGGACGACCGCAGGATAATATACATGAGCGGCAACGCGGAGAACGGTTTTTTGCCTCTGCCCGATACCTCGGTCGACGCTGACATAATCTACATCTGCTCGCCGAACAATCCGACCGGTGCGGCGTATGACAAAGCCGGACTCAAAAAGTGGGTGGATTACGCGAGAGCGAAGAACGCGCTGATTTTGTTCGACGCGGCGTACGAGTCGTTCATCACGACTCCCGGGCTCGTCCGCTCGATATATGAAATCGAGGGCGCGAGGGAATGCGCAATTGAATTCTGCTCGTTCTCGAAGATTGCCGGCTTCACTGGCACGCGCTGCGGCTGGACGGTAGTTCCCGAGTCGCTCGTTTACGACGGCGTCAAGCTGAACCGGCTCTGGCTGAGACGTCAGACGACCAAGTTCAACGGCGTGTCCTATCCGGTGCAGCGCGCCGCGGCCGCTGTGTTCACGCCCGAGGGTCGCGCGCAGATAAAGGAAAATCTCGACTACTACAGACATAACGCCAAGACGATCACCGACGCGCTCGACAAGCTCGGAATCTGGTACACCGGCGGCATCAACTCGCCGTACATCTGGCTCGAGTGCCCGAATGACATGAAGTCGTGGGATTTCTTCGACCTGCTGTTGACAAAAGCGAATGTAGTCGGCACTCCGGGCGCGGGCTTCGGAGCAAACGGCGAGGGCTTCTTCCGCTTGACCGCGTTCGGCGACCGCGACCGCACCGCCGAAGCCGCAGAAAGAATCGTCAAGCTCTTAGGCTGAAGCCACGAATAACCGCCCGGCTCAACGCTTGAACAGAGCGCAAGAAACAGTCACGGAGTCAGCGGCTTTGCCGCTGATTCCGTGAGATTATATGTACGGCAGAAAGATTAGTCTCTCCGATTATCACAGAAACGTTCCGCACTCTCATCCGCGAAAGCCGGCGTTTCTTGAATGCTTGTGTCATAGACCCGTAATTTCACGCTTTGCCGGCTTTGTACCGTCGGAGACCCTTTTTGCCGATTAAAATTAATTTACATTATTATAATCAATAAAATTCGCAAAGGTGCTTGACCTCGCAATTGAAATAATGTATAATATATTTGTCCGTAGTTCCGTTAGTATCAATAGAAAGGGAACCGATAATGAGTATTTCAATAAAGGCGATGGCATCCGCGCTTGTCTGCGTAGCGGCACTGTTTGTACCGTCATATATTGCCGTCGCGAATTATATAATGGCACAGAACGCTCCGGTCGACGAGGACAGCATCTCAACCCTCGAAATCACCGACATAAACGGCAACTTGTACACTTTGTCGGCGGGCGACGCCCAGTCAGCGGCTGAAATCGCCGATTTCATCGCGATAAACGACCGCGCGGTCAAGCAGACCTCACTGCCCGAGCCACTGGTCGGAACCGACTATTTTGAATTCAAATTCTACAGCTATGACCGAGTTTCGATATATAAATACTATTTTACGTTAAAGCCTAATGAAGCATATTTCGTCGACAGCTCCGGAGAAGCCTATCACATCAGCGAGAGCGACGCCGAAGCGTTCCTTTCGACCGCGTACGCGCGCTGCCTTTATAACACGACCGACTTCCCGACTATGACTATCTCGGGCAATACGGTCGACCCGGTCGAGGGTGAGTGGGCGTATCAGACCTACAGCGGTGATTATGTACCGCTCGACAATATCACGCTCGGCACTGACACCGATACGGTGCGTTACATGGAGGGCGCGTTCGTGCTCAACTTCGACGATGAGCCCGACCTCTGCACTGTGACAATACGCGACGGCGATACTGTGATTTACAACGACCTCTACGCGAACATCGCGAACGCGTCGCTCGAGGGCAAGACAGTCGACGTCGTCGTCGACGCGAAGTGGTACCAGACCGAGGATGAGACCTGCTACGGCTCGGCGAAATATATATTCAAGGCGAAAATTCTGCTGCCGGCGGTATTCTATCTCGGCGAGACCTCGATTGAGCCGGGCGAATTCGTCGTCATTACCGCGAAAAATGTCGAGGATCCGTCGACGATTTCATTCACGAGCGAACCCGATATAGGTTTCACTCCGACCTTCTTTATGGACGGCGACTGTGCGCGCGCATTGATTCCGATCAGCTGCGAGTTCACTGGCAGCTCGGTCAACTTCACATTCACCTGCGGCGAGGTCACACAGCAGATGACGCTTGATATCACGCCGAAGGAGTTCGGTTACAGCAGTACCGACATCAGCTACACAATAATCAGTCAGACCCGCACCGAGTCGACGATAAAGGCGTTTGAGGATACAATGGCGCCGATCTGGTCGGCGTCCGAGTCGTCTGTGCTCTGGGAGGGCAATTTCCTCGAGGGCATCGAAGGCGGCACGCTCAACACCGGCTTCGGACGCTATCGCACGATAACCGCGACCGGCGAGACTTACCGTCACCCGGGCGTCGACTACTACGCGGCGAGCGGTACCGATGTGCTCGCGGTCAACAGCGGCAAGGTCGTATATGTCGGATATCTCGACTTGACTGGATACACAATTGTAATTGACCACGGAATCGGACTCAAGAGCATCTATTGCCATATGCAGTCGACGTCAGTCGAGGTGGGCGCGACGGTCGCGAAGGGCGACGTTGTCGGCAAGGTCGGCTCTACCGGCTTCACCGCTTTCTCGGCGCTGCACGTCGGACTCATGGTATTTGATGTTCCGGTCTGCCCATATGATCTTTGGGAGAACGGCGTAATCATGACTAACTGACACTTCGCCGGAGCTGTTTTCGCGGCTCCGGCGGGATTTGATTATTACATGACATAACGACGGGTATAAATATCAGGCGAGTGTATAATAATACGAGTGTATGATAATTAAACATATTTGTACAGCAATTTCAATATTAGCCGTAGAAATTATTCGTATAGGCTGAGGACTTCGAGGGTAAGTCTGATACTGAATAAACTGATGTCACTGACTGACGCCGTAAAAGCCTGAGACCTTTCGCATATGACTGTTTTCTGAAATCTTTCGTAAGTATACTGGAATAACACCAACTGAATATAGATATTCGGTGAAAACTAAAACTATCAAATGTTGACGCAAATTGTAAATGGGCGATATTGACACTATAAGTCGTAAGTTTGCGTATCTGAGCGGTGATTAAGTAGATTGTTGTCCAATGGATAGAAAGGATGCTGTTCGCAGTGATTATTTATCGAGCGAAAGCCATTTTATAGAATGAACTATATATCGCAGAATACCAAATACACGCTGATTCAAGATAAGAATTTTGAAGCCTCATATAAGCTGTATCAGGATGAAAACGGAATAACATATGTAAGAATTAACGCGGTCTGTACAGTCGGCAGCGCGCCGCTTGCGTTTACATTCTCATGGGTACACGATGATATTGATATCGCCGCAACCTGGAGTCCGGTCAGCTATCATAACAAGCAGGTGCGTCCGGACTGGGGGAGCTTCTCGGAATCATCCGCTACATATGGCGCGCCGGTCTTCACAAATATGTCGTATGACGACCGCAATCGTCTGACAATAGCCTGCTCGGATGTCAAGAATCGAGTCGGCATCAGATGCGGCGTACATGAGGAAAGCGCTGAGCTCTATTGCTGTGTCCGAGTAAATGTGGCATATCCGATTGAAGCTTATCAAACCGAAATCAGGATTGACACCCGCGATATACCTTTCTACAATGCTGTAAACGATGTTGTGAAGTGGTGGGAGGGCTTAGAAGGCAATAAGCCCGCACCAGCTCCGAAAACCGCGAGGCTGCCGTTTTATTCGACATGGTACAGCTTTCATCATGATTTAGACGCGGCGCGCTTGCTTTCGGAATGTCGCTATTTTAAGGCTGCCGGATGTGACGCGCTTTTGGTAGACGGCGGCTGGTATAAGGAAAACAATATACGGGGTCTCGGTTGGAGCGGCGATTGGATACCGGCAAAGAATAAATTTGGCGAAATCAAATCATTCATAGACGCTGTGCATTCGATTAACATGAAGGTGGTTTTTTGGTTCGCGGTGGGCTTTGTCGGCATACATTCAAACGCCTACACAAAGTGGAAAGATAAGCTGCTCGATAAGAATACACTGGACGCGCTGCCGCTTGACCCTCGATACCCCGAGGTGCGACAGCACCTGATTGAAGTATGGACAAATGCGGTTACCGAGTGGGGGCTTGATGGATTCAAGTTCGATTTTATCGACAGTATTCCGCAATCGGTCGAATTCAAGGCGGGAATGGATACGATTTCGGTATACGACGCGATCGACCGCTTGATGAAGGACGCGCTTGCGGCATTGCGCAAGCTCAAGCCGGATATACTGATCGAATTTCGTCAGAACTATATCGGTCCGCTTATGCGCACATATGGAAATATGCTGCGTTCATCAGACTGCCCTAATGACAGTTATTCCAACCGCATGAACGTATTGTCGCTGCGTCTTACGAGCGCAGCGACGCCGGTTCATTCGGATATGGTGATGTGGAATTACAATGAGCCAGCCGAAATTGCGGCGTTCCAGCTAACAAGTGTGTTGTTTTCCGTGCCGCAGATTTCCGTGCTGTCTGACAGTCTTTCGGATGAACACAAGAAGCTGCTCACATATTATTTGCGCTTCTGGCGCGAACATAGAGATACGCTGCTCGACGGAGAAATGCATTATCGCGGATACGCAGCGAACTTCGCGTATGTGTCGGCTCGTTCGGAAAACGAACAGATAGGCGCGGTATATTCGGGACGGATTGCCTATGTGGAAATCCCGACCGATCGTGTTATCATAGTCAACGCGTCGAAAGAAAAGGAAAAACTGATAACCGGATTGTGCGGAAAATATATGCTGCGCGTCACTGACTGTATGGGAGAGCCGGTTCAAAATGGGTACATTGAGATAGATAGCCGCGAAGCATACACAAAAGTCGCATCACCGGTGAATGGGTATATTGAGCTTGAAATGTGTTGACCGATTATAGGTAACCTCTGAATATTACGATATGAAGGGAAAGATAAATCGATACCATCAGCATCGATTTACTTTTCCCATGGATTTTTATGTATTTTCAGGAGTAATCCATATAAATTGCTTTTATACCATTGAAAGGGAAGTATAAGAAGATAGCAAAAGTATGTCATAAACGCTCGTCCGCAAGCTCAATGCTGCCGGTGCGGGCGGCAACACAGAATTCAAGGAATGGTTGATGATATGAATACAAATCCCCGTCAGAATGGCGGGAATACGAACAATCGCTCGTCTAATCTGCAAAATGGACGCGCGGGTCAGACGCGGAATACACAGTACTCGAATCAACAAAACCAGCCGCCTCGGCAGAATCAGCCGCGTCAGAATCAGCAGAACCAACCAAGGCAAAATCAGGCGCAAAATCAAAATGGTCAGCACCCATACAACCGCGCGAATCAGCCCAATTATAATCAGCCGAATACTGGCGGCGCTCGGCAGAATCCGAATCGCGGCGCGGCTGTGCAATCGAATCAGCGCGGGGCGACTGCACGGAATCAGACATCGCAGACGCCGATCGGTCGGATCAATTCGCAGAATCCCGATAAGCGCCGCGCCGAGCAGAAGAAAATCAAGCTGACCGCCGAGCAGATCGAAATCAATCGCATCAACCGTCAGCGCGAACGCTACTACATCAAAAAGCACCGCAGCGCGGCGATACGCGTATTCATTTCGCGGTTCATGCTGTTTTTGGTCGTGCTCGCGATTCTGTGCGGTTTTACCGCGTCGGCTCTCTTTCTCGACTTGACCAAGCAGGATTCACCCGACAAATCGGGCTACAGCTACGAAATCGGAGACAACGACGTCTACTCACTCCCCTATGCCGACGCGGTGCGCGAGGGTCACGTCTTTGTCTGCTTCACAGACATCGCGGAGTTATGCGACCTCGCGGTCGTGGGCTCGACCGACGATATCAAATATATAATCAAGGGTGACGACGCCGAGACGATACGCTTCATGACCGGTACGCGCGTCGTTTATGTCAACTCGGTCGAGACGCGGCTCGGCGCAAATTGCTATTACGAGGATGAAAAGCTGTACGTTCCGGTTGACTTTGTTAAAGCCTATATGATGGGGCTTGACGTCACTGTCGACACTGAGGAGCACCGCGTCACGGTGAAGCGCACGCTGACAAACGAGCTTGACGAGGACGGAGAGCTGCCGGAGGGCGAGGAGCCGATTTACGCCGATTTGTACTTTCTCCTGAAGCGTCCGTCTATGCTCGAAAATATTAGCGAGGACGACGCGAAAGCGCTCGCCGTGATACCCGACCTCGGATTTGTCAACAATTTGGATCCATACGAGGAATACATGAATCCGGGCAACACGACCGAATACCTGACGCTTGTAAATGTTTCGCATCCGCTCTCGTCCGATTATGTTCCGCAGGATCTGACCGTGATCGAAAACACGCGCGACGACGGACGCGCTCCGCAGCAGATGCGGCTTTACGCCGCGAAGGCGCTCGAGGCTCTGTTCAAGGAGATGGAAGCCGCCGGCTTCACCGATGTGGACGTCACGAGCGGCTATCGGAGCTACTCATACCAGGAGTCGCTGTTCAATCAACGGCTCGAGCAGTATGCGTATCTCGGAGACGGGGCGTACGCGGCCGCGGCGCAGATAGTCAATCCGCCCGGCTCGAGCGAGCACCAGTCGGGTCTGTGTGTCGATATGCACAACATTTCGACTGGAGCCGACGTGTCGTTCGGCGAGACCGAGCAGTTCAAGTGGCTGCGTGACAACTGCTGGAAATTCGGCTTTATCCTGCGTTATCCGGAGGACAAGACCGAAATCACCGGCATCTCCTACGAGCCGTGGCACTATCGTTATGTCGGTCGCTACCATGCGCAGCAGATGTACGAGCTGGGAATGTGTCTTGAGGAGTACTGGGAATACATCAGCTGAGCGGTTTAGAAATAAATTGAGGAATTGGGAATTATTGTCGAAATTCGCCGCAGGTGAATTTCGACTGCAACTTCCGAGCTCCTGACAAATAAATATATCATATATAAATAAAATTTCGCAAATCACACAACTATACCAATCTCACAGGAGGAAATATTATGAACGTTTGTACACAGACTGCGACCTTTGAACGGGTTTATGGTATAAAAAAGGGAATCGAGCTGCTCGCGAAGGCCGGCTACGAATCTATCGACTTCAGTATGTTCTATCCGGTCGACAAGGGGCTGCTCACCGAGTCGGACGAGAAAATCCGCGAATATTTCGGCGAGCTGCGCCGGCTTATTGACAGCCTCGGCATCTACGTCTACCAGACGCACACACCGTTCCCCTGCTATGTCGCGAACCCCGAGCGCGACGCCGTGATCTTCGAAGCTGAAAAAAAGGCTTTGCTCGCGTCTTCGATACTCGGCGCGAAGTGCGCGATAGTGCATCCGGCGATCATGGGCGAGAACCGCTACGGCTCGCTCTCGGCTGAAAACAAGGCGATCAACGTCGATTTCTATTCGCGCCTGATACCCTATCTCGACGAATATGACATCTCGATAGCTATCGAGAATATGTTCAACTACGACCCCGAGAAGAAGTGCATCTGCCCGACCGTATGCTCGTCAAGCATCGAAATGGCTGACTATGTCGACACGATGAACGCGCTCTGCCCCACAAAGCCGCGCTTTGTCAGCTGCCTTGACATCGGTCACGCGAATCTCGCGGGCGACAAGCCGCTGCCCGAGATGATAAAGGAGCTCGGTCCGAGACTCAAGAGTCTGCACATTCATGACAACAAAGGCATAAACGACGACCATACCGCGCCCGGCTTCGGCAATATCGACTTCGGCGCGATGTGTACGGCGCTCAAGGAAATCGGCTACGACGGCGATTTTATCTTCGAGGCGGACAATTTCTATAACCGCTTTGACCCGGCGCTTACATATGACGCGAGCGTACTGCTGTACAAAATAGGCAGAAATCTCGTCGACAAATACGGTCTCTGATTTTATTTTAGCAAAATCCACTGACGGTCATATACTGAAAATGACCGAAGGCGACCTCGAAAAAATGAAGAAAAGCAAATCGATACCATAAGCGTCGATTTACTTTTCCCGCGGATTCTTATGTGTTTTCGAGGTTTCCGAATTATTAAATTATACAGGACAGATTGAGGTTATATAACGTGGTTAAGGTAGTAAAATTCGGCGGCAGCTCGCTCGCCAGCGCCGAACAGTTCAAGAAGGTCGCCGCAATAATCAAAGCGGAGCCCTGCCGTCGATATGTCGTGCCGTCGGCTCCCGGCAAGCGCACGAAAAATGACACTAAGGTCACTGATATGCTGTATTCTTGCTATGACGCGGCGTCAAAGGGCGAGGATATCACGAATCATTTCGGTGAGATAGAGGCGCGCTACAACGGTATCATCAGCGAGCTCGGACTCGATTTTTCGCTTGCCGACGAGTTTGAAGCGATAAAGAACGCGTTCATACACAAGGCGGGGCGGGATTTCGCGGCGAGCCGCGGAGAATATCTGAACGGACTTATACTCGCCGAGTACCTCGGCTTCGATTTCATCGACGCCGCGGAGGTGATATTCTTCAACGACAACGGTCTTTTCGACTCGGAGCGCACGAACGCGGTGCTGGCGTCCGAATTGAAAAAGCATGAATACGCGGTAATTCCCGGATTCTACGGCTCTATGCCGAACGACACTATCAAGACTTTCTCGCGCGGCGGCTCGGATATCACCGGCTCTATCGTCGCCCGCGCGGCCGAATGCGACCTCTATGAGAACTGGACCGATGTCGACGGCTTTCTGATGGCCGACCCGAGAATCGTCGAAAATCCGCGTGTGATTGGTGAAATCACCTATCGCGAGCTGCGCGAGCTGTCGTATATGGGCGCGACGGTATTGCACGAGGACGCGATATTTCCGGTGAGATTCGCCGGAATCCCGATAAACATCCGCAACACGAACAACCCCGAGGCTCACGGCACGCTGATAAAGTCGTCGAGCGACAAATACGACACCGGCAACGTCATCACCGGAGTCGCGGGTAAAAAAGGCTTTTCGGTCATCACGGTTGAAAAGGACATGATGAACGCCGAGGTCGGTTTCGGCCGCCGCGTACTCGAGGTTCTCGAAAGCAACGATATCTGCTTTGAGCATCTGCCGTCGGGAATTGACAATATGAGCGTAATCATCAATACTCATGAGCTTGAGGGGCGTCGCGAGCGGATACTGAACGGCATCTGCCGCGCGGTCAATCCCGAATCGGTCGACATTGAGGACGGACTCGCGCTCGTAGCGGTAGTCGGACGCGCTATGGTCAAAGCCAAGGGCACTGCGGCGCGCGTATTCAAGGCAATCAGCGGCGCGGGTATCAATATCCGCATGATCGACCAGGGCTCGAGCGAAATCAGCATCATTGTAGGCGTTGAGGAAGCCGATTTCGAGGAAGCGCTGAAGGCGATATACAACGAATTTGTATATTAAGATATGCTGACAAAATACGGCAGGATGAGTTTTCTTTCCGCGATATCCGCCGATATTAATTATTAAGGATACCGGAAAACACCGCGGCGTTTTCCGGTTCTGAAAATAGGACACGGCGCCGCATTGTTAATTATTATAATTATTGAAAGAAGCAGGATGAATGTATAAAATTATTGATATCCACACGCACACATATCCCGAAGCGATTTCCGAAAAAGCGGTTAAAAGTCTCGCCGCGTTTTATGATTTCACGGTCGACGGCAAGGGAACCTATGCCGACCTCGAGGCACAGGCTAAGGAGACCGGAGTGAATGGTTTCCTGCTGTTTTCGGTCGCGACCAATGCTCATCAGGTCACAAAGGTGAACGACACTATCGCGGCGCTCGCTGAGAAGTCACGCCAGAATGGCTTCGAGACGGTCGGCTTTGCCGGTATGCATCAGGACTTTCCGGATTTCGCGGGCGAGATCGAACGTATTATCGGACTTGGACTGCGCGGGGTGAAGATTCATCCGGATATACAGCGGCTGGATATCGATTCGCCGAAGATGTTCGAGCTGTGCGAGATTATCGAAGGGCGGATTCCGCTCTATCTGCACATGGGAGACAACCGTCCGCAGTACCGTTATTCCGAGCCGAGAAAGCTGTCGCGGCTGCTCGAACGGTTCCCGAAACTCGAGGTTGTAGCGGCGCATCTCGGCGGCTACATGGCTTGGGATGAGGCAGTCGCCGAGCTCGCTGGCAGACCGAATGTCTGGTATGACACGTCGAGCGCGCTCTGGGCTATGACTCCCGAGCGGGCGGTCGAGCTGATACACGCTTACGGCAGTGACCGTGTGATGTTCGGCACCGACTATCCGGTGAAGAATCTCGACGACGAGCTGTCGCGCTTCATGCGGCTCGAGCTCAGCGAACCGGAGCGCGAGGACATACTCTACAACAACGCGAAACGCTTCCTCAAGATCTGACTTTTGCGAACAGGTTTAGCCGGAGATATGTTAAAAACAACTATATTTGACGAACTCCCGGTCGAGAGAGACTTATGGCAGACTCTCCGGTCGGCAGAAAAACCGATACTGCTATATGGAATGGGAAACGGCGCGGACAAGATCCTCGCCGTTTTTGCGAAATATGGCATAAAAGCCGACGACGTGTTCGCGTCGGACGAGTTTGTGCGCGGGCAGATGTTTCACGGTCGGCGAGTGCTTAAATACGCCGAAGCAGTCGAGATTTATGGAGATTTTATCATCATAGTCGCGTTCGGCAGCCGTCGCGCGGACGTGCTCAAACGGATATATGAGCTGGAGGGGCGGCACGAGCTGTATATTCCCGACGTACCGGTCGCGGGCGGCGAGCTGTTCGACCTCGAATATTATTTTCGTCATCAAGACGAGCTCGCACAGGTCGAGTCGCTGCTCAGCGATGAGCTGTCACGGCGAACCCTGCGGGATATAATCAACTACCGCCTGACCGGCGAGCTGAAATATTTGGTCGGTCACACGGTACATCCGGACGACGTCTACACCGGCATACTGTCAGCCGCCGGATACGAAGCTGTCGCCGACCTCGGCGCGTACAACGGCGACAGTCTTGATGAGCTTGCGCGTTATGCAGCTCGACTTAAATACGCGGTCGCCCTTGAGCCGGACGACCGCACATATCGCAAACTAAAACGCTTCGCCGAGTCGCAGCCCTACAAAATCGACGCGTACAACGCGGCGGCGTGGGATCATAACTGCGAGCTTACATTTACGGCGGGCGCGAACCGCAACTCGACGCTTATCACAAGCGACGCGCTGAAAGCCGGCGCGAAGTCGGTCAAGGTAGACGCGCTCGCGCTCGATTCGCTCGGACTTAGTGAATGCGACTATATCAAATACGACGTCGAGGGGGCGGAATATCAGGCGTTGGCCGGCTCGCGCGAGACGATAGCACGCTGCCGCCCCGAGCTGCTGGTTTCGCTCTATCATCGTTCGGAGGATATATTCAAGCTGCCGCTGATGGTATGGGAGATGGGCTATCGCCGGCTGTATATTCGACGGTACGAGTCGATTCCGGCGTGGGAGCTGAATTTACTGGCAGTGAAGTGAGAGTTAAAGTTAATATACAGCAGACCCTCGCGGTATTCGCCGCCGAGGGTCTGCTGTTGTAATGTTAAATGTTTGTACAAAACCTCAATATTTCTTCGACAGCAACGCCTTTTCGGTCGCGGCAATCGCCGCGGTCGCCGCTTCTCCCTTGTTGAACACGATGTAAAAATAAAGCGCGTCTACTATCGCGAGCTGTGCGATGCGCGAGTTCAGCGCGAGAATCGAATACTGCGTCTCGTCGGAGATCGTCTGCAATACGACGTCGCTGTATTTTAGTATCGGCGACTTTCCGTAATTTGTCAGGCAGATGGTCGTAGCTCCGCGCTCCTTCGCGATGCGCAGCGCGTCGACTATGTCACGCGACGAGCCCGAGTGCGAGATGCCGATAGCTACATCGCGCGGCGTCAGATGCGACGCGGCGATCGCCTGCATATGGTTGTCGGTATACGCGACCGCGCTGCAGCCGGCGCGCAGGAATTTGTGGCTCATATCGACCGCGACCGACGCCGAGTTGCCGAGTCCGAGTGTGATTATCCGTTCAGCGCGCAGGATATAGCCGGCGGCGAGCGCGAGCTGGTCGCCGTTGAGTACCTTTCGCGTGCGTTCAAGCGAGCAGTAGATGTCGTTGCAGACCTTTTCGAACACCTCGAAGCAGCTGTCGCTTGGCGATATGCTCTCGCTGATATCTCGCGGGTTATCCTCGCGGGCGAGTGAGATTTTCAATGCCTGGTATCCGTCAAAGCCGAGCCGGCGCGCGAAACGTACGATTGTCGCCTCGCTGCAGCTGCACTTGTCGGCGAGCTCACTAATCGACAGCGGAATCAGACCGCCGGGATTCGCGAGAATCCAGTCGGCTATTTTCTTTTCCGCTCGACCCATTTCGTTGTATAAAACCTTGATTTGCAGCGATGTTCTCTCCATATAAACGCTCTGTCCTTTATTAATTACCATTATAATAACGTGAGTTCGATGAAACACTTTTTATTAATACTGCTATATTGTTTGTTTTCACTGGGGGAGCCCCTTTTAAAAAAGGGGCTCCCCCAGACCCCCACCCGAAAACTTCTAATAATTTTGGTCAAGGCAAAATTGTTTATAACTGCGCAGTTTTTTATTTCCGCTTGTCGTTAGATACCACAGAGATGCGCCGCCTATCGGCTTTGCATCTCGGCGAGATGCAAAGCCGTGGGGCCCCGCTCCCCATACGGCGGCTCGATTTGTACGTGGTTGTTTAAATTATTTGATGTTTATTCATTTAATTGCTTAATTACATTACCATAATTTCCGTCGAATACACGTTATAATACTATACCAATATTATATCTGATTCTCGCTTGACTGTCAAGTCTATTGTCGGATTTTGAAAGAAAGTTTCAGAAAGATGGTATAATGCACAAAAATCGCACTGCAATATTGTGCACATAGACAGTTATTAGATTTATAAGCAGCAAATTTACGAAAAGTACTTGAAAATTATTTTTAAATTTATTATAATAATAATTGGAACGCGAAAACGAAAAAGAAAATACGTTTCATATAGAGCAACAAAATATTACATAGATAGAAGGACTGGTGCGAATATGTACGAAAGTAAAATCAAAATCGGGCTTGTGACCGAACGACGCTGGCTCGCCGACGCCGCGACCCGAAAGGGCATCTTCCAGCCGCTCTACGCGGTCGAGAACAAAGACCACATCGTAAAATTCATAAAAGAAAACTTCGCGGACGAGAATACCGAATTCTGTGACCTCGAATGGCTCAACGATGAGGGCTTGCTGCATGAAAACGACGACGTCGAGCGGGTCGTAGAATACTTAAAAAATGAGCGTGTCGACGCGATTTTCATAATCAACTGCAATTTCGGCAACGAGGACGCGGCCGGACGGGTCGCGCGGCTGATGGGACTGCCGGTTCTGCTCTGGGGACCGCGCGACAATTCGTTCACGCCCGACGGCATACGCTTCACCGACTGCCAGTGCGGACTATTTGCGATAAGCGAGCAGCTCCACCGCAGCCACATCCCGTTCTCGTACATTGAAAACTGCAACGTTGAGGACAAGCCGTTCGCTGACGGACTGAAGCGATTCCTTTCGGTCGTTTCGATGCTCAAATGCTTCAAGGGTATGCGGGTCGTTCAGGTCGGCTGCCGCGTCAAGCCGTTCAAGTCGGTCATGTACAACGAAATGGAGCTGATGGAGAAATTCGGAATCGACGTCATACCGATAAATATGTCTGAGGCGGTCGACAAGCTGAACAAGATATACGCCGAGCGCCGCGGTGAGCTTGAAGCTCTCGCCAATGAGACAAAGCGGAAAATGGACACCTCGTCGGTCGACGACGAGATGCTCGTCAAGATGATGACCTTCGTGCCGTTCTACAAGGAGCTGTACGACGAAAATCACGCGACGGTCATTTCGACCGAGTGCTGGACGTCGATGAACCTCGGCTTCGGCGCGATGCCCTGTCTCGCGATGAGCATTTTGGCCGACATGGGCTATATCGTCACCTGCGAGTCGGACGTGCTGGGCGCGGTTACGATGGCGCTGCTCTACGCGATGAAGCGTCGGTCGAGCCTGCCCTGCTTCGGTGAGTTCACCTGCCGCAACCCGCAGAACGACAACTCTGAGCTGCTCTGGCATTGCGGACCGTTCGCGTACTCGCTCAAAGCCTCTGACTCAAAGGCGTACATCTACAATTTCAAGCCGAGCTTCCGCGTCGCGGACGGCGACTGGACAATCGCGCGCTTCCAAGGCGCGGACGGAAAGTACCGCCTGCTCGCCGGAGACTTCAAGACTACCACCGGACCGCACACGTTCGGCACGCATATGTGGGCGGATTTCGGCGACCTGCCGCGCGTCGAGCGCAAGGTCATCGAGGGACCGTATATCCATCACATGGCCGAGATTCAGGGACACTGGTCGAGTGTGATACGCGAGTTCTGCAAGTTCGTGCCCGAGCTTGAATTCGACGATTTGTACAATTGATGTTCTGTCGTCGTGACCTTATATCCGGTCATGACGACAGCTGATAGTAAACTATCCGCAATGAAAGGTATATATTGATGATATTTAACGATTTTACACAGACGATGATACTGTCCGAACTCGAGGACGCGGTCGGACGCGAGAACTGCTCGGTGAAGCCGGTCGACAAGATCACGCACAGCGTCGACTACTTCTGGCTGCCGAGAATGTGGGCTGACCGCGGGCTGAATATGCCCGAAGCCGACGTAATAGTCTCGCCGAAGAACGCGAAAGAGGTTTCGGCGGTGCTCAAGATTGCCAATTACTACAAGCTGCCGGTTACGACGTGGGGCGGAGGCGGCGGCACTCAGGGCGGCGCATTGCCGGTCTGTGGCGGCATACTACTCGACACAAAGCGAATGAACGAGATATACGACATCAACGAGCAGGGAATGTACATCGAGTGCGGCACCGGCTCGATATACAAGCACATCGAGTGGGCGGCGAACGAGCGCGGCTACGCGACGATGCACTACCCGTCGTCGCTGACCTGCTCTACCGTCGGCGGATTCTTAGCGCACCGCGGAATCGGCGTCGTCTCGACAAAATACGGCAAGATCGACGATATGGTACTCAAGATGGAGGTCGTGCTGCCGAACGGTGACATTATCGAGACCTCGCCCGCGCCGAAGCACGCCGCCGGTCCCGACCTCAATCAGATTTTCATCGGCTCGGAGGGCACGCTCGGCGTCATCACGAAGGCGCAGATGCGGATATACAATCAGCCGGAGGAGCGGCGTTTCCGCGGATTCCTGTTCAAGGACCTGACCGACGCGTTCAACGCCGGACGCGAGCTGCTGCAAAAGTTCAAGCCGTCGGTAATGCGGCTGTATGACGAAGCCGAGACGTCGACGCTTATCAAGAAGATCGTCGGCGTATCGAAGCCGGGCGCGTTCATGAATGTAGCTATTGAGGGTGTGTCCGAGATCGTCGAGGTCGAGCAGAAGATAATGCTTGAGACCTTCGCCCGCTACGGCGCGGAGGATCTGGGCAGCGAATACGGCGAGAAGTGGTGGAAGGAGAAGATAACCTTCTTCTACCCCGGTCACATGATGGACCTGCCGCAGATGTTCGGAACTATGGACTCTATCGCGCCGTATGACAAGATTGAAAAGATATACTGGGCGATGAAAGAAGCTATCGAGACGAATTTCCCGATGGCGCGGTTCATAGCGCATTTCTCGCACTGGTACGAGTGGGGCGCGATGATTTACGACCGCTTTATCGTCGACGATGTGCCGAGCGACCCGCACGAGGCGCTGCGCCTGCACAACGCTATCTGGAACTGCGGCGTGCGGACGGCTATAGCGAACGGCGGCGTCGTCAACGACCACCACGGCGTCGGAATGAAGCTCGGACGGCTGATGAAAGAGCAGTACGGACCGGCGATGCAGGTGTTCGAGGGTCTAAAAGCCGCGCTTGACCCGAACCGCATAATGAACCCGTTCAAGCTCGGACTGTAACGCGATTCGAGATAAAGCTGACGGCAACAACGAAAGGAAATATATATAATAAAATGTTGATATCACAAAAAAGCAAAGAGACGATAGACGCCTGCCGCTTCTGCTGGATGTGCCGCCATATCTGTCCGATCGGCAACGCGACCGGACAGGAGCGCAACACGGCGCGCGCTCGCGCGCTGACCCTGTCGCTCGTCGAGCGGGGGGCGGTCAGGCTCGCCGACGTCATTGACAATGTATACGAATGCGCGCTCTGCGGCGGCTGCACGAACAACTGCATGACCGGCTGGGATCCGGTGAAGTTTGTAAAAGAGGTGCGCCGCGAAGCCGCGATGAACGACGAGACGCCCGAATACATAAACCGTCTAATCGATAACATCGAGTCGACCGGAAACGTCTACGGTCTGACCGCGTCGCCCGAGATTGACAAGCTGTGCGCGGCACTGCCTACAGTGTCGGACACGTTATTGTACATCGGCACCGACACAAGATACAAGGCTCCGCAGTACGCGCTCGACGCGGCGGCAGTATTGCAAAAGGGCGGAGTCGGATTCACAGTTATGCGTGACGAGCCGGACAGCGGCGCGGCGCTCGATTTCCTCGTCGGCGAGACCGAGGAGACGCGCGAGACCGCGAAAAAATGCGCCGACGCACTGAGGTCGTACAAGTGCGTGATTGTCCTCGACCCGGCTGATATAAAGCTGATGAAGCACGAGTGGCGCGAGTGGGGAATATATCCGGACGGCTGCGAAATCGTGACCTTTACGAGCGTCGCGGTGAAGCTGATCGACGACGGCAATCTGACGCCGAACCGGCTGCCGGTCGCGACCGCGTATCAGGACAGCTTCGCGCTCGCGCGTGACCTCGACGACATAAACGACGGTCGGATGATAGTCGAAGCCTGTGCGGAGCTGCGCGAGATGCTGCTTAATCGTAAAGAGCTCATCTGGGGCGGAAACACGCTTATGGCTGAGTATATGCCCGACGTGATTGACAAGGTCGCGAAGAACCGCTGGGCAAACGCCGCTCATGTCGGCGCGAAGCTGCTTTGCGTAGCAAGTCCGTCCGAATACGCCGCGATGTCAAAGGTGAAGCCGGACGACATGGAGATAATGTCGGTGCCCGAGCTGATACTCGCGAGCATTTAAATAAGAGTGGTGTCCGGCGAAGCCGGACAGAGTGGTCTGCCGCAGAGCGGCAGAGAGTGGCGTCCGGCATGACCGGACAGAGTGGTGTCCGCTTCGCGGACAATTACAGTTACAGAGAGGAAATTTATGTTAATTAGCTTTGATAAAATCCTGTCGATTGCCGACAAAGGCGGGTTCGCGATTCCGGCGTTCAACGTCTACAACATGGAGACGGTCATGGGCGTTATTAATGCGGCGGAGGAGCTGCGCGCGCCGGTGATATTACAGTGCTATTCAAGACTGATGACGAACGACGAGGGCTACTACCTTTCGCCAATCGTACTCGCTGCGGCGGCAAGGGCGAGCGTTCCGGTCTGCTTCCACCTCGACCACGGCGCGGGCGAGCTGCCGGTCATGCGCGCGATACGCTTCGGCGCGACCGGCATCATGATCGACGCGTCGACCGAGCCTATCGACAAAAATATCGCGATCACATCCAAGATTGTCGAGCTGTGCGGTCAC
This sequence comes from Candidatus Flemingiibacterium merdigallinarum, assembly GCA_904386005.1. Taxonomy (GTDB): domain Bacteria; phylum Bacillota; class Clostridia; order Oscillospirales; family CAG-272; genus Flemingiibacterium; species Flemingiibacterium merdigallinarum. The sequence continues at coordinate 18,419 of CAJFKR010000035.1, forward strand.
AACGGCATACAGGTCGAGGGCGAGCTCGGACATATAGGTTCAACAAATGACGAGACGATGAGCGAGTCGACCGAGACTGCCGACGCGGTGCGATTCGCCGATGAAACCGGCGTCCGTGCGCTCGCGATCGCGGTCGGCACGGCGCATGGTCACTACAAGAAAGCGCCGAAGCTCGATATCGAGCGAATCGGCGAGATACATACGGCACTGCCCGAGGTGTCACTTGTACTGCACGGCGGAAGCGGAATCCCCGACGAGCAGATCCGCGCGGCGATCGCGGCCGGAATCCGCAAGATCAACTTCGGAACCGACGTCTGCTATTCGTTCCTTGACAAGGTGTTCGAGACGTCGCGCAGCATTGTCGCGGTCGACCTGTTTATGCGTGACGCGATTTCGTCGGTCAAGGCGTTCGCCGAGGAGAAGATAAAGCTGCTCGGAGCCGACGGGCGGGGTGTGTGAGATGAGCCGTATCTGCGCAATCGGCGCGAATGTATATGACACGCTGATACTTCTGCCCGAGTATCCGCGCGAGGACACGAAGCTCGCCGCCGACTCGATTCGAGTTGCCGGCGGCGGTCCGGCGGCGACCGGACTTGTCGCCGCGGCGAAGTTAGGCAGCGCGGTCGGAGTTGTGACCGAGTTCATCGGCAGTGTCGCCGGCGACGAGCGGGGAAAGTTTCTGCTCGACGATTTCAGGCGGCGCAGCGTCGGGGTTGACAACATCACAGTCGAAAAAAATTGTGAGTCGTTCTGTTCGTTCGTGATGCTAAGCGCCGAAACAAAGACGCGCACCTGCGTGTTCCACCGCGGCAGCAAGCCGCCGCTCGAGCTGAACGCTTCACAGCTCGGTGCGGTGAAGTCGGCTGATATACTCATGGTCGACGGCAACGAGCTTGACGCTGCGATCGACGGCGCGAGGGCGATACATTCGGTCGGCGGAAAGGTGGTGTATGACGCGGGCGGACTGTACAAGGGTATCGAGCGGCTGCTGCTCGAGGTCGACATACTGATTCCGTCCGAGGAATACGCGCTCGGCTTCACCGGCTGCGACAATGCCGACGACGCGGCGAAGCGGCTGTACGAACAGTTTTCGCCCGAAGTCGTCGTGATAACGCAGGGAAGCCGCGGCGGTATAGTATATTCGGGCGGCGAAGTCAGAAGTTATCCGATAATCGACACTATAGTCGTAGACTCGAACGGCGCGGGCGACGTGTTCCACGGAGCGTACGCGTTCGCGCTGACACAGGGGTACGATTATTACAAATGCGCGCTGTTCGCGAGCGCGACCTCGTCGCTGAAATGCACGTATGTCGGAGCGCGCGACGCGGTGCCCACGCTTAATGAAGTCAAAAATATATTAAAGGAGAACGGTTATGAGCTATAAGAAAAGCTGGAACAAGAGCTATGGCAAGTCCGAAATATACAAAATGGGCGAGTGCGCCTGCAAAAAGGTCGAGATCGATATGCTGCGCCTTGCCGACGGTCAGGTCAAGTCCTACCGCGAGGAGAACAAGGAATACGCGCTCGTGATTCTCGGCGGCAAATGCACGGTCAGGAGCGTGGACTTCGAATACGAGAATATCGGAAAGCGCGCGAATGTGTTCGACGGTCCGGCGACCTGCGTATACATCCCGCGGAACACGCAGTTCAGCGTGACCGGCGTCGGCGAGGTGCAGATTGCGGTCGCGAAGTCTCCGGCGACGAAGGACTTCGCTCCGGCGCTGATAAATCCGGAGGACGTGACGATAAAGAATCTCGGCAAGCCGGGCTGGGAGCGCGAGGCTCACTTCATACTCGACGAGCGCACCGACGCCGAGATGCTCTATATCGGCGAGGCGTTCGTCAAGGGCGGTCAGTGGGCAAGCTACCCGCCGCACAAGCATGACGACGACAATATGCCGACCGAGGCCGAGACCGAGGAGATCTATTACTACGAATTCAAGAAAGACACTGGCTTCGGCATACAGCGGGTCTACACGATGGAGGGCGACGTCGACGAGGTCTATGTCGTGAAGTCGGGCGACTTTGTCGAGATTCCGCGCGGATATCACCCGTTCCACGCCGCGCCCGGGTATGACAACTACTACCTGTGGATCATGGCGGGCAAAGACCGCGGCTTCTTCATGACGACAGAGGAAGGGCACAAATGGCTGAACAAATGAATGCTATGGCTGAACAAATGACCTTGCTTGATGCTTTGAAAGCAAAAAATCCCGAGCTCGAGTGGCACAGTGTGCGCGACGATGAGTTCAGACGGTATGGATGTCAGCTCAATGACGGCGGGGCGGTCGACCGCTTCGCCGCCGAGCTTATCGCGGCCGCGGACAGGATAGCTCTGCCCGAGTCGGGCTCGGCATACGAGCCGTCGACGGCGGCATTCGAAGCTCTGCCCGAACGCGACAAGGTCTGCGGCGAGCTGTATGGCGAGCTGCCGGCGCAGGTCGGCTACTGTTATGGTCACAGCAGCCGTCTGAACGCGCTCGAATGGCACAAGAGCTCCGAGGTGAATGTCGCGGTGACGCCGCTGGTACTGCTGCTCGCTAAGCTCGACGACGTCGGCACGGACGGCAGGCTCGATTCGGCGAAGGTCAAGGCGTTCCTGCTCGAGCGGGGCGACGCGGTAGAGGTATACGCCGACACGCTGCATTTCTGCCCCTGCGAGGTGACAGTCAGCGGTTTCGGCTGCGTGGTAGTGCTGCCCGAGGGTACGAACACGCCGCTCGAGCGCGCGCACGACGACCGGCTGCTCTACCGGAAGAACAAGTGGATTTTCTGCTGTGAGGACAACGCCGCGCTGACTATAAAGGGAGTTGTGCCGGCGATATATGGGGAGAACTGGGAGATATTATATTGATTGAATAAGTCTGCCGACAGGGCGGCGACTGTCAGGTCGGCGTAGATTATAATTGTATACAGGGAGGATATTATGGCAAAGGCTAAGTATTCGCTTCGACTGCTGTCGGTGATGATGTTGATGTCAATCGCGCTCAATGGCTGCGGAGGGACTACACAGTCTGATACGAACGATATTGTAAGCGCGGAATCTGACTCGCTTCAAACTACCGATATTTACTCCAACCTTCCGACAGCTGATTATGACGGTGAAACATTTACTATATATAATGATACTATGACATATGCCGATACAAGACTTGATTCGGAATCACAGATCGGCGATGTTATGAATGACGCTGTATACAACCGAACACGTGAGCTTGAAGAATATCTGAATATTGAAATCGCGCTTATCGAACAGGATATGTGGACGGGAACGGCTTCATATCTGACGAATATTATCATGGCGGGGGATGATTCGATTGACGCCGCGTATGTGGCTATACTCAACGCGGGACCGATGACTGCGGATTCATTATTCGTAGATTTGTATACGGTTGACGAGATTGATTTCGACAAGCCTTGGTGGGATGAACGCTCACGCAAGTATTTCGAGCTTGACGGCAAGCTGTTTATGGCTCATGGCGATGCGTCAGTGTGCTATCTTGACTGCTTGTGGGTCACCTTTTTCAACAAGGATTTGTATGAAAATCTGAATACGGGAACAAATCTGTATGAGCTTGTTAACTCCGGCGGCTGGACGCTTGACCGACTTAATGAGTTAATCGAGATTGGCACAAATGACCTTAACGGCGACGGCTTTATTACAGACGGCGATCAATATGGTCTAGGAACTCACAACGGCGCGGCTTTCGGATTATTGCATGGCTGTGATGAACGCGGCATTGAAACCGAAAATGGTATACCGTTTGTTGCCGATGTCGATGAAAATATGTTCAATGCTATCAATAAAATTAAGGAAGTTATAACGTCAAACGGCGTCATGCTTGCAACCCCTGCTTGCCTTGAACAATTTGATGGCGGTAAGCTGCTGTTTATGATGGAGGTGCTCGGCAACGCTTCAAATTTACGTGAGTCACAGACCGATTTCGGCATTATACCATTTCCAAAGTATGATGAAAAGCAGGAGAATTATATCAGCTATGAATCTCCGTCGGCGACCGCGGCTATGATACCGGTCAGCTGCAAAGATGTAGCCCGCTCCGGCTTGGTGCTTGAGGTTATGCAGGCTCTTTCGAGTGAAACTATAGTTCCGGCATACTATGAAATGGTGCTTGCCGGAAAAAATACTCGCGACGATGAGTCAGTGGAGATGCTCGATTTAATGTTTGAGAACATCGAATGTGAGATGTCTTATGTGTACCAATGGGGCGGTTATCACAGCAAGCTTATTTCAGCCATAACTACGTCGGTAGATGTAATTTCGACGCTGGAGAGTGTGCATGACAGCGTAGAAAAAGCACTCGAGGATTTTCTCGCTGATATTGGCTGATAAATAATTGACAAGCAAGGAAGGATGAACAGCTTGAACTACACACTCGGAATCGATTTCGGCGGCGGCGCGTCAAAGGCTACACTGCTCGCATCGGACGGCAGTATCGCCGCGACGAACACCGTCGAATACCCCACGTCCTACCCGCGCCCCGGGTACGCCGAACAGAATCCGCTCGACTGGTACACGGCGACAAAGCGTAATATTACAGCTGTACTCGAAAAGAGCCATGTCGACCCGCATGATATCGCGGCGGTCGCGCTCGACGCGGCGACGCACACCGCGGTGCTCTGCGACAATAACTACAATGTCCTGCGCCCGTCGATCTACTGGACCGACTCGCGCTCGACCGATGAGGTCGCGTATCTGAAGCGTGAATGGGGCGGATACATATACAGCCATATCCTGCACAGCCCCGACACGATCTGGACCCTGCCGCAGCTGATGTGGGTAAAAAAGCACGAGCCGGAGGTCTGGGAGCACACCGAGCGTATAATGTTCGCTAAGGATTATGTACGGCATATGCTCTGCGGCGACTATGTGACCGACTACATCGAGGCGGAGGGGTCGATGTTCTTCGACTACAACCGGCTCGCATGGTCGGACGAGCTGCTCGGTCTGCTCGGATTCCCCAAAGACAAGCTGCCCGAAATCGTCAAGCCGACCGACTTTGTCGGAAAGCTCTCCAAAGCCGCGGCAGACGAAACCGGACTTGTCGAGGGAACGCCGATCGTGTGCGGCACAACCGACACCGCGATGGAGGTGTTCGCCGCCGGTGCGGTAAACAAGGGAGATATGACGGTGAAGCTCGCGACTGCCGGTCGCATCTGCGTCATCTCGGATCGCGCGTTTCCCGACCCGAACCTCATCAACTATTCGCACATCGCCGACGGTATGTGGTATCCCGGCACGGCGACCAAGTCCTGCGCGTCGTCGCTGCGCTGGTACCGCGACACGTTCGGCGGCAATTACCGCGAGATCGACGAAGCCGCCGCGGGAATCCCGATCGGTTCGGAGGGACTGATGTTCCATCCCTACCTGAACGGCGAGCTGACGCCTTACGGCGACCCCGCGCTGTCAGCGAGCTTTGTCGGCGTGCGCGCCAACCACACGAAGGCGCACTTCGACCGCGCGCTGCTCGAGGGCGTCGCGCTGTCGATGCTCGACTGCAAAAAGACGCTCGAATCTGTCGGAATCGAGCACATAGACACGGCGACAATAATCGGCGGCGGGGCTTCGAGCGGTCTCTGGCGGCAGATTGTAGCCGACGCGCTCGGAATCAGGCTGGCTCGCAGACGCGAGAGCGACTCGTCGTTCGGTGGCGCGATGCTCGCCGGAGTCGCCGCAGGTATGTTTGCAGGCTTCGCCGACGCGCTCGCCGTCTGCAATTCAGTCGAGTCATATACCGAACCGAATGCCGAAAATACCGAGCAATATGAGCGTCTGTATCAAAAATACAAGCTGGTGCATGATGCGCTCGCGCCGATATATCATGGATTATGACATACATAGTGCTTGTTAAGCTGTCGAGGGGCGAGCTAAGCTATTTTGACGAAGCCGCGCTCGAGTGCGCTCTGCGCCTGCGCGATCTATCGGGCGGCGAGGTCTGGGTCCTGACAATGTCGCCCGAGCGCGCTGCCGAGCCCTTGAGCGCGCTGACCCGACTCGGCGTCGACCGTGCGATACTGCTGTCCGACCGGCTGTATGCCGGCTCGGACACTGCCGCGACGAGCTACATTCTGTCCCGCGCGATATGTCGGCTGGTCGGAATACAAAATATACAAGCTCGGAACGACCTTGTTATCTTGTGCGGTCGGCAGAGCATGGACGGAGATACCGCGCAGGTCGGACCGTCGGTCGCGGCGCGGCTGGGGATACCGGTGATTGCGAACGCGATGTCGGTCGAGTTAGCTTCATGCGATTCTATTATGGATAATGCCGACATTGTGTGCGATACCCGCACCGGCAGACAGCAATCCGCATTGCCCGCGCTTGTCACTGTCGAGCGCATCTGTCGGCTGCGATTTCCGCGAATGCGCTCAAAGACGCGCGAGATTGAGCGGTATGACAACAGCTATGTCGGGGCTGACCCCGACCGCTGCGGGCAGCGCGGCTCGCTGACAAGAGTCGTAGAAACGTTTGAGTCGGAGAGAGGGCGGAGAAGCTGCGTATTCCTTTCGCCCGAACAGCTGTTCATAAAGCTGAAGGAATTGATTGCCGACACATCTGTATATAATAAGCGCGCGACTCGGTCGGCAGTCCAGCTCGACGAGATCTGGGCGGTTGGTAAAGCGACCGCTGAAGCGGTGAGAGGACTCGCTAAGCGAGTGCGTATAATCGAACGACTTGAGGTTGGCGAGTATGTAAAATTGATCAAGAACGAGCAGCCGACCGCGGTGATATTTCCTGCCGACCTTTGGGGACGGTGCGTCGCGCCGCAGGTCGCGTCGCTGGTGGAGGCTGGACTCTGCGCCGACTGCATACGGCTCGAGACTGACGGCGAGCGGCTGTATATGTACCGTCCGGCGTTCGGCGGCAATATCACCGCGAAGATAGTCTGCAAGTCGCGACTACAGATGGCGACGCTGCGCCTGCCCTCGGAGAGCGGCGACATCGTGGTTTCCGCCGGGCTCGGTGTTCGCGGTGAGCTTGACAAGCTGCGTGCGTTCGCAGAGTCGCTCGGCGCGCAGCTCGGAGCTTCGCGCGGGCTGGTCGACGCCGGAGTCATGCCGTATGACTCTCAGATCGGAGTGACCGGTCGCTGTATCTCGCCAAAGGTATATGTCGCCGTGGGAATATCCGGCGCGGTGCAGCATATGGCAGCGGTTGAAGGAGCGCGCTACATTGTAGGAATCAATCCGGATCGGGGCGCGCGGCTCTACGATTACTGCGATTATGGCTGCACAGCGCCATTTGAGGAAATTGCTGATATTTATTATAAATATTGAAAAATAAAAAAACTCTTCAAAAACTATTGATTTTTTGACTTTAGTGTGTTATAATATATGAGGACATCCGGAGTGGACGTCTTATATAGAAAATTAATTTCAAAAAACTAAAGGAGCATTAAAAATGAAGAAGTTTGGTTCTCTTGCTCTCGCGGCTCTCATGGTTACCGCGCTGAGCATTTCCGCGTCGGCTGCAAGCTCGATCGAAGCAGCTGCAGGTACAGCTGAGATTGACGGCGAGAAGGACGACATCTATGTATGCGACCCGGTCGACATCAATATCGACGAAACCACATGGGCTGTCAACACTGACAACGCTACCGGCAAGGCATGGATTGCCTGGGACGAGGATTACATCTACACCTATATTGAAGTAACTGACAGCACAGTTACCGCTGCCGCTGACGTTACCAGCATTTATCAGAACGACTCGATCGAGTTCTACCTCAACGTATCGGGCACCGAGGGCGCTATTACCGACATTGATGCTGCTCAGTACACCTTTGGTCCGAGCTTCACCACCTTCGCAGGCGGCGGTAAGCACAGAGATGATAACATGGCTGACGCTAAGACCGCTTATACATATACCGACTACGGCTATACTGTAGAGCTTGCTATTCCGTGGGGCGCTAACTACACTCCCGCAGCTGACGACGTAATCACCGGTGGCTTCGGTATCGACGACGATACTGACGGCGACGCTTCCACCCGTGAGTTCCACCTCTTCTCGGGCGACGGACTCGGCACCGCATGGCAGACTGCTGACGCTAACTGGGACACCATCACTCTGACCACGAAGAAGTATGAGCCTCCGGTAGAAGAAACCGAAGATACTACTGGCGGCGAGACCGCGGCTCAGACCGCAGATATGGGCATCATAGCTGCTGTAGCTTCGCTCGCAGCATCCGGTGCGGCTGTACTTTCGCTGAAGAAGAGAAAGTAATCTCAAAATATTGACTTCTGATTGTCCGAACAGCTATCGTGATACGGTAGCTGTTCTGTTTTTTATATATTTTAAGCGTTTATGCCGCGTATTATGGTTTTTAAAATAATAGTAAAAAAATATTTATAAAAAACGAGTGCAATTTGTGAAAACACTTGCTTTTTCGAAAATAGTGTGTTATAATATAGCTGTGGCATATTGTGAATGCTATATAAATTATATATGAAAGGATTCATGATAATGAAAAAGCTTGGTTCTCTCGCACTTGCGGCATTTTTGGCAACTGCACTGAGCATTTCCGCTTCGGCAGCTAACGAATTTGACGCCGCAGCCGGCACTCCTACTATTGACGGCGTTATGGACGACGCTTATCTCGCGGCAGAGGAGATCAATATCGATGTTGTCACCTCCGGCGATGGTAAGACCACCGGTACCGCGCGCGTTCTCTGGGACGCCGACAATATCTATGTATTCTTCGATATCGCAGACCCGGTGCTTTCGGAAGCTTACACCGCTACGGACTGCTACCAGACCGACTCGGTTGAATTCTTCCTCGATCTGTCCGGCACGCCGGGCGATATCACCACAATCAACGCCGGTCAGTATACGGCTCCCGCGGCTATACCGAACGCTTCGACCGATTGGGCCGGACGTGGTATGCACTGGGACAACAACAAAGCTGACGCTACATTCAAGTCGGTCATCACCGACACCGGATACACTGTAGAAATGCAGATTCCGTGGGGCTCGGACTACACTCCGAAGGCTGATGCGGTTGTGCCGGTAGCTTTCCATATCAACTCTGATGAGGATGGCAAGGACGGTCGTGAGGGCGAGGTTTTCGCCGGCGAGAATCAGACCAACGCATGGTCCGAGTCGAGCAGCTACGACAACCTCACGCTCACCACGAACAAATACGAGCCGCCGGTAGAGGAAGAGCCGGCAGCCGAAGATGAGACCGCGGCTCAGACTGCTGATATGGGCATCATCGCCGCTCTGGCATCGCTGGCAGCGTCCGGCGCAGCTGTTCTCTCACTTAAGAAGAGAAAGTAATTAGAGAATACAGCTCTGCAAAGCAAAATACATCTCCCGCGCAGCGGGAGATGTATTTTTTATGTAAGTTATGAGTCGAGGCGGAAAAATACGCGTTGAGATTTTTTCTGCCTATTATAATGTGGGAGCTGAATTGAGTGCGGCACGTTTGGTTTAGTTTTTAATAATTAATGAGAATTAATCCACTCATAACTATTCACTTAAAACATACGCAGCCGGTTTGTTTTGGAAATCGCTAAAGGCGATTTGCTCCCTGACTTCAGAAAAGCTGAAGTCGGGACTCCATAGCTCCTCACTATTTCTACACAGGCGTCGCGTAATGTTTGGCTGCCGACGCTTTGTGGGAGCATAACGCTCGTTTTAGATGAGCGCTCCGTAGTCGACGAGTGTGTCTTGCAGCTGCTTCATTGGCACGTCAATCGACTTGCAGTCGAGCTTCTTCATAATCGCGGCGGCGGCGCCGGCGGCTTCGCCGATGCAGCTCGTGATCGGCATGATTCGGAATGAGCTGTGCGCCTCGTGCGTAGACGAGATCGGGCGTCCGGCGACGATGAGATTGTCGGCTCCGACCGGAATCAACGCGCGATAGGGAATGGTGTAGTAGTCGTTCTCGGGCACGGGGCAGTGGTATGTGCCGGTTCCTGCCGGATTGTGGATGTCGATTTCGTATGTAGCGCGCGCGATGCGGTCGTCGTGCTTGATGGCGCCGGTGACGTCTTCCTTTGTGATTACATAGTGACCGACGATGCGGCGGCTCTCACGTATGCCTATCTCGGACGCGCTCGAAACTATGTCGCAGTTCTCCATGCCCTCGATGTTGTTCTTCATGAACTGGTACATCTCGTACACCTGCTCGCGCGCGGTCATCTCGCTTTCGGTCAGATCCTCGACGCTGACCGGATTCTTGCCGACGATGCGCGTGGTGTTCAGGTGCATTATGTTATAAATCGGATATTTGAACACGAGTATGTCCTCGCGCGGGTTCTTGATAAGTCCCTTCTCGCGGAACTCCTTGTAGAGCTTATTCGCCTTCGCGTAGTCGTAGCGGCTCCAGTCGACGTTGGTCAGCCGGAAGTTCAGAGTCATCGGCTGGCAGAGACCGTCCTCCTCGCGGCCGAGCTTATATTCGAGTCCGGCGAACGCGGTCAGGTCGGCGTCTCCGGTCGCGTCGATGAATATCGGCGCGCTTATTTTAATATTGCCTTGGCAGGTCGAGATTGTGATCGACTTTATCACGCGTCCCTCGCGGACGACCTCGGACAAAAGCGAGTGGAACAGCACCTTGACTCCCGCCTCACGCACCATGCGGTCGAGCGCGAGCTTCATGTACTCCTCCTTGTACGCGGTCGATTCGGCGCTCGACTGACCGCCGAGCTCATACATACGCCGCAGCAGCTCGGCGAACAGTCCGGCGTTCGCGGGCTTCCCGCTGCCCCTCTCGCGGTAGGACATGAACGGGAACACGAGTCCGGCGGTCGCCATGCCGCCGAGATAGCCGCATTTTTCAACGAGCAGCACCTTCATGCCGTCGCGCGCCGCGCTGATCGCGGAGATTACGCCGGCGAGTCCGCCGCCGGCGACAACAACGTCAAATTCCATAATAATCACCATAGCTTTCGAAGTGTGAAAGCTTCCTTTCTGTTAAAATCGAGACTGATTTTACATGGCAGAATCGCGGCTTTAATCCGTGACGCCACATATTTCCTTTCTGATCGGCGCGGTGTAAAACAGCGCCGATATTATTTTATTGTGAATCGCATCTATATCATAATACAATTATTATGATTTGTCAATCGAAAATCAACTACGAAATAGTAAAAATCAAACTTCTTATTGAATTCGTAATAAATATATGGTACAATATTATTACACGGCATTAAATACACAGTGCCGTGCGCCGCAAACGTTTTGTTAAATTACGCGTCCGACGGAGGCTGCCATGCCAAGCTTTGATTCAATTAATCCGAGAATACGTACAATATACACAACGAGCGTTCATACTGTCGACAAGGAGATAATTCACAAAAAGCTGTCGCTGACCTACCGGCTGCTTATTTCGCTGAAATCGACATTCATTCTGCGGTACGACGATAAAGAAGTCTTGTGCGGCTCCAACGACCTTATCTATATGCCGCCGAGACAACGCTACGAAACGGTGTTCTTCACCGGAGAGTCGGCGTTTATGAATATTTTCTTCGATTTCTTTCCCGACGTCAGCCGGACTGGCGAGCAGGAGGAGCCGATAACCAATTTTTTCGTCATGACCGACCGTGAGTCAGCCGACCCGACTAAGTTCTCGGAGCGAGTCGAATTTGTTGATATGCCCGAATTCAATCGGCTCAACGTGGTCTGCAATATGCCGGATGTGGAATCGAAATGCAGCGAGCTATACCGGCTCTACTGCGACAACTCCCGCTTCACCCGGCTTCGGCTCAACGCCCGCCTGACCGAATTCATAGTCGACACGGCCGAATACATCGGGCTGTCGAAGCAGAATCCGAGCCGGCTC
>CAJFKR010000036.1 GCA_904386005.1 Candidatus Flemingiibacterium merdigallinarum
ACAGCCGTTCGCGTTGTTTTAGTTGCGTTTTGTTTGGGGAATTGATACCCGCGGTGATTGGAAGATATTGCCGATTATTCACTGCTTGCTCCGCTTGTGGAACTGCCGGGCAATTACAGCCGCAATTCGCGGGAACTGCCAAGCGTTCGCAAACAGCGCATTATACAGTCAGCTTTTACCCACAGGCGCGCGTTTGGCAGATTTTACTTCCCGTTCGCCAGACGCTCAGCCTCGCGCTCGATATACTCGACAATCTGCCGCTCGTTCGGCTTGTCGACGAGATACGCCTTCGAAATTCCCTCAAAATAGAGGAAGTCTCCCCACTTCTTGCCGTCGACATAGTCGCGCACCAGCGCGAGCTTGTCCGCGTCGGGCAGCGCGTAATTCTTCACAATCATCCACTCGACCGCGTAAATCGTGCGTATTTTCGCGGTCGCTTCACGCCAGCCGGCAAGCTCGGGCGAAATCGGCTCGGGCTGCTGTCCAAGCACGAGCTCGCGAGGTGTAAGTCCCTGTGCCGCGAGCAGACATTCAGCCATGCGCGCGTGTCCGAGATCGTTCGGGTGTACGTGGTCGGCATTGTACAGCGGCTCGTCGAGATAGAGCTCGCTCATCCGCGCGTGGTAGTCGACCAGCCCGCAGCCGAGCTCGCGGGCGAGAGCGCGCACATATTCGGCGTAGCGCAGAATCAGCGCGTGACCGCCGACGAGAGGCGGCTGTCCGGTCGCGAGAAATTCGGCGTAGGGCGCGGGGGTGCAGAGTGTGAGCTTAATCCCCCGCCCTATCAGCTTATCGCAAAGCTCGCGGAGCTTTACTCTATAGGTATCATACGCGCGGTCGAGTCCGGCTCTGCGCTCGGCGGAGTCGGGCTGCTCGAGCAAGGTGCGATTGGAATCGTTGACGCCGAGCATGATAACCGCGTCGGTCGGCTCGAACGGAAATACATCCGGCTCGAGGTAATCGAGCGCCGACCGGGTCGAACCACCGGATACTCCCGAGTTCTTAAAGGTGACATGAGCGCTCGCGAGCTCCGTCCGATAATAGTCAAACACACGTGCGACGAAATTATTCGCGGCGGTGATGCTGTCGCCGATAAACACAACGCGCGCGCCGTCAGAAAATCTTTGCATATCCGGAATTACTTCTGCAGCAGGTGGAACGCGAAGCCGGCGATCTCGTCCTTGAGGTAAACCGCCTTCGATTCGCCGGCGGCGAACTTGGCGTAGCTCTCGGGCTCGAACTCAACGCCCATGTTTTCAAGGTAGAATACCGCGCGGTCAAGGAAGTTGACGCCGATCGCGATATGACCGTTGGTGCCGTGGAAGGGCTTGTACATAAGCTCGAAACCGGTTCCGGCGAACGCGCCGCTGTTGCCCGGCTTCGGCTCGAAGCCAAACAGACGGCAGAGTAGCTCCATAGCCGCGAGCGCTTTTTCCTTGTTCTCGGTGTTGAAGCCGACGTGCTTCAGCTCGAAGCCGTGCATCTGCATGACCGCGTTCCGAGTCATCTCCTCGATCTTAGCGAAGTCGCCGGCGTTGATAAGGTCGCTCGAAACCATATAGCTGCCACCGCACGCGAGGATCTTGTTGAACTTAAGGTAGGAGAGTATATTCGACTCATTGAGTCCGCCGGTGGGCATGAATTTAAGGCTGCCGTAGGGCGCGCTCATAGCCTTGATCATCGGCAGTCCGCCTATAGCCTCCGCCGGGAAGATCTTGACGACGTCAAGTCCGAACTCGAGCGCAGTCTCAATGTCGCTCGGATTCGAGCAGCCGGGTGTTATCGGCACTCCGATTTCGAGGCAGTGCGCGACGACCTTGGGATTGAGTCCGGGGCTGACAATAAACTTAGCTCCGGCAGCTACCGCGCGGTCCGCCTGCTCGGGAGTGAGCACCGTTCCCGCGCCGACCAGCATATTCGGGTACTCCTTGCATATAGCCTTTATAGCTTCCTCCGCGCAGGCGGTGCGGAATGTAATCTCCGCGACCGGCAGTCCGCCGCGGCAGAGCGCGCCCGCGAGCGGCAGGGCTTTCTCCGCGTCGTCAATCTTGACGACCGGCACGATTCCATATAATCCGACTTTTTTTAATATTTCGTTCATTGCTGTGTCTCCTTATCTTTTACCGACGCTTTACTACACTATGTTAATTGTTCCATAATCACAAAGCTCGTGAGCTTTAACATAATAAAACCTGACGTATGTGAAAGTTACTTCCATTCCAAACGCAAGTAACTCAACTAATAACTAACAGCTAACAACTAACAACTATTTGTAGAACGCGAGGATAGCCTTGTGCGTCATATAGACGTCGTTCTTGGCGACGACCTCATACGGCGCGTGCATCGAGATGACCGGCACTCCGAGGTCGATTACATCGATGTTGTTCTCGGCGATGAACTTCGCGACCGTTCCGCCACCGCCGAGATCTACCTTGCCAAGCTCTGCCATCTGCCAGACGACATTTTCATCGTCAAACAGGCGGGTGACGAAGCCGACGAACTCCGCAGACGCGTCGGATGTGCCCGACTTGCCGCGCGCGCCGGTGTATTTCGACAGCACAACGCCATGATTCAAAAAGGCGGTATTGCGCTTTTCGAACACCTCGGGGAAATTCGGGTCGTACGCGACGTTGACGTCAGCCGACAGGCACTTCGAATTCGCGCGGACAACTCTCGGATTGCCGCCGAGCGCGAGCGCGATTTCGTCGATGATGTCCGAAAGTATGCGGCACTGCATACCGCTCACGCCCTCCGAGCCGATTTCCTCTTTGTCGGCGATGATGTTCATCAGTGTGTGCGGCGAGCTCTCCGAAGCGAGCATCGCGGTGATCGACGGATACGCGCAGACGCGGTCGTCGTGACCGTACGAGCCGATGAGCGAGCGGTCGAAGCCGATATCGCGCGCCTTCATTGCCGGCACGGCGCAGAGCTCGGAGCTGATGAGATCAGCTTCGGTGCAGCCGTACTTTTCGTTCAGCGCGGCAAGCAGATTCAGCTTGAAGCGGTCGGAGACCTTGTCGTCGTCATACGGCTCGCTGCCTGCGAGGATATTCAGCTGCTCGCCCTCGATTGTATTAGACGACGGCTTTGAATTCTGCAGCTGCGACAGATGCGGCGGCAGGTCGTTGATATAGAATACCGGCTCGTCATCCTCCTCGCCGATTCTGACGTCGACGTCGCCGTCGCGCTTCGAGATCACGCCGTGCAGCGACAACGGTATCGCGGTCCACTGATACTTCTTGATACCGCCGTAGTAGTGGGTCTTGAAGAAGCACATCTCGCTGTCCTCGTATACGGGTCTTGGCTTGAAATCGACGCGCGGCGAGTCGATGTGCGACGCGGTGATGCGGATGCCGTTCTCGATCGACTCCGAGCCGATTCTGAACATGAACAGCGATTTTCCGCGGTTGTTGAGGTAGTACTTGCCGCCGCGCTCGAGCTTATCGCCGAGGATATAAGGCTTGTAGCCCTGCGACTCGATTATAGCGATCGATTCCTTTACCACCTCGCGCTCGGTCTTACCGTTGTCGAGAAACTTCTTGTAGCCCTCGCAGTAATCGGCGACTGCCTGCTTATCGGCAGCTTCAAAGCAGCTTTTGGACTTATACACCAGTTTATCAGCGAGCTGCTGACCTACAGTTTTTTCTTTATCTTCCATATGTTAACACATCCTTTGAATAAATTTACATTCTTAATTATATCACATTTTCGCGAAAATATCAATCGCAGCATCTAAATTTCTTCGCTATTTTCCTCAAAATACAATTTTTTGTATTTTTCCGCCGATTTTAGAACCTTTGCGATGTAGCTGCGTGTTTCCTCAATCGGCAGCTTATCAATTATCAGCGTCTTTTGGTCGCTGCTGTATAAAAGGTCGTCAAGCCAGCCGTCCACGCGACCAACTCCGGCGTTGTACGCGGCGAGCGCCTCATTCCAGCCGCCGAAGCGTTCATACAGATACGAAAGCAGATAGCAGCCGCGGCGAATATTCAGTCCCGGCTCGAAAATTCGACTTGGTTCTGATTCCTCGCCGAGCCGCCACGCGACCCACTCGTTCGTATCGTCGGTCAGCTGCATAAGTCCTTTCGCGCCGGCAGTAGACACCACGTCCGGGTCGAACGAGCTCTCGGTCAATATTACCGCGTAGACGAGTTCGGGCGGCAGCCCGAACTCGCCGGCGGAAGCTTCAACCGCGTCCGTATAATGCAGCGGATACAATTTGCGCTCTAACGCTTCGGAAATAAATTCACGCCAGACCAGATACGCGCAAAGCAGCAGAAAGGGTATGACCAGCAGTCGACCGATTCGCTCAACCTTCATAATTCAGCTTTTCGAGTATGACGTCGACCTGTCCCTCCAGCGCTTCGAGTCCGCCGTCGTTGTAGACGATGAAATCGCAGTTTTTGATAAAGAAGTCGTCGCTTTTCTGTGCTGAAAGCCGTTTTTCAGCCGATTCATGCGAGATATTGTCGCGCGAGACGATGCGCCTGATGCGCACCTCATATTCGGCTATGACGCCGATTATGTAATCGCAGTGTTTATCGAAGCCCGATTCAAACAGCTGCGGAGCGTCGATCACCGCGAGCGTATCGCCGGCTTCGGCGCGAGCTTTCAGCCAGTCGTTGATTTCGGCGATGATATGCCGATGTGTAATACGATTCAGAGCCGCGAGCTTGTCGGCGCGGAGCTTTTCGTCCGGCTCGTTGAACACGAGATGAGCGAGTCCGCGGCGGTCGAGCGTGCCGTCCGGTTTAATGATCTGGCTGCCGAATTCCTCGGCGAGCTCGGCAAGGCAGGGCTTTCCCGGCTCACAGACATAGCGCGAAACCTTATCGGTATCGAGCGACTTTATACCATGAGACAGAAAACAGAGCGAGACCTCGCCCTTTCCGGCGCCCGAACCTCCGGTAAGACCTATGACCTTAAGCTTTTCATGCAGCATTTGATTCACCTTCCAGAAAAATAATATATGTTTTGTTTATTTTATATCGGTAGTTGGATTAGTTAGGAGTTAGGAATGAGGAGTTAGGAGTTTTGGTAGAAATTTTCCTGCGGAATATTTCTACATTAATTATATAGTGAGAAGTGGGAATACTGATATTGTCTGCGGTGACACCCTACAGTTTTGCCATTTTATCTAACCTCATCACTATATTCAATGTCATTAGTTTCCACCTGCTTTATGCCGTATCTGAATATCCTACGATATTACGACCGGCGCTCCGGTCATGTCCGACTCATACGCCGCCTGCATGACACGCTGGATGTGCGCGGCGTCGTTGAAATTCGGTCCCACCTGCTTTTCCCCCGCGACCGCGGACAAGAATGAATACATCGAGCCGAGATGTCCGCGCAGCCAGCCGATCGGAGCCTTGACACCCGGGAATATGCCCGCCGGCTCCGGATAACGCCCGCAGCACTCGATTCGCTTGAAGCCGCGCTCACCGCCGAGGTCGCCCGATTTGTCCTCCATGTCGTAGAACCACAGCCAGTTCGGCTCCATCAAGTCAAAGCGCAGGGCTCCTCTCTCGCCGTATATCTCGAGCTTGAAGTCGTCGTTCGCGCCTACCGCCAGCTTATTCGCTTCAACGGTGCCCTTCGCGCCGCATTCGAGCTCGCAGAGCATATAGAACGCCTCATCAGCGTTGGTCTGCCACGGCTTGCCGTCCATACCGAGGCGGGTCGGGTGCGCGATCTGCGACATACCCCAGACCTTTTTATAATTGCCGCAGAGATAATAGACAAGGTCGAGCGCGTGCGAACCGAGGTCGAACAGCACACCGCCGCCGCATACAGTCTTGTCCTGCTTCCAGCCCGCCGATTTCGCAAGGTCGGTGCAGGAGGCGTGCAGATAGGAGCTGCGGAAGCTGATTATCCGACCGAGCCTGCCCTCGTCTATAAGCTGCTTCGCGCGCATAATCGGCGACAGAAAGCGGGTGTTGAACACAATCTGCGCGGTTACCCCCGCGTCACTCGAAAGACGCGCGACCTCATCCGCTTCGTCAGCGGTCGTCGTGAGCGGCTTCTCACAGTAGATATGCTTTCCGGCATTGATCGCTTTTTTTATCGTCTCATAATGCGCGATGTTCGGCGTCGTTATATCAATAATGTCGATGTCAGGGTCGGCTATCAGCTCATCCTCGCTCGAATACGCCTTGACAAAGCCGAATTCGGACTTCGCGTCCTCGCGCGTCCGCTCGGTTCGGGTATATACGCCGGCGAGTCTCGCCTCAAACGGCGGATTCCTGTAGTAAAATGGGATTACGCTTATCGCCCAGGTGTGTGTTCTGCCCATCGAGCCGAACCCGAGCAGCCCTATGTTCAGTTGTTTTCGGTTCATTTCCGATCCTCCGCGTCAATTATATTTAAATATTACCAGAACTATTATACAACCGATTATCGAAAATATCAACTCCTATTTTGTTAAAAACAATTCACAATTCAAATCTATCTGCTTTCTTGTTCGCAAGCCGCATTATATTATAAGCATAGCTTAATGAAAGCAATACCTTATTTGTCAATTGTCGGGTATCTATATCGACTGCATACACATGAAACCAATGTCTGGTTTTTTTATCGTTATACATATTTTTATAATCATTTGTCAAATGCTCTTGACAATGTATAATAAATGTTGTATAATAATATAAATGAATATCATATCAAAGAGAGGTGAGCTCCTGTATGGACGCCGGTCCCCGAACTAACCCTCCTTTATGCCGGTTCGCTATGTTGATGCGTCGTGAATGACGCAAAGGCTCGACATATCAACAATATAACAACCGATATACTGGAGGATACCATACTTATGGAAGACAATATATTGCTTATGATCTTGTTTCAGATCATCTTAATCGCGCTCAACGCGATTTTTGCGTCAGCTGAAATTGCGGTCATAAGCTTCAACAAAACAAGACTTGAAAACCTCGCCGAAGAGGGCAACAAATCAGCAAAACGTCTCGTAAAGCTCACAGTCGAGCCCGCGCGCTATTTGTCGGTAATTCAGATAGCCATAACGCTCGCAGGCTTTTTAGGCGCGGCGTTCGCAGCCGAGAACTTCTCGGGGCCTATTGTTAACTGGCTTGTTTCACTGGGCGTTACAATCCCGACGAACATCCTGAATACAATTTCGGTCGCTGTAATCACGTTGATTCTTTCCTACTTCACGTTGATATTCGGCGAGCTTGTGCCGAAGCGTGTCGCTATGAAAAAAGCCGAGCAGCTGTCGCTGGCTCTGTCGCTGTTGTTAACGATAATCTCGAAGCTGTTCGCGCCGGTAGTCTGGACACTGACTAAGTCTACTAACCTTGTGCTGCGCCTTATCGGTATCGATCCCAATGAAACCGAGGAAGACATCAGCGAAGAGGACATCCGCGTCATGGTCGACTCGGGAGCCAAGTCCGGTTCTATTGACAACGAAGAACGCGACTTCATTCAGAATGTATTTGAGTTCGACGACCTCACTGCCGGAGAGATTGCGACACACCGCACAGAAGCTACGATGCTCTGGGTGGACGAGACCGAGGAAGAATGGGACGAGACGATACACCAAACCTGTCACAATTTTTACCCGGTCTGCGACGAGACAGTCGACAATGTAATTGGAGTGCTTTATCTCAAGGATTACTTCAGACTGTCTGACCATACGCGTGAAAACGTCATGAAAAACGCGGTAAAAACGCCCTACTTCGTTCCCGAAAATGTTAAAGCAGACGTGCTGTTCCGTAAAATGAAGGACGAACACAAGACCTTCGCAATCGTACTCGACGAATACGGAGGGATGTACGGTATACTGACAATGAACGACGTCATTGAAAAGCTTGTCGGTAATCTCGGCAACGACGAACAGTCGCTGAGCCGCAAAGAGGAGCCGACTATTGAAAAGATCGACTCGCTCACATGGAAGCTCACCGGCAGTCTGTCGCTTTCCGACCTTGAGCGTGAACTCGGTATAGAACTTCCGACCGACGATTATGACACGTTAAGCGGTCTTGTATTCAGCGAGCTCGGAGCGATACCTGACGACGGTTCGACCTTTGAAATCGATGTATGTTCTATGCACATCAAGGTGACGTCAGTAAAGGATCACCTGATCGAATCTGCGCTTGTCTGCCTTATCAATAACGATAAGGATGAAGATAAGGACGACGAATCAAAGAACAACGAGGTTGCCGTATAAACAGCTTCCCTTTTTCGGTAGCTAATTTCGATATATCCTATCGATTTGCGTTCCGCCAAAGAGACGGAACGCAAATCGAATTTTATTTTAGCTTAACGAAAGGTCTGATAACACTTGGAAGATACCAAAAAAAGTGAATTGTTTGAAAGTATGTCAATACCAAAGGCAGTGCTGACACTCGCAATCCCGACGGTGCTGTCCTCGCTGGTAATGATATTCTACAATCTCGCCGACACCTATTTCGTCGGTATGCTGAACGACGCGGTACAGAATTCGGCGGTCACACTCGCCGCGCCGGTTCTGCTCGCGTTCAACGCGATAAACAATCTCTTCGGCGTCGGCAGCTCGAGTATGATGAGCCGCGCGCTCGGCAGACGCGATTATGAAACCGTATACAAAAGCTCGTCGTTCGGCTTCTGGTGCTCGATCTTCTGCGGACTATTGTTCTCAGTCGTATTCACCTTCTTCAAAGTACCGATGCTTCTTTTACTTGGCGCGGACGAGGTGACAGCCGAAGCGACGGGCGGATACCTTTTCTGGACGGTTACGCTCGGAGCGGCTCCGTCGATACTCAACGTAGTCATGGCCAATCTTGTCAGGGCTGAAGGCGCCGCGCTGCACTCAAGTCTCGGAACCATGTGCGGCTGTCTATTAAACATAGTGCTCGACCCTATTTTCATTCTGCCGTGGGGATTCAACATGGGGGCTACCGGAGCGGGTCTTGCCACATTTATATCCAACTGCGTCGCCTGCCTGTATTTCTTTGTACTGCTGTATGTCAAACGCAAGACTACCAGTGTTTCAATCAACCCTAAGCACTTCACATTTGAGCGCCGCATAGTGTTCGGAGTAGGCGGCGTAGGCGTGCCGGCTTCGATTCAGAATCTATTAAACGTCACCGGCATGACCGTTTTGAACAACCTGACCTCCGGTTACGGACCGGACGCGATCGCGGCAATGGGCATCGCGCAGAAGATAAACCAAGTCCCGTTCTATCTCGCGCTCGGAATCTCGCAGGCGACCATGCCGCTTATCAGCTACAACTACGCGAGCGGAAATCACAAGCGCATGAAGTCGACGCTTGGATTCACATCAAAAATCGCGATATCTTTTTTGACACTTGTCGCTGTCGGATATTATGTATTCGCGCCGCAGCTCGTCAAGGCGTTCATGAGCGAGGCGGCGGTTATCGATTACGGCACGAAATTCCTGCGCGGCTTCTGTCTCGCGCTGCCGTTCATCTGCACCGACTTCATCGCGGTCGGCGTGTTCCAAGCCTGCGGCTTCGGCAAAAAGTCGCTTTTCTTCGCGATACTGCGTAAAATCATACTCGAGATTCCGATGCTGCTGATACTGAACGCGCTCTTCCCGCTCTACGGTCTGGCATACGCGCAGTTTACGGCTGAAATTGTACTCGCGACCGCGGCGGTAATTGTACTTATTCGGCTGTTCAAGGATCTTGAAAAGCAAAGTGCCGCGGCAAACGCAAAAGATACGAAAGCGAGTGATATATGAAATCCTGCTTTATTACGATTCTGCTTATTCTGCTCATCGCAATTAATCTCACGTTTATCTGGTGCAACTCGCTTTTAGACCAAACCCAATCGGGTCAGGTCAGCTCCGAGGTAACCGAGGTTATACGTCCGATTCTCGAGCCGATTATCGGCGAAGATAATTATTCGGGCGGGATCGTCCGCAAGCTGGCGCATTTTGTAGAATTCGGTGTGCTGGGCGGATTATTGTCACTGCTTATGAACCGGCTGCACCTCACCCGCGGTCTGAGCAGGCTGTTATTGCTGCCCTACCTCTTGACATCCGGATTGCTTGCGGCGATGATCGACGAGACGATACAGATATATACAAACCGCGGCTCACAGGTGCTCGACGTCTGGCTCGATTTTTCGGGTGTAATCGTCGGCTTCGCTCTGACTCACGCGGTCACTATGGCGATACTGATTATTATAAGAAAGAAAAAACAGATATAAAGAGACGCGGTCGGGAAAAGCTCCCCGACCGCTTTTTTATACATATTCACATATTAATCATGATTTCGAATTCACTATTTTATTAAGCCGGCAATACACCATATTCATTCGTTCCACAGCCGCTTGATATATTCTACAGACTTGATAATATCGATCCTCTGCTGCTCGCCCGAGATCTCGCGCTCGATTGTGATGAACCGGTCGTAGCCGATTTGTTTCAGCAGAGCCACCACCTTGACGAAATCGACATTGCCCTGCCCGATCGCGACCTCGCGACCGATGTGGTCGGGGTCGGTCGGCGGCAGACCGTCCTTGAAATGCGTGTTGCGTATATACGCGCCGAATGTGGTGATTGCGTCGACCGGATTGCCGAAGCCGTACATGATCAGATTGCCGGTGTCGAGATTGATGTAGCAGTTGCCGGTGCCGATATCGCGTATCAGCCGCAGCAGCGAGATCGGCGATTCGGGTCCGGTTTCAAACAGCAGATTCATCCCCTGCGCCTTCAGGCGTGACGCGATGATATAGGCCGCGCCGAGTATGCGCGCGTATGAGTCGCAGAACGGGTCGTTCGGCACATGACCGGCGTGCAGTATCAGGTCTGTCACGCCCAGCTCGCGCACAAAGGGTATCGCCGAAATCACATAGTCGACTCTTGACGCGCCGAATATCGGTGAGTTGATGCCCGAATTCACGTAGTCGTATTTGTTGTCCCATACGCAGTAATTGTCGCGGTAGCCGACAAACTGCGCGGATATCTCGATTCCCTCGGCTTCGGCGGCTCCGCGTATCGCCGCCGCGTCCTCGAGTTTGAATTCGGGCTGATTGAAAATGAGCTGGCAGCTCTCGAAGCCGAATTCCTTCAGCGACGCGAATTTCGCCTTGGCGTCGTCCGCGGTCGCGGGTCGTATGATTGTTCCGTATTTCATATGATTAGCTCCTTTCGGCGGTGCATATGGCACGAATCACTATAGCTATACTTATTATACTATTTCGTCCGCAAAAATGCAAGAGCTATTCTGTGTATACAATTGATATAATTAAGTTTGATATGCCGTTCAGTATTGGTAATATCGATGAATATTTTGTCTTTCAGCCGCTAATACCGAAATCCTATCCCGCGAGCCTGACGCCGAGTTTTGGCGATGATACATTAATCTACTCGCGGTGATACTGGCACGGATTTTTCATTCTTTTCGCGTTTGCTATTGACAATCTGAAAAAATAGAAGTAGAATAATTATGCGACCAAATACTATGCTTTGACTGTCGTCAGATACAATTACAAATAAATTTAATTCAAAGAAAGTATATTGCCATGAAAAAAATCTATTCACCAACCTCTGCCAAGAGTAGCCAGATCGGTCTGTTCTATTTTCTCTGGCTGGGCGAGCACGGACGGCATAAGCCGTATGATATTTCGAAAATAACCGCCGAGCATCCCGACGCCGGATACCACCCCGACGCCGACTGTTGGGGCGGTATCGGCACCTATCACCACTGGGGCGAGCCGTTCTACGGCTACTATTACTCGGACGACGAGTGGGTGGTCCGCCGCCACATGAAGCTTATCATGCAGTCGGGCGTCGACTTTCTGTTCTTCGACACGACCAACGCCTGCATTTACGAGAAAAACGCGAAGCTCGTGATGAGCGTGCTTCAGGAATACCATGACCTCGGACACCGCGTACCGGGCATGATGTTCTACACCAACACCGAATCGGGCAAAACCGCGCAGGAGCTGTACGACGCGATATACAAGCCCGGCTTCTGCCGCGACGTCTGGTATAAAATCGACGGCAAGCCTGCGATTATCGCGTTCGAGGAGGAGCTGTCAAACGAGCTGCGCGGCTTCTTCACTGTAAAGAAGCCGCAGTGGCCAAACGAGCCGTCCAAGGTCGGCGGCTGGCCGTGGATGGACTTCACGAAGCCGCAGCGCATATTCGTCGACGAAAACGGCGTCGGCGAGTGTATCAACGTGTCAGTGGCGCAGCACCCGCAGCTGCGGTTCGGCGACTCGGTGCTCTACGGCGAGGAGACAAACTGCGGCCGCGCCTATCACGACGGCGCGAACGACAAATCACCTGACGCGTACAAGAATTGCTGCAACTTCAACGAGCAATTCGAGCGCGCGCTCGAAGCGGATCTGCCGTATACACTCGTCACAGGCTGGAACGAGTGGATAGCCGGACAATGGCAGGGCACACCCGAGCGTCCGGTGATGTTTGTCGACTGCGCAAATTACGAATACAGCCGCGACATCGAGATGATGCGCGGCGGCTATTTCGACAATTACTACAAGTCGCTCTGCGACTGGTGCGCGCGCCTCAAGGGTATAACGCGCGCCGAGAAGCTGTCGGTCGGCGAGACTGTCCGCGTCAACGGCTACACCGACGGCGCGCTGCACCGTGACCACGAGGGCTACGGCTGTGTATACAAGAATGACAGCGGCAGGAATTCGTTGCGATATCTCGACATATCAAACGGCGGCGATACAATCACCGTCCGGTTGACCGCGGCAAATACAATCGACTACGAAGACCGCGACGGCGCTTTCATGGAGATGTACCTCCGTATCGGCGGCAAGCGATATACTGTCCGCGACTACGACACGGCGAACGGCAATGCGTTTCTCGTCTCGGGTGATGAGGGCAAAACTATACCCGCAGTCTTCACGGCTGATTCGATTTGCGTGACTATACCCTGCGACAATGCGGCGGCCGGTGAAAGTATATACATCAAAGCCGCGGACAGCCGCGAGCCGATAATGTCGGCTGAGGACTTCTACGACAAGGGCGATGTCCTGCCGCTCGGATACGCGGAGATTGAGATAATCAAAGCCTGACGCGTTGGCGACGCTATCCATAATCCGAATCACTATCCATAATTATACTATTAGAAAGGAAACTTTCATGAAAACCGACCGAGAAATACTGCGCGAGCTTGCGTATGCCTACGCGGAAGCGGCAGCTATGCCCGAGCAAAAGGAAACCGCGCGCAATTGGGCGCAGCTCAACTCATTGAAGCCGGCGAGACCGGACGTGAGGGCGCCGCGACTCACCTCTACACCGACCAGCTGCCGGACGAAGCCGCGATCGACGCGCTGCATTATCATACTGTCAGCTACGACAAGACCGCGACCGAGCATAATGTAGCGATGGCGGAGGAAATGTTCGGCGACATACTGCCAATCAAAGCCTGCGGCGTGATGCTCTGGCTCGCGCTCTGGGATCGGATTGTATTCTGGCGGGGCGCGGAAAAGGTGCTCTATTCACTGATCGACGAGCCGGAGCTGTTGCACCGGCTGATGGCGAAGTTAGTCGACATTGAGAATGACTACATCGACCAGCTTGAAGCGCAGAATCTGCTGTTTTGCGGTCCGGGCGCGGTCTGCCACTGCATGGAGACCTATGTCGACGAGCCTTATCAGCCCGGCTTCGACCCCGAGCATATACGCGCCTGCGACTGCTGGGTATCGGGCGCGGCGCAGATCTTCTCGGAGGTTTCGCCCGCGATGCACGACGAGTTCGAAATCGAGTATATGAAGCCGCTGTACGAGCGCTTCGGCTGGGTGAACTACGGCTGCTGCGAGCCGCTGCACAACAAGATCGACATCATACGAAAAATCAAGAATGTGCGCGCGATCTCTACGAGCCCATGGGCGGACGTATACAAAACCGCCGAGGCTATGCACGGCGACTATCTTATGGCGCGCAAGCCGAATCCGTCATATGTAGCGTCAGGATATGTCAGCGTCGACGCGGTAAAGCAGGAGATACGCGAGACGCTGAAAGCCTGCCGCGACAATAGCACAAACGTCGAGTTTATTTTGAAGGATATCACCACCGTCAACCGTCGCCCCGAATGTCTGACCGAATGGTACGAGCTGGTCAAAGCCGAGGTCGAGAATTTCTGACAATACGCAAATCCGGACTCACGAAATGCCTTGCTATTATTGCCCATATTCTGCCGATTGCAACTAAACAAAACGACAGACCCAAACAGATCTGTCGTTTTTCTATTACACCTCGAGCTGCTTCGCGAGAAATGCCGCCGCGGTTGAAATCAGCTTGGTCTCAACATCACCTTCGAGCGGCTCAGTTTCGGGCAGCCCGACTGACGCGACACAGCCGATAAGATCGCTGTCGGCGATTATCGGTACCGCGCAGGATATCGACGCCGACTGCGAATCGCTTGTAACGTGTATTTCGTTTGATCCGGGGAGAAAGTGGTAAGGCGCGCGTCCCTCGATAATCTCATCAAGCTCGCTTGACAGCTTCTTTTCGAGGTAGTCCTTCTTCGGCAATCCCGCGCAGGCAATGACCGCGTCGCGGTCACAGATGACAACCGCCATACCGCAGATTTTATGCAGTGTCTCGGCGTACTGCGCGGCGAATGAATTCAGCTCGCCAATCGGCGAGTATTTCTTGAATATAACCTCCCCTTCCCTATCTGTATATATCTCCAACGGGTCGCCCTCGCGTATGCGCATCGTGCGGCGGATCTCCTTTGGTATTACGACACGGCCGAGGTCGTCAATTCTTCTGACTATGCCGGTAGCTTTCATGTTCGGTATATATCTCCTTGAAATTATTGTTTTGTAAGCAGATGATATTGCTGTATTGATATTTTATACCGAAACATAAGAATTATACCCGGCGAGGATGATTTATAATTTAAGGTAAAATTACGTTTTGAACATTATGCTAAATCTAGGTTTGATTCATCCCTAATATATATAAAAGCCTTAATGGTTACTCACTTTGAAAACCTGATTATATAATTTGTATATACTATCTTCATGGCATGATCTGTCTTGAATGCTTGACCATTGTGTCGATCACGTCGTAAATCCGCTCGCGGTCGGCAGCGGATAGCTTGTCGAGTTTCTGTGCCAGCAGCGAGTCCCGCACGACATAACCCCTGTCTATCACATCAGCGAGAATCATGTCCGCCGAGACGCCGAGAGTGTTGATTATTACGATCAGTGTCTCAAGCGACGGCGTCTTTTCGCCGCGCTCGATAGCTCCAATATAGTTGATGCTGAGATTTGCCTTTTCCGCCAAATCCTCCTGACGCAGCTTTCTCATAAGCCAATATTTTCTGATATTTCTGCCAATAGAACCAAGATCCAACAATATACCCTCCATTAGTATGTCATACATACTATTAGTATATGTGATATTGCTTGTACAATACACAAACTATTTAGCAGTCACTAACGTTAATAGTGTTGATTTATTCATAAAATCATGGTAAACTATATATAGTGCTCTTAATTCTCAAACCATGATGTCAGTTCCATATTGTAAACTTTTTCATATATAGTGACATTATCAATTGTATATGGTATAATGTAAGCGCGGTACATATCTGCAAGCGGCTGCTGAGCGCGTCGAAAAGAATCTGTTATGATCTTAACCATGAAGCAATCGGGTGACCAAAATAATGATCACATCCTTTACACACAAAAATTATTAAGGAGAAAATACAATGTATATTGATAAATACTGGGGGAATTACATAGGCGGCAGCGACGACAGCCTAAATCTCGTCGAGTTTCTAAAGGACCAGAATCAGGATGAAATCGCACTCGCCGAAATCTTCACAAAAATCGGGCTGGATAAGCAGAACTGGGACTTTCGCCAAACGGTCGGATATCTCGAATACACCAATGCTGATGGCGTTGATATTGACTTCCACTTCGCGATCGACCTTGTCACCGACCTTGCCGCGATACTGCTCGAGTGTATAGTCAATGGCAGCGTCAACCTAAGTGACCTCGACGATTATCATACCCCGTCTCGCAAAATACGCGTGACCGCCACAGTCGAGGAGCACGACGCTTTGAACAAATCCTTGGCGGACTTCGCGAAAAATCCGTTGTCCTATGACCTTCATGAGCTGATGGGCGATGATGAGATTATAGAGATGGCAGGTCAGGTTGAAGTACTCCGCAGAGAGTTATACGAGGCTGCCGGAACCAACCGCAATTATCATGTGAAGGCTGATGATATGCGCGAGCTGCTCCACGACTGGGAGGGCGCGGACGGCTGCCTTGCCACGAGCCGCGTCATGGTAGAGGGCTGCAAGGTCGGCTTCTGCTACCGAGAACAGCCGGACGGCGACTGGGACAGCGGCTGGCGCTTCACCGCCGGCGACGAGAGCGACGAATATATGGACGACCCGATGAATTCCGGAATCTATAAGCTGAATACGGTCTGCAACGACGACCCCGATATCATTCCCCTGCTGACCGCGCCGTATAACTCCGCGTTCGAGCGCGACGAAAACGGCGTGTTCAGGTCTGTGGAAGATTGGCAGCCGAGTGAAGCCGAATCGGCTGATAACGCTGATTCTGTCAATAATACCGTATCGGTCGATAATACCGTGAGCATATCCGACCTGCTCGCGCGCTGCCAGAAATGGCACGAGCAGAATAAATACAGCAAAATCATCGCCGAGCTTGAAGCCCTGCCGGATGAACTGCGCACGGCTGAAACCGACTGCGAGCTCGCCCGCGCCTACAACAACGAAGCCGAATACCCTACGCCCGAGGGCAGTCGTATGCTCATGCGCGCCGTCGAGCTTCTGCGCGCGCACGAGGATGAGCTTGCCGACGACTATTCGTGGAACTTCCGACTCGCGTATGCCTACTACTTCCTCGAGCGCGAGCAGCTGGCGCTGCCTCTGTTCGAAAAGGCGCTCGAGCTGCACCCGGGCGACGATCCTAAGCTGAACACGCGGCAGGATATCGAGGAATTGATTGAATCCTGCAAGAACACACTCACACTTCCCTACTTCGCGCGCAATTATAAGCGGCGGACAGCCGAGGCATGGCAGGTATTCGCCGAGGAGGAATCGGCGCTGCGCGAGCTTATCGACAATAATAAAGACAATGACCGCGGTGAAGAACTGGTCGAAAAATGCAATGAGATTCTCAAAACCGCGTTTTCCGACATCGCGTTCGAGCTCGGTCACAACGGCGACAAGTACGAGCTGATTCTGTCGTCAGAGGGCGACCGGACACAGCTGTTCGAGCTGGTCTACTTCAAGCGGCAGATGCCCGAGGAGTTAGGCGAGCGCTGGAACATACTCATCGGCCGCCAGCCGAGTGATAAACCGCAGATAGTGGTCAACGGCGTCAGGCTTTCGGGCGACGATGTGTCGGTATTGGTCGAAAAGCATGGAAAGGACAATATCGGACTTACCTTATACTGTGAAAAGCTCGCCGATTCCGAGCTGCTCGAAAATCAAACCGAATGGATGCTTACTCTGCTTGTTGACCAAGCCCTCGGCGAAATACCGGCTACACGATATATCGACAGCTTCGACGTCGCAAATGAGCCGCTCGGCGACGCGATAACGCTGTCCGAGCTGCCCGCGCGCCTCAAGCAAATGGGGCTTGATTTGGACATTGACGCTGAAAAGTATCTCGACCTATACACCGGCTATGAGGCAAAGCCGGACGACTCACCCGACGCCGACCCGCGGCTTGATGTGATGGCCGGCTCGACAAACTGCATGTCGCTTTTAAGCGCGTATTTGAACAACGACGACGAGGACATAGACAAGCTGCACAACGACGGTATCGCGGCAGGCTTCATCTGCTACCCGCTCGATAGCTTCAAGGGCAAGGACAGAAGCGACCAAATTTTCGACTTCCGCGAGAAGTTAGAGGATACCCTCTCGAGCTCGTGCGAGTCTGACCTCACGCTGACCGGCGGCGCGACCGGACTGTACTGCGGCTATGTCGATTTCATCGCGTGGGACCTTGAAGCTGTACTTCGCACGGCGAAAGCCTTTTTCGACGACAGCGACGTTGAATGGGCTATCTTTCACTCATTCCGCCGGAGCGCCGAAGCGATCACGCTGAAATCGCCCGACAGTCCAGACGATGATGAACCGGACGATGCTGACAATGACGACGATAATACCGACAGCAACGCCGATTATACCGACAGCGACATAAAAAATCCGGATTTGACCGACAGCGCATCCAATACGGAGGAAGCCGAGATGAAGCGCAAGAACGAACTCATCTATACGCCCGAGACCGCCGAGGATTTCTATCTGCAAATCGACAAATGGACCGACACCGACGAATATACTAAATGTATCGACGCGCTTGAAGCCGTGCCCGAGGAATACCGCGACTACCGGTACACCTACACATTCGCGCGCACGCTCGAAAACTACGCGATTATCGGAGATAACGATGAGGGTACGCCGCAAGATAAGCGCAGCCAAGCTTTGCTTCGCGCAATTGAGCTGCTCGAATCGGTGCGTGACAAGGGACAGGATCTGGCGGCGTGGAATATGCGCATGGCATACGGCTACCAATATTTGCATGGCCAAGAACAAACCGCCATTATATACGCAAAACGCTGGGCGGAGCTTGAACCCGACAATGAAAACGCAATGGAGGTCATTGAGGGGTTAGAGAAAGAAATCAAACGAAATCAGCGCAAATCTGCACATAAATCCTTCAAGATAGGCGACACGCCGTTCGAGGGCTTCGACTTCACTGAATTCTGGGACGACAGCGAATACGCGCTGACAGAATATGTCAGCGATCCGCCGTCGGACGAGCTGATCAGCGAGATCGAGCAGGAGCTGGGTTATAAGCTTCCCGAATCATACATATGGCTGATGAAGCGGCACAACGGAGGTATGCCGAACAATACCTGCTACCCGACCGACGAGCCGACGAGCTGGGCGGAGGATCATGTCGCGATAACCGGAATATTCGGCATAGGCCGCGACAAGGACTACTCTCTATGCGGCAGTTTTGGCAGCAAATTTATGATCGACGAATGGGAATATCCCGACATTGGCGTCGCAATCTGCGATTGTCCGAGCGCGGGACATGACATGATTTTCCTCGACTACACCAAATGTGGTCGTGACGGCGAGCCGTCGGTAGTCCATGTTGACCAAGAGGACGATTATAAAATAACTCATCTCGCCGACAGCTTCGAGGAATTCATACGCGGACTCGAGCCTGAATGGATGTATGACGACGACGATGATTATGTAATCGATAACGACGGTGATATCGATAACAACGGTGAATCCGACATTGACGATGATATCGACGAAGATAACAACAATGACGTGAATGAGGACGAAAAATCACACAAAGGCGTGTTCGCCGGATTTGTGCTTATGTCGAAGCACAGCTGGGACAAAGCACAGCTGATACACGACCTTTCGGAAAAATGGGATATTGCGGCACATGAGGACGAGGACGACAAGCGAGACGACGCGCTCGTATTCGATGTTGATGGAATGATAGCGGCGATCAGCTTAATGCCCTACCCGATTCCGGACGGTGAAGCCGAGGTCAACGCCGAGAACAACTATATGTGGTCTGAAGCCGTCAAGGCGGCCAAGGCACACAAAGCGCATATTATGGTAGCGGTGCTCGGCGGAAATGAGGATGATTTGATTGAACGCGGAAAGCTCTATGTAAAGCTGGTCGCCGCCTGCTGTAGACAGAAGTACGCGACCGGAGTCTACACGAGCGGCGTAGTGTTCGAGCCGAGGTTCTACGAGGGGTTTGCCGTTATGCTTAAAGATGACGAGCTGCCGTTATTCAACTGGATTTGGTTCGGACTCTACCGCAATGGAAAAGGCGTGTGCGGGTACACATATGGAATGGACGCGTTCGGTAAAGACGAAATCGAGGTGCTCGATACCGACGCCGACCCGAATGATCTGCGCGATTTTATGGCGAGTATAGTTTCATATATTTTGAACGACGATGTCGAGCTGCACGATGGAGAGACTATCGGCTTCAGTGAGGACGATAAGCACAAAATCACGCGCAGCAAGGGCGTGTCTCTGCCCGAGGAGCAGATGACATTGAAGATTTCCTATACGGCTGACAGCGATGACGAAAATTAAGAGGATATCTGATGAACGACGATAATTTCAAACAAAGTCTCGACCCTAAAGAAGAAGTGACGCCCGGAGGACCTTTTCTGATGCAGCTTTTGTTCAGTCATTCGGTCGCAACGCCGGACAAGGAGCTGATGACTGCGGCGATTTGGCGCCATGTCGGCAAGGTCGACTGCTTCTGTCATGATAAAAAAACCGCCGGATTCGCCGCTATGGAGCATATCGCTGAGTTCATGGATGGCAAAGTACCAGTACAGCTTATGGTCACCGGATGCAGCAAGTTTAGTGGCAGAAACATCGACCAATTCCACCGAAGTCAGATGTGGGACTGTCCTAAAGAAGAGCGCGAACGCATTCTGCGTGAATGCCGCTATCAGATCATCGGAGTCGATATGCTGACCTCGGCTCTGTCGGCAATCGAGCGCGCCAACCTCGACATGGACTTCATGGAGGCGCTGGTTGAGCTTTACCCCGACTGCGAGGCGATATATTTCCAAAATTGCGGGAAGCTGATACCAATAACTGATATACGTTCTTGTCAGGTCACGGGTCCCGACCGTTTTATACACTTCGGCGTCAACGCTCGCTTCTTCAACATACAGGACACCGACGATATGCTTATTGACACACTCGGCATGAGCACATTGTTCCTGCCCGACCTGCAATACCATTTTCATGACCTCGACCCGAATTGGTTAGTCAACCACGCGTATAATGTGGCTTCGTACATCCTCGCCAACGACAACCCGATTGACGACGGCGAGACTGTGGACGGTGTCATAGACGGCAATATCACACGGGACGTTATGTGGAAATGCCAGTATGAGCACGCAATGATTCAACCGCCGCGCGAGGTGCTGGATATAAATACAGGCGAATACGCGTCGGGGGCTCGCTGATGTATGAAATGGACATAAAAACTGCAACTGATGATTACCAATAGCGGCGATTTTTTCGTTATTATGACCATGATTTCGCTTAAGCGAAATCTACCTATCTATTCAGAAGTTTTTGACGGTTTACGAAGCAGAATCTCATTCGATGGTTGAGATGGCATAAAATTCGTGTCTGAAAATTTGTTTTCAAACTTTTACCAATGGCAGTAGTAAAAGCTGACGCGGCTCAAGCTTTCGTCAATTGTCGCATAACATTGTTTGCCATGGTTGCAGCCTTCATTGAACAACAGATACATCCGGTCGTCCGCGTCCGCGGTAAACAGACTCGAGCCGGTGAGTTTTTCGTATTCACCGACGCTGCCGCTCCATTCCACCGAGCTCGACAACCGGTTCGCCCACTCGTCAATCGAGTCTGTTTTGTAGGACAGTCGAAGCTCTTCACCGCCCTGCAAAAATCCCGGGATATACGTAAATTCGACGTCCTCCGCGTCCTCGGGTATTTCTTCCGGAAATACTCGACCGATCTCATCTCTGTAGTCGATAGAATCAAACGCACGGGTATAATATCTGACGTCGTCAGTCAATTTTGTCGACTGAATCATCATTAGGTATAATGAATAGAAAAACCACGCGGGAATCAGCAGCAGGAGGAGTATAAACGTCGCTACCATCGCCGTCGAATCGCGTATAGCGCGTCTGTGCTTCGCCAGAGCTATGAGCAGGAATATCGCAGTCGGCAGAAGCAGCGGCAATAGAAACAGATACTGCGGCTCGACCGCCAGCGCTACAAATATACCGGCAAAAACGAAAATGGCGAACGATATTCCCGCCGCGGTGAGCGGAAACAATATATACCTATTTTTAATATTCACTGTTTCGTCTCCTTGAATGGCATAATATGGTTTTTATGCTCGTATTTATCGTGACAGCGAGTTTATATAATCTCAAATCTTACATCCGCTTCACGGTAATCTGTCTCGATTCACTGCGAGTTTGTGGCATTGTCAAATCTCGCGGCTCATGATTTCGATTTTTAATGAGCCGCGGCTTTCAGTTGATTTTCCAAATATCGAACGACGCGTCGGACGGCATACGCCAGTCGCCGCGCGGAGACAGCGTTACCGAACCGACCTTCGGACCGTCGGGCAGGCAGGAACGCTTGTACTGCTGGATGAAGAAGCGGCGGACGAAGTTCGCGAGCCATTTGTGTATAGTCTCGGGCGCGTAGCGACCGTCGAACACATAGTTCGCGAGATACTCGATTTTTTCGGGCGTAAAACCGTAGCGGATGAAGTAGAACAGGAAGAAATCGTGCAGCTCATACGGACCGACCAGATCTTCGGTTTTCTGCGCGATGTCGCCGGCGTCGTCAGCCGGCAGCAGCTCGGGGCTGACAGGAGTGTCGAGTATGTCCCAGAGTACCGCCGACAGATCCTTGTCGTCGGAGGTATCGGCATAATAGCCGACTATATGACGAACGAGCGTCTTGGGTATCGACGCGTTTACTCCATACATCGACATATGGTCGCCGTTGTAGGTCGCCCAGCCGAGCGCGAGCTCGGACAGGTCGCCGGTACCGATTACCATGCCGTTCTCGGCATTCGCTATGTCCATCAGAATCTGTGTGCGTTCGCGCGCCTGAGCGTTTTCGTATACTACGTTGTGATTGGTTTCGTCGTGACCGATATCCTCAAAGTGTACATTTACAGCCTTCTTTATATCTATGCACCGGAAACCTACGCCCAGACGTTCACAGAGGATTTCGGCGTTCGAGCGTGTCCGGCTCGTAGTGCCGAAGCAGGGCATCGTAATCGCGATAACATCGGTACGCGGACGCTTCAGTATATCCATAGCCTTGACCGAAACGAGCAGCGCGAGGCAGGAATCAAGTCCGCCGGATATTCCGATCACCGCCTTGTTTGCGTGCGCGTGTGTAAGACGGCGCGCGAGTCCGACCGACTGAATCGTCAGTATTGTCTCGCAGCGTTCGCCGCGCTCGGTCGCGTCAGACGGTACGAACGGCATCGGCTCGAATTTGCGAGTCAGCGCTGTGTGAACAACCGGCATATCAAATCCGATTTTCAGACATTCGTCCGCGCTCTTGTAGGTGTTCATACGCACCCGCTCGCTGTCGAGTCGAGTAACGTCAATCTCACTGACAGTCATCGGACAGCTGTCGCCGAATATTGATTCAAACGGCTTCGACTCGGAGAGCAGCGCGCCGTTTTCCGCGATCAGATTGTGACCGGCGAATACCATATCGGTCGTAGATTCGCCGATTCCGGCGTCGGCATAAATATAGCCGGATACCAATCGTGCCGACTGCCCTATTACTAAGCTCCTGCGGTAGGTGGCTTTACCGATTGTCTCATCGCTCGCCGAAAGATTGCAGATAATCATCGCCCCACTCGCCGCAAGCGACGCGGACGGCGGTTCGGCTACCCACAGATCCTCGCAGATTTCACAGCCAAACGAAAATTCGGGCATATTGATTGAGTAGAAAACAATGCGGCTGCCAAACGGCACTACCTTACCGAAAAGTTCAATTTCGCGAAGCTCATCTGACGCGGGCGTGAAATGCCGGCGCTCGTAGAATTCAGCGTAATTCGGCAGATTACGTTTCGGTACAACACCAAGCAGCTCTCCGTGATAGATAACCGCGGCGCAGTTGTAAAGCTCAGAACCAACTTTGATCGGTACGCCTACTATCGTAACTATATCAAACGGCGCGGTCTCATTCATTATTTTCCGGAGTGCCGACATTGACGACTCATACAGACGCTTCTGCAAAAACAGGTCGCTGCAGGTGTAGCCTGTGACGCCGAGCTCGGGTGTGACAAGCAGCTTTACTCCAAGATCTGCCGCCGTTCTTACCGCCTTGATTATTTCGTCTGAGTTTCTATCGGGATTCGCGACAGTTACATTGGGGCTTGCCGCCGCGACTTTGATAAATCCGTAATTCATTGTGTCATTTCCTTTCAGCAAAACGCGATAACAGTGCAAATTGATTAGCAAAAGCTCAAGCCTGAATGAAATCTCATTCAGGCTGCGGCTATTTTCAGTCAAGGCAGAGCTTTAGAAGGTCGTTCACGTCAGCGGTCGCCATGCACTCGTATGTATCCGACGCGCCGTAGTAAATCTTCACTTCTCCGCTGTCCTCAAGCAGCATTCCGCCCGGGAAAATAACATCGCAGCGGAAGCCGTTTTCGACTTCGTACGCCTGATCGGTCGCGATAAGCGGTTCCTTTGACATACCGATAATCTTCGACGGGTCGTCAAGGTCGAGCAGCATGATACCGGCGTAGTACTTCTTCTTCCATGAAGCCTCCCAGCCGTTCTTACCCATCGACTCGTCGCGGATAACGCCGTGGAAGGTCGCGAGCCAGCCCTTTTCGGTTTTGACAGGCGGAGCTCCGGGACCGACCTTGTCGTTCGCGAAAGGCACGTCCTCTACCTTTAATACCAGTTTCGACTCGCCCCAGAATTTAAAGTCGGGCGAATAGGACAGCCAAGTGTCAAACCGGTCGCGCCCGCGGGAGTAAACCGGCATCGGGCGCTCGAGACGGCAAAAGTAGCCGCCGATTTTTTCCGGGAACAGCACCATATTGCGGTTGTCGGGCGCGCTCAATGACAGTATTTCGAATTTGTCAAAGTCGTCGGTCACGGCAATACCGCCGCGCAGTCCATGATTTGTGTCGACCGCGAAGCACATATAGCAGCGACCGTCGATTACGGTCAGGCGCGGGTCATACGCACGGCGGATCTCGTCGTCATGCAGTACGAAACAGGGCTTCGGCTCTACTTTCCAGTCGATTCCGTTGTCGCTGTACGCAAGACCGATATTCGTTCCTTCGAGCTTGTGCTCGTCCATCGAGCCGTAGTCGTTGCGGAAAACCATGACGTATTTTCCGTTAAATTTTGTAACTCCGGCGTTGAATATCAGCGCGGCTTTGTAGGGGATGTCGCGATAGGTCAGCACCGGACGCGACAGCTTTTTGATTACTGGTGAGGATTGGTAGTTCATTTGTCAATTCCTTTCGTTAGCGGTTATTAACGGTATCTACAGCCGGTCAACCTGACCGACCGCAGATACTGATATCATTGTTGTCACTGCCTCGGGCAGGCGGTGTTGCCTGCAATCATTGTCCCGAGCGCGCGGTGTTGATATTCGCGAGGTGCTCCTCATAGGTCGTCGCGAACAGCATACGTCCGCTGCTGTCGGATACGAAGTAGTAGTAGTTGGTCTCGTTCGGATAGAGCGCGTATTTTATCGAGTTAAGACCCGGATTCGCGATAGGTCCGGGCGGCAGACCCTTGTTCGTATAGGTGTTGTAGGCCGTTTCGTATTCGAGGTCTTCGCCGGTCATATTGTCAAGCCGCGAGCCGGTGTCGTGCGCGATAGCGTACATTATCGTCGCGTCGCTCTCGAGATAAGGATAGGTCGAGCTGTTGTCAAGACGATTGTGGAATACTGACGACACGTCGCCCATTTCGTCCGCGTATTTCGCCTCTTTTTCGATCATAGACGCGAGCGTGATTGCCTCATCGACTGTGATTCCCAGCTCCTCGCAGCGGTCGTAGTATTCATCGATGAACTTGCGGTTGAAGTTATCGAGCAGCTTGGCTATAGCCGCTTCCTCGCTCGAATCGGTATAGAACTCATAGGTGTCCGGGAACAAATAGCCCTCAAGCCGATAAATCCGGTCGGACGATGTGACAAGGTTGTCGAGGAAAGGATAATCGAAGTCGTAGTTATTGATAACCTCGACAAATTTCTCTTTTGTGCCGATACCGTTCGACACAAACAGGTCGATTATCTCATCGACCGTATAGCCCTCGGGGATAGTCAGACGTATCGTCGCGCGCGACGCTGACTTCTGGAAGCCGAGACGCAGCATATCGTAGTTTTCAGTCGTCGACACCTCGTAGGTTCCGGCGACGAAGGTCGGTTGGTTGTTTTTGGTTTTGAGATAGCTCCAGAGCTTGAATGCCCACGGGTACTTGATAACTCCCGCTTCGCCGAGAATGTCTCCGACGTCGTCGATTGTCGCGTATTCCGGAATCACGACCTCGATGACCTTCTCCTCCTTGACAAACGCAAAGACGTCGTTCGCGGTGTTGATTACAAATATCGAAAGAGGTATCGAAACCGCGATTACAAATACGATATATATGACCGCCTTGACCGCGCTCATAATCGCGCTCGACGCCGAGTCGCGACGACCGCGGTTTGCACGCGACGGCTTGCTCGGTGTTTTCCGCCAGGTAGACTCGTCGATTTCGTAGTCGTCCATCACACGCTGCTGCGACTGCACCGGCGTGCGCACTACGCTCATCTGTCCCTGCCCCCGACTCGGCTGCGAACCATTGGAACGACTCGGATTCGTTCGCGGCTGCGACATATTCGAATTGTCGACACGAGGCTGCGTCGGGTAGATTGTCTCATTGCGCGGAGCATTTGAGCGCGACTGTGAAGCTTGGCGGGAATTATTCTGAATATTTCGCTGAGCACTGTCAGGCTGTGCATTTTTCGGTTGACTGCCAGACATTGCGCCCGCCTGAGTCCGTCCCTGCCGCGAGCCGTTTGGATTCGTCCGATTCGACTGCATACCGCCAGACGCGCTGCTGCCCGAACGCGTATTGCCCGACTGCATATTTCCCGACACTCCGCCATTCGGACGCGCGCCGTTTGGCTGCATATTGCCAGACACTCCGCTTGCTTGCGCGTTGTTTGGCTGTATATTGCCAGACGCTCCGCTTGCTTGCGCGCCATTCGGCTGTGACGACCGTGCATTGGGAGAGCGGGTCGGCTTGAGAGGTCGGATCACCGCGCCGCCTTGCAGCTTCGCGGTATTTTGAAGCTCAATCGGAATATTCTGCGGACGCGCCGGATTGGGACGCGGCGATTGACGCTTCGTGTCACGTGAGGAATCGGCTCGTTTGGTCGACTTGACTATAGTATCCGGTTCACGGGTGAATACTATCGTGTCCTCCATCAACTCATCCGAATCCTTTTTGTCGGCGTTTATGAGCTTGTCTTTGTTATTTTCATCCATTTATAATACCAATAATCCTTGTATAAGTAATTACGTTTATTCAGGTTTCGGTCAGATAAACTGAATCGACGCCACGACGAATACGAGCGCGGCACAGAGAAACGGCGGCGCGAGCAGAGCCTCGATGAACAGACTCAGCTTGAATTTCGGACATTTCGCGGCGTAATCTGAATCAATACCTCGAAGCGAATATCCGTAGTATATGCGTTCGCACTCACCGAACAGGCTTGCGAGCGCGATCAGCAGCAGAGTCGTCAGCGCGAATACGAGGAACACCGTACTCTGAGGCTTTGATATAATATTCCACACTGTGTCAGACAGTACAATTGTCGCTGAATTGTATATGAAATGGCAGATTATCGCCGCGAACAACGAACGGGTAAGGTACATCACGAGCGAGAAAATAAGTCCACAGTAGAAATATATCGGAAAATATCCGAAGCTAAGACCGAACATAGCGTACAGTGCCGACGAGGCTATGACCGCGGTCATAACGCCGTTCTGCTCGTATTCGGCACAGAGCAGTCCGCGAAAGAGCAGCTCCTCGCAGATCGCGGGAATCAGGCAGAAGGTGAGCATCGCGTAGATTATATTGGTTTCCTCACCCGAAAGGTAGTAGTCGTAGACCGAATAATTGCCGTTTACCAATCCGAGATTGTATAATATCAGCTTCAGTAGCACGTCGCCGACCAGCAGCGCCAGTGACGCGAGCAGGATTACAAGCAGCTTGTCGAGTCCGAACAGCCGCAGGCGCAGACGCTTTATAAAGCTCTCGCCCTTGAGCTTTGCGTAGAGTATCGACGGCACGGCGAGGATCATCAATTGCAATACGATAACGGCAAGGCAGATATTCTCGTGATACGCGAGCATCGACAAATCGAGAAACCTCGACGCCGCGAGCAGCAGCAGCACCGCCGTGATGAGCAGCGGCGCGGTGAAAGTGCTTTTGAACTTCATTTTACGCGGATACCACGCTCGGTCACGATAAAATCGACCGAAAGATCGTATCTGCCGCGCGGCAGACTGTCGACGATGTATTCACTGTATACAGTCCCGACCTTTGAGCCGGTGAATGACGAAAGATATCGGTCGTAGTAGCCCTTGCCGTAGCCAATCCGATAGCCCCTGCGGTCGTAGACGATAGCCGGTACAAGACAGGCGGCGGTTTCGGGTGAGCCGCGGTCGTATACCTCAAGGTCTGACGACGGCTCGCGCAGACCGTATGAGCCGCTGATCAGCTGAGACAAAGAGTCGACGAAATGGAAAACCATATCGTGCGTATCGGGAATACAGCGCGGGAACGCGACTCGCTTGCCGTCAGCGAGCGCCTGACGTGCGATTGGCATCACATCGACCTCATCCCGCTTAGGAGCATACAGCAGCAGCACCGAAGCGAACCGGTAGGTAGCCGATGAAATGAAGCTCCGGCAGACCGCCTCATCCCATCCGGCTTTCACTTTAGGATCAAGAGCGGCTCGCAGAGTTTTATATTTCTCGCGAATTTCATTTTTTCGTTTTCTTATTTCATACATTATTATATTCATAACCTTTGCTTCTTCTTTGGCAAAGGCTTCCTTCGATTGGTATTGCGAACGGCGTGTCAGGCCTGTACCGCCTCGCGCAGCGAGTTCGCGGTCGCGTCATCCTTGAGCGCGGAAACGAGCGCGAGTCCGAAATCGAGCGCGACGCCCATACCTTTGGCGGTGATTATATTGCCGTCGCGCACCACCTTGTCCGAGCTTATGCGCGCGCCGCGCAGCTTGTCCTCGAAGCCCGGGAAGCAGATCGCCTCCCTGCCGTTGAGCAGACCCAGCTCGCCCAGAATCGACGGCGCGGCGCAGATAGCGCCAATGAGCTTGTGGTTGTCGGACGCGTATTTTATGAATTTATTGACTGTCGGGTCAGCCTTAAGATTGGTTGTGCCGGGCATACCTCCGGGCAGAATCACC
Source organism: Candidatus Flemingiibacterium merdigallinarum (assembly GCA_904386005.1). Taxonomy (GTDB): domain Bacteria; phylum Bacillota; class Clostridia; order Oscillospirales; family CAG-272; genus Flemingiibacterium; species Flemingiibacterium merdigallinarum. The sequence goes on from CAJFKR010000036.1 coordinate 28,968, forward strand.
GCGTCAGCCGGCTTCTTGTCGAGCAGCTTCTCAGCTTCGGTACAAGTCACGTCAGCGATTACCTCGATTCCATGCGAGCCGCGCACTACCTTTTCGCCGACTCCGACCGTCATGACCGAAAGTCCGGCGCGCCGCATAAGGTCGAGCGGACAGAGCGCCTCAACCTCTTCAAATCCGTCTGCCAAAAACATATATATCATGATTATAACCACGACTTCGCGTTAGCGAAGTCTTCCTTTCTTATGTCGATGTTTTGTGACGGTTTGCGAAGCAAATCGCGGTCATTGACCGCGAAGTCACAAAACT
>CAJFKR010000037.1 GCA_904386005.1 Candidatus Flemingiibacterium merdigallinarum
CAACCGGCGGCTGGTTTCTTCGTGGTCGTTTGAATTCTTTGTTTTTTGTTCAGTTGATTGCGTATTTACATTGTTATTATTTCCATCGAACTCACGTTAATTAATATAATTACAGGCAATTGTTCCTGTAAGCTCGCGCTCGGCGCGAATTACCCGAATCGGGAGAAAGGATACTTTCAAATACCGATATCGAATTCGGTATCGTATACGAAAGCTATGGTAAATGAGATGACATTACTCGATTTGTCATTGTTCAAAACCGATAATGTCTCGGTCGAATTAAATGACGACGGAAGACTTTACACATTCGGACTTGGCGGCGGTCGAATCGAATACGACGGCTTTAAAGCATATTCGGGCAAATATATAGTCGCCGATCTTACAAACCGGCTCGATATCAGCACCGGCATCACCTGGAGCTTCTCGGCTTCGGACGGACGGTTCATCGCGTTCAAGATGGGGCTTCTGCCCGGACTCAAGACGCGTATCGCGCTGCCGTTCAGCGTACTCGACGGCAGCACGCTGTTTCTGCCGCGCACGCCCGGCAAGCTCAAGACGGTCACACAGGGACGACCGATACCGATTGACGCTGTGTCGAGCTTCAAGCTTTCAGCCGGAGATTCGCGCTGCGAGATGAAGCTGACGATACACGGGCTGTATATCTCGGACAGCGAGCCCGAATACCCGCTGCCCGACGTGAAAATGGTCGACGCACTTGGACAGAAGCTCTGCACCGACTGGCCGGGCAAGACGAAGTCAACCGACGAGCTGCGCGAATATATGAGAACCGAGTTTGAGCGGACGTCGGCGCTCGACGGGCAACCCTCGCTTTTCGGCGACGACCGCTCGCGCTTCGGCGGCTGGAAAAAGAAGCCGCTTGGCGACGCGACCGGCTTCTTCCGCCTGACAAACGATGGCAGAAGATACTGGCTGGTCGACCCCGATGGCTACGCGTTCTTCTCGATGGGACTCGACTGCGTCACAGTCGACGGCGACTGCAATCTTAACGGCATAACGAAGCTCTGCTGTGAGCTGCCGCCGCGCGGCTCGGTCGGCTGGAACGAGGGCAGAGGCGATACGTTCAGCTTCCACAAGTCGAATCTCTACAAGGCGTTCGGCGGCGACTGGTACGATAATTGGAGTCTGATGACCCGTGTCCGCATGAACGAATGGGGGTTCAATACCATCGCCTGCTGGAGTGACCTCGACCACGCGAGACGCTCTGGTCAGCCATATACCTATATCTTTGGCGGCAGACCGCTGACGAAGGCGCGCGTTTTTCGCGATTTCCCGGATGTATTCTCGCCTGAATACCGCGAGGTATCGCGCGAGTGGGCAGCTCAGATCAAGCCGTTCGCGGACGACCCCTATCTGCTCGGCTACTTCATGGGCAACGAACCCGAGTGGGCGTTTGTCAACGAGCTTAACTTGGCGGAGCTTCTGTGGGACAAGCGGGGCTTCGCGTCTCGTGACCGCCTTATAGGCTTCCTCACCGAGAAATACGGCGATGTCGTGTCGCTCAACCGAGCGTGGGAGACAAGCTATAAGTCTTTCGACGACATATCGACTGTAGAGAAGCCGAATCGGAACCGTTCAGACGACACCTGGGCGTTCACGCGCGAAATGATACGCGAGTATATGCGAGTCATGTCCGAGGAGATACACGGCGTCGACAAGAACCACCTGAACCTCGGCATACGCTACGCGTGGCTGTCGAGCGAGGCGCTCGCGTCCGGCTCGGAATATGTCGACATATTCTCGTTCAACTGCTACCAGATAGACCCGACCGATTCGATCAACAATTTCTACGCAAAGGTCAAAAAGCCGGTGATCATCGGCGAATTCCACTTCGGCGCGCTCGACGTCGGACTTGACGCGACCGGATTGCGCGGAGTTACGAGCCAGCACGAGCGGGGCGTAGCCTACCGCTACTATATGCAGAAAGCTGCGAGCAGCCCATACTGTCTCGGCGCGCACTATTTCACATTGAACGATCAGGCATATCTCGGGCGTTTCGACGGTGAGAACTACCAGATCGGCGTCGTCGACGTCTGCCAGAAGCCGTATGCCGGATTTGTCGAGGGGATAATAAAGACTCACGCCGAGCTGTATGACATCGCTGACGGAAAGGCTCCTGACGCGAGACGTCCGCAGGAGATTCCCGCGATTGCGTTTTAGTTGTTAGCTGTTAGTTGTTAGTTGTTAGTGGGTAAAAAATGAGCTGTATCAAGCGCGATACAGCTCTGTCTTTTTATTCCATTTCTTCGAAATATTCGAGTAAATCGTTGTAATATTCAATCGACGCTGTCGAATTTGTTGCGTAGTAAGATTCGAAATCTCCGCTCTTATTGTCACCTACTAAATATTGGAAATAGAACGACATACCCTTGAACGCGTCGTATACATAGCCGAAGTCGAAAACGCGGCTGTCGACGATCATATCGAGCATTTGAACCGATTCATCGTCATAAGTGTATTTCGTCTTGAGCGCGACTTCGTAATATTCGGGGAACACCGTCTTATAGCTCTCGGCGTTGAGTGCCTCGGTGATTATACCGACAAAGTCATAATCCTGCACTGATTTCGGAATCGCGAGCGCGGCGTGATATCCGTCGACCATTGTATAATATTCTTCCTGCTCCTCATCGAGCTTCGGGTAAGGGAGAATTCCGTATTCGGTCTCCTTATCGCGGAAGTAGTTGATAGTCATATCGAGCGTTCCGGCGGTCATCAATGTCAGATTGTCGCGGAAGGAAATCGCGTGGATGGAATGCACTATATCTTCAGGATTCAATGCCATCGACTGGTCAAAGTTGCGCTGCGTGCAGACGCCCTCCGATTCGTAGCAGAATTGATATAGCTTTTCGACAATCGTGTTCGTGCGTTCATTCTTGAATACCAGCTCGGGGATGCCCTCGCTGTTTTTCTCCATGACCTTTCCGCCAAACGACCAGAGATAGGCGTTGAGCGCGCTCTTTAACTGCTGCGTCATGCCGTAGTAATCGTCGCCGTCACGCTCGCTGTTGCCGTTGAGGTCTTGGTATATGTCCTTTGTGATATTCATTATGTAGTCGATGGTCCACTTGCCGTCCCGCACCACCTCATACAAGTCGTCGAGCTTATACGTTTCGGCCGCCGGCTTGTCGTAGAAATAGCAGTAGGTAGCCGCAAGACTTGACAGCGCAAGGTCGCCGACCGCGATTATCGCCTTGTCGTCGCCGTAGGTCAAATCCTCGGTCGTACTCGGCGACCACCACGGCTTCGAGAAGTCGATGTAAGGAATGTCGTACCAGTTCATGAACAAATCCTGCATGACAATTCCGCCGAGCGCGACGACATGATGAGCTATCAGCTGATAAGCGTCGTCGCCGGCCATGACAGTCTGCTGGATCATAGACGTAGTTTCAGAATATGTAGCGTTGCTTTGCACGTCGATGGTCACGTTGAAGCGTTCGGCCACCGTCTCATTGCGTTCATATACAGCGTCGTTGATAACGTCGCCGTCGAGACTTTCAGCCCAAAGGTCGGTTTTGACCTGATCGTATGTGAGCATTGTAAAGGTACGCCCCTCGAAATCCTCATCGGGCAGCTCGTCGTCGATTGCGAGTCTGCCTTCCAGCTCGGAGGTGGTTTCAGTCGACGCGTCGGTTACTGAGGGCTGCGTTACGTCGCTGTTGTCAGATGTGTCGCCGCACGCAAAGCATCCGGCTGTAACTGCCCCGAGAAGCAGTAATGAAACTAATCGGACATGATAATTTTTATTCATATTAACACCCACCTTTTGTTATAATTTGGACTATATATTATTTATTATAACTTATCATAATTAACAAATAATGAACGTTAATTGAAAATAATGTAAATATAAAAGAAGAACCGTTAAAACAGCGGTTCTTCTATACTTAATTTTATACTCGATTTGTAAAAAATATATCCGGATTATTCCATTTCCTCGAAATATTCGAGAAGTTCGTTGTAATAGTCAATTGCCGCCGATGAGTTCTGCGCATAGTAGGATTCGAAATCCTTGCTCTTGTTGTCGCCGATCAGACGCTGGAATATGAACGACATACCCTTGAACGCGTCGTACACATAGCCGAAATCGAATACTCGGCTGTCGACGATCATATCGAGCATTTGTATCGACTCGTCGTCATAAGTGTATTTCGTCTTGAGCGCGACCTCATAATAAGCGGGGAACACCGTCTTGTAGCTCTCGGCGTTGAGCGCTTCGGTGATTATGCCGACAAAATCAAGATCTTTTACCGACTTCGGCACTGCGAGCGCCGAATGATATCCGTCGACCATTGTGTAATATTCGTCCTGCTCCTCATCGAGCTTCGGGTAAGGCAGGATTCCGTATTCGGTTTCCTTGTCACGGAAGTAGTTGATAGTCATGTCGAGTGTTCCGGCGGTCATCAGCGTCAGATTTTCGCGGAACGAAATCGCGTTGATGTAGTGTATGACCTCGTCGGCCGACGACGTAACCATGGATTGGTCAAAGTCGCGCTGTGTGCAGACGCCCTCCGACTCGTAGCAGAGCTGGTAGAGCTTTTCGACAATCGTATTCGTGCGTTCGCTCTTATAGACAAGCTCGGGAATGCCCTCTGAATTTTTCTGCATGACCTTGCCGCCGCACGACCAGAGATAGGTGTTGAGCGCGCTCTTCATCTGATGCGTCATGCCGTAATAGTCGGCCGAATCGCGCTCGCCGTTGCCGTTCAGGTCGTTGTATATGTCCTTTGTGAGGTTCATTATATAGTCTATCGTCCATTTGCCATCCCAGACAACCTGATACAGATCGTCGAGCTTGTAAGTCTCGGCGTCGGATTTATCATAGAAGTAACAATAAGTAGCGGCGAGACTCGACAACGCGAGGTCTCCGACCGCGAGGATCGCCTTATCGTCGCCGTAAGTCAGGTCCTCGGTCGTACTCGGCGACCACCACGGCTTCGAAAAATCGATGTAGGGGATGTCATACCAGTTCATCAACAGATCCTGCATGATTATCGAGCCAAGCTGCACGACATGATTAGATACAAGCTGGAACGCTTCGTCGCCCGCCATGACGGTGGTGTTGATGAAGTTTGTGACCTCGCTGTTTGTCGCAAGGCTGTTGACCTCAATTTCAGTGTTGAACCGCTCGGATACGGTCTGATTGCGCTCGAAAACCGCGTCGTTGATGACCTCGCCGTTCGCCTCCTCCGAATAGACGTCGGTTTTACACTGGTCATAAGTGAGAATTGTGAACACTGCGCCCTCGAAATCCTCGTCGGGCAATTCGTCGTCGATCGCCTTGCGGGCGTCAAGCTCGGAGGTGGTTTCGGTCTGGACGCTTTCGCTTTCGTCGGTCTGAGGGGTCTCCTCGGGAGTGTCAGCCGTGCCGCCGCACGAAATCGTTCCGGCGAGCATCGCAGCTAAAAGCAGGAGCGATATCAGACTTTTGTGATAATTATTGTTCATATTAACATTCTCCTTACAAATATAAGTATATGTATATGTGATTATGTGACCTTATGTGATCAACACTTGTGTAATTATATAACATATATGAAATCAAAATTAATGTATATTATATTAAATGTAAATATAATCGTATAAATATCGATACAACTGTCATAATTCTATAAATATCACATAATGAAAAGCGCGGCGTTTCCGATAACATCCGGAAACACCGCGCCGTTTCGAGTCGTATTGCAGATTAACTGTCACTCCATATTTTCGAAATATTCGAGTACTTCGTCATAGTATTTGATTGCGGCGGCTGAATTCGACGCGTAATAGGATTCGAAATTCTTTGATTTCTGCTCGCCGATCAATCTCTCGAAGTAGAAGGATACGCCTTTCCAAGCGTCGTATACGTATCCGAAATCGAATACACGACTTTCAACTATCATATCGAGCATCTTTATCGACTCGTCGTCGTGTGTGTATTTAGTCTTGAGCGCGACCTCGTAGTATGCGGGGAACACAGTTTTATAGCTCTCGGCGTTGAGCGCTTCGGTGATGATTCCGACGAACTCATAATCCTGCACCGATTTTGGCACTGCGAGCGCGGCATGATAGCCGTCAACCATCGTGTAATACTCGTCCTGTTCCTCATCGAGCTTCGGGTAGGGAAGAATTCCGTATTCGGTCTCCTTGTCGCGGAAGTAGATGACCGCGAGGTCGAAGGTGCCGCCGGTGAACAGGGTCATATTCTCCATGAACGAAAAGGCGTTGATATAGTGCGTGACAGTTGTCGCGTCACCCGCGACGCGCAGCATTGACGTCGGGAATTCGCGCTGAATACAAACTCCCTCCGATTCATAACAGAGCTGGTAGAGCTTTTCAATGATCGTGTTTGTCCGCTCGGATTTGTAGACAAGCTCGGGAATGCCCTCTGAATTTTTCTGCATGACCTTGCCGCCGCACGACCAGAGATAGGCGTTGAGCGCGCTTTTCATCTGCTGCGTCATACCGTAGTAATCATCTGAATCGCGCTCACCGTTGCCGTTTAAGTCCTCGTATATATCTTTAGTCACGTTCATCAGGTAGTCGAGCGTCCAGCGTCCCTCCCAGACTACATCGTAAAGATTTTCGAGCTTGTAGGTCTCGGCGTCGGTCTTGTCGTAGAAGTAGCAATATGTACCGGTCAGACTCGACAGCGCGAGGTCGCCGACCGCGAGGATCGCCTTGTCGTCTCCGTAGGTCAAATCCTCGGTCGTACTCGGCGACCACCACGGCTTCGAAAAGTCGATGTAGGGAATGTCATACCAATTCATGAACAAATCCTGCATCAGCATTTCACCCGCCGCGACGACATGATGCGCCGCGAGCTGGAACGAATCGTCACCGGCGAGTACCGTCTTTTGTATGAACGCGGTCGCGTCTGCGTATAAGGTTTGGCTGTTGGTCTCAATGTTGACGTTGAAGCGTTCAGCGACCGTCTCGTTGCGCTCGTATACCGCGTCGTTGATGACCTCGCCATTCAGACTTTCAGCGTATAGGTCGGCTTTTAGCTGGTCGTAGGTGAGCATAGTAAAGGTGCGGCCCTCGAAATCCTCTTCGGGCAGCTCATCGTCGACCGCTTTTCGCGCGTCCAGCTCTGACAGTGTCTCGGTAGCCGCGGTTGTGGTAACATCGGCAGTAATATCTTCAATCGTGTCCGATGTGCCGCATGAAACTGTGCTCGCAAGTATTGCCAATAACAACAGGGCAGACAGGTTTTGGACAGGTTTTTTTCCACTCATGGTAGTTGCACGCTCCGTTATTAAATCATAATTAAATATATGACTGATTATAGCATAAATATATTAACTAATATTGTTGTAATATTAACTATATTGTAAATATAGCCTTTATACATATGTTTATTATCGGCAAAATTAACACATGACAAAAAGGAGCCCGCATAACAAAGGAGCTCGCGTCGCGAGCTCCTGACGAGGTCTTCAATTCGGGTTGCAGCTTTCGCAGGGGACATCGGTTTGACATAGACCGCAGCCGTAGCGCGGCAGGAACTGCTTCGCCATCTCGGTACAGTATTCCGAGCACTTGATGTGATTCTTGCCGGTCTCGAGCGAGATCGCGTGAGCCGGACAGCGCTCGGCGCAGCGTCCGCATCTGATACAGTATTCATAAATGTCATTGTATGACCGCGTATCGGCGGGCAGGTCGACGTCGAGTATAATGCTCGCGTAGCGTCCGGCAATGCCGCGGACGGTGATCAGTCCTTTAGACAATCCGAACGTACCGAGTCCGCATACAAACGCGGCGTGGCGTTCCGACCAGTTGCTGCCGTAGGTGTGGACATCGGACATCGGATATCCGTCGAGCTTCGTGTTGTTGTGTGAATCTATCTGCATGAAGCGCTTATCGGAGGCTGGAATGCAGTACTTCACATCCTGCTTGCCGAACCATTCGCCAAGCCGGCGCATATAGGCGTGAATGAACGCCTGTCCCTCAATGCGGCCATGCAGCCACGCCGGCGACGGACGGTCAGTATATCTGCGGTTGTCCGCCTTAACGCGCTCGCTGAACGGAAAGAACAATGAGACTATCGACTTCGCTTCGGGCAGCCATTCGTTCGGGCTCATATGCCACGGACCGATAACGCCGACCTTTTTGAATGTTTCGAATAATGGGTCGGCGGCCGAGCCGATGCCGAAAATAGGTGCGTCGAACATGACGAGTCCGGCGACCGATTCGTCTATCGGGTTTTCGGTTATGGTATTTTCAGGGCTGGCGGCGAATACTTCCAAAATCCCCTCAGATATTTGTTGCTTGTTCATAAATATCACTCCTTGTGTGTAAACATACCGGCGCACTGAAAGCGCGCCGGCGAATATTTATTCTTCGAACGATTCGTAGAGTTTATCGAGCTTTGTCTGAAGCGATGTGCGCTGCGACTCAAACGCGCTGACCAGATTCGACTGACCGGCCATTACATATCCCGAGAAATAGTCGCTTATACCAAGGTCGGTAGAGAACGCGTCGGCAAAGTCAAACCAGGTTGCGCCGCTGATTATATCGAGCATCTCAATAGTTCCGTCGTCACGCGAATACTTATCCTTTAGCGCGACTTCATAGTACGCGGGGATGATGTTGTTGTAGCCGTCGCTCGCGAAGGCTTCGAGGATGAGGCAGCCGGTCTCATAATCGCTTGCGGACAGCGGGATAGACGCGACGGTGAAGGTCCTCAGGATCGAGACGTGGTAATCCTCCTGCGCCTCATCGTACTTCGGGTAGGGTACGACGCCGAAGTCCGAGTTCATGTCGCGCAGCTCGGTGATAAATTCGAGCTTCATACCGATCATCAAATGGTTGTTGTTGGCAAATGTGCGAGACATCTCCAGCTCGAGCTGCGGAGTTGATGAATATGCTTTCGACGCGTCACAGAAGTTATCAGATTTGCAGAACGCGCTGAACTTGTCGAACAAGTCTATGGCTTTTTCGTTAGGGAAGTCGATTACACGCTTACCGTCTTCACCCTCTGTCATATACGACAGCTCAGAGCCATAAAAGAAAGGATTGATCGAGTTATTGTAGCCGCAGAAGCCAAACAGATCGTTTTCATCCATGATGCCGTCGCCATTCAGATCGTTTGTGGCGATTTCAACCATTTCGAGGAATTTATCGACTGTCCAAGTGCCGTTTCTGACAAGGTCATACGGATATTCAATCTGATATTCATCCATCAGGTCCTTGTTGAAGAATATGACGTTTGAAGCCGAGAGCATCGAAATTGCGAAGTCTCCGCCGAGTACATAGACACGGTCATTGATTTTTACGTTTTCGAAAAAACCATCTTTCCAGTAGGGCTTGCTGTAGTCTATATACTGCGAATTCGCGCAGTCGTAAAACATTCCTTGAACCGCGAGCGGTATTATAATATTTGACTGACCGGTGACGATATCATACACATTGTCATTCGCCATAACCGCGGTGTTGATCAGCGACTGGTAGGTGTCCTTGTTCGCCCAGTTGCCGGGGGCGGAGATGTAGTTGATGTTGACATTGAAGCGTTCGCTCACCGACTGATTGCGCTCGTAGACGACGTCGTCCATGAGCTCGCCGGTCTGCTCGGTGTTGAACTCATATGCCATCTCGTCGCGTATGAGTATATTTATCGTCTGTCCCTCGAGGTCGAGGTCGGGCAGATTGTCCTGAACACGGCTGTCGTCGACTGCGGTTGTCTGTTCGCTTGTATTTGCGGCTGTCGTAGTCTCGGGGGTTCCGTCAGAGCCGCAGCTGATGGCAGTCGCGCCGATGAGCAGCGCGAAGAAGAGGGAGATTGTTCTCAATGCGATTCTTTTCGTAGACATAATAACTCCTTTTTCAAATAATATTTTATTAAATTGTTAACAAATTGGTTCGAGCTCATACACTACAATACTGTGTATCATCAGACCTTGTATTTCTACATTATTTACATGCCTTGTATAGCTTACCGGGATTTGTGTGAAGCGGTTTTACGGCTTGATATACCCAGACTATAGTATTATCTGTGAGTGGCTAACTGTAGTTTAATGCAGCTCCATGTCAATAAACCCTAACCTCGAATATCCGCGCGCTCGCGTCGCCGCAGGTCTTTGTCACGGTGATTTTCACCGCGTCTGCGGTGATCTTGTCAAAATGGCAGTCGCGTCTGCGCAGATAATTGTCGCGCACCTCATATACGACCGCTTCTGTACCGCCCGAAATCACAGATATCGTGAAGTCGGCTATCGTCTTTGTCACGATGGGCAGACGCGGCGAGCTGTATGCCGGAGTCGTCAGATCGGTGTCGGTAATGACTATAACCTCGGATATCTCGCGCGGCTGGTCGAAGTCGAGGCGTATCCACTGCGGCAGTGGTTCCATCGGGTCGGAAACCCACGCGTAGCGGCTTTTATCTACAATGCGCGAGTAGCCGTTTATGACATTCGCCGCCGAGCAGTCGGCATATGGCAGCTGCTCGTCGTACAATAAAAACATATACGAATTCTGCGAGTCGTTAGCCCAGCGGTATTCGTTCAGCCGCTTCGCGGACGTCAGACGGAACGAAGTGCAGACCATGCGCTTCCAGTATACGCCCAGCGCGGCGTAAATCAGTATGCCCACCGAGCCGCCGCAGCCCGAGACGTCAAACGGCAGCTCGCACCAGCCCTCATAGCCGGCCGCGAGCTCGACTGTCACGGTGTCGGCAATCTCCATTGCCTCGAAGCCGCTCGGGCTCTTCAATTTGAGCAGCGAAGCCTTTATTTCTGTCGCGGCAGGATTCGCGTTTTTCAGATATACCCGCGCGAATTCGACCTTCTGTCGAGTGCCCATCGCAGCGGCGGTGTCGACCAGGATCTCCTCGAAGTCGCCGACCGCGCCCCGCTTTGTGTCAAAGCGCTCGGTCGTGCTGACGCTGCTCGCGCTCACTTTAGAGGTGCGGGCGAGGTCGTCGGGGTCGAGATTCATAAGCCCGGGTATCGTTAGATCGTCGCGCAGCAGCAGTTGACGGAACTCGCGCATACGCGTTTTGTATATGTCGCGCGGAGTTATCGAATCGGCGGCGCAGATCGCCGCCGCGGTGCCTGCCGCCTGTCCGAGCGTCGCGAGCGTCGACTCGACGCGCACCGTGCCGAGCGCGAGGTGACTTACCGATACGCAGCGCCCCGCCATCAGCAGATTGTCGATGTTCTTCGAATAAATACAGCGGAACGGGATTCCGGTGACCGGAACTGAGCTGTTAGAATAGTAGGGTCCCTCCGCGCCCGAATAGATGCCGCGCGGATTGTGTACGTCGAGCGGCCAGCCGCAGTAGGATATCGCGTCGTCGAAGCTCGTGCCGTGACAGTCGTTCTGTGTCAGCACATAGTCGCCGATCAGACGGCGGGTCTCGCGCTTCGCGTTGTAGCGACCGAAGTCGGTGATTCGATACTTTCTGACTACATCGCGGCGGCTGTACGAATTCTTCAGCCAGTGGAAGTAGCCGAGATTCAGCCGCAGCAGCTCGTCGCGCACCTTCTCCTGCTCCCACAGGTCGTCGAAGTCGGTCGGGTTCTCGATCCACCACTCGCCGGTCTCGATGCGACCCGGATTTCGGTGCAGCTTGTCGCCCTCGGGCAGGCTGACCGCCCACGACGGCGCGCAGAACGGACAGTCCTCGTCGGTCTTTTCGGCGTAGTAGCCGAGCACCTGACGCGAAGGGTCTTTGCCGCCCATCAGGCAGCCGCTCATCGTGTCGCTGTCGGGCGTTTCGGGCGCGAACGGCTCGTTATACTGCCACTTCGCCTCGCGGCCGAGCCGGTAGAGCGCGCCGGCAAAGTAGCCGAGCCAGCCGTCTCCGGTGCAGTCGATGAAGATATCGCCCGAGAACCAGGTGAAGGTCTGCGTCATGCAGTTCAATGTCTTGACCGAGATTATGCGGTCATTTTCGACCTGCGCGTCGAATACGAATTCATCACGGAAGATATGTATGTTCGGCTCGGCTTCGACGAGACGAGTCAGCGCCTGTCCCCATGTGATTCGCTCGTGGTCGCGAGTGCGGCGTATTTCCTCGGCAATACCGCCCTCGCGCATATTCGGGTAGACCGCGCCCGCGCCGTCGAGACCGACAGCGCCCTCGTCGCTCGCATTGCCGCCGAGCAGACTGCGCGAATGGAGCAGCGCGACCTTCGCGCCGTGGCGCGCCGCCGCGATTGCGGCGGGGATTCCGGCGGGTCCGGCTCCGGCGACGACGACGTCGAAATGCTCGGTGTTTGTTTTTTCAAGCGTCAGTCCCTTGACAAGCGCGCGCTGTTTCCAAAGCCGCTCGACCTGCTTTTCAGGCATGAAGTCCATGTCGTCGGTGACAATGACCGAGCTGAAGCGGCCGAAATATCCGGTTGTATCCTCGACCTTGATTTCATGCTCGCCGCGGGTCAGGTGTATGTCGCCGGCGATTTCGAAATACCAGGAGTCAATCGGTGCCTGCCCGAGCTCGCGCGGAAGCTGTGTGCCGTCGACGCGTACCTTGAGACGCCCCGGAGCCTCGGGCTGTCTCCAGTTCTTGGTGCGCACCCAGACGCGGTACATCGCGTCGCGTTTGATTTTGATTTTAGTGGTCGCCGCGTCGACCGGAACTCCAGGCACTTTACAAGCGAAGAGATATCCCTGTCCCATTTCATGCACGAACTGCGTCTCGGCGCGGAATCCGCCGTAGTCGTCGAATTCAAGCGCGTCTATCCAAATAATATCCATATCAACTGTGGCTTTTAGCATGGCTGATGCTTGTAAGCTTATAATCACAAAGCAAAAGCGGCTAAAAGCATCCTTTCTCCCGTTTAGGTCATGCGGCACAAGCTCGACCGCTATTTAAACTGCGCTGTTATATATCACGCGTTGCGTTCAACAAATGTAGCCTTGAATACGTCGTATAAGTTAAAGACGGCGCGGGCGAGTGACTTTTTTATGGCGCGGCTTTAACAGGATGAAGTATACCGAATATACAATTTTAACAGACTAAAGCGACTCACATTTGCAATTATACTGATGAAGCGTGACAACTATTAAAATTATATCATTATTATAACAGCTTGTCAATAGAAAATAAAGCAAAGGGCTATAAATAATCAGCAAAGCTCGTATCTTTAATTGACAGCGAAGCGCGATTTTGTATTCATATGATATTGACTTTTGACTGACAAAATAGTATAATATTCGAGTGCGTTCCGCATATTCTATTTGGAGGTACATATGCTGCTCCTTGTCGTAATATATCTTGCATTTATCGGGCTTGGGATCCCCGACTCGCTGTTCGGAACCGCCTGGCCCATTATCTACCGCGAATACGGACTACCGGTATCGCTCGCCGGAGCGGTCACGATGTTCAGCTGCGCCTGCTCGGCGGTGTCAAGCCTGATGAGCTCGCGGGTTATCAGCCGCTTCGGCACGGCGCGCTGCGCCGCGGTCAGCACCGGACTCACTGCAATCGGTCTGCTCGGATATTCGCTGACGCAGAATGTAGTCATGATATTCGCTTGCTGCATACCGCTCGGCTTCGGCGCGGGAGCTATCGACGCGGCGCTGAACAATTATGTCGCGCTGCATTTCGGCGCGTCGCAGATGAGCTTTCTGCACTGCTGCTACGGCGTCGGAGTCACGATAAGTCCGTTCATCATGTCGCTGACTTTGAAGGACGGCGATTGGCGGGGAGGCTACCGCGCGGCGTTTTTTATACAAGCGGTTATAACGGTAGCCGTGTTTTTATCGCTGCCGCTTTGGCATGAAAAGCGAGGTCGGGCGAAATCTGACAAAAAGCAATCGAATGAGCAAGCAGCCGAAACATACGAAACCGGCGCGACAGAATCAAATCAGAGCGAAGCCGCCGCTGATTCAACTGTGGAGACAGTCGCAGACGCACGGGCAGAGGGGCGCGCTAAACCCAAAAAACCGCGGCTGCACGGACTCGTTTATGTCTGCTTTGTGTTCATGCTCGCCTGCGCGATTGAGGTCATCGTCGGCGGGTGGGGAAGTACCTATCTCGTCGACGCGCTCGGACAGAACGCCGACGACGCCGCGCTCGTCGTCACATTCTATTACGCGGGTATGGCGCTCGGACGCTTTGTTTCGGGGCTGCTCGCGCAGATTTGGTCGAGCCGGCGCATTATCAAGGTCGGCTGTACGATAATCGCGGTCGCGATTGTGGTACTGCTGCTGCCCCTCGGCGACGCGGCGATACTGACGTCGTCAGTCGCAATGTTCCTGATCGGCTTCGGGAACGGTCCGGTCTACCCGAATCTCGTCCACATGACGCCGCAGAGCTTCGGCAGCGCGAATTCGCAGCGGGCAATGGGCGCGCAGATGGCGTCGGCATATGTCGGAACAATGCTGTTCCAGCCCTGCTTCGGACTGCTCGCGCAGCTGTTCGGCGCGGGGATATTCCCGCTGTGTATCGCGGTTTTGTTCGCTATGATGATTGTATTTCTGGCACTATACCTGTTCAGCGCCAGTAAAAACAAGGCGATATAATATCGAAAATATTGCCGCAGGGGATTTTTGTGTACCACCACTCCTCACTCAAATCTCCCACCAACGAAAATATCCCCGAGCCGCCAAGCGGTTCGGGGATTATCTTATCTGTCCTCGCGGAAATACGACAGTCCGAGCGAAGCCGGAGCTTGGTATTCCTTCTTCTTGCGCAGCGTGATGATAATCAGCACTACTATTGTCATTATATATGGTATCATGTCGAGGAACTGCGACGCTATCGTCACCTCGTGACCGAACAGCGGGATTTTCAGATTCTGTATCTTCAGTCCGAGCGCGCGCATCGCGCCGAACAGGTACGCGCCGAAAATCGCCTTGAGCGGATCCCAGGTCGCGAAAATTACGAGCGCTACCGCGATCCAGCCCATGCCGGCGGTCAGCTCCTCCTGCCAGCGCGGCACGAATACGAGCGAAAGGTAAGCTCCGCCCATGCCGCAGAGGAAGCCGCCGGTGCAGATGTGTATATACTTGTACGCCGTGATGTTGATTCCCGACGCGTCGGCGGCAGCCGGATTCTCGCCGATCATGCGCATACAGAGTCCGGGCTTCGTGAACTTCATGTAGATAAACAGCAGTATCGCGCAGAGAATCGAGATATACACATATATGCTCTGATTGAACAGCATATTTCCGAGTATCGGTATGTCGGAAACAAGCGGCAGATCGAGGCTCGCGAGCGGCTTTGTGACCGACTCGGGCAGATTCGACTGCGTGTAGCTCTGTCCGGCAAAGCTCGACAGACCGGTGCCGAATATCGTCAGCACAAGTCCGGTGACGACGTGATTGCCGAGGAAGGTGACTGTGATGACCGCGTATACAAGCGCGAGCAAAGCTCCGGCGAGCCCCGACGCGAGGATAGCCAGTACCGGATTGCCGGTGTTGACTCCGGTGATGAAGCCCATGATGGCTCCCATCAGCATCATACCCTCGACTCCGAGGTTGGTGTGACCGACCTTTTCATTCATGATACAGCCGAGTGTGCCGAGCAGTATCGGCGTGCCCATTTGTACCGAGGTCTGTAAAAACAGTGAAAGTTGATTCAGCCATTCCATGTCAGTCGTTCACCTCCGGTTTGCAGACTACGATTTTGTAATTGGTAAAGAATTCGCTCGCGAGTACGAAGAACAGGATGATTCCCTGTATTACGCCCGAGACCGACGCGGGTATCTGCATCGCGACCTGAAGATACGCTCCGCCCTGTAGCAGCACCGCGAACAGAAAGGATGTGACGAGTATCATCGGAGCGGACAGCTTCGCGAGCCACGCGGTGATTATCGCCGTGAAGCCGAGTCCGGCGGAGATGTCGGCGGCGAGCCGTCCCTCGTTGCCGGTCGCCTGAATGACCCCGGCGAGACCACAGATACCGCCGCTGAGCAGCACCGCGAGGATGAGCGTGCGCGTGACGTTCATTCCGGCGTAGCGAGCGGTCTGCGCGTTTTCGCCGAGCACCGATATTTCGAAGCCGAACTTTGTGTATTTCATCATTACATAAATAAGAACTACGAGCACGAGCGCGATTATCCAGCCGATGTGAACGCCGAAGAGCTTCGGCAGAGTCGAATTCTCGGTAAATTTGAATATTTTCGGCATATTCTTTTCGGCGGGGTCTTTCCACGGACCGTATTGCAGGTATGTGACCCACTTGATCGCGATATAGTTCATCATCAGCGTGACCAGCGTCTCGCTTGTGCCGAGCTTGTGCTTGAGCAGCGCCGGTATCAGCGCCCAGATTCCGCCGAATACAAGCGCGGTCAGCAGCATAAGCGGCAGCATTACAATCGCGGGCAGGTCGGGCAGCGCGAGCCAGACCCAAGTCGCGCCGAACGCTCCCATGTAGAATTGTCCCTCCGCGCCGATGTTCCAGAACTTCATCTTGAACGCGATCGATACGCCGAGCGATAATATCAGTAGCGGTATGCATTTGGTTATCGTAGAGGTGAAATTGTATTTCGACCCGAGCGCGCCCTTAATTAATTTTGAGTACATCGTGAACGGATTGTAGCCGAGGACTGCCATGATAAGACCGGCCGCAATGAGCGCGATCATAATTGTCGAGATTCGCAGAATGACTTCCTGCTTATGAGTCAGCCCCTGCTTTTTTTGTATTTTCAGCATATTGAAACGTCCTATCCTTTCAGCCTGCCGTTCTCGGCGTGACCGAGCATCATAAGTCCGAGCTCTTCCTTTGTTGCCTTGTCCGCGTCGACAATGCCCATAACTTTGCCGGCGTGCAGCACCATTATGCGGTCGCAAAGCCCGAGCAAAACGTCGAGGTCCTCGCCGATAAAGAGTATCGCTACGCCCTTTCGCTTCTGCTCGTTCAGCATATCGTAGATGTTGTACGACGCTCCGATGTCAAGTCCGCGCACCGGATACGCGGTGATAAGCAGGTCGGGATTCAGGTTGATCTCGCGTCCGAGCAGCACCTTTTGTATATTGCCGCCAGACAGCTTCGAAACGATGTGATAAGGCGACGGAGTAGAGATGTCGAAGCGCTCGATAATGTCGTCGGCGATTCGACGCCCCTCGGTGCGGTTCATGAATATTCCCGGCATATTTTGGTAGGATTTCAATAGTACGTTGTCGATTATTGACATTGACGCGACCAAGCCCATTCCGAGTCTGTCTTCGGGGACGAACGACATAGTTATGCCCCGCCGGATGATGTCGCGCGGCGTCAGGCGGAGAATGCTCGAGCCTTTGAATATTATGTCTCCGCCCGCGACCCGCTCGAGTCCGGCGATGGCTTCGCAGAGCTCTTTCTGACCGCTGCCGGCGATTCCGGCGACTCCGAGTATCTCGCCGCCCGACAAATCGAACGAGACCCTGTCGAGCGCGTTAAGTCCTTCGCCGCCGCGCACGGTCAGGTCTTTGACGTTGAGTATCGGTTTCAGCTTTTCGCGCTCGATCGGAACTCGCTCAATGTCGAGCGAAATCGGACGACCGACCATCAGCTCGGTCAGCTCGCGCGCGTCGGTTTCGGCGGTATTCAGAGTCTTTATCGACTGACCGCGGCGGAGTATAGTGCAGCGGTCGCTGATTTCGAGCACCTCGGCGAGCTTGTGTGTGATGATGATAATAGAGCAGCCCTGACGCTTCATGTTGCGCAGAATCTCGAACAGAACTCGAATCTCCTGCGGTGTCAGAACGGCGGTCGGCTCATCAAGTATAAGTATCTTCGCGCCGCGGCAGAGCACCTTTAATATTTCGCAGGTCTGCTTCTCCGAGACCGACATATTGTAGATCTTTTTGTCCGGGTCGAGGACAAGACCGTATTTTTGCTCGATTTCGTTGATGCGCGCGGTCATAGCCTTGCCGCTGGTGAAGAAGCCGTCGGTCAGGCGGTCGCAGCCGTTGGCGATGATATTTTCCTTTGCGGTGAGGACGTCGACGAGCTTGAAATGCTGGTGAACCATCCCGATTCCGGCTTTGATCGAATCCTTTGGCGACGCGAAGCTGACCCGCTTTGAAAAAAGTTCGATGTGACCGGCGTCGGGGTTGTATATGCCCGACAGAATGTTCATCAGTGTCGACTTGCCCGAGCCGTTTTCACCGAGCAGAGCGTGAATCTCGCCGCTTCGGACGTCGAAGTTTATGTTGTTGTTTGCCACAACGCTTCCGAAGGATTTACAGATTCCCTCGAGTTTTACGCAGATTTCATCCATTGCAGTATTCCTTAATAATGAAATTTATATTAAAATTATAACATAATCCGACAGGACTCGTCAATAGTTTTTTGAGGTTTGGAAATATAATTTTCAGAATTGATTCGGGCGCGGAATTATCTCCGCGGCAATGTGAAAATTGGATTTGATGAAATGTTCATAAATATTTGTTATAATATTTACAGCTATGAAAGGAGGCTGTGTTATGGCGAGCAATGAGTCGATTGTAAAGCAAAAATACGCGGACGGCGGGGAGGATCAGCGGGCAAATCTTTCCCGTTATAACAAGCTCGAATTTTACTACACAAAAAAGCATATTTCAGAATATATAAATCCGGATTTGTCGGTAATCGAGCTTGGCTGCGGGGCGGGACACTACGCGTTGTACTATCACGACAAATGCAAGGAGTATGTCGGTGTTGACATAACTCCGGAAAATATCGATATATTAAACGATAAGGTTAAGGCGAGCGGGATTCGCAATGTCACAGGCAGGATCGGCGACGCCACGAAGCTGGATTTTCTTGTCGACGAAAGCTTTGACGTTGTGCTGTGTCTCGGACCGATGTACCACCTGCCGCCGGACGAAAGGGAGCTGGTATTTGACGAATGCCGCCGCATCTGCAAAAGTGGAGGTATCGCCGCATTCGCGTATATCAATCGGGTCGGGGTGTACGCCGGAGCCTGCGTTGACGACAAGCTACGCGAATTTTATCCGAGCGATACGGCTAACGAGCGGGTTTTACAAGAAAGTCGAGACGATATCAATCCCGAGCTTTTTTTCTACACGATGCCGGAAGAAATCGAGGCTGTAGCCGCGGCGCACGGCTTTAAGAAAATCAAAAATATAGGTGTGGATTTCTTCCTGACCGCGAGCGTCATAAATTCGGTCGATGATGATAAATTTGAGAAGTGGAAGCCGCTGCTCGACGAGATGTCCGCATACGAATCCTGTACCGGCATGAGCAATCACGCGCTTCTGATAACGCGAAAGATATAAATGATTGCGGGGGTGGGATGTCCGCGTCCCTGAGCGGATACGGGGCTGATATTGATAACCTTACCGCGGTATATGCAAACTTTATCGGTTGCATATGCAAACCTTATCGGCGGCACAAAATAATCACGGGAGGCGTGAATACGCCTCCCGTCGAAATATCAAAATCAGCCGATTGTGCCGATTACGCCCTCGACAAACCAGTCGAATGCCTGAAGCTCTTCGTCGGTCATAGTCTGTCCGGCTTCGACGCGAACCGCGCCGGTGTTGTCTTTCAGCTCGCCCGAGAAGATGACGAGCGAACCGTCGATGATCTTCGCGGTAGCCTCGTCGACCGCTTCCTGCGTGCCGTCGACGCAGTTCGAGGTAAGGTCGTCGAGCGATACCATGCCCTTGGACAGTCCCTCCCAGTAGGACTTCGGCTCCCATGTGCCGTCGATGATGGACTGAATATCATTCTTGTAGAACACATCCCAGTGGAAGAGCGGAGCGGTCAGATACGCACTCGGAGCCGCGTCGGGAGTGGAGGTGTTGTAGCCGATAGCCTTTACGCCCTTTTCCTCAGCCGCGAGCTGCGGAGCGGTCGAGTCGCAGTGCTGCGCGATGAGGTCGCAGCCCTTGTTGATAAGCTCGAGCGCGGCAGATTTTTCGATTGCTGCGTCGAACCAGGTGTTGGTCCAGATAACTTCGACAGTCGCGTCCGGATTGACGCTTCTTACGCCAAGCGTGAACGCGTTGATGCCGCGGATAACCTCGGGTATCTGCATTGCGGCGACGTATCCGATTTTGCCCGATTCGGAGTTCATTGCGGCGACAATACCCGCAAGATAACGGGCTTCATACGCGCGTCCCATATAGTTTTCGGTGTTGTCCGACTGAATATAACCGGTTGCGTGACCGAAGTATACGTTCGGATAATCCTTTGCGACCTTTTCGACCCATTCGCCGTGACCGAACGAGGTGGCGTAGATTACATTGTAGCCCTCGTCGCAGAGCTGACGCAGAGTCGCTTCACACTCGGAGGTCTCGGGAACATTCTCGACATAGGTGGTGGTTATGCCCATTTCCTCGAGAGCCAGACGCCCTTGGTCGTGTGCGTACGAATAGCCGAGGTCGCCGACCGGTCCGACGTATAAGAACGCGACCTTGAGATCCTCCTTGGCGATCGGAGCGAGGTTTCCACCGCCGCTCGAACCGCATCCGGCGAGCGTCGCGAGCATCAGCAGCGCGATCAGCAGCATTGAGATGATTCTTTTCATTTTCGTTCTCCTTAGAGTTGTAAATCAACGCGCGGCAGATTGTCGGGCGTTGAAAAATTAAATCACTTTGATTATAGCATGAACTAAAGGCATTGTCAAGAATAAAATTAAATTATTTTTAAGTTTCGGTAAATTTTTGTCTTTTGAATCAAAAAGAAACGATTTGTTTGTTGCTTGATAGTGAATTTCCGACAAAACTCTACATATAGATTGTCAATCCGATGTAATCTCGAAGATTATAGAATCAATAATATTGATTTTGCTTTTCAGGGCTTAATTATATAATTTCAATAAAACGATAAAAAATTCAAAAAAGTCTTTGAAATTACTGAAAAGTGTGGTATAATTAAAATACAGGGAGTGCGGCATGAGATCATTTGCTCTCCACCGCGCCCGCCGGATTCAACCGAGAGGATAAAGTGATGAGTCAAGCGAATATGCTTAGTAAGCCGGATTCGGTATGTCGACCCGAAAAATATCAGTCCGGGACAAAAAGACCGCCCAATATACTGTTAATAGTGACCGACCAGCTGCGATACGACTGTATCGGCTCGTCCGGACGCTATCCGGTCGCGACGCCGAATCTCGACCGGCTCGCGTCGCGCGGACGCAGATATACCAACGCCTATTCGCCGATACCGACCTGCTGTCCGGCCAGACAGACCCTGATGTGCGGACGCACTGCCGAGACGCTCGGCGCGTATTGGAACTATGATATGATTCCGGCAAAATCGCTCACGCCCGATATTCCCACGTTCAGCTCCGAGCTGAAGCGGGCGGGGTACAGCACAAGCTTTATTGGCAAGTGGCACGTCAGCCCCGACTACAGCCCGCTCGATTTCGGTTATGACAAAAATATCACGCACGACGAGTACCACCATATGCTGCGCGATATCGGAAGGACTCCCGCATTCAAGAAGGATTGGCTCGGGGAAGAAAACCCGCTGCCGCTCGAGCTGTCCGAAACTCACTGGCTCGCGGACAAGGCGATAGGCGAGCTGGAACGTTTGAGTGAAGGCTCCTCACCCTGGCATCTCAGCGTCGACTTCAACGAGCCGCACCTGCCCTGCCGACCGTCGCGGCCCTTTTCGACGATGTACGACCCGCGCGCTATTCCGCGCTGGCAGGGCTTTGACAACGATTTTCACGACAAGCCGTATATACAGCGTCAGCAGCCGCTCAACTGGCAGCTCGGTGACATGAGCTGGGATGACTGGTCAAGGACGGTCGCGCTCTATTATGGTATAATTTCGCAGACCGACGACGCCATCGGACGTATACTCGACCGGCTCGATTCGCTTGGCGCGCAAGAGAATACGCTGATAATCTTTACCTCAGACCACGGTGATATGTGCGGCAGCCACCATATGGCTGATAAGCATTATGTGCTGTACGACGACGTCGTACACGTGCCGCTGATTATGTCATGGCAGGGAAAGATAGCCGCGGGCAGCGTCGAGGCGGGATTTGTCAACAACTGTCTCGATCTTATGCCGACAATACTCGAAGCGGCGGGGATCGAAAGCGGAGAAACGCTGCTCGGCGAGTCGCTGCTTAGCGACCGCTCGAACTCGCGCTACGCTTATTCAACCTTTAACGGTCAGCAGTTCGGGTTGTATACAATGCGCATGATACGCGGTGAGAGCTGGAAGTATATCTGGAACACGACCGATGTGGATGAGCTCTACAATCTTGAAGATGATCCGGGCGAGCTTGACAATTTAATACGCCGCCCTGAGCTTTTGCCGGTCGTCACCGATCTGCGGCAGAAGCTATACGAACGGCTAACTTATCTTGGCGACCCGCTTGTAAATAACGAATGGCTGAAAAATCAGCTGCTCCTGAATCTGAAACAGGAGACCGCCGCGCGCGCTTGACGCGGGCAGCATTACTACATTGTTAAAAATATTAACGCGGACGTATATCATCCGTGGAAAGGGAACGGTACATAAATAATGAACGAGACTCATAACAGTGATTTGCGTGTTATCGGGATGCGTGGCTGCGAGGACATGGTCAGTCAGGTGGACTACTACCTGAAGGACTGGCACGAGACCTCGGAGACCTTTATCACGAAGGCAGACCTGCCGCGCTTCGGCTCGGGCGAGGCGAAGGGACATATTCTGCAATCGATGCGCGGTCAGGACGTCTACATCATCAGCGACTGCTTTAATTACGGCGTGACCTACAAGATGTACGGAATGAATGTTCCGATGAGCCCCGACGACCACTTCCAGGACCTGAAGCGAGTAATCTGCGCGATCGGCGGCAAGGCGCGCCGCATATCGGTGATAATGCCGATGCTCTACGAGGGACGGCAGCATAAGCGCACCGCGCGCGAGTCGCTCGACTGCGCCGTAGCTTTGCAGGAGCTGATTCGCATGGGCGTTACGAATATCATCACGTTCGACGCGCACGATTCGCGCGTGCAGAACGCTATACCGCTCGCCGGATTTGACAACGTTCGCTGCACCTATCAGATGATCAAGGCGCTCTGCAAGAACATTCCGGACATCAAGCTCGATCGCGACCACTTGGCGGTGGTATCGCCGGACGAGGGCGGAATGAGCCGCTGTATGTACTATTCGTCGGTGCTCGGACTCGACCTCGGTATGTTCTATAAGCGCCGCAACTACGCGATAGTCGTCGACGGTACGAACCCGATCGAGGCTCACGAGTACCTCGGACGCGACCTGCACGGCAAAGATGCTATCGTCGTCGACGATATGATTTCGTCGGGCGGTTCGATTATCGATGTCGCGTCGCAGCTGAAGCAAAGGGGAGCCGAGCGCATATTTGTGTTCTCGACCTTCGGTCTGTTCTGTAATGGGCTCGAACGCTTTGACGAAGCCTATAACGACGGCATTTTCACGAAGATATTCACAACCAACCTGATCTACCGTCCCGACGCGCTCAAGCAGCGCGAGTGGTACGCCGAGGTCAATATGTGCAAGTATATCTCGTATATAATCGACACGCTGAATAAAGACCATTCGATAAGCGATCTTTTGAATCCGGTCACGAGAATCCACAGCTTCATTGACCGCCGCAATGCTGAGCTTGCGGCAAAGGGCGAGATGTAAAAGCTATCGTCTTTCCGTGCGGATTTACTTTTCGGCGGGCAGGACGCACGCTCGATTTTCTGAAATTGCCGACAATAATATAAAAAAAGAGACAGTCTGATTTGGCTGTCTCTTTGTAAATATTAACCGCGACACTAATTTACAGCTTTGCGCCTCGGCCTTATTTTTCCGCGAACGCCTCGGTCACGGCTTTCATCATGTCGCGGATCTTGATGTGCTGCGGGCAGATTTCCTCGCATTTGCCGCATTCGAGACATGAGTCGGGCTTTACCTCGAGCGCGTCGTATTCAGCCCTCGGGTCGAGTCCGAGCGACGGAGCGGTCTTGTTGTATATTCTGAACGTGCCGGGGATGTCGATGCCGGCGGGGCAGGGCATACAGTATTCGCAGCCGGTGCAGGGCACGAGCATATTGCCGTCGCGTATGGCCTTAGCGCGAACCAGCGCGTCGAGCTCGTCCTGCGTCAGCTTGCCAATTTTCGATTCGTCAGCGAAGCGCAGATTCTGGTCGAGCTGTTCGGGCAGAGTCATACCCGAAAGCACTACGCCAACCTCCGGACGGCTCCAGAGATAGTCAAGCGCGATCTGGACCGGATTCGCGTCCTTCGGCAGAGCGGCGCGGACATTGTCAGGCAGATTCGCGAGCGAACCGCCGAGCAGCGGCTCCATTATGACGACGCCAAGCCCCTTCGACGCGGCGTATTCGAGCCCCTCAGTGCCGGCCTGATTGTTCGTGTCGATATAGTTATATTGGATTTGACAGAAGTCCGCGCAGTCGTAGGCGTCGACGATTTTATGGAAAACCTCGTTCGAGTCGTGGAACGAGAAGCCTATGTAGGAGACGCGGCCGCTCTCCTTGAGTTGTCTCATCTTGTCGATAAGACCGAATTTTAACACCTTATCTTCAAACGATTTGCCGTTCAGCGCGTGCAGCAGGTAAAAATCGATGTGGTCGGTGCCGAGCCGCGAGAGCTGGGTTTCGAACAGCCGTTCGAAGTCCTCCTCCTTCTCAACCATCCAAACCGGCAGCTTGTCAGCGAGATATACCTTCTCGCGCCAGCCGTCGGCGAGAGCCTTTCCGACGACGACCTCGCTCTTGCCGCCATGATAGCCGAACGCGGTGTCGATGTAGTTGACGCCGGACTCGATAGCGCGGCGCAGCTCCTTCACTGTCAGCTCCTCGTCGATATGGTTGTCCTCGCCGACCGTCTTGAAGCGCATACAGCCATAGCCAAGCGCTGAAACCTTGATATTGTCTACAAATTCACGATATTGCATATTAAATCCTCCCGATAAAGCATTACATTCAGTATAGCAGACAATTTCGTTTTTGTCAACAACAAATATATATTTCATAATCACAATTTTTATTTTTGGCGCAGTGAAATTAATCCGGATATCAATAAGAACACGCCGAATATCCGGCGTGCTGTCTCGGGCGAAACATACGAAGCGGCGAGACTCCCGATTACCGCGCCGAGCGCGCCGAACAGTATCAAATACGCGGCGAGCCGCAGATTTATATTGCGTCTGATGAAATGTACGGTCAGCGCGGCGACCGACGAGCAGATAAAGAACGCGAGGTTGATTCCCTGCGCGTCGTATTGGGCGAGTCCTTTGACCAGCACGAGATAAATAACGAGCAGTCCTCCGCCGCCAACTCCCATGCCCGACAGCAGTGAGGTTATAAATCCGACTATAAAATCAAGCATTTCGCACCCTTGTCCCTATCATAATATAAAGCAAAGTCCGGCGAATATCACCATAATCGCGAACAATCTGCCAAGCCAGCTGTATTTGATTCGACAGAGCAGCAGTGCTCCGACCGCGCCTCCGATGATACCGGGCAGGATATATGGCGCGGCTGATGTCAGATCGACGTTTCGGTTGTAAATGAGCGCGGATATCAGACAAAGCGGCGTTATGACAGTGATGACAAGCGCGAAACGGTCGCGTATCTCGATTTTGTCCCCGGCAAGACCGAGCGTGAACATCAATACGATACCGCCGCCCGTTCCTATGAAGCCGCCGACAAAGCCGGCGGCTATGGCTCCGAGCGCGAGTATGACCGGCACTATAAATTTTTTCAAGTTTTTCTCTCTTATGACCTTTTTCGGGTTGTATTTTAATTAGAAATATGGTATAATATTTATATTGCGAATTTCATTTATAATGGCACAATAACCGCTGTAACATACGTGTCACTATAGGCAGCCTCAGAATTACGATATGAGTAAAAGAATGAATCGATACCATGCGCGTCGATTTGCTTTTCCATCGCTCCTAATATACTGATCGGGGCTTCCTACATAATATTTTATCCGGATAGCTTTGTATAATACATTCTGAAAGGTGCTAAAATGGCCGAGACAAATAAATCAAAAAAGTCAAACAATACCCGAAAGCCGACCGAGACCAGTCGAAGCCGCTCGCTGACCGAGACCAAAGGCAGCCGTCAGTCAGGCTCCAAAAAGACGTCGAAGTCAGGTGGAAAAGCAAATACAAACACGGCAAAATCAGCGCCCGAAAAGGACCGCGGCGGCGACCCGTCGAGAATGCGGCACCAGCTGATGCCATATATCCTCGGGCTTATCGCGCTCTTTCTCGTCATATGCTTTATTGTATCCGATTCGACCGGATTTATCGGCGGATTTCTGAAGAACGCGCTGTTCGGGCTCTTTTCGCTCGGAGCGTGGATGGTGCCGATACTACTTATCAACGCGGGCATATTCTGGAAGCGAGACGTCGCCGCCGGTTCACTCGGCTACAAGACGGTGTTTTCTATTATCTGCCTTGTATTCATCTCGGTGCTGATACACGCCTTTACGCGCGATGGCGAGAGCTACAGTCTGTCGCTTTTATATCAGAACGGAATCAATCACATCGGCGGCGGAGTCGTCGGCGGGCTTATCGGAAATCTGCTGCTGCGCGGCTTCGGCTTTGCCGGTACGTTGATATTCTCGATCGCGCTGATACTACTATTCGGCATATTCCTGTTCGGTATGACGCCGCAAATGTTCGCGTCGTATATATTCGCGGGAATACGCCAGTGTCGCTTGAATTTCGGCAGCCAGGTCGAAGCCGGTCGGATACAGCGCGAGGCTATGCAAATTGAATACGAGAAACGCAGGATCGCGGCGCGTCAGGCGGCGCTGCACGAGCGCGAGGAGCAGCTGCGCAGTCGAACGCCAAACGTAGTACGCAATCCGGCGTCACGACGCAAGGCACCGAATATCGACCTCGATGGCTTCAACGACGACGATTATAGAATTGACAATATCCCCGACCCCATACAAGAAACCGGCAAGAAAACGAAAAAATCGAAATCCGGGCCTGCGTCCGCGGAGCAGATGAGCGAGCAGCCAAACGACATTATCTCCACAGCCGCTTCGACAGAATCGACCATGCGGGACAGCATAACTGTTGATATAGCCGAGAACACGGCGAAAAAGATGGCTGGCGAGACATCAGTCAAGGCTGACGCTATAGATGTGGCTGACTCTGAGGACGAGGATGACAACGTCGTCATTTCTGACGCGCCGCCGTTCGACACGACACGCAAGCGTGACGAGCCGCAAAGCTCCTCCGAGCCGATGAAGCTCGGCTTCTTCCGGCGCGAAAAGGTGAAGCCGCTTGAAAAAACCGGCAAGCAGCAGCTCGACGAGCTTGAGGAAGGCGAAATCGATTTGTCGAAAATCTTCACCGAGCCGCAGGAGTCCGAGCTGACGGCAAAAGCCGGTCTGAAATCAGGCGCGGCTGCCGGAGTGAACTCAGACTCGGCTGCAGACGTAGATTCGGACGACGATATTATCGGCGATGTGCCGACTTCAGCCGAGCTTGACTTAGTCATTGAAAAGAGCAAGCTCGCGGCGGCGGCCGAGCTGCCGACCGGAGAGGACGACCCGGACGACACTCCGGACGCGTCAGGCTCTCCCGACGCTGCGGGGATGCAGCATATAAAGCCGGTGACTCCGGTCGAATACAAATTCCCGCCGATACCGCTGCTTTCTGCCGACACGAATCCGGTCAACACCGATATGTCGGCTGAAATACAGCAGACGGCGGTCAAGCTGGTCGAGACTCTGCGCTCGTTCAATGTCAAGACAAAGATAATCCACGTCTCGCGCGGACCGACAATCACGCGTTATGAGCTTCAGCCCGAGGTCGGCACAAAGGTGCGCTCTATCGTCAATCTGGTCGACGATATCGCGCTGCACCTCGCGACGAGCGGCGTTCGGATCGAAGCCCCGATCCCGGGCAAGGAGGCGGTCGGCATCGAGGTTCCGAACAAGACTTCGTCGACCGTATACATCCGCGAGCTGCTCGAGGACGACGGCTTCAAAAACGCGCAGAGCAAGGTTATAACCTGTCTTGGCATGGACGTCGCCGGCAATCCGGTCTACCTCGATATCGCGAAGATGCCGCATATTCTGATAGCCGGTACGACCGGTTCGGGTAAGTCGGTCTGTATCAACAGCATGATAATATCAATGCTCTACAAAGCGCGCCCCGACGAGGTCAAGCTGATACTCATCGACCCGAAGAAG
Organism: Candidatus Flemingiibacterium merdigallinarum; assembly: GCA_904386005.1. Lineage (GTDB taxonomy): Bacteria > Bacillota > Clostridia > Oscillospirales > CAG-272 > Flemingiibacterium > Flemingiibacterium merdigallinarum. Next base: position 28,034 of record CAJFKR010000037.1, read on the forward strand.
GTCGAGCTGAATATATACAACGGAATCCCGCACCTGCTCGTGCCGGTCGTCTCCGACCCGAAGAAGGCCGCCGGCTCGCTGCACTGGGCGGTGACCGAAATGGAGCGTCGCTACGAGCTTATCGAGGGCGCGGGCGTGCGAAATATCAAGGGCTACAACGCGTCTATCGCGAACGACCCCGACGCCGAGCGGCTGCCGCAGATTGTGATTATAATCGACGAGCTGGCCGACCTGATGATGACCGCAAAGGACGACGTCGAGGAGTCGATCTGCCGAATAGCGCAGAAGGCGCGCGCCGCCGGAATGCATCTGGTCATTGGTACGCAGCGACCGTCGGTCGACGTCATCACCGGACTTATCAAGGCGAACGTGCCGTCGCGAATCGCGTTCACGACTGTATCGCAGATAGACTCGCGCACGATAATCGACACCGCCGGAGCCGAGAAGCTGATCGGTCGCGGCGATATGCTGTTCTCACCGGTCGGCAGCATCAAGCCGGTGCGAGTACAGGGCTCGTTTGTGTCGGACGAGGAGGTCGACGCGGTGACTACGTTTGTAAAGCAGAACTACGGCGTCAAGGACTACGACCAGTCGGTCATGGACTCGATAGAGCGCGAAGCGCAGCTCTGTCAGAACAAGAAGTCGACGACGCTCGGCGACGGAGACGAGGAAGCCAACGACGGCGACCCGATGTTGAAGCCGGCAATACAGCTCGCGGTCGAGAGCGGCAAGATCTCGACGTCGCTGATTCAGCGCCGTCTGCAGCTCGGCTACGGTCGCGCGGCGAAGCTGATCGACACAATGCAGGAGATGGGCATAGTCGGTCCGCCGCAAGGCTCGAAGCCGCGCGAGGTGCTCATCTCGAAGCAGGACTACATGGAGATGGAGCTCAGAAGAGAATAGAGACAAGCTCTCGTGGTTAAGACTGTGAAAAACAAGAGTGGTCTCGGCTCGCTGCGCGAGCCGAGAGAGTGGAGAGTGGTCTCGCCTTCGGCGAGAGAGTGGTCTCCGGCTTCGCCGGAGAGCTGAGGAAGAAATTT
>CAJFKR010000038.1 GCA_904386005.1 Candidatus Flemingiibacterium merdigallinarum
GGCGGCGCATCTCTGTGGTTCCTAACAACAAGCAGTAATATAATCTTTACGTTGTCATAATCATCCACGCTTTGACCCAAATTGTTAAAAGTTTTCGCGGAGGGGGTCTGGGGGAGGCGCCTTTTTCAAAAGGCGCCTCCCCCAGTGAAAACAAACAGTATCGCAGTACCCCCATCGAACTCACGTTATATTCGTCTTTGTTTAATGTTCATGTTATTATTTGACTTTCGCTTATTTTGAGGTTGTATGGAACATTATGATAAATTCAATCTGCTGCCGGACGAGACGATAACCGATATCAATTCGGGGCTGAAGCTGATACAGAAGCGCGACGGACTGACGTTCGGCAGCGACGCATACCTCTTGTCGGCGTATGTGCGCAAAAGTCCGCGCGCGCGATGCGCCGACCTCGGGAGCGGCACCGGCATAATCTCGCTTCTGCTGCTCGCAAAGGGCAAGGTCGCGCGTATCGACGCGGTCGAGCTGCAGCCCGACTTCGCCGAGCTTATCACGCGCAACGCTGAGCTGAACGGCTTTTCGGAGCGGCTGCGCGCGCGCTGCACCGACCTGCGCGAGCTTGACGGCACGAGTCTCGGCGCGCCGTTCGATATTATTGTGTCGAATCCGCCGTACATGAAGCCGACGGGCGGGCGCAGCTTCAGCGAGCGGCGGCAGATAGCCCGTCACGAGCTGTTCGGCGGTATCGGCGACTTCTGCCGCGCGGCGTCGCGGCAGCTAAAGCACGGCGGTTTATTTTACACGGTCTGGCGTCCCGACCGGCTCGCGTGCTTAGTCTCGGCGCTGTGCGAGTCGGGACTTGAGCCGAAGCGCATGACCTTTGTCCATTCGCGGCTCGAGCTCGCGCCCTGTCTCGTGCTGTGCGAGTCGAAGAAGGGCGCGTCGGCGGGAATGTATGTGACGCCGCCGCTTATCATGTACGAGAGCGGAGCGGGCGCGAAATACACCGCCGAGCTCAATAAAATCTACGAAACGGGTGAATTCGATGAGCCTTACCAAAGACCCTGAACGGTTGTACGCGGACGAATTTAATGCGGACGGCACCGAAAAAAATAAAATACGCGGCGGCACATTATATCTCGTCACAACGCCTATCGGCAATCTCGCCGACCTGTCCGAGCGCGCGAAAAAGGTGCTGTCCGGCGTCGATTTTGTCGCCGCCGAGGACACGCGCAATTCGGCGAAGCTGCTCGCGTATTTTGGCATCAGAAAGCCGCTGGTCAGCTACTTCGAGCACAACAAGCGCGAGCGGGGCGAGATAATCGCGAACCGGCTTGCCGCCGGCGAATCCTGCGCGCTCGTGACCGACGCGGGTATGCCGGGCATCAGCGACCCGGGCGAGGATTTGGTCAAGCTCTGCGCCGAGCGGGGAATACCGGTGACGGCGGTTCCCGGACCCTGCGCCGCGCTGTCTGCTCTGACCTTGTCGGGACTCGCGACGTCGCGCTTCGCGTTCGAGGGCTTTCTCTCGACAAATCGCGGCGAGCGCGGACGCCGGCTCGCCGAGCTTGCGGGCGACACGCGGACGCTGATATTCTACGAAGCGCCGCACAAGCTGAAAACCACGCTATCCGACCTGTACGCGGCGTTCGGCGACCGGAAGATATCGCTCTGCCGCGAGCTGACGAAATTGAACGAGGAGATAGTCCGCGTTAGTTTGTCCGAAGCGGTCGAGCTGTACAATGACCATGAGCCGCGCGGCGAGTATGTACTGATAGTCGAGGGCGCGTCGGAGCAGCCTAAAGAGTCGGAGTTCGCGGGAATGAGCGTCGTCGAGCAGGTCGAATATTACATCTCGCAGGGCATGACGAAGATGGAAGCGGTGAAAGCCTGCGCGCGCGACAGGGGCGTTATGAAGAACGAGGTATACAAGGCGGTCGTCGGCATTGAGGCGGACAAGGGCGAGTGACTGGGTCGGGCAGACCGTGCGGTCAGCCGTCAAGGAAGACTTCGCTTTGGCGAGGGCTTTGGCATAAATATGCAACGAGGATTAAATAACCGTCGTGACTGATTCGGTCACGGCGGTTTTTTGATATCATCAGTAACTCATGCCTTCGGTTTTGTCGAGCGAGTATGGCGAAAATCGGTTCAGCGATTAGTTTTATAAATCGAACAAAGGATAAAAATAATTTCGAGAAATTAGTTTTACTATCTTGACTACACACAGATACTATGTTATAATTATGTTACACAATCGGCTAAATGCGGATGTGATTAATATAATTTTTTGTGGGGAAGGGATAGTATCAAATGCGCAAACGTTCATATTTTGTAATATTCATGACACTTGTGTTAAGCACTGCCACGCTTTTTTCATGTGCCTCTGACGGTATATCGGAAAATACAACCACCAGTGGTGATCCAAACGCGAGCACCGATACCGCGACCTCTGATTCTACCTCGCTTGTCGCCGAAATCCCTGATGTGAAATACGACGGCTATGAATTCAAGATACTTGGCGGCAAAATTGGCAGCATGTCATACGCGGTTCAGGAGGAGATATTCGCCGACGAACAGAACGGCGAGCCGCTCAACGACGCGCTGTATGACCGCAACAAAATGGTCGAGGGCAAGCTCGGTGTGACCATTGTCAAGGTTGAGTCGGACAATGTCGCGCAGGATATGTCAAAGTCGGTCATGGCGGCGGACGAAGCTTACGACGCGGCGCTCGACACGATTACGGCTCATGTCTCGGGTATCAACGGCGGCGTTGTGACCGACCTTACCGAGCTGCCGTATGTAGACATCGACAAGCCGTGGTGGAACAAGAACGCGATAGACACGGCTTCAATCGCGAACAAGAGCTATCTTCTGTTCGGCGACCTCAACTATTCGGACAAGAATTCAACCTGGGCGCTCGTGTTCAACAAGCGGCTCTATGAGGAGAACGGGCTCGAGGAGCCGTATGAAATGGTCAGAAACGGCGAATGGACGCTCGAAAAGCTCGAGGAGCAGTGCCGCGACATCACGCAGGATCTGAACGGCGACACGGTACTCGACCACAACGACCAGTGGGGACTTCTGTCGAGTGACAGCGCGGTCATCGGCTTCATCACGTCCTGCGGTATCAAGACTATCGAGACTGACTCGGCGGGAGAGTTCGTGTTCTCGCTCGACAGCGAGCGTAATGTCGGCGCGCTGTCCAGTCTGTACAATTTCTTTTCCAACGGTCAGATTCAGCTGCGCGCGCAGGCGATGGATGGACTTGTGCCCGATATCTGGACTGAAATTATCAACATATTCAAGGAAGGCCGTGCGCTCTACCGCATAACGACGCTGAGCGACGTTGCGACTATGCGCGACATGGAGGACGATTTCGGAATCCTGCCGCTGCCGAAGCTCGACGCTGAGCAGGACAGCTACTATTCGACCTATCAGGCGTGGAGCGGACGCTGCTATGTAGTGCCCAAGGGCGGCAGCGACCTCGAGCGCACGAGCGCGATACTCGAATATATGTGCTCGGTGTCGACTGACACGCTCATCGACGCTTATTACGATGTTACATTACAGCGCAAGGTCTCGCGCGACGACGAGTCGGCGGAGATGCTCGACATCATATTCGATTCATACACGTCGGACATCGGTCTGACCTATGAAATCGGCGGGCTGCGCGATTTGATTCAGAATATGATGAAAGCGAGCAGCGACACGGTAGTTTCTACGCTCGCGTCGAAGAAGGAGTCGGTAATGTCGGCGGCCGAGAAGCTGTATGACGCGGTGAATGAGTGAGAAATCAATCTTTATGCAACACGCTAACGGTCGGGGTTTCTCCGACCGTTAAAATACCACAGAAGGTTCTCATATCGGAACAAATACAAATACTGTTAGTTCGCTGCATTGCCGAAATTCAAACCTTTTGTTCCGATAATAGGGTTTCACTTTGAATGGCACCGTGCTATAATAGTTGCAACATATCATATTTTATGGAGGTTTATCATGACACGTCAGGAATATATGCTGAAGCCGCTCATCGATAACGAGGATATCACAGCCGAGCGCACGCGTGCGGGCATCGAGAATCACCGCAAGGGATTTGCCACCGTCAAGGTCGTCCGCGCCGACGGAAGCGCGGTTGAGGGCGCCGCGGTCAGGGTTGTTCAGAGGACGCACGACTTCAAATACGGAGCGAATCTTTTCATGCTCGATGAGTTCGAGTGTGAGGAGAAGAACGCCGAATATCGCCGTGTGTTCAAGGAATACTTCAACTTCGCGACTCTGCCGTTCTACTGGAGCACGCTCGAACCGGAGGACGGCAAGCCGCGCTATGCCGCCGACTCACCGAAGGTCTACCGCCGTCCGGCGCCCGACCTTTGTCTTGATTACTGCGAGGCAAACGGTATCGCGCCGAAGGCTCACTGTCTCAACTACGACCACTTCTCGCCTGACTGGCTCAGCTCGTATCCGGCTTGCGAGCAGTGGAAGCGGCTCGAGAAAAGAATCGCCGAGTGCGCCGAGCGGTACGCCGGACGCATTCACGGCTGGGAGGTCACAAACGAGTCCTACTGGAAGGACGCGAAGTCGAAGATGTATTTTGACCCCGAGTTCATGGAGCGCAGCTTCAGGCTCGCGGAGAAATATTTTGTGAACAACGAGCTCATCTGCAACGAGGGCGGCGAGCCGTTCCGCGGATTCTTCCTCTACAACCGCAACCCTTACTTCATGCAGGTCGAGCGCGCGCTCTTAAAGGGCGCGAGAATCGATACGGTCGGCTTCCAGTACCACGTCTGGACGAGCGCCGAGCCCGAAGCCGAAAAGGCGGTTGTGGCACAGCAGTTCGACCCGGTCAATATGTATCGCGTATACGATACGTTCGCGACGCTCGGCCGCCCGTTCCAGATGACAGAGATCACCTTCCCCTGCCACGACCCCGAGAGCCGTGAAGCCGAGGATCTACAGGCTGAGGTGCTGCGTCGGCTCTATACGATCTGGTTCGGCGTTCCGAACATGGAGGCGGTAATCTACTGGAACGTCGTCGACGGCTACGCGTTCAACGCGGAACCAGGTGACTTCACTGCCGGTGAGAATCGTCTCGCGGGTGGTCTCATGCACTTCGATATGACTCCGAAGCCGGCGCTCAAGGTGATAAAGCAGCTTTTCGAACAGGAATTCCACACCGACACCATAATCAAGACCGATGAGCGCGGAAAGGCGAGATTCAAGGGCTTCTACGGCTGCTACGACGTGGAGATTTCGGTCGATGGCAGCAGCTATAAAAAGGAGCTGCACCTTGAGAAGCAGTCGGACAAGAACCCTGTTTTCAACTTTGTGATTTGACGAGGATCACTCCCTGTACATGAATACGCAGCACCATACAAACAGCGCGGCGTAAAATAGTATCGATATCAAATCAGCTCCGGTTTGTCCGGAGCTGAAAATATTCAATGTCTCCATAGCTTCGTGTTCATCTCTATCAGTATGAATTCGGCGAGGATGATTTGGGGCTGAATGGAAACAAAGCTACACCTTTGTTGTCAATTCTGCGGCTTGACACGCGAGGTCGAATGTGCTATCATTATGATAGGCAGGATCGCGGGCAAAACTGTTATGGAAAGCCGTTTGGGTATGGCAACATAGGTGTAGCTTTTTTGACAATAATCTGGTATTTTTTATGTATTGACTTCGCGTGGCTTTATACCGACCCAGTTGCGAAAGGTCGTGTGCGACACACCGAGCAGTCGCGCGGCTTCTCTCGCCGAGATCGTGCCGCGCGACCAGTCGAGCTTGACCTTTTCGTAATTGTCCGGACGGGTCATTGCGACTCGTCCGAGATGCACGCCGTTCGCGCGCGGCTTCGATTCCCTCGCGTTGACGCCGGCGGATGAATTCACGCTCGGTCTCCGCAACGTATGAGAGCAGCTGTAATACTATGTCCGATATCAGCGTTCCGATAAGGTCGCGGCTCTGGTGCGTGTCGAGCAGCGGCATATCGAGGACGGCGAAGTCATAGAGCAGCTCGCGCGTGATAATCCTCCACTGTTCAAGAATTTCATTGTAGTTTCGCCCGAGCCGGTCTATGTTCTTTATTACGATAGTATCTCCTGGCTGTATTTTATCGATCAGCCGCTTATAGCCGGGACGTTCGAAATCCTTTCCGGACTGCCTGTCTGAGTAGATATTCTCAGGAGATACTCCGTGATTTTTCAATGCGAGCAGCTGACGCGACTCGTTTTGTTCCTTTGTCGATACGCGGATGTATCCGTATATTTCATTGCACATAGGTTTTTTCCTCCATAACAGTTGTTGATATTATTTTATCAGATGAAATGCGGGAAAATGTGTTTGGCAATGGCATATACAGTTAAATTTCGTCAGGCGGTTATTTATATTAATGTTGTCATGCGGAAAATGGTTGGTTTAATCAAAGATTGATTCTGCTCGGTTTGTATATGTCACATATAAGCAGCATGAGTTAGATCAACTCAAAAATTCCGAAATGCCGAGCCGCGGATGTGGAAAGGATGACTCCGCAAATTATAACTGATAATATGGCTGCCTGCGATAGAAACCATTATGGCTAACCCCAATTCTTCGGAATTTTAGGCGGGAGTCTTCCCAAAGAAAAACAAACAATAATACAGTATTTGAAAGGAGCGCATAAAATGTCCAGTACAAAGCATTGGTTCACCGACTGCTATCGGCGCAATCTCGTCGATATGCACATCGAGGACTGGGATGAGGAATTTCTGTCCGAGTTCTCGCCCGAGGAGTACTTCGCGAATCTGAAGCGCGCGCACATACAGGCGCCGATGATCTACTTGCAGTCGCACGTCGGAAACTGCTACTTCCCTACAAAGGTCGGACATATGCACGTCGCGCTCAAAGGGCGAGAGAACCTGATACGCCGGCTTGTCGACCTCTGCCGCGCCGACGGAATGAAGGTGGTCGGTTATTACAGTCTAATCTACAACACGCGTGAGGAGGACAATCATCCCGAGTGGCGGGTGTATACCGGTGCCGACAAGCTGTCGCCGCGTCAGCGCGGCGGAAGATACGGTCTCTGCTGCCCGAACAATCCCGAGTACCGCGAGTTCGTCGAGACGCAGATACGCGAGATGGCCGATTATTTCACGCTCGACGGTATGTTCTACGACATGACCTTCTGGCCGGTCGTCTGCGAGTGCCCGCATTGCATGGAGCGGTACAAGCATGAGCTCGGGCTTGACACGATACCGCGCGCCGACTGGAGCGACCCCGACTGGATTCGCCTGATTCGCTGTCGCGAGGCGAGCATCGGCGAGTTCGCGAGGTTTGTGACCGAGACGACGCGGCGCTATATGCCGGGTGTGTCAGTCGAGCACAACTACGCTATGGCGGTCGCGGGCGATTCGGTCTGCGCATCGACCGAGCTTGTCAACGAGCAGTGCGACTACGCGGGCGGCGACCTGTACGGCGACCTATACAATCATTCGTTCACCGCGAAATATTACTACGGCGTTACGAAGAATCAGCCGTTTGAATACATGACCTGCCGCTGCGACCGGACGCTTGGCGCGCACACGGTCACAAAGACCGAGGAACATCTCGCGACCGAGGTCATGCTGACCGCCGCGCACCACGGCGCGTCGTTCATAATCGACGCGATCGACCCAAAGGGCACGCTCGACAGCCGCGTATACGACCGCATCGGGCGGGTATTCGAGCGACAGCTGCCATACGAGCGGTATTTTTCGGGCGAGCTTATCACCGACGTCGGTGTATACTACGCGACGACCGGACGCTACAATAGCCGCGGTATGAATTTTAACAACAAGACCTGCGCGATAAATTCGACGCGGACTTTGATTGAAAATCATGTTCCGGTCGGGGTTGTGTCGAATTCGTCGACCGGCAGGCTCGGCGGCTACAAGGCGGTGATCGCGCCGGCTATCGCGGGAATCTCCGACAAGAATCGAGCTGACCTTGTTAAATATGTGAACGACGGCGGACTTCTGTATATCTCGGGCGTCGAGGACATGGCGTTGCTCCATCAGCTGCTCGGTGCGGAGTTCATCGGCTATACCGACGAGACGGCGGTATACATAGCCCCGACCGAGCAAGGCGCGGAGCTGTTTTGCGAGTTCACGCCCGAATATCCGCTGCCGACCGAATACAGTCTGCCCAAAATCAAAGCTGACGGCTGCGAGGCGCTCGGGGTCATGCGTCCGCCGTATACAAAGGCGAACGAGCGCCGCTTTGCGTCGATACACTCGAATCCGCCCGGCAGACTCACCGACATTCCGGCAATCATAACGAAGCAGGTCGGCAAGGGGCGCGTAATCTGGTCGGCGGCGCCGATTGAAAACGACGGCAGAATCGGAATAAAGCGGGTATTCATGTCGCTGTTAACGAAGTATCTGCCCGAGACGACGATAAAATCAAGCGCGCCGCGTCAGGTGGAGCTGGTGTCGTTTGCGCGCGGAGCGGACATTCTCATAAGCGCGGTCGACCTTTTGTGCAGCGACGAGCTTTTGCCGCTCGGCGGATTCGAAATTTCGGTCAAGGCTGACTCGAAGCCGAAGCGTATAATAAGGCTCGCCGGTAGAGATAAGCCCGAGCGCGAGGTCGAGTTTGAGTATAGCGGCGGACGGGTGCGTTTTACGACCGAGACGCTTGTAATGTTTGATATGTATAAAATTGAAATTTGACGCGAATTGTCATAATAATATAAATAGTATACTGGTATACTTTTGGTGATTAGGTCTGATTTGCTGAAAAACCATTATATAACGCGTTTCGTTAATTTAATTTAATTTAATAATTTGTCTTGACAAAAATAAGTACTTGTGATATAATTATTGTGGCAATTCATCCGATGTATTGTTTAGAAATCAATTGAACTAAAATTATTGGAGGACTATATTATGAGAAAATTACTTTCAGCTTTACTCTGCGCGTCTATGGTCATGACTTCATTCGGCGTATCCGCGCTTGCGGCGGAATCCGGCACCGCGTACGGCGAGGTTCCCGCAACTTCCGAGTCGATTTCTATCGACGGTGAGAAGGACGAAATCTACGATCAGGGTCTTAAGATCGCAATCGCCGACCCCGATTCCTCCACTCCCGACGACACGACTACCGGCGACGCATGGCTGCTCTGGAACGGCTCGGACACAATTTATGCGTACGTTGAAGTCAAGGATAGCGACGTCATCGTATATGACGGCACGCCGAACGCGTGGGAAACCGACTCGGTCGAGCTCTTCCTTGATTATTCGAACACTGTCGCACGCACGCGCGACCAGTACCGCATCGACATCAAGGGCGTAGCTACCTACTACGATACCACAACCTACACCGGCGACGACACCAAGGCTTACGGCTTCGAGAACTGGGCAGTTAACGAGATGGACGACGGCTACGCAGTCGAGTTTGAGATTAAGGCGTACAACGAGTCGATTTCGGCTGACATGAATGTCGGTTTCCACCTTATGATAAACAACATGGTAGAGGCTGGCACTCGCGGCATGGTTCATTCCGACCCCGCCGGCAACGTGCCCGAGAGCTTCGGTTACATAACCCTCAGCGGCGACACTGTTGAGATTGAGGTTCCCGAAGAGCCGGCAGTTGACGAGGGCGGAGAGCAGGCAGCTCAGACTTCCGATCTCGGTATCGCAGTAGCCGCTGTATCGCTCGCAGCTGCTTCGATCGCGCTCGTAGCTCTGAAAAAGAGAAAGTAATTGCTGATATTTAATAAAAACTCCGTCAATCATAGGTTGACGGAGTTTTTAATGTGTCATGCGGATATATATGCTGTGTGTAAGTGATTACAGGTTTTATGTCTGAAATTATATTAACGTGAGTTCGACGTAAATTATACCAGATAATTAAGTGATTAAATGAACAAGCAATTTAAGATTCAAACAGCCCCATACAAATCAAGCCGCCGGTTGGGAAGCAGTGGCCCCAGCAGTTTCGTCCTGCGGACGAACCTGCCAAAGGCGGCGCATCTCTGTGGTATCTGACGATAAGCAGCGATTAAATATCTGCGCAGTTATAATAATCCACGCCTTGACCCAAATTATCAAAAGTTTTCGCGGAGGGGGTCTGGGGGAGGTACCTTTTTCCGAGTTGCGTTAGCAACTCGTAGGCACACTCCCCCAGTGAAAGCAAACAATATAGCAGTACTAAATTAAAAAACTTATATTTTTCAGCTTCATGAAATAGCCGTCGGGCGACTCGTCGATGACCGCGTGGAAGCCTTCGATTGAGTCAAGGCAGGGGAGCACCCATGTCGTGTAGTTCTCCGACGAGGTTTCGATCTTTCCGCCGAGGAATCCGGCGTATTGATCGGGACCGAGAGTGAGTTCGAGGTTGGGCATCGCCTCTCCGGCGTAGTAGGTGTTTTCCACAAGCTCGCAGAACGGCTTCAATATGTCGTCGTAGCTTTCATTAAGACAGGTCTGCGCGCTGAAGGTCGGCGACCAGCGGTAGGCGGTGGGGCGTATCGGCGCGGTCACGGCGATATACGGGCGGTCAATGACCTCATGCTGCCAGAAGGCTTCGGCGTATTTGCGCGTATGCGCTAATTGTTTCTGGAAATCCATAGCTTCGTTCCTCCGCATGATTGCAGTTTTAAGGAGTCTTAGCTGCAACCATTATACATAAACGACGCCGCGATGTCAATAGCTTACGCTGAAATATCAGCCGTGTGCGCGGATTTTTACGGTCATTCGACCTCTGCGAACGCCGCGTTTATCTCGTCGAGCTTCGCGAGCGCGCTGTTCTTATAGGTCTCATACATAGACGTGAAGTCGGTTTTGTTGTTGCGGAACAGATTCATTATCTGCTCGTTGTAGCCGCCGACCTGATAGAACAGACCGAGGTCGAATACGCGGTTGCCGAGGATGATGTCGAGCATCTCGGCCGACTCGTCGTCGCGTATCATCTTGCCCTCGAGCGTGATGTCGTAGTAAGCGGGCGTGACGGTCGACACCGACTCATATGCGAGCGCCTCGAGGATAATGCCGCTCATTTCGACGTCGGACACGACCTTGGGCACACAGATGAACGAGCAGCCATAGGGGGCTATCGTCGAATAGTAGCTGTCCTGCGACTCGTCGTATTTCGGGTAGGGCAGGATTCCAAAGTCGGTTTCCATCTCACGGTACTTCTTGATTATGCAGAGATAACGGGTGTAGAACATGACCTGGTCGTTCGCGAACATGGCTTCGATTTTATCCGGACTGTGGTAGATCGAATAGACCTGTGTGCGGTCGGAGACGTACGCCATGTATTTATTGAAGACGTCGAGCGTCTTTTCGTTGTACAATGTCAGCTCAAGCTCGCCGTCCTTATTGATTGAACAGAATTTCTCGCCGGCGGCGTTTATAACGCCCATCATCGAGTCCTGCCAGATGCACATTCCGTATAGGTCGTTCTCGTTATATACACCGTTGCCGTCGAGGTCGCCCGATACCGACGAGCACATCTCGATATATTTGTCGAGCGTCCACTCGCCGCTCCGCACTAATTCATACGGATTGTCGAGCTTGTAGGTGTCGACCATGCCCTTGTTGAACAGAATGCAGAAAGTGCAGTCGTTGTCGAGCGTGCTGATATCGCCTGTTGTGTAGTACATCTTGCCGTTCATCGAAAGGTCGGCGTTCGCCTTTTGATCCCACCACTCATTTGTGAGGTCGAGGTAGGGCACGTCGCTCGCAAGGTCGAGTATGTAGCCGTTATACGCGAGCGTCGACACGTCGTACGCGCCCATCAGCGACGCGTCGTAGGCGTTGTCTCCGGCGAGCACGCTCTTTTTGATGAATTCCGCGCCCTTACCGGTGCCGCCGACCGCGCTGCCCATATGGTTGATTTCATTGATAACGACGTTGAACTGCTCCTCGACGGCGCGGTTTCGGCGATACACCGCGTCATTGACCGGCTCGCCGGTCTCCTCCTCAGCCATGAAGTCATAGATTTCGGTCCAGGTATTGTCCCAGTTTCCGGCGGTGAGTATATCGAACGACTCGCCGCCGTAGTCGCGCTCGGGCAGCTCCGGCGCGTTGGTCACCGTGGTTTCGGACGCGGCTTGAGTCGTATCTGTGCCAGTGGTGACGGCAGGCGTATCGGCTGCGCTGCCGCAGGAGATCTGCGCGAGCAATAAAATCAGCAGCAGACCGGACAGGTATCTGTGTTTCATCTGGTAATCCTTCCTTTTTCACATTACTGTATGTAAAGTTTGCGCTTTACAAGTGAAATATTTGTAAAAAAACGCACCTTACAATTATTATTATACCACAACACACAGAGTAAGTCAACAATATATACACAAATATATAAAACAAAATACAATAGTGAAACATTATGGCTTTGAGTGAGGAGGGGCGTCGGCAATTCACCTGTGACGGGTTGCCGACGCTCTGGTTGAGCGCGCCGGTATACGGCTTAGGATTGGTTTCAGGCTTCGCCGCGACTCACAGGCGGATGCGGCGTCATTACCGCCGATTGGATAGTAATACTGCGTACATTGTTATAAAAATGTAACAAAAGTCGAAAAGATTGTCCGCAGGTCTTGAAATATGCGGATATTTTCATTATAATATAATATATGACTATTACACATAACCGACTGCTTTTTTTATCGATATATTGCCGGCGAATTCACCTAAAGACGGCGGCAAACAGTCGCGGCAGATATGTCATGCCGCCCAACGTCAAATTTATCGGAGGTAAAATTGAGTTTCAATCGAATCTGGCATAAAATTGCACACCGGATTTCGGCGATTTTGCCGAATGCCAACAAACCTGATGCGAGCGAGTCCGCAAATGAGCGCGACATATACGAATTCAGCGGCAAGCATAGAGATTACGAAAACGACCTGTTCCTACACTCGCTCAAGACTCTGACGCCCGACGACCTCGCGCCGAAGCCGCCGAAAAAGAAGCACACCGCGGGCGATATCATCTATGAAGTCGTGCGGCGGGCTATTGTCGTCGTCTGCGTCTGCGTATTCGTAGGCAGCGCGGCGACGCTCGTTCGCAGTCTCGTCGACTACCAGCGTGGAGACGAGCTCTACGGAGACATCGCGGCGAACATATTCGAGACCGACCTCGGAGGCGGCTCGCACATGGTGTCGCTGGCACAGCCGTCGCGGCAGAACAGCTCGACCCCCGACTACTACACAGGTCTCACGCTCGATATGTCCGAGCTGCCCGAGGAAGACACCGACGTCAGCTACAACATAAAGTTCGAGCAGATGAAGGCGAATCTGAATTACCTCAAGGAGATAAATCCCGACATATTCGGCTATATCCATATTGAGGGCACGAACATCAGCTTCCCGATAGTTCAGGGAGACGACAACGACTACTATCTCGACCACGCGTACAACGGCGACGCGCTCGTCGTCGGCTCGATTTTCGCCGACTACCGCGCGAAGGCGGATATGTCGAAGAACCGCAACACGGTGTTCTACGGTCACAATATGCGCGACGGAAGTATGTTCAACAATGTCACGCTCTTCTTTGACGAGGACACATTCAATACAAAGCTGATTGAAATATACACGTTCGACGGCATATACACATACGAGCCGTTCGCGATATTCGAGACTATCTCGACCTATCAGTACTTCCGGATGAGCTTCAAGAACGACGCCGATTTCGTCGCGTTCTGCGAGGAGATGCAGGAGCAGTCCGAGTTTAACAAGGGCATGACCTTTGACGGCGACGACCACATCATCACGCTGTCGACCTGCACGAATATGACTACTGTAGGTCGCTACGCGCTTCACGCGAAATTGATCAAGGTCGAGAACTGATTGGCGGTGAGACTGACAATGTTGATTTGTCCGATATGCAAAACTCCGCTTCATCGCGAGGGTAACAGTCTGTACTGTGAGCGCGGGCGTCCGCACTGCTACGACATCGCGAAAAGCGGCTATGCTACTCTGACCTCCGCCTCCGGCAGCTCGGGCGACGACCGGGATATGGTGCGCGCACGGACCGCGTTTCTTGACAGCGGGGCGTACGAGCCGCTCGCCGAAGCGGTGACGACCGCGCTCGACGGCTGCAATGTGATAATTGACGCCGGCTGTGGAGAGGGCTACTACGATGAATACATTGTATCGCACCGGACGGACGTCAGCTTATACGGCTTTGATTTGTCGAAGTCGGCGTGCGACCATGCCGCGAAAAGGCTGAAACGGCTCGGGGGTGACGCGTTCTTCGGAGTGGCGGGCATATTCGACCTGCCGGTCGCCGACTCGTCCTGCGACGCGGTCGTCAGTATGTTCGCGCCGATTGCCGAGCAGGAGTTCAGGCGGGTGCTGAAGCCGGACGGGCTGCTGATCGTAGCCGCCGCGGGCAGACGGCATCTATACGAGCTGAAAGCGGCAATTTATGAAGAGGCATATGAAAACGATGTCCGCCGCGACCTGCCCGAGGGCTTCAGGCTCGAGAGACGCGACAATATTGTATATAAGTTTAGCTGCGAGGGCGAAAACCTCGCGAACCTGTTCCGCATGACGCCCTACGTGTTCCGCACATCGAGCGCTGACGCCGCGAAGCTCAAAAATATCGGCTCGCTTTGTATAACCGCCGACTTCGAGCTGCTGGTATATAAAAAATCCGCCGAATGAGCTCCGCTTGGAGCCGATAAAAATTAACGCGGTCGCGGAATCAACAGTCGCGCGGTCGAAAAATAAGACTTACTGCGAAAGGTATGGTCAATAATATGAAACTTTCACTGGTTATACCGATGTACAACGAATCGTCGATAATGAATAACACGCTCACACAGGTGTCGGAATATATGCGCGGACATTTCGACGATTACGAGGTGATATTTTCAGACGACGGCAGCCGTGACGGCTGCCGCGCGGTCGTCGACGCGTTCGGCGACCCGCGTATCCGCACGGTCGGCTACGAGTCGAACCGCGGCAAGGGCTGCGCGATACGCACCGGAGTGCTCGCCGCCGAGGGGGATATCGTCATATTCACCGACTGCGACCTCGCGTATGGGCTGGACGTAGTCGAGCGCATGGTCGGGATATTCGACAATACTCCCGACTGCGACGTCGTCATCGGCTCGCGCAACAAGGACAAGGACGGCTACGCGGGCTACACATTTCTTAGAAAGCTGGCGTCCAAGGTCTATATCAAATGTCTCGCTATCGCGGCGGGCTTCAAGCTGTCCGATTCGCAGTGCGGCTTGAAAGGATTCCGGCGAGATATGGCGCGGAAGATATTTTCGACCTGCGAGGTCGACGGCTTCGCTTTTGACTTCGAGGTGCTGATCAAGGCGAAGAATTTAGGCGCGAAGATTGTCGAAATGGCGGTCAAGGTCATCAACCATCGCGAGAGCAAGGTCAATGTATTCCGCGACAGCTTTCGTATGCTGCGCGATGTGCGCAAAATCAAAAAGCGGAATCCCGCGCCGAAGCGCTGACGCGGATATTGTCGGCAGGACTGATTCTATAATAATGACTTGAACGAAAGAGATGGTATATAATGGCAGAGATTACACCGAGAGGCGAGGCGGCGCGCGAGCTGTTCCTGTCCGGCTGCAACTGCGCGCAGTCGGTGGCGGTCGCGTACGCGGACATCATCGGGCTCGACCGCGATACGGTTATGCGCATAGCGCAGCCGTTCGGCGCGGGCTTCGGCAGACTGCGCGAGGTCTGCGGCACGTTTTCGGGCGCGATGTTCGTGCTCGGGCAGCTGTACAGCAGCTCCGAGCCCGACCGCGACAACAAGGCGTATGTATACTCGCTCGTGCAGGAGTTCGCCGATAGATTCCGCGCGGCGCGCGGAACGCTGCTCTGCCGAGAGATACTCGGGCTTGCCGAGGGAGAGGGCACCGACCCGACGAACCCATCCGAGCGCACCGCCGAATACTACGCGTCGCGTCCCTGCGCGATTGTCTGCGCCGAGACGGCGTCACTGCTCGAGCAGTTTCTGCGCGAGCTTGACGAGCGAGGCGCGGGGGTGAATGAAGTCGGCGGCGATGCCACGATTCAATAAGTTAGATATATGAAACAAGGTTTGAAGCATGAAACGAGTGTTGTTCTGGATCTGGGTATGCCATTATCGGCGTTTATAATTGACTGGGCAGCAGTCGGGCTGATGCTGCTTCGCGGCGACTATGACATTATGGCTGGCGCGGTCGTCGGAGGGATATTCGTAATCCTACTGTTGGTATCGGGCATCGGGTACAAGCTCTGCAATGGCAAGTGCCCGAACTGCGGCAAAAAGCTCGCGAAGTGAATATAATTTATCTTAAGAAGGTGGGGAACGGTTAGATGTCTTTAGAATTATTTGAACAAGGTCCTGCAGTATATATTCCATATTTTTTGATTTCGTTATTATTAACTATGGTAGCATATGGTGCTTTTCCGCTATTATTTGCATTGATACGAAGGAGTATTATCAGCAAAAGAAAGTATTATGTGTTATGTTACTGCTTCAATTTTCTGTTGATGATGCTATTCATCGTAATAAGTAAAGAAGCATCCTCCGGATTTCCTTATCTTTTGTGGACATGGGTGTTTACTTTATCAGGTACAAAGATATTGAAAAGACGAGATGTTTTCAACGATGTTCAATATGTTAGTAAGCTGCGAGATGTTTGCGAAAATAATAATTCTTTTATTATTGCACGTATGCAAGGGGACAATGTTGCACCCAAACGGAATTCAAATAAAAAAAAGCTAATATTAACTATATTTATATCTGTGATTTATCTAATATCTATTGGACTAAATGTGATACAGTATCTGAAAGGAATTGAAGCAAACAAAACAATTTCTAATCAAGCTGAAAGGATTATAAACGTCGGAAAGAGTATCACGACTAAAAAAACAGAAATTTTAAATTTAAAAAATCAAATAAACAACTTAGAAAAAGAAGTGGATAAAATCAATGCGATAAATCTAAAACTTGTAAATGAAATTTATTTTTACAGAGAACGAGCTGCAATCATTCTTGATGATGATAGCAAGAGATACCACACATATAGCTGTGAAGAATTAATATCCGGGTCTTATTGGATACTTAACATTGAAGCAGCAGAACAATTTGGATTATATCCTTGTCCAAAATGTCATTAATTCTTTATTGGTGCGACTCTAAGTCTCTAAGTCGTCCGACTTCGCGTCCTACTACGCGGCACGCGAGGCTTCGGTGATTTCATACAATGAAAAGCTGCTCGAACAGTATTGAGTCCGACGCTGAAAATATACGAACGAAAAGAAAAAGGACGGCGGATTTGCTCCGCCGTCCGGTTCTATTTCATGTGACGTTAATTTAGAAGAAATGCGCCCGATTTTAATCGGAATACACATCGTCAAAACTTAGTCAGATCATGTACTGCTTGATTTCGGAGAACAGCTCGTCAGTATTATCGCTGTGAGCGGTGAGCTTGATCGGCTTAAGCAGGTCGAGCGAGAAGATGCCCATGATCGACTTTGCGTCGACGATGTAGCGACCGGAGGACAGGTCGATGTCGATGTCATACTTGGAAACAGTGTCTACGAAGTTGCGTACGTCCGCGATGGATGAGAGCTTGATATCTACAGATTTCATTTTTATGCACTCCTTAATAATAAGTTTTTATTTACTTTTGATTACACATATATGATACCTCAAAACTTGCGATTTGTCAATAGTTTTCAGGTAAATTTGAGTCATGGTTTATTATTAACTGACTAAAGAGAGTTTATGCACCATGCACAATATGATACTACAAATTTTGTCGAATAGTTCTAAAGTAAATCGACTTGCACCGGCGTTTGTCCGCGTTGAAGCGAGCGAGTCAAGCTAAGGCTGCCGCCGGTCGGGTCTATTACCAGCTCGAGCGCGTGCGGGGTCGTGACAAATTGCAGGGTAACGTACAGCTTGCCCGCGCGAGCTGCCCAAGCCGCGGCGACTTCGGCGGCGACTCCGGACGAAAGCCGGCTGATGAAGGTCGACGGCAGTATCGGGCAGTGGTTAAATTTGTTGTACTCCCAGCGGTCGTGTCCGCAGACCAGCTCGACCGCGCGCTCGCTCTGACTGTAACAGCCGAGCATCAGCTCGTCGCCCGATGTCGACAACGTGATTTTGTCGAGCCCGAAATCGTTTTCAGAAAGACGATAGGATACCGGCTCGAGCCGAGGCGCGCTGCCGGTCGGAGGAGCGCTGAACGGCGGGATTTTAGTAACGTCGCTTGCCGCGGCGGCAAGCGGGCGGTCGGACATCGACGCGAATATCGTCTCCCAGTATATGTCGAGCACGCGCTGCAATGGTCCGCACTCGGTGATTATGACCGCGACCGCCGATTTTTCGGGCGACATGACTATGTACTGTCCGAACGCGCCGTCTCCGCGGAAGCTGTTGTGGCGGCAGAGCCAGAACTGATATCCGTAGCCGGCTTTCCAGTCAGGGTCGCCGTTTCTGCTGTTGTCCGAATGGTAGGCGAGCGCGTCGCCGACCCAGTTTTCCGAAAGGATTCGTCTGCCGTTGAACATACCGCGATTAAGGTAGAGGACGCCGAGCTTCAGCATATCCTCGGGCGAGACGTGTATGCCCCAGCCGCCGTCCGAGATATGGTCGGGCGACTCCTCCCACCAGACGTCGGTGATTCCGAGCGGGTTGAAGAAACGCGGCTTCAGATAGTCGACCATGCGCATTCCGGTCAGACGCGTTATTATCGCCGACAGCATATAAGTCGCGGTCGAGTTATAGGCGAAGTGCGTCCCGGGTTCATGCTCGACGTCGAGCGACAGGAAACGCTCCGCCCAACCCGGCTCGGTCGTCGCGACTCGACCGAGCGTGTCGACGTCGTGTCCGGTGTTCATTGAAAGCAGGTGGCATACTTTCATTTTTTCGAGGTTCTCGCAGGTTTTGCCCTTGTATTCCGGAAAGAAGTCGAGCACGCGGTCGTCCGTCGTGAGCAGCCCCTCGTCTACCGCGATTCCGACCGCGGTAGAGGTGTAGCTTTTGCTGATAGAATAGACGTGCCGTTTGTCGGTGAGGCGGTAGGGCGACGCGATATCGGCGGCGGCGAGTCGACCGTTTTTGTAAATCATATAGCCCTGCAATCCGAGCCGCTCTTCGGTCATGCGCTTTATGAACTCGTTTATCGCCGCGCTGTCGACGCCGACCTCCTCGGGCGAGGTCTTTTTGAACTGATAGTCAATAAATCCCGATTTCATGGCGGGGTGTTCCTTTCGTATTCGGTGATTATTCTGACGCGATTGTACTGAAATGATTGTTTTGACGCGATTATTCTGATACGATTATTTTGTTACGATTATTCTGACGCGATTATTCTGTCAGTATATCATTTTGCCGGCTTGATGCGTCTTGCCTCGATATAGAAGCGTTTGTCGTTCGCCTCTCCCATCGAGAAGGTCTTGCGCGGCAGCGCGCCATCGCGGACGACCGTCGGGAACAGGTCGCTTTTTTCCATGCCGCGGAAGATGAAGCCGATCGCCTTGTCGTCCGACGCCAGTTTTTTGGTCGAATCCACGCCGTGGATATAGTCGACGCTCGCTTCGGGGTGAGCCTTGAGGTAGCCGTCGAGGAAGGTCTGCAGCGTGCCGACCGGCAAGAGCGACGTCGGGTTCGTGAATACGAGCTTGCCGCTCTTATCTTTGGTCACATATTCGATCTCCTGCGCGGCGATACCCGATTCGGGCAGCGACGCGGCGTAGCTGTTCATCTCGGCTATCAGCTCGTCCGGATTGGCGCCGAACACAACGCGGTATATAGGCTCGAATTCGAGCGCGTCGTCGTGTATGTTGACAATTTCGCAGAGCGCGTAGCGCGCCGGATGCGACTTCTTCTCGTCGTCCGAAAGGCTCGGTTTTAGCTGCTCCCAGAAGGCTTTCGCCGATGCGAGCGAGTGGTTGCCATCTCCGACCGCGAAGAGCAGCGGGTTTTCGCCGACCATCAGTCGGTCGAGCGACTCGGATATGCGCGCCTGCTCGTCTGCGGACACGAATCCGGCTTTGACGTGACCGCCCGAGAGCATAAGCTCGAAGTCATATGCCGGCGTCAGCTCGGATTTGGCTATAGGCTCGATGACACTTCGGTCGGGGTCGTCTATCAGTATCATTATGTGCGGCAGTTCGACCGACGCGCCCGAACGTATCGCGACGCGCGGAGGTATGCGCTCGAGCACCGTTCCCTCGGTCGCGCGTATCAGCGAGGTCGCGCCGCGCGTGTAGTCGTAGCACTCGAGGTCGAGCGCGCCGACAAGTCCGCGGCGAACCTTGCCCGAGTTCAGTCTGCGCTCAAGGTATATCATCGACGATTTATGCTCGACGAGGACACCGTCGAGGTATTCGTCCATGCGGCGGTTGATTTCGGGCGTGCGCTCGGCGGCTTCGCCAAGGTAGAGCTCGGGCAGAATCAATCGGAGCGCGGACGGCGCGTCGCCGACAAGCTTGTCGGCTCGAATCCAATACTCCGGCTCGGACGTGTACTGGTCGCAGGCTATGCACGCCCATTTCCGCATTTTTTCGGCGTCCGAAGCGAAGCGCGGGAGCAGGATGTCGGCGGGGTAAAAGCAGTTCTTCATTGTGTCGGTATTCCTTTCGGAGTGGTGTTCCATGACAGGACGGGATTATAAACAATGGTCGGTATTTGTGCTATGGTCGATTACTTTTTCATTGAATGCACGATTCGGTCGGTGTCGTTCGCGATAACGTATTCTTCGTTTGTCGGTATTACATAGACCGGTATTTTCGAGTCGTCGGTCGAAATGCGGACGTTATTTGACTGCTGGTGCGTCTGCTCGTTTACAACCGGATCGATTTTGATTCCGAGGAATTCGAGTCCCTCGCAGGCGGCGGCGCGTATTTCGTCGCGGTTCTCGCCGATTCCGGCGGTGAACACAACCGCGTCGAGTCCGCCCATCGCGGCGGCATACGAGCCGATATATTTCTTTATCTGATAGGTGAGTATGTCCTCGGCGAGCTTTGCGCGCTTGTGACCGGCGAGGATCGCTTCGCCGAGGTCGCGGCAGTCGCTCGACAGTCCGGACACGCCGAGCAGTCCGCATTCCTTGTTCATGAAGTCGCTCATCTCGGACGGCGTGTAGCCCTCATGCTCCATGATAAACGTGACTATAGCCGGGTCGATCGAGCCGCAGCGCGTGCCCATTTCGAGTCCGTCGAGCGGAGTGAAGCCCATCGAGGTGTCGATAACCTTGCCGTCCTTGACCGCGGATATCGACGAGCCGTTGCCGAGGTGGCAGGTGATTATTTTGGTTCCCTCGGTTTTTCCGAGGATCTTGCACATCTCGCCCGCGACAAAGCGGTGCGACGTGCCGTGCGCGCCGTAGCGGCGTATCGAGTATTTTTCGTACAGCTCGTACGGAATCGGGTACATCCACGCGTAGTCTGGCATGGTCTGGTGGAACGCGGTGTCGAACACAAGCACCTGCGGCACGCCCGGCATTGCCGCGATACAGCCGTGTATACCCATGAGGTGCGCTCCGGTGTGCAGCGGCGCGAGGTCGCGGCAGAGCTCGAGCTTTTCGAGCACCTCGTTTGTGACGAACACCGATTCGGAGAAGTACGAGCCGCCGTGGACGACACGGTGACCGACCGCCTCAATCTCGCTCATGTCAGTGATGCAGCCCACATCAGGCGAGGTCAGGGTCGAGATGAGAACGCGGACGGCGTCGGTGTGGTCTTTCATCGGGACTGTGGCATTATAGTCGTCGCGCCCCGGCATCTTATGCTTGATACAGCTTTCGTCCATGCCTATGCGTTCGCAGATGCCCTTTGCGACTACGCATTCGCGTTCGATGTCGAACAGCTGATATTTGAGCGACGAGCTTCCGGCGTTTACAACAAGCACCATCATAGTTATTACCATTCCTTTCCACGGTCAAGTGTTTTGACTGTATACGGATTTTTTATTATTATGATACCATATCATAGATTTATTTTCAACAGGTTATATGTAAAAATTCACCTAAATTATATAATTAAAACAGCCTCCGGCAGAAATCCGCGCGGGGGCTGTATTTGGGTGCTGAATTATAAGTTGAATCTATAATATATTATCAGTTGCTATTTGTCAACGACTGTGTCCGGTCGCGCACGAACCCGAGGTATCGTGTGCCCTGGAAGGACAGCATACCACAGTCGCCCTCGGCGAGCATACCGTATTCGCTGCCGTCGACCATAAGCTCCAGCCGGTCGCCCGATTCGAATTCGAATGTGACATAGTAGCGCGTGTAGCCGCGCGTCATATTGTCGCGCCGTGCGTACGCCCGACCTGCGTGCGCTTTGTGCGGACCACAGCCGGAACGGTCAGCCGCGGCGATGTGCTGTTCTTTGTCCATGTGAGGATATTTGAGATGAGCACGAACGCGAATGTCAAGATAATAACGATAAAAACTATCGCGAATAATAATTCAAACATATCTTATGTGAAATTAAACATAAAATTTCGTTTCGGTTAACGCGCCGGAGCGGAATTGTGAGGTGGTTTGCTTTAAGCCTTTGCGCCTGTACTGTCGAGCCGATAGAAGCGGCGCGTGTTTTCGACTACGCGGCGGCAAAGCTCGTCTGCCGGAATGCCGTACAGCTCGGCGGCGCGGCGCGCGGTGTATTCCATGAGCCCCGAATGATTGCGCTTGCCGCGGAACGGAACGGGCGCGAGGTAGGGGCAGTCGGTCTCAAGCAGAATCCGGTCGAGCGGTATCGTCGGTACGACTTCGGCAAGTCGGGCGGCGTTCTTGAACGTGATAACGCCCGAGAACGAGAAGTACCAGCCGCGCGCCGCGAGCTGACGCGCCATCTCGGCGCTGCCCGAATAGCTGTGCATCACTCCGACGACCTGCGGAAACTGCGACAATATGTCGAACACATCTCCGTGCGCGTCGCGGTCGTGTATGACGACGCGCGAACCGGTTTTACGTGCCAGCTCGAGCTGATAGACAAACCACTGCTTCTGTACGTCGCGCGGCGGCTCGTCATAATGGTAGTCGAGCCCGATTTCGCCGATCGCGAGCACCTTTGGGTGATTAAGCTGACGCTCGAGCGTAGACATCGTCGCGTCGATATCGGCGTTTTGGTCTATGTCCTCGGGGTGGATTCCGACGACGGCATAACAGCGCGGGTAGCGCTCGGCGAGAGCGATTACCTCTGAATTTGTCGCCGGATTCGTACCGGCGTTGACTATGCCGACAAGGTCGCCCGACAGCAGAGCGGGGAGAATATCCTCCCGCTCGCCGTCAAACGCGTGGTCATTGTAGTGCGCGTGCGCGTCGAACAGTGTAAGTCCGGACGGCGTATACTCGAACGCCATCAGCGGACACGCTCGCCGAGAGGAGTCTCGGGGTCAAGGAACACGACTCTGACCTGTTCCTCACCGGACGCCAGAATCATTCCCTGACTCTCGACGCCGCAGAGCGTAGCCGGAGACAGGTTTGCGACGACGATCAGCTTCTTGCCGATGAGCTCCTCGGGCTTATAGAACTTTGCGATGCCCGAAACGACCTGACGCTTCTCATAGCCGAGGTCAAGCTCGAGGCGGAGCAGCTTCTTCGCGCGCTTGACCGGCTCGCAGGCGATGACCTGCGCGGTTCTGAGCTCAACCTTCATGAAGTCGTCGTAGCCGATAATCGCGTAGCCTTCCGGCTTGGGATTTACAGAATCCGCGTCAGCGGATTCTGTGGCAGCATTGGCAGCGTCAGCTGCCAATGCTGCTGCGCTTCTTCTCTCAGCTTCGATTTCGGCGAGCAGCTTTTCCTCGTCGATACGCGCGAACAGCGGCTTCGGGTCGCCGACCTTGTTGCCGACGGTCAGACCGCCGAACGTCTTTGCCGATTCGAGCGAGCGGGTGTCGGCAGCGACAAGGTCGAGGATTGTCTCGGATGTCGTCGGGATGAACGGAGTCAACAGTATCGCTCCGATGCGGATAGCTTCAAGGAGATTGTATATAACCGTGCCCAGCCGCGGCTTCTTGGCTTCGTCCTTTGCCAGCAACCACGGCGTCGTCTCGTCGATATACTTATTAGCGCGGCGGAGCATTGCGAACGCTTCGTCGCTCGCGTCGGCGATGTGGAACGAGTCCATGAGCTCGCCGACCAGCTTGTAGGCTTCAGCCGAGGCGGCTTTCAGCTCGTCGTCAACCGGCTCGGGGGTATCGGGGCTTGGAATGATTCCATCGAAGTATTTATGCGTCATTGCGAGCGTGCGGCTGACGAGGTTGCCGAGGTTGTTCGCGAGATCGGAGTTGTAGCGGGTGATGATGTTCTCGTAGGTGATGCTGCCGTCCGAATTATACGGCATTTCGGCAAGGCAGTAGTGGCGGACGCCGTCGACGCCGAAGCGTCTCACAAGGTCGTCGGCGTAGATGACGTTGCCTTTCGACTTCGACATCTTGTCCGCGCCGAAGTTGAACCACGGATGACCGAATATCTTCTTCGGCAGCGGAAGTCCGAGCGCCATTAAGAATATCGTCCAGTAAATCGAGTGGAAGCGCATGATGTCCTTGCCGATGACGTGTACGTCGCAGGGCCAGTAATGCTCGAACTGCTCGTTCTTGACGATATTGCCGTCGTCGTCAAGCTCGAGTCCGATACCGGTGGCGTAGTTGAACAAAGCGTCGATCCAGACGTAGATTACGTGACCGTCGTCGAAGTCGACCGGAATGCCCCATTTGAACGACGAGCGCGACACGCAGAGGTCCTGAAGTCCGGGCTTTATGAAGTTGTTGACCATCTCGCGGCGGCGAGACTCGGGCTCGATGAAGTCGGGGTGCTCCTCGATATATTTGAGCAGGCGATCCTGATAATTGCTCATTTTGAAGAAGTAGGCTTCCTCGTTCGCCTTTTCGACCGGACGACCGCAGTCGGGGCATTTGCCGTCGACTACCTGCGTCTCGGTGAAGAAGGATTCGCAGGGGACGCAGTACCAGCCTTCATACGAACCTTTGTAGATGTCGCCCTGCTCGTACAGCTTCTTGAACACGCGCTGAACCGTCTTTTCGTGGTAGTCGTCGGTCGTGCGGATGAATTTGTCGTAGGACGCGCCGACGAGATCCCAGATCTGCTTGATCTCGCCCGACACGCCGTCGACGTAGGCTTTCGGCGAGATTCCGGCTTCGTTCGCGAGCGCTTCGATCTTCATGCCGTGCTCGTCAGTGCCGGTCATGAAGAACACGTCCTTGCCCTCCTGACGCTTACGGCGCGCGACCGCGTCGGTCATGATGACCTCGTAGGTGTTGCCGATATGCGGTTTGCGCGACGCGTACGCGATCGCGGTGGTTATATAGAATTTCTCTTTATCGCATTTACACATAGGTTTACTCCTTTATCTGGATTGACAGTGACCTCGGTATTTTACAGTCCGACACCGCCGACGAATATCTGTTTTATATTATTGTCCTTGTCGAGGACTATGAAATCGGCTCTCTTGCCGACCTCGAGCGAGCCGACCTCGTCATATGCTCCGACCAGCTTCGCGGGATTCGCTGTAGCGCAGGGGATCGCGTCCTCGAGCGGAATCGAGCAGAAGCGGGCGAGGTTCATCATCGCCTCAAAAAGGCTGATGCTGCCGCCGGTCAATGTGCCGTCGGGCAGGAAGACCGCTCCGTCGCGGACTACGACACGCGCTCCGCCCATTACATATTCGCCCTCGGGCAGTCCGGCGGACGGCGCGGAGTCGGTGACAATGACGAGCCGCTTATTGCCAATCGCGCGGTATGCCGCCTTGACGGCGATATGATGAATGTGTACGCCGTCGCAGATCAGTTCGGCGAATGTGTCTCCGGCGAACGCCGCGCCGACGCAGCCGGGGTCACGGTGCTTGAGCGCGCTCATCGCGTTGTAGAGGTGGGTGTAGGACTTCGCGCCCCATTCGACCGCTTTTTGGCAGGTTTCACAGTCGGCGTTTGAGTGACCGATGCTGACGGTGGCACCGAGCGAGACCGCGCGGCGAATCATTTCCTCGGCTCCCGGCACCTCTGGCGCGCAGATTGTGTGGAAGCGCTCGAGCGGCTTTGCGCACATAATCAGCCTTTCAAGCTCGTCGGCGTTCGGCGGCGCGATGTAGTCGGGATTGTGCGCGCCTTTTTTCTCAACGCTGATGTAGCGTCCCTCGAGGTGGACTCCGAGTATATGCGCGCAGTCAGGCTCAGCGTGCGCGGCGGCGTACTTCGCAGCGTCGACGGCACCCTCGAGTATTTCGAGCGGCTGCGACATCAGGGTCGGCATGAATGAGGTCGTGCCGACGCTGGCGTAGGATTTCGCGAGCTTGATCATGCCCTCGCCGTCGACCGCGGTCGATTCATAGCCGCCGTGACCGTGCGTGTGCATATCAATCATGCCGGGTATCACGCGCGCGCCGTCAAGGTCGATTTTTTCGTCGACTCCGATGACTCCTATCGTATCGGGCGGCAGAAATTCCGCGATCTTATCGTCCTCGACGAGCATCGAGCCGGACAAAAAGCCGCGCGCGTCGGTATTGTATATGAGCGCATTTGTATACAGCCTTTTCATTATTCACATTCCTTTCCTCTACCAATAACTAATAACTAATAACTAACAACTAATTAGCTAACGCCTAATTTCCCACGCCAGAATCGTCGCGGCAGCGGCGGCGTTCAGCGACTCGCAGCCCTCGGCCATCGGGATTATCACACAGCCGTCGCAGGCTGAAATCAGCTCGTCGGACAATCCGTGCCCCTCGTTTCCGACGACAAGGCAGGTCGACTTTGGCAGTCTGAATTCACCGAGCCGCATTGCGTCGCGTCCGAGCGCGGTCGCGTATACCGTGCAGCCGGAGAGGCGCAGACGGCTTATCAATTCATATTCGTCGCCGACTATTTCAAACGGCTGCGAAAACAGCATACCCATAGTCGCGCGCAGGGTTTTCGGCGAATACACGTCGGCGCAGTCGGAGCTGAGGTATACACGGTCAATCCCGAGGGCGCGGGCTGAACGTATGATTGTGCCGACATTGCCGGGGTCGCGTATCGACGAGAGCAATAGCGCGCGGAAGCTCTCTTCGGTCGGCGGTTCGGGTCGCGGCGGCAGCTTTTTTGCGACAGCTACTATACCCTCGGGCGATTTTTCGTCGGTCAGCTTTAACAGCACGTCGGGCGTGACCTCATAGACCTGTCCGCAGCCGTCGAGTTGTGCGCCCATGCTGTCAATTATTTCCCGCGTCGCAAAGACATATTCTATCCGGACGCCGTTATTTTTGGCTTCGGCGAAGAGCTTTTTGCCGTCGATTCGGAAAAGTCCGACCTCGTCGCGTTGCTTTCGTTCGCCGAGCTTTGACATCTGGGTTATCAAGGCGTTTTTGCGGCTGGTGATTTTTTCGGTTATCTGCGGCATTGACTCCTCCTCGACCGACTGATGTTATACGGACATATATCTGTTATAGGGATTGATTGTTTATATAAATTGTATGAGCTTATATAAGCCCGATTTACGAAAAAAAACCGGAGCGAGCCGGTTTTTAATCATTGCTTATTTTGCGAGAGCCGCCTTAGCCTGCTCAACAATTGCAGCGAACGCGTCCTTGTCGGAAACAGCGAGTTCAGCGAGCATCTTGCGGTTGAGATTGATTCCGGCGAGCTTGAGACCGTGCATCAGGGTTGAGTAGTTCATGCCGCAGACCTTTGCCTGTGCGGAAATTCTCGCGATCCAGAGCTGACGGAAGTCTCTCTTCTTCTGCTTTCTGCCTGCGAACGCGTAGTTGCCGCTCTTCATGACCTGCTCTTTGGCCATCTTGAAGTGCTTCGATTTAGCGCCCCAGTAACCCTTCGCGAGCTTAAGCATTTTATTTCTTCTCTTGCGCGTCATCATCGCGCCTTTTACTCTTGCCATTTTATATATTCCTCCGAATTATTCAGTGTAGTGTGAGTCTGTGACCGCGATTTGGCTTATTCGCCGAGCAGAGTCTTGACAGCCGGAGCCATCGACGTGCTGAGGTAGCCGTTGCAACGAAGCTGTCTCTTTCTCTTTGCGGTCTTGAGGCCGAGCTTGTGGCGGCGATTGGTGTGATTTAACTTGACTTTTCCGTTCTTGGTCAGCGAGAATCTCTTCGCTGTTGCCTTATGTGTCTTTATTTTTCCCATTTTGATTACTCCTTCGTTTATCGCGCCCATGGCGCTTGTATAGTTCGGGTACGCTGCCAGCCCAAAATACGGCAAAGCAATAATTACTTGGCGGGCTGCTTTATCGGACTTATGATCATGCTCATGAAGCGACCTTCCAGCGACGGGCGCTTTTCGACCGTGCCGGCGTCGGAAACGGCTTCCTCGAATCTTGCGAGCAGGTCGCGACCTATATCGAGATGGCTCATCTCACGACCGCGGAACTTTACAACCACTCGAACCTTATTGCCGTCGCCGATGAAACGGTGGGCGTGCTTTACCTTGGTTTCGAAGTCGTGCGTGTCGATATTGCAGGAGAGCTGTATTTCCTTGACCTCGACGACTGTCTGCTTCTTTTTCGCTTCCTTCTCCTTCTTGTCGCGCTCGAAACGGTACTTGCCGTAATCCATTATGCGGCAGACCGGCGGTTGAGCGTTCGGAGCAATGAGCACAAGGTCAAGATCCTTTTCATAAGCCATCGAAAGCGCGGCGCTTGTCGACATTACGCCGACCTGCTCGCCGCCCTCACCGACGATTCTGACTTCCTTAGCCCTGATTTCCTCATTGATCTGCAGTTCTTTTGTGCTAATAGCGGACACCTCCAGCCATATAATAAAAATTGTGCGGAGAGTCTCCCCGCACAATTGAAAGCCGTCATAACGAAATGCCGTATTATGGCTATTATATCAATCTTGACCGCTGTCAGCAATTTGAGGCGGTGAGAGCGGAGAGCTCTGCTTTACTGATATATTATAGCACATCATCTTGAGTTTGTCAATAGGTTTTTGAAATTTTAATAAATCTCGCACGGCGCGTCACTGCCGAAAGCGTACCGTCGGGTCAGACCG
>CAJFKR010000039.1 GCA_904386005.1 Candidatus Flemingiibacterium merdigallinarum
CGCACGAAAATCAGCGGGCGATATATCCCCGTCTCGCGAAGCTGTTGAAAATCGGCGGTCGGCTGCTGTTCACTCACGGCAAGCGCGACGGCTCGGTCGAGGGCGAGATGTTCGGCGCGCGCTTCTATTACAGCGCGCTCGACGCCCAAGAGGCGGTCGCGCTGCTCGAGCGGAACGGGTTCGGACAAATAGAGTACGAGCTCGATTATGTCGAGCCGACGACCGGCGACCGCGAGCTTATCGTGACGGCGGAGCTTGTGCGTCGGGTTGACTGACGAACCCGCTGCTTGCAGCGACCCTGCGCACAGTAGACTTTGCTGACGCAAAGTCATGATCATAATATAATCAGAAAGAAGGCATTCCCATGGAAATTACAATGCGTGATGTACCGTTTACGGTGAGGGTAAAATCATACGACATCGGCGGCTGGAAGCGCGACGGCGACAGCTATCTCTGCGCGGGGCAGGGACTGCGCGTCGACGTTAAGCTCTGCCGATATGAGGGCACCGGCGCGTATCGTCAGGTCAACACGATTACGAACATCGGCGAGCAGGATGTGCTCCTGTCCGGCTTTTCGTCGGCATACATCAACACCTGCCGCGGCGACGTCGCCGTCGGACGCAACCGCTGGCAGGCGGAGGGACAGTGGCAATTCTTTTCCTACAAGCAGTGCGGGCTTGTGCCGGCGACAATACATCCGTGGGAGCGCGAGACCTATACGATCTCGTCGGTCGGCAGCTGGTCTACCGGAGTATTCTTCCCGCTGACGATGATGATCGGCGAAAAATACACATACTATATGTCAGTCGAGGGCGCGCACAACTGGCAGCTCACACATTCGGTCATGGGAAGCATGAAAGCCCCGCAGTATACGCTCGAGGGCACGGCCGCGCACGAGGAAAACGGCGGCTGGACCTATCTCTTAAAGCCGGGCGAAAGCTACACCGCGCAGCCCGCGGTGTTCGGCTGCGTCGAGGGCGGCTTCGAGGAAGCCGCGGGCGAGCTTGTCAGATACTACCGCGCGGTCAATTTGGCGCATTATCCCGACGGTCATATTCCGGTCGTATTCAACGACTACATGAACTGCCTGTGGGGCGACCCGTCCGACAAGAAGCTGCTGCCGCTTATTGACGCGGCGGCGTCGGTCGGCTGCGAGTATTTCTGTATCGACGCCGGCTGGCATAAGAATATCGGTCAAAGCGCGAATAGCGGCTGGTCGTCCGGCTGCGGCGACTGGATACCCGACAACGCGAAGTTCGGCGACAAGGGGCTTAAGGGCATATTCGACTATATGTACAGCCGCGGACTCAAGCCCGGCGTTTGGTTCGAGCTTGACACGGTGAACTCGAACGCCGCGGCATACAACCTCGACGACGACTGCCTCCTAAAACGCTACGGCAGCGTCATTCCGCGCGCGTTCTTCAATTTCTCGAACGAAAAGGTCAGACGCCACCTGCACGAGCGGATAGACGAGCTCTATTCGATGGGCGTGCGCTATATCAAGAACGACTACAATCAGACGACCGGCATCGGCTGCGACAACGACGGCAGCTCACCGGCAGAGGGACTCGTGCGCAACTACCTCGCGTTCTCGTCGTTCATCGACGAGGTCAGAGCCGACCACCCCGACCTGATAATCGAGAACTGCGGCAGCGGCGCCTGCCGTTCGGACAACGGCAGCTTGTCTCATTTCCATCTGCAGTCGACGAGCGACCAGGAGTTCTACTACCTCTACCCGTCGGTTATCATCGGTTCAATGGCGCAGCTCGCGCCCGAAAAAGCCGGAATCTGGTCGTACCCCTGCCCGCTGCCATATGAAGAAATCAAGGATTTCTCCGGCTCGGACGAGTGGAGAGCTCGCTTTGCCGACGGTGAGGAAACGATATTCAACATGGTCAA
Organism: Candidatus Flemingiibacterium merdigallinarum; assembly: GCA_904386005.1. Taxonomy (GTDB): domain Bacteria; phylum Bacillota; class Clostridia; order Oscillospirales; family CAG-272; genus Flemingiibacterium; species Flemingiibacterium merdigallinarum. The sequence goes on from CAJFKR010000039.1 coordinate 1,900, forward strand.
CGGTATGTGCGGCGTGCTCTACCAATCGGGACGGCTTGACTACGCGGATGAGTACAACCTCGGACTTGTGCGCGACGGCGTCGCGGCGTACAAGCGTATGCGCGACGATGTGATGAGGTCGCACCCGATAATGCCGACCGGAATGATGACGCTCGGCGACACCGGCTTCGCTGCCGCCGGACTTGAGACAGAGGACAGGTCGAGGGCATATCTCGCCGTCTGGAGAGTCGACGGGGAGGGCGACAGCTTTACGGTCGACCTTAAAAAATACGGATATAACAAAGCGACCGCGTGGTACCCAGAGTCGACTGAATGCGAGCTTGCCGGCGGCAGGCTGACAGTCAAGCTGCCGAAGAAATACTCGGCGCGCATGGTGCTGCTCGAGAAATAAGTCCATTATGGATTTTGGCAAATGATATTGTGAATTTCGGGAGATAATTCAAAAAATCATATTGAAATATCTCCCGAATTATTGTATAATGTATATAAGTTTGAAAATAAATTTTTCAAACTCACGAGTTTTGTGACCTCGAAGTCTTCGACTTCGATGAAGTCTCCGACTTCGATTTCGCTAACGAAACCGCCACAAAACATCGACATATAAAGGAAGACTTCGCTGACGCGAAGTCATGGTCATAATAAAGTCCGAGCAACTCGATTTAACGCTCAAAAAAACTCACCGGCAAAACAAAGATAAATATTAAAACTGAAAACCGAAAACCAAATCTAAATACCAAAAATCACTAACTAAACTAACAACTAATAACTACCAACTATCATGAATCTGCTATATCTTAAATATGCCGTTGAAGTCGCCGCCTGCGGCTCAATCAATAAGGCGGCGGAAAAATTGTATATCGGTCAGCCGAATTTGAGCCGCGCGATAAAGGAGCTTGAATCGTCGCTCGGGGTCAATATCTTCGACCGCTCGTCAAAGGGTATGGAAATCACGCCCGACGGCGAGGTCTTTCTCGGCTATGCGAAATCGATACTCAAGCAGGTGGACTCGCTTGAAACGATGTTCCGCGCCGGCGCCTCGAATAAGGTTCGCTTCAGCGCGATTGTGCCGGCGTCCGCTTATATCTGCGAAGCCTTCGCGACCTTTTCTCGGATGATTCGACCGGACGCCGAGGCTAAGCTCTACTACCGCGAAGCCGGAGACTCGGACGCGCTGCGCAGTATAGCGGCGGAGGAATACAAGCTCGGGATTATCAGATACGCGTCTGATTATGACAAATATTATAAGGCGACGCTCGATGAAAAGGGGCTTAATTACGAGCTGATTGTCGAGTTCAATAAGCTGCTGCTCGTGAACCGCTCGTCGCCGATAGCCGATAAAGATACTGTCGACGTCGAATCACTGCGCGACCTTGTCGAGCTTGTCGCCGCCGACACAGCGTCTCTGCCCGCGCTGTTTGGTGAAAATAAGAAGGAAGAATACGACGAGAGCCGGCGCCGCATCTGCGTATTCGAACGGGCAGGGCAGTATGAACTGCTCCGTCAGAACCCCGACTGCTTTCTGTGGTCGGCTCCGGTCTCGCAGGAGCTGCTTTGCGAATACGGGCTTAAAATGGTCAAGTGCTCGGGGCACAACCGCGTATTCAAGGATATGTTGATTTGGAGCGGCGATTACCGGCTCTCGGAGCTTGACAAGCTGTTCATATCCGAGCTTTGTCGTGTTAAACGAAAGTTTTTCGACTGAATTCTCGGCGTTATGTATTTTTCAATATAACGCTATGCAAAATAAACAATTCCAAAAATCCGGACGATATGTTATACTTTTAACAATACCGCGTTAGTCTGAAGTACCAGAGATGCGCTATACAAAATATGGAAGAATGAGCTTGATTTTCGCGATATCCGTCGATATTTTGTACTGAACGGCGTTTACATTAGCTTCGACTGACGAGACCTTGTCAAAGTATATATTGGCTCCGGCAGGACGGGGTTATGCAAAAGAACGCATATGCTCCGACAGAAACGGAGGTATGCCAATTTGAAGCTCGATCGAATCATCGCCGTCCGAAATGATAAAACCGTGTACCGCGACGGCGAATTCTGCGTCAAGGTTTTCGATTCATCCCACACCAAATCAGACATATTGAGTGAAGCGCTTTATCAGACAATGGCGCGCGAGGCGGGGCTGAATGTGCCCGACGTCAAGCGAATCACCGAGATCGACGGGCGGCTTTCGATAATTTCGGACTATATCAAGGGTCAGACGCTCGATAGCCTGATACGCGACAACCCGCAGCGGCGCAAGGAATATCTGCGCATATTCACGAACACGCAGCTTGAGCTTCAATCGAAGAGGTGTCCGCTCCCCGGTCGAATGCACGATATTATCGGTCAGGCTATAATGCGCACCGATTTCAACGCGACCCTGCGTTATGACCTTGGAGTCAGGCTGAGCGCGCTGCCGAAGCTGCAAAAGCTCTGCCACGGCGACTTCATACCCGAAAATCTCATCCTCGACGAGTCGGGAAATGTGTATATACTCGATTGGTCGCGCGCGTCGCTCGGAAATCCGGCGGCAGACGCGGCAATCAGCTATCTTTTGATGCGCTATTCGGGCGACCGTGAGAGCGCCGACCTCTACCTCGATCTGTATACGCAGGACAGCGGAATCGATATTGGTCGAATCCGCGCGTGGATACCGCTCGCCGCCGCGGCGCGCACTGCTGTCGCTCGCAGAACCGAGCGTGAATTTCTCCGTCCGTGGGTGCTTGGCAGCGAAAGTATATGACCTTTGCCGACTATATGCCCCGCCGCGCACAACGCAATGTCTATTCCTATAATATATCAATGTAAGCATACCGGAATCTCCGGATAATTTATAACTTTTTTGTAATGAAAGGGTACCTATCATGAAAATCACTGTATGTATTGGAAGCTCCTGCCATATTAAAGGCTCTCGTCAGGTAGTAGAAGGACTTCAGCGGCTGATTGCCGACAACAAGCTCACCGACAAGGTCGAGCTCGCCGGAACCTTCTGCATGGGCAAATGTCAGCAGGGAGTCTGCGTCACGGTCGATGACGAGTTCTTTTCGGTAAACGCAGAGGACGTCGACGGATTCTTCAAAAACAGTGTCCTTCCGCGTGTCAGGTGACTAGGTATTATTATGACATATGACCATGCCGCAGCTCATAATGCGATATAGTCGTCTGTCACGCCGCCAAATACGCCGTATGGAGCAGAATTGCTATAGCTGCGTATAACGGTACATAGCAATTAACAATCGTCAGAAACCAACCTGTCGGCGACAATAAGTAAAGCCTGTGGTTTCTGCAGCGGTCATGCGAATTATTGTGAAAGGAATCATGTAAATGGCGAATTATCTCACTCTGAAAAAATCCAACTGCAAGAACTGCTACAAATGTATCAGGCATTGCCCGGTAAAGTCGATACGCTTTTCGGCGAATCAGGCTCATATAATCGGCGATGAATGTATAATGTGCGGTCAGTGCTTTGTCGTGTGCCCTCAGAATGCGAAAGAAATCGTCAACGAAACAGAGAGGGCGAGGGTATTGCTGCAATCGGGCGCGCCGGTATACATCAGCCTCGCTCCGTCGTTCATTGCCAATTACGACGGCATCGGCATCGAATCTATGCGCAAGGCTATAAAGCAGCTCGGTTTCTATGATGTCGAGGAGACCGCGATCGGAGCTACGATTGTCAAGACCGAATACGAAAAGCTGCTCGCAGACGAACATCGCGACATTGTAATTTCGTCCTGCTGTCATTCGGTAAACCTGCTTATCCAAAAATATTTCCCGAATATACTCGGCTATCTTGCCGACGTTGTGACGCCGATGCACGCTCACTGCGCCGATATCAAGCGTCGATGTCCCGAGGCAAAGACCGTGTTCATCGGACCGTGCGTATCGAAGAAGGACGAAGCCGACTTCACCGGCGGCATGGTCGACGCGGTTTTGACATTCGAGGAGCTGACCGAATGGCTTAAGGAGGAGAACATCGAGCTCGAGCCAGGTGTCGACAAGACCCCGGAGAGTCTCGCGCGCTTCTTCCCGACGACCGGCGGAATTCTGAAAACACTCGTGAACCGTACACCGGGCTATACATACATGGCAATCGACGGCGTCGAAAACTGCATCGAGGCGCTTAAGGACATCGAGAGCGGCAAGATCCACAACTGCTTCATCGAGATGTCGGCCTGCGCGGGAAGCTGCATCGGCGGTCCAGTCATGGAAAAATACCACCGTTCGCCGGTCAAGGACTATATGTCGGTCGCGTCTTATGCCGGCGACCGCGACTTCGATTTCGAGCCGCTCGACCCGTTCGTCGTGCGCAAGAATTACCTGCCTATCGACCGCCACGCAACCCAGCCCACCGAAGCCGAAATAAACGAGGTGCTGCGCAAGATGGGCAAGTTCAAGCCGTCCGACGAATTGAACTGCGGCTCGTGCGGCTACAACACCTGTCGTGAAAAGGCCGCGGCAGTAATCGCCGGAAAGGCGGAGATATCGATGTGCCTGCCGTTTTTAAAGGACAAGGCCGAGAGCTTCTCCGAATGCATTGTCAACAACACGCCGAACGGTCTGATCGTACTTAACGAAAACTTAGAGGTTCAGCAAATAAACGACGCGGCGCGCAAGATAATGAACATCCGCTCGGCGTCCGACGTCCTCGGAGATCAGGTCATACGCATACTCGACCCGGGAATATTCGTTCAGGTGCTGAACACAAAGCGCAGCGTCCGCGACGAGCGGGTCTACCTCGCCGAATACAAGAAGTATGTAGAGCAAACCGTTGTCTATGACGCGGCGTATAATCTGCTGGTCTGCATAATCCGCGACGTCACCGACGAGGAGAACGAGCGCGAGAAAAAGGAGAACATCAGCCGCCAGACGGTTGAGATCGCCGACAAGGTCGTCGACAAGCAGATGCGAATCGTGCAGGAGATAGCGTCGCTGCTCGGTGAGACGGCAGCCGAGACGAAAATCGCGCTGACAAAGCTGAAGGAGTCGATATCCGATGAATGATCTGTGCGCCGATATCGGCTATAAAAGTGTGAATCACTTCGGCGAACAGCTCTGCGGCGACCATGTCGACATAGTCGAGCAGGGCGAGAACTCGACCGTAGTCGTGCTCGCCGACGGACTTGGCAGCGGGGTCAAGGCGAGTATACTGTCTACGCTGACGTCGAAGATAATCTCGACGATGATGTCCGAGGGGCTGTCGCTTGAGGACTGTGTCGAGACTATCGCCGCGACTCTGCCGATCTGCTCGGTGCGCGGCGTCGCCTATTCGACATTTACAATTGTCCACCTTATCAATAACACCGACGCCGAAATCATCGAATACGACAACCCGCAGGTGATACTGCTGCGCGGTGGCAGCAACTACGACTACCCGCGCACTGAAATGAACATCGGCGGCAAAAAGATATACAAGTCGGTGATACGTCTGAATGAGGACGATATATTCGTACTAATGAGCGACGGCTGCCCGCACGCCGGAATGGGCAATGTATACGATTTCGGATGGAAGCGCGAGGAAATCATCACGTTTATGGAGACTTTCGCCGAGGTCGGCTACACGGCAAAAACCTTGTCGACGATACTTGTCGACGAATGCGATCGTTTGTACGGCAACGAGCCGGGCGACGACGCCACCGCCTGCGTGATACGCATTCGCCGCCGCGAGCCGATGAATATACTGTTCGGTCCGCCCGCGAGCCGCGACGACTGCAACCGCATGATGTCGCTGTTCTTTTCAAAGGAGGGCAAGCACATCGTCTGCGGCGGTACGACGTCGACGATTGCCGCGAAATATCTCGGCAAGCCGATTCGTGCCAGTCTCAATTTCGACGACCCCGAGGTTCCGCCGACCGCCGAGATCGAGGGCGTAGACCTTGTCACCGAGGGTGTCATCACGATAAACAAAGTGCTGACTTACGCGCGCGACTACCTGTCGGAGAACAAGAGCTACGAGCACTGGAGCGTCAAACGCGACGGAGCGTCGCTCATCTGCCGTCTTTTGTTTGAAGAGGCGACCGACATCAACTTCTTCGTCGGTCGTGCAATCAACCCCGCGCACCAAAACCCCGACCTGCCGATCAATTTTTCAATCAAGATGAACCTGGTCGAGGAGCTGTCGAAGTGTCTGCGTCAAATGGGCAAGAAGGTCAAGGTCGTATACTTCTAAGATAATAAGGTTTCCCAAAACTTTTCCAAACATCAGTAACTAACTAACAACTAATAACTAACAACTAAAAACTAATAAAGGATCCGTTATGGCAACAATCAGAAAATTCGATACAAAGGTGCAGCATCTTAAGTACAAGGTATTGCGCGAGGTCGCGCGCGAAGCCTGGAACGATACGCTGCTCGAAAATATACTCGACATTCCATACCGCATTGTCCCGGGAAATACTCCGACCATGCGCTGCTGCGTCTACAAGGAGAGAGCGATTCTCGCCGACCGCGTCAAGCTCGCGATGGGCGGCAATGCCGACAACCCGAATGTCATCGAGGTCATCGAAATCGCCTGCGACGAATGTCCGATGGGCGGATACGAAGTTACAAACGCCTGCCGAGGCTGTCTTGCGCACCGCTGCGAGGACGTCTGCCGCAAGGGCGCTATCACATTTGACGCGCAGCACGTCGCGCACATCGACAAGACGAAGTGCGTAGACTGCGGACAGTGCGCGAAGGTCTGCCCGTATACCGCGATAATCAAGCGCACCCGCCCCTGCGAAAACGCCTGCAAGGTCAAGGCGATATCGATGAACGAGAATAAAGCTGCGAAAATAAACAACGAGAAATGCACCGCCTGCGGAGCCTGCGTATATCAGTGCCCGTTCGGAGCTATAACCGACAAGTCGTATATCCTCGACGTGATCGACCTGCTAAAGAAGAGCCAAAATGGCAAGAGCTACAAGCTCTACGCGATAGTAGCACCGTCGATTTCGAGCCAGTTCACCTACGCGAAGCTCGGTCAGGTCATAACCGGACTGAAGCAGCTCGGATTCCATACAGTCGTCGAAGCCGCGCTCGGAGCGGATATGGTCGCGCAGGCTGAATCGAAGGAACTCGCCGAGAAGGGCTTCCTGACAAGCTCCTGCTGCCCGGCGTTCGTTTCGTATATCGAGAAGAATTTCCCCGACCTCGTGCCGTTTATTTCGCACAATCTGTCACCAATGGCGACAATCGCGAAATATATCAAGGAGCATGAAGCTCCCTGTAAGATTGTATTCATCGGTCCGTGTACGGCGAAGAAAATGGAGGTCAAAAAGCCGACGGTCAGCCCGTATATCGACGCGGCTATGACTTTCGAGGAGCTGCAGGCGCTGTTCGACAGCCGCGATATGGACATCACACAGCTCAGCGAGGGAGTGCTCGACAACGCGTCCTACTTCGGTCGAATCTTCGCGCGCTGCGGCGGACTCGCCGACGCGGTCGCGGAGGGTCTTAAAGAGCAGGGGATTGATTTTGAGCTTAAGGCTGTATCCTGCGACGGAATCGAGGAATGCCGCGCCGCGCTGCTGAAGAAATCAAAGAACGTGCTCGACGCGAACTTTATCGAAGGAATGGCTTGCATCGGCGGCTGCATCGGCGGAGCGGGATGCCTGACTCACGGCGAAAAGAACAAGGCGGAGGTCGACAAATACGGCCGCGAGGCTTATGAAAAGAGCATACATGACGCGATATCGATGCTCAAATAACAGTCCTTCCGCCCCGTCGAAAAGGAAGTTGATGTGATGGAAGGGCAGAACGCACTCGGCAGAGAAAAGATATCGACGCTTGTACTGAAGATAGCTCTGCCGAGTATGCTTGCTCAATTTGTCAGCGTGCTTTACAGCATTGTCGACCGGATGTATGTCGGAAATATACCGGAGGTGGGGAATCTCTCGCTCGCCGGCGTGGGCGTATGCGGACCCATAGTCACGATGATTGGCGCGTTCGCTTCATGGATCGGTATCGGCGGTACGCCGCTCATGGGTATCGCACTCGGAGAGGGCAGACACGAACGTGCGCAGAAGATTTTGGCGAACAGCTTTGTCATGCTCTGCACGATATCTGTCGCAGTCGGAGCTATCGCGGCGCTTGTCCGCGAGCCGATGCTCTATCTGTTCGGCGCGAGCGACGCCACCTTTCCGTATGCTGAAAGATACTTTTTAATATATATAAGCGGCACATTGTTTGCGCTGGTTTCGACCGGTATGAATCAGTTCATAATCGCGCAGGGATATGCGAAAACCGGTATGCTGTCCATTGTGATCGGTGCGGTCATGAATATCATTCTCGACCCGGTTTTCATATACATCTTCGATATGGGCGTTTCGGGCGCGGCTCTGGCGACGATTATAAGTCAGGCGGCGAGCGCGGCGTTCGTCGTAACATTTTTACTGAAAAAATCGAATGTGCGAATCACCTTCGGCGGCTATGACCTCTCTGTCATGGGGCAGATATTGAAGCTCGGACTGACGCCGTTTCTTATCATAGCCGTTGACAATGTTATGATTATAACCATGAACGCACTGCTGCAAAAATACGGCGGCGCGAACGGCGACGCGCTGATAAACTGCAACACGATTGTACAGAGCTTCATGCTTGTATTGACAATGCCGCTCGGAGGTATAAGCGGCGGTACGCAGGGGATAATCAGCTATAACTACGGAGCCTGCAATACCGAACGCGTTCTCAAGGCACAGAAATACATTTTCGGTCTTTGTATAGGATATACGGCTCTGCTGCTTATTGCCGCGCAGATCGCGGGCGGTCTGTTCGCGTCGCTGTTCACGCAAGACAGCGAGCTTATAGCCGACGCGTGGCGGGCAATCAAAATCTGCACGCTCGCCGTGATTCCGCTCGGCGCGCAGTACACTATAGTCGACGGTTTCACCGCGATGGGACAGGTGCAGCTCGCGCTGCCGCTTTCGTTCTGGCGCAAGCTCGTATACTTTGCGACGATAATTGTGATTCCGCTGATCTTCGAAGCTGATATGATATTCTATGCCGAGACGATATCCGACATATTCGGACCGCTCGTATCTATACCGGTTTATATGCTCGTAATCAAGAAGCTGCTTGCAAAACGCATCGACAGTCAAAAGCTCAAGGCGTGACACGGCGGCACAGTATATTCCGATTTGAGGATGTGATTGTATGGCTATCGATTCCCGTATTGCCAAATTACGGAAATTCAAGTATCCCGGTGCTAAAATTTCGCAATTGTCATATGAAAGCTCGGGAGAACTGCGTATTTCTGACGATAATATAATAAAGGAGCTTCCGCCCTTTTGCCGCCTGCTGACTGTGACACACACCGGAGATGACGGGCTTGTGTTCTGTGAAATCTGGCTGCCGGACGACTGGAACGGCTGTCTTGTCGGTACCGGAAACGGCGGCATGGCGGGAGCGATCGCATACTGGGGTATGACCGACCCGCTGCGCCGCGGCTACGCGGTCGCGAACACCGATATGGGCACGTCGCGCGGACGCAAGGGCGGAATCGCGAACCCCGATGTCTGGAAGGATTTCGGCTGGCGCGCGACGCATATCATGACCGAGCAGGCAAAGGCGGCGATCGAGCTGCACTACGGACACGCACCCGAGTATTCGTATTTTGTCGGCGGCTCGACCGGCGGACAGCAGGCGCTCGCCGAAGCGCAGCGCTTTCCCGATGATTACGACGGCATTGTCGCGGGCGTTCCGGCCAACAACCGAACGATGCTGCACACCTATTTTCTGTGGAATCATGTGCATCTGCGCACGCGCGACGGGCACAGGATGTTCACGCGTGACGAGATTACGGCAATTACCGACGCCGTGACGGAATTTTTCGTCGGGCGGGACGACGCGGAGAGCAGATTATGCAATCAGATCGGCGGGGAAACGAGCGGCGGCAAACTATCCAATCAGGCAAGCGGCAGCCCGAACGACCGCGGTCAGTACAATCAAATCAACGGCGGCGAGCCGGACGACAATTTCATCTCGCTGCCGAATAATTCGGACGAGAATATCGAAGCGTTTTTGGCTTATCTGAAGCAGGTACACCCCGAATTCAGCTCCGAGCAGCTTTCGGCACTGCGCGCGGTATACGCGGGTCCGACAAATCCACGCACGGGTGAGCGGATTTACAACGGAATGCCGTTCGGCGCGGAGATTTACGGCTGTGGAATATACGACTGCCAGATGCAGGAGAGCCCGTATTATTTCCCGTTTGTCTGGGCGTTCGGAGCCGACTGCGACGCGTATGATTTCGATTTTGATAAAGGCGTCGACCGGTTGAATGACGCGCTCGCCGGCGACGTCAACGCGAACAATCCCGACCTGTCCGGCTTTGCCGGTCATGGCGGCAAGCTGATTGTATATTCGGGCAGCGCCGACCCCTGCGTGCCGTTCCCCGACGCGATGAATTACTGCGACCGAGTATTCGCGAAAATGGGCGGTTATGACAGGGTCAGCGAATTCATGCGTTATTTCCTCGTCCCGGGACAGGATCACGGAAGCGGCGGCCGCGGCTCGAACTCGCTGTCGGGCAGAGACGGCAGTCTGCTCGACACGATTCGCTTATGGCGCGAGCGCGGAATCGTGCCGGACGCGCTGAAAGCGTCGCGCTGCGTGCAGAACGACGGGCAGACGAAGCTCGAATTTGAGCGGTACATCTACCCCTACGGCAGCGACCGCTTCAAGCCGGAGCAAATATCCCCCGCCTGCTGCGAGCGATACCTGCGGTGAATTGAATATGTAAAACTATGCCTGCGCGGTGAGATACATCCGCGCAGGCATTTTATGTATTGATTGTATGCTGAAAAAATTCCACAGCAGAATATTCAGCTGCCATACAAATCTGCTTATATTTCCGAAAAATCGTTGATTTTTCCGCAATCGTGACAGGTGACGCCGTCCTCGTGAATCGGACCGCCGCACCACGCGCAGAACGGAGTGTGACCGACTATCAGCGGGAATTTCGTGCCGCGGTAAAATATTATGCGGTCGCCGACTTTGTACCACTCGTCAGCCATGAATACACTTTCGCGTTCGACTTGCTTGATAGTTATTTTACCACTGTCACCTCGGACTGTCAAAGTCATAATATACATCGGCTTAATGGCGACGGTGCGGAGCATAAAAAAGCTGTTGAGCGAGTTCATATTGTTTACTCGGGTCTCGGTATGCTTGATGTCTATCACTGTACCGCGGAACGGACGGTTTGTAAACAGCAGCCACATTCGCTGCTTGTATACCGGTATAAGGCAGATGACATACGCGATTGTCAGCGACGCCGCCGAGCTTATGCGTTCAGAAAAATACGCGTGTATTCCGAGCATCCAGCCTGCTGTGACAATGGCGATGACAATGAACAATACGGTCAGCTGCTTTGTCACTGTACGGATAAAAGCCTTTTGATATGCGTTCATAGTATGCAATCACTCCTTGCCACATTCAATCATATGCGGTATACGTTCAACTGACTATATTATAGCATACGTTATACAGCTTGTCAAGCCTTTCTGACGATAAAAAGTAAACCTGCCGCCAATATTTTGGCGACAGGTTTGTGCATATTGTATATGATGTGCGAATAACGCTTATTTAACAAGATAGAAGCAGGCTTCGTACGGGCGCAGCGATATCGCGAATCCGGTCTGACCGGCGATTACATCAACTGTAGCCTGACTGTGTTCGCCGTCTGCTGGAGTCAGCAGCTCCGCGGTTTTCGCGCCATAGACGAAAAGATGACCATAATAGCGCCCGCCGTTCATGTTGCAGAGGAAAACGAGCTTTGAGCCGTCGTCAAGCAGGCGGGTGTGGCTGAGGATTCCGTCCGAAATGACCTCGCTGTCCGAAATCGACGCCGAGCCCTCGGCTCCGGTCATGACGCTGCCGAGATCGTTTGGCATTACCCGCACCGGACGCGCAAGCGCCTGAAGCGATTTCGCGCTCGGCAGTGTCCAGCCGTCGGATATCGGTATAACCGCGAAATTCGGTCTTCCGAAATAGGGCGACAGCAGTTCGTAAAAGCCGGCTTTCGCTCCGGTCTCGCGCGCGAGCTCGGGCAGGTCTCCGACAAAGACGATACCGATTCCCGCGTCGAGCATATCGCGAATCTTTTCGACCGTGCGCAGAGACAGTACATTTGTCGCGGGGAATACGATGCTCTCATACTCGCGGTCATTGTAGCAGAGCCGACCGTCGCGGATTTCGCCGTCCGAAATCAGCTGCTCGTCGATATAATCGAAGTCGATCTGCCGGTGTAACAGCTCCCACGACAGCTTCGCGAACGTGCGCTCGACTCGCTGTGTATCCGGCGATGTGTCGACTGCGCGCTCACGCGTCGACGGCGTGTATGCCGCCCAGATCGAGGCTTCGGGGTAGAGCACCGCGACTCGGCTCATGCGCTTGCCGAGGCGGATCAGCTGACCGATGCGCGCGGTGTATGTGTTCAGGTCGCGGATTTCGTCGTCTGTAAAATTGTCGAAGCTGTAGTAGCTCGTCATGTTGTTTACGCCCATCGCGTAGTGCCAGTTTACCGACGCCTTGATCCAGTTCATGCCGATCTGCCGGTTCTCCATGCGCGACGTGTGGTCGGAGAATTCGGTGAACACCTCGCCGCCGCCGTATACGTCCGAGAACGACGCGAGCATACGCGCAATCGGTATCGAATATGTATTCATCAGCCGGTTCGGCTCGCTGTCGAGCTGGTCGATTCCGGGCCAGTCCATGCGTTTTGCACACTTGTAGAGTGAGCCGTAGCAGTAGACGTGCGATGACAGCGATTCTTCCGCAAGCATATGCCCGCTCGACGCAAGACCGTGCGCGCGGCACCAGTCCTGAATCACGCCAAAGTAGTTTTCCGAGACCTCGGTCGCGACGAACTCCCAGAAGTCACAGCGGCGCTTGACGACCTCGGGACCTCTACGTGTGACGACCGCCGACGCGGCGAGCGCGAAGCTGTAGCCGTATTTTGCTTCAAACTTCGCAGGGAAGTCGCGGTGCCACGGGAGTATCGGGTAGACCGCGGTGCGGATGTTCCACGAAATCAGCGACGGCTCGTCGGTGAAGAAGGCACGCACTCCGCGGCCGAACTCGTCTCCGAGAATCTCGGCGTATTTTTCGTGTGTAACCTCGAGGAACTTGCGCGTAGCTCCGGCGTCGCAGAGATTGATGTAATTGCGCGGTTCGGAGTAGCTTTCGGCGGCGTGCGTGCCGTCGAACAGCCGGCGGCTCGACATCATGAAAAGATGATACGAGCCCTTAGGGATATCGAAGTAGAGCGTGTCATGCTCGTTCTTGCAGGCGGTGATGTCGACAGCCTCTCCGCCGTCGAGCGGCAGCAGCAGAGCGTATTCGAGCTTGTCGCCCGGGACATCCGAGCGGTATTTGCCCGGTCCGGTCAGCGTGCGCCAGTATTCGTAGCAGTAGAGTCCCTTGGCCTGATATTCGGGGTGTTCGGGGCTGCGCTCGAGCACGACGCCGCCCGCGGTTCCGGACGGATAGCCCTTCTCGTCGTATATCCAAGTTTTCATGCCGAGGTTAATAAACGACTCGAAACCGCGCTTCGTGTCCTCCCATTCGGTCGCGTCGTCGGGGAAATTGTCGCGGTAGGGCACATTGCCGACTATTCCGGCGAAGCCGCGCGACAAGAGCGTCTCGGCGAGCGGGTTCCTGCCGTCACGGCGGTCGAGCGCCGCCGCGCCGTGGATTATCGGGTAGATCGCGTATTCGCGCTTCGGGTTCTTGAAATTGTCGTAGAGCTGTTCCATTGTATCATTCCTTTCATGAGGAGTTATTTGATGATAAACAATTCCCGCGGGTAATTGTTTATCTGTTAACCAAGCAGCTGTCTCGCCGCGAGGACGAGGAACATATAGTGCGACGAGCCGCCGCCGAGGACATACTCGGTCTGCTGCCATAAGAACGGGAATTCGAGCAGCTCGGGGAAGTCGGGGCGTATCAGAGCCGTGCCGGATATGACCCCGCCCGGGATATACGACCAGTCTGCGCGGTTCAGACCATACGCAACCGTAGCCGACTTCGTGCCGACTCCCGACGCGAACGACGCGGTGTTCGACCCGGGATGGCAGCCGAGAATGAAGTTCAGCGCGTTATAAAGCAGCTCGCCGCCGAACAGCTCGGGATATGCGCTGTGCAGGTAGTAATACTGGAATCCGAGCCGCTGGATATCCCAGCCCGCGCCCCAGATATTCGGGCGGTAGGGTATGCCATAGGGAGTCTCGGCTGAAAGCTCGTCGTAGCTTGCTTTCAGCTTCGGCAACGCGCCGCGTATCGCCTGCGTGAATATATCGCTTCCGAGCGCGGCGTCGACCTTCGCGGCGAGCCAACCGAAACGGTCGATATGCGCGGCGATATACTCGGCTTCGGAGACGAGATAGTCGCGGTAGCGGGCGTCGCCGGTCGTTAGGAACAGCTCGATCGCGGCGTGGAGCTTCGCCGGCTTCGCCTTGCTGTCGTCAGTGATATTGTAGAGCTCGACCGCGATGTCGAGCGCTTCACGCGCGAGCTCGTCGTTGTAGCCGCGCAACGTGCGCGAGCTTGCCGCGAGCTCGGCGGCGGTCGTCAGCTCGTGCGGCGGGTTGTCCTCGGTGAACACCCAGCGGTCGTCGTCGCTCGGAATGCCGTCGGTCATTGCCGCCGCGTCGCCGAGCAGTACATACTGACGCAGGCTGTTCGCGATAATGCCGCGGTAGAGCCGTCCGAGCGAGCGGTAGCCGCCGACTATCGACAAAAGTCCGTGTTCGATCTGCTGCAGGATGTCGTTCTTGCCGTCCGGCTGATGTATTTCGCAGAGCTTCGCGGTCTCGTCAATTGTAGTTGCGTCGTAGTCAACGCCGAACGCTTCGAACGCCGACGCGAGTATATAGCATTCGCCCGCCTGCGACTCAATGCGCAGGTCGAAGTCGCCCGCGTCGTGCCAGCCGCCGACGTTCAGCCCGGGGACGTGCTCGCCCGGCTGATACTTCGTCAGCGTCGATTTGCCCTGCGAGTAGCCGTCTATGTGCGTGAAATCGAGCGGAGCCATGCGCGCGTCGTCGTTGTGGCAGAGACCATGCCAGACGCGGTACTTTTCGTTGACACGCATATGGCACATCTGCACCGGCAGGAAATATTCGAGCACCGGCTGCCAGATTCCGCGCTCGTACACGTCCTCGGCGACGCGGAATATGCTCGACTCGGAGCCGCTGTAAACGATTTTGTACAGTCCCTCGTCTCGGATGTCCGAAAAGTCGAATTTCAGATATGTATAGCGTAAGAAATCGCCCCATTTTACCGGCTCGGCTTCATATACCTTCACCGCGCCGTCTGCGGTGATCTGATATACCGCGGCTTTATTGTGGTCAGCTTTGTCAATGCTGTCGTCACTAAAGTCGGTGCGGCGGTCGAGCTCGATAATCGCGACCTTCGGCTGCGACGGGTGGTATCCGACCTGCGAGGTCTGCACAACCGGCTTGTACATCCAGTCGTCGACAACATTCGGTGTGATCGTCAGGTCGACCGCCCCTGATATTACTCCCTGCGGCAGCTCGCAGGAGAGGACGAACCAGCCGTTGTTGTGATTCATGCGCCCGTCGTACAGCTTGAGCGGCGTGCCATGGCTCTCGATTGTCATTCGGGTATACGGGTCGTCCGGACAGAGCGTGAAGCGCTGCCCGACGGCATAAGGCGAAGCGATGATGTCGTCGGCGACGATAGGATTGTAGCCGTGGGAGGTGTCGGCGAGCCGCTCTATATTGGCTTCGACTCTCTGCCCGGGCAGATTGCCCGAGTTCGGCAGGTTAGCCGGCTGCGACAGTGTCGGACCGTTAGGCTGACGCGGGAATATGCCCGATTTTTCGTCCATAATATATGGCTTTCCGAACAGCTCGCCCGGGAAAAGCTAGAGGTTGAAGCAGAGCTTGCCGGCAAACAGTCGGGGAATCGGTCGGTCGAGGTCGACTCTGACCTTAATCGTATCGCCGTCGCCTGTAGTCGTGACCTTATATTCAAACTCGCAGTTCGGGTAGATCATCGGGTTGAAGTTGCAGAGGTTGTGCTCGAGGTCGGGGTATTTCAGCTTTGTGATTATGCTGCTGTTTTTGTAGTCGACCTCGCGCGACAGCTGCTTTGACGTCGGCTGCCACTGCCCGGGCGTCTGCTCGAAGCGGATGTCGCCATTGGTCGCGATTCGCTTGCCGTGCATGATTATGCTGACGCCCGACTGGTGTCCTACCGGGTAGTAATCGCTGAACGCCATGACGTCGACGCCGCGGTTCCGGAAATATCCAGCGGCGCGGTCGAGAATGAAAGCGCGCTCTCTGGTTGTGTCATTCATAATATATTCCGCCTTTCTGGGCATTTGAATTTATGACTGTATTATACCATGAAAATACGCTAATGGCAAGATGCTTATGCAAATTAATGTCACATATACCGATACTTTTTCCGCTTAATAAAGATGAACGCCGCGGAAACACCAAGCGACAGCAGCTCCGCCATGACAATCGCGAACCATACGCCGTCTATATCAAACAGCACGGGCAGCAGCAGTATCGATAGGAGCTGGAATACCAGCGTGCGCATAAATGAGATCACCGCTGATACGACGCCATCGCCGAGCGCGGTGAAAAAGGCCGACGCGAAGATGTTGAAGCCGCTTATCAGAAATGACAGCGCGTATATCCGGAACCCGCGGCTGGTCAGCTCGAACAGCTCGCGGTCGTAGCCGACGAACAGCTCGCAGAGCGGGCTTGATAGGAGCTGCGACGCCGTCAGCATCAGAAGCCCGAATATGCTTATCAGAATCAGGCTCTTTTTGAAGATATTGTGAAGCTCTTTGTCCTCGGACGCGCCGTGGTTGTAGCCGATAATCGGAGCGCAGCCTATCGAATAGCCGAAGAACACCGCGGCGAAAATGAACAGAACGTACATAATGACGCCATACGCCGCGACACCATTTTCGCCGGCGAGCTTCATAAGCTGGAAATTGTAGAGTATATTTACAACTGTAGCTGATAGATTGGTCATCAGCTCGGACGAACCGTTGACGCAGACCTTGCCGAGGACGCGCCAGTCGACCTTCGCGGGGATCAGCTTTAGCAGGGAGTCGTTCTTGCGAATGAAGTATAACAATGGCATTAAGCCGCCGACAGTCTGGCTTATCACTGTCGCCGCGGCGGCTCCGACCAGCCCCCATTTGAACAGTCCGACGAACAGCGCGTCGAGTATGATGTTGGTCATGCCGGCCGCGACGGTGACATAGAGTCCGAGCTTCGGCTTTTCGGCGGCGACCATGAAGCTCTGGAACGCGCATTGCAGCATGAACGCGGTCTGGAAGGTCAGCAGTATCCGTGCGTAAATCACACAGTCGGAAAGCATCTTGTCGCGCGCACCGAGCGCGTAGGCGATCGGCTCGATGAATACAAAGCCGACTATGGTTAGGATTATGCCGACTGCTATCAACACGTATACCAGCATTGAAAAATATCGGTTCGCGTCGTCGCGCTTGCCCTCACCAAGCGCTATTGACACGACCGCGCTGCCGCCGGTGCCGATCAGGAAGCCGACTGTGCCCATTCCCATGAGCAGCGGCATTATCAGATTGATCGCAGCGAACGAGGTTTTGCCGGCGAAGTTGGAGACGAAGAAGCCGTCGACGACACTGTATATTGATGTGAATACCATCATTATAATCGACGGAAATACGAAGCGCAATAGCTTTGTGTAGTTAAAATGGTCAGAAAGGCGAATTCTCATATAAATCTGTTCCTGTAATTAATAGTAACTGTGAAATGCTTTAGCAGTGAAATATCGTTGCAGTGAAGAAACGTTGCTGACAAATATCGCCGCGGCTGATTGTCGTTGATAGAAAAGACCATTGCGGTGATATGTCTGTCGCAGCGAAAACATATATCACTGTAGATTTTTGCTTAACGTGAGTCTGGGCTTATTAATTTCTCGGCTTCGGCGCGCAGGCAGATCGCGAATTTGCGATTCAGCCTGAGCAGCAGTTCAAGCTCGTCAGGCGTGAATTCGGACAGCGCGTTGATTTCCAGCCCAATTACCCGATCGACACTTGTCTCGCAGAATGATATTCCGCGTTCGGTCAGCTTGAGCAGCTTGTTCTTCTTATTGCCGTCAGAGTGGACAAATTCGAGATGTCCCGCGGCAGCAAGTGTTTTCAGTGCCGAGTTCACCGTCTGCCGAGACAGACACATCAGCTCGCAGATCTCCGACTGCGTATACAGCCGGTCGCTCATGCGCAATAGATAGAGTATCAGGAACGCGCAGTCGGGCAGTCCGAGACTCAACGCGAGCCGGTGATAGGTGCGGTTTGTGTCATTGTATATCGAGTTGAAGCGCAGCAGCTGACTTTTTAGTTCATCCATTTTGATTTGTCCTCATTCATAAAAATACCTCTTGTTGCATCAAAGTTTGAGTGTGATACGCGGTTTTATTTCACACAGGTTGCGCGGCTGCACATATGACCTACTCACAGTCAGCTCCAAGTTGCGAGATTATCCAAAAAACAGCCTGCCCGTGTTTATGGGCAGACTGAATATTTGCCGCGCTCCACTACAACGTACAAGTGGGAGCGCATACATCGCGGTGTACGGTTATGAAACACATACATTACGGCGCGAGTCAGGAAGCGAATACACCGCGACGCGAGTCAGGAAGCGCATACACCGCGGCGCGCAATTTATCTGTGAAAACGTCAGCGTGGTTTGCGCTCGAATGGAGTTCCGCGCTTTACCTGGTCGATGACCTTGATTACGTGCAGTGCCTCCTCCGCCGTGATCGGATAGGGGATGCCGTTTCGGTAGTCGTCATACATATATTTCCAGATAATCGACAGATCCTCGGGCGCGCGCTCGATGTCCTCCTCGATCCAGTTGATCGGCTTCGCGTTCTGGAAGGTGCCGCTCGAACCAAAGGTCTGACCGGGCGTGCCGGGGTCGGCGACCGGCGGGTCGAGCGGGTTGTTCGGGTCGAGGTAGCGCAGGTGCATAGTGTTTCCGGTGACGCGCAGGCTGCCCTTAGTGCCGAACGCTTCGTATTCGGGGCAGGGAAGCGCGATACCGCCGCTTATCTGCATATACACCATAGTCCCGTCCTTGCCGCGCAGGACTATTGTCAGGTGATCCTCGCAGTCTCCGGCAGCGACCGTGTGCTTTAGGTCGCTCGAGACAATGACCGCTTCCTCGTCGAGGAACTGCAATGACTGGTCGATGATGTGCGGTCCCCAGTTCAGCAGCTGACCACCGCCGTAGCGCGACAGTGTCTGCCAGTCGTCGCGCCGGCTGTAGCCGTTGCGGGTGATATGGATTTCATAAATATCGCCGAGCAGCTTCGATTTCTGCAGCTCGCGTATCTTTTTGAAGTGCTCCTCGAACCGGCGGTTGTGGCGGGCGTAGATTTTGCGTCCGAGCTTGTCGGCGAGCTCATACAGCTCGCAGGCTTCGGCGTAGGTTTCGCTGAAGGGCTTTTCGAGCAGTACATCCTTGCCGGCTTCGAGCGCGAGCCGTGCGTGGGCGTAGTGGTCGCACGAGCGGGTAGCGATGTCGACAATCTCGACATCCGGGTCGAGCACGAGCTTATGTATATCGTCGTAGGTTTTGCAGCCGTAGCGCTCTTTCATCTTGTCGCGACGCTCGGGGATTATGTCGCAGGCGGCGACGAATTTGAACATATCGGTCTTGTTGGCGACCTCAGGGCAGTGCATACCCCAGCCGGCGCGCCCGACTCCGACAAGTCCGAGTCTGATTGGTTCTGACATAAAAACACCTCGCTTATTTATATTTACAGGGTTATTTGTTATCGACACGGATAAATTGAAATAATTCAGTCAAAATGTTCGCGGTCGAATATTTTATGTTATAATATTACTGACGGTATAGTTGCTTACCGGTATTTATTATAATCCGATATCGGACAAAAGTCAATAGTTTTATAAAAAACTTTTGTGTTTTTCAAAAAAATAAAATCCAAACCGCGATTTCGATACACTATATTGTTGACAGCGAAAGGTTGAGCGGCCGCGAATACTGACGCAGTCAAGGGAAGGAGGTTGAATGCTTTGGGAAGAATTGACGAATACTGCTCGGATTATCTTGATAAGGTCTACTACTACAGTCTCAGATACACCAAAAGCGAACTGAAAGCGAGCGAGCTCGCGAGCGACATCAGCTATGAGGTAATACGCTCGCTCAGCCGCGGAGCAGAGCCGGAAAATTTCCGCGCGTGGGTCTGGAAGGTCGCCGACAATGTGCGTCGGCGCAGCTATCGTTCGGTCGGTGAGCTTTTGATACCGCTTGACGCGTATGAATCATGGGAGCCGGAGGACGACTCGCTCGATGTCGCCGAAAAGGTCGTGCTCGCGGATGAGCTAATGACTATGCGCCGGTGTCTCTGCCACATCAGACGCGATTATCGTGAGATTTTGGTGGCACACTACATCAATAATATGAGCGTCAGCGAGATCTCCCGACGCAGCTCACTTCCGCTCGGTACAGTCAAAACCAAGCTGCAAAGCAGCAGAAAGGCATTGAAAGCAGGTATGGAAATGACAAGAGAATATGGAAAAAGAAGCTACAGCCCCGACGATGTATATTTCACGAACAGCTGCTCGACCTTTGGAGCATACGGTCAGCCCTGGACGATACTGAATCATCTGCTCTACAAGAATATCTTCCTTGAGATATACGACAACCCGTCGACTGCCGAGGAGCTGTCGATGTCGCTCGGAATCGCCCTGCCGTATATGGAGAGCGAGCTCGATTATCTCGCGGCGCAGACTTTCATTGAAAAGGTCGGGAAAAGGTACTATACCACATTCCCGATAATCAGTGCCGAAGCACAGCGCAGGGTTGACGACAAGGAGTGCGAGGTCGGCGAGGTGATTGCCGAACACATCGACCGGATGTGCGAGCTGTTATTTAGTGAGTGCAGCGAGCTTGTCTCGGGAAATCAGACGCCGTCCGAAGCGAAATGGACGCTCGCGGCAAGGATTTTCGACTATATGATCCCGGATAGCGTTCCGAACAAATACCGCGCCCGTCCGGACGGCGGCGCATGGGAGATAATCGGTTATCAGGTGACTGACAAGGATTACAGCTTTTCAGTCGGACTGCACAGCTCCGACTGCGAGATGCTGGGACGCCCCGACATTTTAGTCAGGCAGTACAGGTATAACTACAAGAATTTAGCCGCGCGCACACCGCATTTTCTGACGGCGACACAGGTGGCAAGACTATATGAAATCACATTCCAAGCTCGGCTTGACATCGGAATTGACCGGGACAAGGCTGAAAGCGATTTGCTCGAATACGGCTATATCAAAAGAAAGGCTGACAGGCTTGAATCTCTGGTTATAGTCTATGACAGAAAAAAGATATCTGCCGCGTTGAGTGATTCGGCGAGATGTGAGCTTGCGGAGCTCGCGGCACGCGGAACCGAGCTGCGGCGCGAATACAAGGAATTTGCCGAAGCCGCGTATTGTGATGATCTGCCGTCTGAACAAAGACAAAACGAGGATATGCGGAACGTTATAAAGATGAACTGCGCGCTTTATCGCGACAGTGCGCTTAAATTCCTGATACGCGACGGCAAGCTCGAATACAGCGATAATATTACCAAAGCACTGGGATTGTTTTTCTAACATAATTATGACCCTCGCGACAGCAAAGTCTACCTCTTATCAAAGCGGCGTGATTATTAGTCACGCCGCTATTTTAGTATAAACCTGAAAATTTACGTTTGCTATTGAAATATCACGTTCGATATGATATAATAAGATATAATAAATTATTAACAATTGTACGGCTCACGGCAGCCTGCATATATCGATAAACGCAAAGGTGACGACATGATCGGCGATTTCCTGCAATTTCTGGAATATTACCACACCTCATACCCTGACGCGGCACACCCGTATAACGACCCGCTTGTCAGAATAGAATATGACGCGGTCGACAAAGCGGGCAATCTGACTCTCGCTCTGATGGCGCCGTTCGCGCACGCGATCTGCACGCTCTGTTACCGCGAGCCTGAGTTTGAACCGCACTATAATCAGAAGAATATCGCCGAGGTCTGCCATGTGTCGTCGGCCGAGGTCAGTTCATGGAAAAAGGAGACACGCATTCCCGAAAAATACCGCTGGTTTTTACTGCTGGTCGATATATCGGCGCGCTGCGGGAAAATCTATGGTCATAATCTGCTGCACGGCGATATTATTAGGGTATGCGCGGTCTGCGACAGCTACCTGCGCATGGTAAAAGCCTGCTGCGACCCGTTTTGCCGGGACGACGTGATACTCGCCGACGCGGTCAGGCGCGCGGTCGGAATCGACGTCGTTTCGCGCGAACTCATGCTCGCGAATCCCGAATTCTGGAATCGTGTATTCATGTAGAAGCTGTGAATGTGATATACAGCCATGGGTCTTGGATTTTCACAGAATGTGAAATCACACTTGCGTTTTTTCTCGCGAAATGATATAATTAACATAACATCAGCCATGTCATAAAGGAGGAATCGTTTTTGTACCGAGCAATTGAGAAGCTCGAATCATGCCGGAATTTGCTGATAAAGCAGCTTGACGCGGTCTATTCGGGCGGCGGTGAGATATACAAACGGCAGGCAGAGCTTGGAAAGCTGGCAATCAATATATATAGCAATGTCGGCGACGCGCTGATACCCGTGCTGCGCGAGGACGGTGTGGACAGCACGGTCTGGTCGAAGATCTCACTGCGGCTTGATAAGCTGTCGTTTGTCAGTCTGCCAAATGAAAACGAGCTCCGCGAAAAATATAGACGGAGTCTGCAAAATCCGACTGCCGTCAGTCTAAATCGGCGAGCCCCGCGGGAGGGTGAGCGCGTCAAGTCAAAGCGGCTGAAGCTGCCGGCGTTTTTAGCTGTCATCGCCGCGCAGGGAATCGTCATACCGCTTATACTGCACCTGCTGGGCGGCACACGCTTCGCACTGGTTAAAATCATAATCGGCGCAAACACCGCGTGTGTAATGCTCGAGGTCATCCGCTATTTTGACATTCTGCCGAAGCTGTTTGGCAAAACCGCCGAGCCCTCCGAGTCGGAGCTGTCCGAATTGATGACCGACGCGATACGCGAGGTTTGGAGCGATAACCGTAAGCGGTTAAACGACTGGTTCGACAAGCTGTCGGCTGTCACGACCGAGGAAATCGACCGTGCGTTGAAGCAAGACGGGAAGCTCGACCGCGCTGAAAGGGATGTGACATGAATATTGTATTTGACTCAGGGCTTGAGCTCGACGACCTTTACCGTACCGCGCTCGAGCCGCTGCTGCCGACTGGGAGCTCGCCGCTCTGTCTCGACGCGTCGACCGGCCGCACCGACGGTACATTGAAGCGGGGAGAGGGTATCGTGTTTGTGACCCGACTGCCAATCGACGTGATGAGCTACCATTCGGATTTCTTCCGATACAACTGCGACGCTCCGCAGTGGTTTATAATCCTGTTAAATAAGAGCGGGCAGGGTCAGTATGACCTGATCGCGGCGGCAAAAAAGCAGGGACTCAAGAACTGCCGCGTCCTGCACGCGCCCGACGTGTCGAGTCTTGATTTGATCGCGCGCGAGATTGCGTCGGTTCGGCAGGTGATACCCGGAAAGACGCTGCTCCTATGTAAGCGTGAACTCGGCTGGGCGGACGAGCTCGCGCGGCTGCTGTCCGACGGCAATGGCTCGTATGAAGTCAGGCTGTATCAGCACCTCAAAGCAGAGCTTTCACCGTCCGAAAGTCGAGCTGACGCTTATGGCGACGCCGAGCATTTTCTTATATTAGGCGAGCGCGTACACGATTTCCGGGGAATCGAGCTGCCGGTCGGCTGCGAGCCATTATTTGTCGCAGACCCTAAGACCGTGTATGATAACGAGACGTTGATTTCGAGTCTGTCAAAATACTTCAAGCTGACAAATGAGCGGGTAAGGTCGCGGTTATATTTCATCGATACCAAAGCCGCGCTCTGGTCAGCGTCAGGTATGCCCGAGGGAGACAGTGCGGCTGTTTTGGGAATTCTGCTTTGCGACCGCTTCGGTCTGCCGCGCAGCCGAACCGAATACACGCGCGAAAATATCACTGCCGCGGCAGAATCAGCGCTCGAGTCGCTGTCAAGGCTGAAAGCCATACTGCGGTAACATTTTCGGAAGTTAATAGCCGATTGTCAAAGTCAAAAAAAACAATATAATTCGCACAAACTAAGCCGCTGCTCGGGGTAGGGGCCCCGAGTAAAGCGGCGCGCCACTGTAGTTTCTGACATCTTGTACAAATAA
>CAJFKR010000040.1 GCA_904386005.1 Candidatus Flemingiibacterium merdigallinarum
GCGAGGTCTTCCCCCTCTTGACTCCCCTATCCCTTGGCTTTGTCTCTGCCTCAGGGGTGAAGTGAATGCTATATTCTTTGCTTTTGGGCTTTGTGCTTGATTTTTCTATCTGCGCGTAGTGATAGCTCCCGCGCTGCCCTGCGCCCTGAACGGGCTGTCTTGAACCAGCCCGAGTTTCAGGGCTGGATTGTGCGGGAATGGAGGATTGCGTTCTGACGATTGACTTGTGCTCAGGAGACGATTCATACTGCTCCATATGTCGTTTTTCGCTTGTGCGGACTTGTTTATTTCTGCGCGTAGTGATAGCTCCCGCGTCGCCCTGCGCCCCGAACGGTTCGGCTAAACGCCGAACCGAGTTTCAGGGCTGGTTTGAGCGGGAATGGGAGGTTTATGTCCTGCCGATTGATTGTGCTTAGGAGCAGATTCTTACTGCGTCGATATATTCTTTTTTTCTGCGAGGTTGATTCTGCCTGCGCACTATCAAAAATAGCTGCCGTCCGGCAGCTATTTTTGACCATGAATGATTATGCTTGTTTTTGGTTACGCTCATACTAACCCTTGACTATTGCCGCGGGTCGTACCCGCCGTGCCCGCCGTGCCTGCTGTAACCGGTTCGCTGACGGTGGTTGATTTGGGTTTGGCTTGTGGTATTAGCTTTATATAACCTTATTCGGTAATCGTTTCAGCCTCGGAAGATTCGGTTTCAGCTGCTTCCTTGGCAAGCTCAAGCTCTTTGTTGTAAGCGGCTATCACCGCTTCTTCAAGCACACCCCTGAACTGCGCGTTGATCGGGTGAACGATGTCGCGGTAAGTATTGTCGGGATTTTTGCGGCTCGGCATAACGATGAAAAACTTGTCTCTGGCATAAATAACCTTGATGTCGTGAACTGCAAGCTGACCGTCAAAGGTTACAGAAACAATAGCCTTCATAGGTCCTTCGTCGAAAAGCTTTCTTACTTTGATATCGGTGATTACCATTTTAATTGTTCCTCCCGGATTGACTGTATTGTTTTTGAAACCTGACAATATTATACACCACAATTATGAAAATTATGCAGGATTTTTATGAAATTTGTTGGTCGTTTAAGAAAGATTTTTTTTAACGGCAGGGAGATTTTTTATGAATGGCGAGTTAGCTCGGACAGCGTTGGAACACGAAAAAATCAGCTTAAATAATGCGTCGGCTATTTTATTTTTGCGTATAATGTGGTATAATATTACAGTAGAAACTAAAAGTTAAAACATATAATCGAAAGGCGGAATCTCATTGTATACATCATACACACCCGAGCAGCTGGACGGCATATTCAGCCGGCCGCGCTCGATATATTTCATCGGCATCGGCGGCATCACTATGTCGTCGCTCGCGCACATCGCGCACGACCGCGGCTGCCGCGTCGGAGGATACGACCGCACGCCGTCGCACCTCACCGAACGGCTCGAATCGCTCGGTATCGAAATTTTCTACACGCTGTCGCCCGAGCATCTCAAAGGCTATGACGTCGTCGTATACACTGCCGCGATCGCGCGCGACAACCCCGAGCTCGCGTGCGCGCTCGAGGGCGACGCGCGCGGCGAGAAATACTGCGTATACCGCGCCGATTTTCTCGGCTGGCTTATGTGCAAATCAAAACAGCGGATCGGCGTCTCGGGTATGCACGGCAAGTCGACCGCGACCGCGATGATATCGCACATCTTCCTCGCCGCCGAGCTCGACCCGACAATTGTCCTCGGCGCGGAGCTTGCCGAGCTTGACGGCGCGTACCGCGTCGGCGCGGGCGACAGCTTCATACTCGAAGCCTGCGAATATCAGGATTCGTTTCTGTCATTTGTGCCGAATATAGCGGTCGTGCTGAATATCGACATGGATCATCCCGATTACTTCCACTCGCTCGAGCAGATAATCACGTCGTTTTCGCGCTATCTCGAAATAGCGGCTGACGGATACGCGGTCGTGAATCTGGACGACGCCAATGTCCGCGCCGCGCTCGACGGATATCGCGGCAAAATAGTCGGCTTTGGGCTGGATTCGCCCGAGTGCGACTTCACGGCGGCGAATATCAGCTATACACTGGGCTGTCCCGAGTTTGATATTATCCGGCGCGGCGAGTTCTTTGTCCATGTGAAGCTGAGTGTGACCGGACGGCACAATATCATGAACGCGCTCGCGTCGGCTGCGGTCGCGGACATATGCAAGGTCGCGCCCGAGCATATCGCCGCGGGGCTGTCGTCCTATCGCGGCGCGAAGCGGAGAATGGAGCTGCGAGGCAGCTTTGTCGCGGATTCGGGCGCGTCGGTGCCGGTCTACGACGACTACGCGCATCACCCGACCGAGATTCGAGCGACGTTGTCCGGCGCGCTCTCGCTGGGAGCGAAGCGGGTCTTTGTGGTATTCCAGCCGCACACCTTTTCGCGCACCGCGGCGTTGTTCGACGAGTTCGCGCGCTCATTTGCCGGCGTCGAGCTGATAGTGACCGAAATCTACGCGGCGCGCGAGACTAACGACGTAGGTGTGAGCGCCGCCAAGCTCGCCGACTCCGCCGGCGGTATCTTCATCCCCACCCTCCCCGCCTGCGCCGACTACCTACGCGCACACTGCGCCGCCGGCGACATAGCCATAATAATGGGAGCCGGCGACATAATAAAACTAAGCGATCTGCTTTTATCATAGATTGGTACTGCTATATTGCTTGCTTTTACTGGGGGAGTGTGCCTACGAGTTGCTGACGCAACTCGGAAAAAGGCACCTCCCCCAGACCCCCACCGCGAAAACTTTTAATAAATTGGATAAGATATAATTGTATATAACTGCACAGTGATAATATAACTGCTTATCGTTAGAACCACAGAGATGCGCCGCCTATCGGTTTTGCATCTCGACGAGATGCAAAACCGTGGGGCCCCGCTCCCCATACGGCGGCGGGGGCGCCCCCGCGGGCGGTGTCAAGGGTTAGCTTGAGGGTGACTTTAAGCAAGCAAAATCATTTACGGTCGAATTGAACCGCATTGCGGTTCAATTCGAGACAGCGCAAGCAGAATCAATCGACAGAAGAAAATCTCCCAATCCTCGCCCAATCCAGCCCTGAAACTCGGTTCGGCGTTTAGCCGAACCGTTCAGGGCGCAGGGCGGCGCGGGAGCTATCACTACGCGCAGTAACTACAATCCCGCACAAGCGAAAAACGATATATGGCGCAGTAAGAATCGTCTCCTGAGCACAAATCAATTGACAGAAGCAAAGCTCCCATCCTCGCACAAGTCAGCCCTGAAACTCGGGCTGGTTCAAGACAGCCCGTTCAGGGCGCAGGGCAACGCGGGAGCTAACACTACGCGCAGATAGAAAGAATAAGCACAAAGCCCAAAAATAAACAAGTTCGTATTCACTTCATCTCTGAGGCAGAGACAAAGCCAAGGGATAGGGGAGTCAAGAGGGGGAAGGGGGCGCGCGGCGTTTGAGCCGCCCCCTTCCACCTCTTGCCCTCTCGCGATGGATATCGCAGTAATAATAGTTATTAGCAATTAGGTATTAGTTATTAGGAAGTAGAGTAAATAAGAATTAATTAATAGTTGACAGATATTAGCTGTCAGTAGAAGTAGCAATAGTTGCCCGCCCCCGCGCAGGATTGCGCAAATACAAACCCATAGCCCGCGCAGGGTTGCGCAAATACAAACCCATAGCCCCGCGCAGGATTGCGCAGACACAAACCCACCGCTCCCGCGTATTGACATTGTCGCGCTGCCAATAATGTTAATATATACACATACCACTTGACATAGGGCTCGGCAGATGATATAATTATCGGAGTGCCGGATATGGTTCGGCCGCATTATCAGATGATACCAATGGCGGAGAGTTATGTCACAGAATAATACCCATACTAAATTGTTTGTCCGCGACCGCGGATTCTATCGCGTCGTGCTGTCGCTTGCGATACCGATGACCCTGCAGAATGTCATGCAGCTCTTGTTGAATATGATGGATACCGTCATGCTCGGACGCATGGAGGGCAACTCCGAAGCCGTCATTTCAGCCGCGAATCAGGCGAATCAGCCTTATTTCGTGTATTCGTTGTTCCTTTTTGGTATGGTCTCGGGCATGAGCGTCCTCATCGCACAGTATTGGGGTAAGGGCGATACCGATACGATAAACGTAATCACCGGAATCGCGACCATAGCCGTGTTCGTAGTCGGCGGTATATTCACTACCGTCTGTTACCTGTTTACCCCGCAGGTCATGGGGCTGTTCTCGCAGAGCGAGGAGGTCATATCGCTCGGCGTCGCTTATCTGCGGATAGTCCTCGCGTCCTACCTCGTCGCGTCGCTGACTACATTGCTCTGCGGCGTCATGCGCTCGACTGAGCAGGTCAAAATCGCGCTGTTCTCGAACGGCGCCGCGATTCTCCTCAATATCGGCATGAACTATATACTCATATTCGGCAAGCTCGGATTCCCCGCGCTCGGCATCGAGGGCGCGGCTATAGCTACGCTTATTTCGCGTATAATTGAGCTTTTGATGGTGCTCACCTACGTCATATTCGTCGATAAGCGCGTAAGACTGAATCCGCTGCGTATGTTCCGCCGACGTCCCGGACTGCTGCGCGACTTCGTGCGATACAGCCTGCCCGTAATCTGCAACGAGACCTTCTGGGGACTCGGCATCACCGTGCATTCGGTCGTTATCGGCAACCTCGGCGAGGTGCCGTACGCCGCCTATTCGGTCGCCAATATCGTCGAGCGCATCGGTCTGCTCGCTGCTATCGGCTTCGCGAACGCGACGCTGATCATCATCGGCAAGGAGATCGGCGCGGGCCGCAGCGAGAACGCCTACCCCTACGCGAAAACCATGCTCGCGCTGTCGGTCGGACTCGGTCTTGTCATGTCGGGAGTCGTGTTCCTCGTCAAATATCCGGTCGTCGAGCTGTTCAACGTCGCCGACCAGACTAAAGCCGCGGCTATGAATATAATCTCGGTCATGTCGGTCGTAATTCTGGTCAAGAGCTTCAATACCACCGCTATCGTCGGCGTTATACGCGGCGGCGGCGATACGCTCACCGCGATGTTCTGCGACTTTCTGCCGATGTGGATATTCGCTATCCCGCTCGGCTTTGTCGCGGCGCATGTACTGAAGCTGCCGGTCTGGTGGGTCTACGCCTGCCTGATGAGCGACGAGGTGCTGAAGCTCACGTTCTGTACGTTCAGAATCAAGAGTAAGAAGTGGATACGCAACGTCACACGTTAGTGTGTGCCGCCGGAGGATAGAATGAACGATATCGTCACCAATGTCACAATGCCCGACGGCTTCCGGCTGTGCGTCAAGCTGAGCGAGCCGGATAACCCGTCCGATTCGGCACGGGACGCGCAGGGCAGTATACGTCCGGTCGTGCTGTTTGTGCAGTCGAGCGGACCGCACACCTGCGACGACGAGCGCGAATGTGACGGCAGGCGCTTTCGCTGCTTCGACCTGTTCGCCAACGAGCTCACCCGACGCGGAGTCGCGTTCTGCCGCTATTCGACGCGCGGCGTCTACCCGGGCGGCGAGCCGCCGATGTTCGTGACCATTGACGACAATGAATATAAAACCTACCTGCCGGGCAATACGACCGACGATATCGTGCGGCTGACCGAATGGCTGCGTTGTCGCGGCTATACGCGGATAGCTCTGCTCGGCTGGAGCGAGGGCAGCGTCATCGCGCCGCTCGCCGTCAAGCGGGGCGCTCGGGCGGACAGGCTGCTGCTCGCCGGATACCTCGGTCGCAATCTGCGCGATATTCTGTGCTGGCAGCTTAGCGGCAACTCGAGCTCTATATTCTATCGCCGCTTCTTCGACTATGACAGAAAGGGCTACATCAGCGAGTCGGACTTCGACGAGGACAGATTTAAGGTTCGCGCGGCGCTGTTCGGCACAAAGAGCTTCGCCGAGCTCGATATAAACCGCGACGGCAGACTCGACGCTGACGACTTCAAGCCCGAGACCGAGCGGCACCTTTCGGGTATGCTCGCCGCTATAGACCGCGGCGACGACGACTGGCTGCGCAAAAATCACGGCGTGCGGCTGACGAGCGGCTGGTTTCGCGAGCACTTCGCGCTCGGCTCGAACTCCGAGCTGCTCTGCGAGCTGGCAAAAGCTCGACCGCTCGACCTTTACATATTCAGCGGCGGCTGGGACAGCATGACGCCGCCGAGCGAAGCCTTCGAGCTGGAAGCCCGATTCCGGCAGCTCGGGCTGAGTCTCACGCACCGCCACTTCGAGAACGCCGACCACGACCTCAATCTTGTCGAGTATTTCGTCAAGGGCACAGTCCCCGACGGCATCGCCGCGATAATCGACGCCGCGGTACAGATGAATGATATTGATACGGATGAACGATTGTAATTGATTGTACAATTGTCAACGCAAACGGAGATTGCTAACACGCGTCAACGCAAACGGAGCATTGTAAACGCTCGTCAACGCAAATGCAGATTGTAAACACGACGTGTTCGTGACGCAGTCGATTATAGAAATTTTTATTATGGAGGAAACAAATGCTTGAACTTATATTCGGAGACGTCGCCTCGACAGTGGCACTCGCTGTCGTCACAGCGCTTTTGTTCGTGCCGATACAGCTGATTTGCGCGAGACTCAAAAATCGAATCGCGCGGCTCTCGCCGCTGCTGGGAGCTGCCGCGCTCATGGTGATATTCGGCGTGCTGACCTTGTGCCTGCGCGGCACGGTGACATTATTAATGCTGGGGCTGACCGTGTTTTTCGCATGGCTCACGCTCGTGTGCGGAGTTACACTGATAGTAAGAGGACTGGTCAAGAAAAAGAGATAAGTCAAAAATTAATTTTCTGACCTTAATCATGTCAATCCAACAAATTCCCCAACCGGTGAATTTCCGCTTCAATTCTACACTCACCTGAATTCAGTTCCGCGTTCACATGGATTCAATTCCGTACATACATAAATTGCGAAAGGATAGTGATTCAAGTGTCGTATTTCAAAAACGTATCTCCCGAAGCCGCCGGAGTTAAGAGCGCGAGGGTCCGCGCCTTCGTCGAGGGGCTCGAGCAAGCGAGACTTTCGACGCACAATATCATCCTCGCGCGCGGCGACAGGATCTTCTACGAGAACTACCGCGCGCCGTTCGGTCCGGACGTGCTCCACCGGATGTATTCGGTCAGCAAGAGCTTTGTCTCGCTCGCGGTCGGCTTTGCCGTGCAGGACGGTCTTCTGTCGCTCGACGATACTATGGAAAAGCACTTCGCGCGCGAGCTCGAGGGGCAGAACGACAAGTATATGCGCGCGCAGACGGTGCGCAATATGCTGATGATGTCGACCGCGAAGCCCGCGCCGAACTGGTTCGCGAGCCGCGGGGCTGACCGGGTCGCCGACTATTTTCAGAATCAGGCGACGCCGTCCCGCCCGGGCGGAACTATCTTCCAGTACGACAGCTCGGGGTCGTTCGTACTCGGCGCGCTCGTCGAGCGGCTCTGCGGGATGCCGTTCATGGAATATCTGCGCCTGAAGCTGTTCGACAAGATTGGCGTATCAAAGGAAGCCCGCTGCCTTGTCTGCCCGGGCGGACATTCGTGGGGCGACTCGGCCGTGCTGGCTACGGCGCGCGACCTGCTCGCGGTGGCGCGCTTCACAATGAACGGCGGCTCGTGGCAGGGCGAGCAGCTGCTCGACGCCGGATATGTCAAGGACGCGACGTCGAAACTCATCGACAACAGCCCCTACTCAACCAATGAATACAACGCGCAGGGCTACGGATATCTCATCTGGAAGTGCTGGGGCGAGGGCTTCGCGTTCAACGGCATGGGCTGTCAGTTCGCGATCTGCGCGCCCGAAAAAGACCTCATATTGATCTACAACGGCGACAATCAGGGGCTCGACTTTGCGCCGGCGCTGATATTCAACAGCTTCTATAAATATATCGTCGACACCGCGGGCGACCCCATGCCCGAGTCGGTCGAATCGGATTGGCTCTGCGAGTGGTCGGATACGCTGGCGCTCGCGTCGGAGGTCGGCGAGCCGTCGTCGCCGCTCGCAGGTAAAATCAACGGCAGACGCTTCATCCTCGAGCCGAACCATATGGGTATAACCGAGTTCACATTGAACTTCAATGGCTCGGAGGGCAGCTTTGACTACAAGAACGCGCAGGGCGAAAAGTCGCTGCCGTTCGGCATGACAAAGAACATATTCGGTCTGTTCCCCGAGGAGGGCTACTCGCGCGAGGTCGGAGGGGTCGGCTGCCCGGGGCATAAATATAAATGCGCGGCGTCGGCGGCGTGGCTCTCGCCCGAGCGGCTCTATCTCGATGTGCAGATCATCGACGACTATCTCGGCAGACTGGGAATCACGTTCGGATTCATTCAGGACGATGCGGACTGCGGCAATTCTGCGGACTGCGACCATTCTGCGGGCTGCGACCATTCTGCGGACTGCGACCATTCTGCGAACTGCGACCATTCTGCGGGCCGCGACAATTCTGCGGGCTGCGTCGACAACGCACACGAGCGCGAATCTACCGGATTCAAGGTCGGGATTCAGATGGTGAAAACCGCAGAGGACTTTTTGAACGAATACTCGGGATTTGCCGCGGGTCATACCTGCTGCTGACTTTTACTGCGCGTCGCATACGCTGTACCCGCTGCTCGCTCACTGCGACGTGAGTATTCGATACTATCATATATTATTACTGCGATGTCCATCGCTAGTAGGGCAAAAGGGGGAAGACCACGCTCGCCGCGAGGTCTTCCCCCTCTTGACTCCCCTATCCCTTGGCTTTGTCTCTGCCTCAGAGATGAAGTGAATACGATATTCTTTGCTTTTGGGCTTTGTGCTTATTCTTTCTACCTGCGCGTAGTGCTCGCTCCCGCGTTGCCCTGCGCCCCGAACGGGCTGTCTTGAACCAGCCCGAGTTTCAGGGCTGACTTGTGCGAGGATGGGAGATTTGCGTTCTGTCGATTGATTTGTGCTCAGGAGACGATTCTTACTGCGCCATATGTCGTTTTTCGCTTGTGCGAGATTGATTATATCTGCGCGTAGTGTTAGCTCCCGCGCCGCCCTGCGCCCCGAACGGTTCGGCTAAACGCCGAACCGAGTTTCAGGGCTGGATTGGGCGAGGATTGGAGGATTTATGTTCTGTCGGTTGATTCTACCCGCGCTGTCTCGAAAAAAGCCGCCGATAGCGGCTTTTTTCGACCACGAATGATTTCGCTTGTTTATAGTCGCCCCCATGCTAACCCTTGACTCCGCCCGCGGGGGCTGCCCCGCCGCCGAACCGAGTTTCAGGGCTGGATTGAGCTAGGATTGGGGGATTGCGTTCTGTCGATTGATTTATGCTTGCGCTGTCTCGAATTGAACCGCAATGCGGTTCAATTCGACCACGAATGATTTCGCTTGCTTTTAGTTACGCTCATGCTAACCCTTGACTCCGCCCGCGGGGGCGTCCCCGCCCGCGGGCGTTTGAAATTTTTTTGGTTACTACATAAATTTTAATTCAATTTTTATACAGTATAAAATATAATCCCGCAAATTGCAATTATGCGCGGAATGAATTAACATAAAATTAATACTATAACGGGATGATAAATTGCAATCGAGCGATTAATATTAAAATAATCGCGTTGGCACTTGATTTATACAGCGGTTTATGTTATACTGTTGTTAGAATTTATTATTTTACATAGGCAATTGTAAAAAGCGCGAACAGTTTAGCACAAATGCAATCGCCTGATTTTTACAAAAAAGGAGAATGTCAAAATGGTCAAGCTAAAATCTCGACAGCTCGTAAGCCTGCTGATTCTCTCGGCTATGCTTACCGGAACACTCGCCGGCTGCGGCGGCGACAGCACTCCCGACGTCACTTCCGACGCAAACGGAGAAACTACCCAAGAGGTGACCGGGACCGAGGTCGACCCGAGACTGACGGTTTCGGACGACCTGCCTTCGGTTGATTACGACGGCAGAACCTTCACGGTAATAACCTACGAGGGTGTGAAGGAAGATATATACATTGAATCAATGGACGGCGAGGTCGTCAACGACGCGGTCTTTTCCGCGCGTCAGACGGTCAGCGACCGTTTCAACGTGAATATAGACGTCATGACCGAATCTGACTATATCGCGGTCGAGCAGACTATACAGAATTCGGTCTTAGCCGGAGACGAGTCGTTCCAGCTCGCCGCGCAGCAGGTCGTATCTCTCGGCAATCTCGCGGTGCAGAATTTGTTCATGAACTGGTACGACGTGCCGCATATCGACTTTACGAAGCCGTGGTGGTCGCGCAGCATGGTCGAGGATCTGACCTACAAGAACAGCAGCGCGTATATAGCTATAGGCGACTACGCGCTGTCGAGCCTTTACAACACCTACTGCTTCTTCTACGACAAGGACGACGCTGAAGTCTACAAGCTCGAAAATCTCTACGACGTCGTCTGGGAAGGCAGGTGGACGGTCGACTACCTCATGGATATCACCAAGGATATGTACAGCGACCTGAACGGCAACGCCCAGCGCGACGGCGACGACTACTACGGCTACACGCAGAATTTGAAGACGGTCATGATAACCTGGCTGTGGGCGTGCGGCGGCAAGATAATGGAGATGGATTCCGACGGCGTGCCGCAGCTCGTTTACCACAGCGAGCACACGAACGCCATTGTCGAAAAGATATACAAGCTGCTCTATGAGAGCGACGGCGTGACTACTGACCGCGACAGCAAGTATCCCGACAGTCCGTGGCATTTCGACGTATACGCGTTTACCGACGGACTGTCGATGTTCGTAAACGCCCCGCTCAACTACGCTCCGTCCTATTTCCGCGACCGCGACGGCGACTATGGGATCCTGCCGCTGCCGAAGTTCGACGAGGCGCAGGAGGATTATCACACCGTCGTTGACGGCGCGCACACCGCTATGGCGGTGCCGAAGTCGGCGTCCGACGTCGAATTCATCGGAGTCATCACCGAGGCTCTGAACGCCGAGAGCTACCGAAAGGTATTCCCCGCTTATTATGAAATCGCGCTGAAAGCAAAATACACGCACGACGACGAGTCGGTGCGTATGCTCGATCTGATTGTCGACAGCCGTATCTTCGATTTCGGCTATGTATACGACGGCTGGAAAGGCTGCTCGTTCTACTTCCAGTATCTCATTGGCGACGCGAAAAGCAGCGACTTCGAGTCATACTACGCGAAGAACGGTCCCGCGTCCGAGCAGTACTACAAGAGCGTCTGCGAGAGCCTTGAAAGCATAAGCTGAGGCAGAGCGTTAAATAAGCCTGAAGCTGCCTTGCCGGGTCAGAGTCAGAACAGTTAGGAATGTGCGGACGAATTCGTTCATGTCGAATTCGTCCGCGTCGAGTCCGCCCGCGATGAATACGCCCGTGGCGAGTACGCCCGCGGTGAATATGCCCGTGGCGAGTATGCCCGCAGCGAGTCCGCCCGTGGTGAATATGCCCGTGGTGAGTGTGCCCGCGATGAATATGCTCGCGATGAATACGCTCGCGGCGAGTATGCCCGCGGTGAATATGCCCGTGGCGAGTATGCCCGCGATGAGTGTGCCTGCGACAAATTCGTTCATGTCGAATCGCGATTATTGTGACGAGTGCGGGAGCGCGCTTCCCGGCGGAGCGCCGCGCAGCTTCTTGTAGGTTCGGCAGAAATGCGCGGTGTCAAAGAATCCGAGCGACGCCGCCACCTCGGCGACCGTGAAGCTGCCCGAGCGCAGCAGCTCGTCCGCGCGCTCAATGCGCAGCCGGCTGCGATATTCAAGCGGCGCGATGCCGCCGGTGAAGCGCTTGAACTTCTCGCGGAACGACGTCTCCGACATACAGCAGAGCCGCGCTAACGACGCGATGTCGACCGGCTCGTCGAGCCGGCTCTCGAGCGCGAGTATCGCCGGCGCGAGCGAAGCGAATTCGCTCTGCTTCAGCGCGTGCGTGCGCGACAGGTCGGACAGCTCCGCGAGTATATCATACAGCGCGGCTTTGACTCGCAGCCCGCCGCGCTTTGACGCGGTCTGAAAAAGACCGATAAATCGTCCGTCGTCGGCAAAGCGGCGAAAGGGCTCGGCGATA
This sequence comes from Candidatus Flemingiibacterium merdigallinarum, assembly GCA_904386005.1. Lineage (GTDB taxonomy): Bacteria > Bacillota > Clostridia > Oscillospirales > CAG-272 > Flemingiibacterium > Flemingiibacterium merdigallinarum. The sequence goes on from CAJFKR010000040.1 coordinate 12,068, forward strand.
TATACTATCTGCCGGTCGAGCGAGAGCTCGAAGTCGACGAATATCCCCTCCGATTCCGAGCAGCCCTCGACGCGCGACAGGTAGACCGAGCCGACCGGAATGAATATCAGCTCGCCTGCGCGCAGCCTGAATGAGGGCTGCCCGTCAAGGTAATACTGCCGCTCTCCGCTCAGCTGATAGAACAGCAGATTGTTTGTGCGACCGGTCGAGAAGCGTATGCTTGAGCCGCTCTGCCACATCATCCTGCCCGCAGCGACTCCTGAGGCGTCGAGGTCGAGTCCGGCTATCTGCGCGAAACTGACTTCGGTCATTTGTATCACCCGCCCTTTTCATAATATTTGGGTTTTGTACTGACGCCGCGCCGCCGCGGGAATCCGCGGCGCGCTTACACTGGCTTCAGCTATGAAAATCCGTGGTTTTGTACAATCAATATGCGTCATGATACATTGTATCACAAACCCAAAGGGATTACAATAGTATCGGACAATATTGCAAAAAACCGCCGGCAAACCGGCGGCACAAAGGGTCTGTGAATACAGGTCTTGATATTAGGAGGACATGGCAAAATGGATATGCGAATCGGACTTATCGGCTGCGGCGGGATCTCGGGGCGGCATCTGCCCGAGCTCGCTTCGGCGCACGGAGCGGTTATCTGGGCGCTCTGCGACATCGACACGGAAAAGCTGAACCGCGCGGGCGACAGGTACGGCGTCCCGCCCGAGCGCAGGTATACCGACTACAGGCAGCTAATTGACAATGGCGAGGTCGACGCGGTCGACATCTGCACGCCGAACTATCTGCACGTGCCGATGGCTGGATACGCCGCGGAGCGCGGCAAGCACTTCTGCTGCGAGAAGCCGCTCGGCATAAATACCGACGAGACGATACGGCTGAAGCAGCTCGCCGAGAAAAACAAGGTCAAGTCAATGGTCTGCTTTTCCTATCGCTTTCTGCCGGCGGTGAGATACGCGAAGGAGCTTGCCGAGCGGGGCGAGCTCGGACGGGTGGTCACGGTCATAGCGAAATATCTGAAATCGAGCGCGTTCATGTTCGGACGGCGGCTCGACTGGCGGTTTGTCGGCGAGGCCGCGCGCTACGGAGTGTCGGGCGACCTCGGCGTTCATATACTCGACCTCGCGTCGTTCTTGGCGGGCGACGTTTGCTCGGTGACCGCCGACCTCGGAATCGCGGTCAAGGAGCGGATGAAGCTCGATTCCGACGAATACGCTCCGGTCGAGACTGACGACTGGTGCCACTTCCTCGCGCGCTTCGACGGCGGCGCGTCGGGCACGTTCACAATCTCGCGCGCCGCGTATGGGAACACGAATCAGATCTGCGTCGACATATACGGCGACCGCGGCGCGCTGCGCTTCGACCTCAACCACAGCGACCGGCTCGAGGTATACAGCGGCGGGATCCAGCCGGGCAGCGCTATCGAGAAAATGGAGACAGTCGTTGTGCCGGACGAATACCGCGCCGGTCAGATGCAGTGCTTTGTCGACCTGCTCTGGGGCAGACCGGACAAGTACATACCGACGCTTGCCGACGGCGTGAAGCTGCAGCGCGTGCTCGACGCGATACTCGAATCGGATCGGCGGCGCGGCTGGGTCGATATCGGGGATATGTGAGCCGGCAGCGGCGGCGCAGCATATTATAATTATACCTTGAAACGATATCTCTGCCGAAAGGAATGGAAACCATGACACAAACGACCTATATCTATGACGCTGAGCACAACCTCGCCCTTGACCTGTACCGATCGGGCAGGGAGAACCCGCCTATATTCATCTATATGCACGGCGGCGGACTCGAGGCGGGCGACCGCGGCGGGCCGCGCGTGCTGTTTGACAAGCTGTGCTCTGACGGTATCGACGTCGCGTCGCTCGACTACCGTATGTACCCCGACGCGCGCTTCCCCGACTACATCGAGGACTGCGCGAAGGCGATAGACTACATTCTGCATAAGCTCGGCGTACATTTTTCGGGTGTGTATGTCGGCGGCTCGTCGGCGGGAGCCTATCTTTCGATGATGCTGCTCTTTGACAAGAGCTATCTCGCGAAATACGATCTCGACCCGCTCGCCATCGACGGCTGGGTGCTCGACGCGGGACAGCCGACCGTGCATTTCAACGTACTGCGCGAGCGCGGGCTGGACACGCGGCTCGTGCGGCTCGACGAAGCCGCGCCGCTCTGGCATATCACGTCGAATTTCGCTCCTCCCGCCGGCAGAGACAAGCTGCCGATGATACTGAACCTCGCGGCGAGCAACGACATGACCTGTCGCCTCGAACAGCTCCGTCTGCTCGACGCGACGCTGAAGCACTTCGGCTGGCCGGCTGACCGGATTCGCTTTATATATATGAACGGCTGGTCGCACTGCGGATACGACGGCGCGCCGGTGTTCGCCGAGCTTATCGAGAGCATAATTCCGCGCTGACAGCCGGATTCACTAAAAAAACACACCGTCAGTCGGTCAACTGACGGTGTTTATATATGCTGTCATATAAGGATATAACTGCTCGCTGACGGCTAATCACTGACAGCAAAGCCGAGCCCACGCGATCTTGTTCATTGTCTCATTGCTCGGTGAGCTTCGCGCCGCCGGACTCGGGGTCGAACAGAGCGACGTAACTGTGGTTCGGTTCGGCTGAAAACGAAAAATTCGCCCGCATTGTACACCGCCGGGACAGACGTGAACTTGTCATGAAGGTCACAGTCACGTCGAGCTCGGTCTGACCGGGGACAACAAGACAGACCGCTCGGTGCTTGAGTCCCGACTCGGGAGCGTCCTTTGAGTCGAACAGCTTCGATATCGTGCCCTTTCGGCAGGTGATTCTGCCGTCGGTGCGGGTCGTATTCTGCACGTACAGGCAGAGCAGAGCCGCGTCGGGGTGCCGCGTTCTGAACTCGCGGGCGATTTTGGTCGAGCGCCGCCGCGCCTGCAATATCAGCAGAACTATGATCAGCACGCAGACCGCGGCGGCAATTATGCTCTCGTGTGTTTCAAGCGGGCGGTTGAAGAAATTCGTGTCTGCAGCGGTGTTTACAATGACATCGCGGTTCATTTTAAGGTCTGTCTCGACAACACGCGCGCAACCTCGTCTGTCGCGAGCGCGTCGAAGCGCATAGGCGATTCGGGGAGCGTGTCGCGCGGGGTCGGCGTGAGGTATTCGAGCACGGCGACGTCAAACCATTCGCCGAACTTGTGACCGGCGAGGTGTTCGCGTCCGACCTCAGTGAAGCCGAACGAGCGGTGCAGCGCCTCGCTCGCTGGGTTCGGGCTGGTGACGACGCCGTACAGGTTAGTGTAGCCCTGCATGGACAGCAGCTCAATAAGTGCAGCGTAGAGCGCGCGGCCGATTCCGCGGCGGCGGTATTCGCGGTCGGCGTAGACCGACAGCTCGGCGCAGAAGCGGTAGCCGTAGCGGGTCTTGAATTTGTGAGCGTACGCGTAGCCGGCGACGCGGTCGTCATACTCGCAGACTATATACGCAAACTCGCCGAGCGTCTCACGTATGCGCGACTCGAACTCGTCTATACCGAGCGGCTCGCATTCGAGCGTGACAGTCGTCGACTCGATGTAGTAGTTGTAGATTTCAACGAGTCGTGGCGCGTCCTCGGGACGCGCCAGTCTCAGTTTTATGTGATTGTCGGTTTTGTTGTCTGTATCCATATTATTACAAATGTCACTTGTCACTGCGGATCGTACTTCGCGTCGGGGTTATAGCGGGTGTTGTTGTAGTCCTCTTTGATCTTTATCCATTTTTCGAGGTCGATGCCCAGCTCGTTCGCGATGCAGAGCGTATAGTACATGACGTCCCAGAGCTCCTCCTCGACCGAACCCTTGATAGTATCGTCTCCGGTGGCGTGCGGCGCGCCGAGCAATAACGCGCGAGAGAGCTCGCCGACCTCCTCGACCAGCTTATAGAAGTAGACGTCGGGACGGTCGCCGCGGTAGTCCTTGCTCTTCAGATATTCCTGAAGGTATTTTATAGTTGGATGATTCATAACAAATGTCAATCCTTTCGTTTATACTGCGGCAGATATTCATGCCGCGTATATACTTATATCTGAGATGTTGCGACAAAGCCGCATCATTCAGCGATTATGTAAATCTCCTTGTCATCAAAATATATATCGCTTGTATGATTGTATATCTTTATCAAATAGTCCATAGTTTCAGTGATATTTTCGACGCCTGTATCACTGACCTGTGTGAATTCATCAACCGTCTGTTGTTCAATATCAAGCGCGGTATTTTTCATTTCCTGACCTTTTTCCTGTAGAAACTCATCAACCAAGCCTTGACTGATTACCGGCACACGTCCGATAGCCTTTCCAACAGTTTCGCTCGTTTTTCCAAAACCTTTAAGTATATTTGTCTTTACAGAAGATTCACTAAGCTTTTCAAGTCGTTCCGAGCTTTTAGCATACAAATCTGCATATTTTTTGGTCACCTGAATAAGCTCGTCTTTGATTAAAACAATATTTTCTTCTTTGAAATCGCCGCTGAGAAGTAGCTCTGCCAATGATGACATTGCGAAAACATATATCGACATTCGGTAATATTTGAACTTTTTCAATAACTCTTTCAACGTTTGGTTTACCTTTGCATGGGACACAAAGATATTCTTTGAGTTGAGAGTATCAGTTATATATTTACCGTATGAGTTGATATGCTTTCTCGCGTTTCTCTGGAGCTCCAAGGCAGCTTTATAGTTGCTGGCGATAAATTGGTCATTATCCCAGTTGTGTTTATATTTTGCCATAATAGAGTTGATTGTCTCGACATCCGCCTCAATTTCAGATTCTTTTTCCGTTTCGAGAAATGCAAGAATATGTTTTGTCGTATCAGCGATATCGTCAAGCTTTTGTTCAATCATATATAGCGTCGCTGCCATCAACAACGGCGCCGGACTTATAGGCATGACTGTCGTGGTGGTGGCTGTGATCGGTCCGGCAGTTTGCAGCTGAGCGAGTTTTGATGTTCCGGCGGAAGTTTTGAGTGCACCCCAAAAATTTCCGCTTTTTGTGAGCTTGAGGGTATCACCAATGCCCGCGTTAGCAATTTTATACAATCCAGTTGTGTTTTGCGTCACTGTTTGTGTAATGGTTCTGAACGAGGGCAAAAGTGACGATATACCCACGCCCAAAGCCGCAAGGCTATCGATAGGTATATTTATTGTTGCTTTGTCTTTTATTGCTTCACTGGTATCCGCAAGCACTACACCGGTGGCTTGTAGTAGCTCTTTTTCATTTGTCTGTATCTGACGCTTAGACTTAAAAAGCCACATATCTCCACCTCATATCTCGCAGTAGGTTTCGAGGTACTTTTCCATTCTCGCGCGGATCTCGTCGTCGAGGATGACCTTGCCGTCAAGCTCGCGGTTGTGGAGATGCTCGATGATGTCGCGGACGGTGACAATCGGGTGTACCTTGATTCCGAACTCGGCGCCGATTTCCTTGATCGCGGTAGTGCCCGACTGACCGCGCTCCATGCGGTCGACTGAGATTATCATATGCTCGACCTTCACGTCGGCTGCGGCCTTCAGCTGCGGCAGAGTCTCGCGGACGGCGGTTCCGGCGGTGATTACGTCCTCGATTATGACGACGCGGTCGCCGTCACATAGCTTCGCACCGACCATGTTGCCGCCCTCTCCGTGGTCCTTTGCCTCCTTGCGGTTGAAGCAGTAGGGCTTGTCAACGCCGTATTCGGTGTACATAGCCGACGCCGTTACGACCGCGAGCGGAATTCCCTTGTAAGCCGGTCCGAACAGCACGTCGTACTCGTCTCCGACATTCTCCTTTAAGCACTCGGCGTAGTATTTTCCGAGCTTCGAAAGCTGGCTTCCGGTCTTGTAGTTGCCCGTATTTACAAAATACGGCGACTGCCGTCCGCTCTTCGTCGTAAACTCTCCAAACCGGAGCACTCCGCTCCGCACCATAAATTCAATAAATTCTGTCTTGTAGCTCATTAATTATACTCCTGTTCTTAATTAGGGGATACGCTGGGGAAAACTTTTGAAAAAGTTTTCCCCAGACCCCTTTCAAAACTTTTTGCAGATTATTTGTGGTTGTGCGAGTAGTTTCTTTCTGCCTTGCAGTGGGATTCTTGCGAGGTCAAGCATACCACACGCGTAGCTAACATCAAGTCGGGCTTGCCCGACTTGATGTTTGGCCCCATGCCTCAGCGACCGTACTGTGCGAGGTTGTTTCTATAGTCGCGTCAATAAATACGGACTGATTGCGAGTGCGGATTTGTTTGTGTTATAAATGTTCTGAAACTCAAAACTCTTAACTCTTGTCCGCCATAAGCGGACATTTCGCCGCAGGCGGACATACACAAAAATTCCCTGCGGGAATTTTTGTGTACCGAAGCTCTCCGCGCTCCGCGCGGAGACCACTCACATGACTTTGCCGAAGGCAAAGTCATGTCCACTCTCCACTCTCATAACTTCGCCAAAGGCGAAGCCGAGACCACTCTTATTCAGAACTCTCTCATGACTTCGCCAAAGGCGAAGTCATGTCCGCTCTTTTTTCAGACTTCGATTTTGCCCTCGTCAAGCTCAATCTTGAGTACGAGCGTTTCGCTCGCGAATTCCTCGACGGGGATATCCCAGACATGCAGGCTCTGGCGGCGGAGTATCTGCGTCGACCAGTCCTTGTCCTCGGGGCAGGTGACGATGCCGTATTCGAGCGGGCGGTTGTCGTTCAGGAGCGTCACCGACTTCGGCAGAACGTCGATTGGCTTCAGCGTGAGTCCGCGGCAAATGAGACCGTCGGGAATGTGTACGTACAGTATATTGTCGCGCTTGGTGGTCAGGAGCTTCTTGTCGTCGAGCACAAGGCAGGGCTCGGCATCGAGGGACTCGCGGACGCTGTTGTACCATTTGCCGACGCGCGTGACAAGGTCGACGGCTTCGTCGGGGATAGTGCCGTCCGGCTTCGGTCCGACGTTCAATAGGTAGCTGCCGTCCTTGACGCGTATCTTGTCTATGCTGTCGCAAAGGAAGCGCGCGGTGTAGTAGTCCTCGTGTTCGCACCAGCCCCAGCTCTCGCGACCGACCGACTGGCAGGCTTCGGTGTACCGCTCGAAGCGTCCGCCGTCGGGGACGCTGCGCTCGGGAGTCGAGAAGTCGCCCGGGTCGTCCCAACCGCGGTCGTTTATAAGTATGTCCGGCTGCAACGAGCGGATAAACTCGTTCATCGTCGGGTCGGCGATACGCGTGGGTATGTCCCAGAAGAATGTATATATCTTGCCATAATTCGTGAGCAGCTCGCGAATCTGGTTTTTCTCGTACTCGCGGTAGCGCAGGGTGTCCTCGACATCGCCCGCCGATGGGAACTGGTGAGAGCTCTTCGAGTTGTACGCGAACGGGCAGTTCCAGTCGGGGTTCGAGTAATAGAGCGACAGTCTGATTCCGCCGCGCTCGCAGGCGTCGGCAAGCTCGCGCAGTATATCGCGCCCATACGGCGTGTGCATGATGTTGAAGTCTGTGTATTTCGTGTCGAACATACAGAATCCGTCGTGGTGCTTGGTCGTGAAGCAGATGTACTCCATTCCGGCGGCTTTCGCCAAAGCCACCCATTTGTCCGGGTCGTATTCGGTCGGGTTGAAGCGCTCAGCCAGGCGCGCGTAGGTCTCTCTCGGCGTGAAATATCTCCACCTGACCTGCTCATGATACCCCGTGAGCGAATATATTCCCCAGTGCACAAACATTCCGAATTTCAGCGGCATTCCCATGATAATACCTCCAAAGATTATTGATAATAACAGTATACCACGAAATGGGTTAGTTGTAAAGAGAAACTGGGGGAACTTTTGAAAAAGTTCCCCATACATAAAAGCCGGGCAAGCTCGGCTTGATGTTTGACCTCTGCCCCAGCGACCGTACTGTGCGAGTCGTTTACGCGGTTGCGTCAATGGCTATGGATGGATTGAGAATGAAATAATGAATAGGTTCAATCACTGATAACTTGTCCGCCGCAGTCGGACATAATTACATATCCGCCTGCGGCGGATATGTAACACAAAAATTCCCTGCGGGAATTTTTGTGTTCCGAAACTCCTCACTCCTCACTCCTCACTAATCCATGTCTCTTTACAAATACTCGCTTGACTTAAACCATCCCGCGTTGTATAATATAATGCAGTACCGAAAGGTTCGTATGGAGGTTTTCATGGCTGAATTTAAGACCAATGTATATAGAATTTTTGACAAGGAGAAGCTCGCCTATACGCCGCACACCTACCCACATGGCGACGACGCCGTAGACGGCGAGTCGATAGCGTCACTGCTCGGCATCGACGCCGGCAGGATTTTCAAAACGCTCGTCACGCAGGGCAGCGACCGCAACTACTATGTGTTTGACATCCCCGTCAACCGCGAGCTCGACTTGAAGAAAGCGGCGCGCGCGGTCGGCGTGAAGTCGGTCGCGATGATACACGTCGCCGACATAAACAAAGTGACCGGATATGTGCGCGGCGGCTGCTCGCCGGTCGGCATGAAGAAGAAGTACCGCACAACCTTCGACGAGAGCGCGCTTGAATACGACACTATCCTCGTCAGTGCGGGTCGAATCGGCTGGCAGATCGAGGCGTCGCCGCGCGACCTTGCCGCTGTCGCCGACGCGCAGTTTGCCGAGCTGACTATGGACTGAATACCGTCGCAACGACCGCGGCAATACGTCCGGTTATCACTTGTCGACGTCAGACCTTGTACAGCTCCTCGAGCCGCCAGTAGAATACACCGAGCCGACCTATATAATTCGGCTTCCACGGCTTGTTTTTGCCGCAGTAATGGACGATTACCGTATTGCGGCAGACCCAGCGCATACCGCGCTTCTTGTTAGCCGGGTCGGCGTTGTAGATGCCGAGCATACGGTCGCTCAGATTGTAGCGCATATAGTCGATAAGCTTGATCTTATCGCCGTAGAGCGCCGAGATTATGTCCTGATCGGGCAGAATCAGCCGCTTCGCGTAACGGTCGACGTATTCGGCAAGCTCGCGCTCCGACTGGTTTTCGCGCAGCTCGGCAAGGTTCAGCAGCATGACGCCGCTGTTGATGTAGGGCGTGTATTTCTCCGCGCCGAGCCTGACCTGATTCACACGGGTGAGCGCCCTCTTAGTGTGCGTCGCCGCGACAAACCAGCAGCCGTCGAAGCTTGTATTGTACAGCTCGTCAAGGCTGTGCAGCGCGACGAGGTCGGGATCAAGATACAGTACCCGGTCGAGCCGCTCGGGCAGCAGCTTCGCGGCGAGTATGCGGTAATACATCTGCTTCGGATAGAGCTTCGATTCGGGAAAGTCCGAAAACCGCGACTCGTCGACGTCGATCGGGTAAAAGCGCACATCTGGAAATTCCTTTGCGAGCATATCGAAATCGTCCGGATTCAGATCGGACGCGAGGATGTACACGTCGTAGCCGTCGCGCGACTCGAACCGGATTATTGAATGCAGGCATACGCGCAGTATGTCAAGGTAACGGCGGTTTAAGGTGAACAGCAGATTCATTGATATCCTCCTTTTGTAAGACGGCAAATTGTAATTACAGTATATCCGATTTTTCGGGCGATGTCAACGCAGAATATGTTAAATATAGTTTTACCCCGCTATACATCGTCCGTTTCTGAACGGCGGCGAGGAATTTAACTATTATTTACAAGTAAAATTATTAAAAGCCCTTTACATTAACGCGAAAATATATTAAAATATAAGTACCATCAATAAACTAAAGCAATGAAAGGAAAAGGACAAATGAACAAGCTCAACGACGAAAAAATCGACTTTCTATTCAAGGGAATACTTACGCTCGAAAATATCGACGAGTGCTACAGCTTCTTCGAGGATCTCTGCACTGTAGCCGAGCTGCAGGAGATGTCGAAGCGGCTGCTCGCGGCTAAGATGCTGAAGGACAACTATATCTACACCGAGATCGCCGAAAAGACCGGACTCTCCACCGCGACGATCAGCCGCGTCAACCGCTGTCTCAAATACGGCAGCGACGGCTATATCACCGTGCTTGAACGGCTCGAACGCAAATGAGCCGGGATTCCGCCGGCGAAATATACACGTCGCTCGCCGCCGTATATGACCGGCTGAACGCGGAGGTCGACTATGCCGCGATTGCCGACCACATCGAGCGTCAGTTCGGCTTCATGACCGAAAAGCCGGTGTCGCTGCTCGACCTCGCGTGCGGTACCGGCAGCCTGACAATCGAGCTTGCCCGCCGCGGCTACGACCTTATCGGCGTCGACCTGTCCGAGGATATGCTCGCCGAGGCGCGGCACAGATTCGACTCTGCCGCAAAGCGTGATTTTTGTCACGACATCCTGCTGATACGGCAGAATATCGCCGACCTCGAGCTGTACGGCACGGTCGACGCGGCTGTATGCTGTCTTGACAGTCTCAACTACCTGACGCGAGACGGCGAGCTGCGGCGCGCATTCCGGCATATCCACAACTACCTGAATCCGGACGGGCTGTTCATATTCGATATGAACACGCCGTACAAATTCGAGCATATATACGGCGACAACAGCTATATACTCGAGGACGACGGTATCCTCTGCGCGTGGCAGAACAGCTACAACCAAAAGAGCCGGATCTGCGACTTTTATCTGTCGATATTCCGCGAGTGCCCCGACGGCTTATGGGAGCGGTCGGACGAGAAACAGCGCGAGCGCTGCTACTCGCTCGCGACGCTCAAGCGGATGCTCGCCGAAACCGGCTTCGAGCTGCTCGCCGTATGCGACGGCTGGAGCGAAAACGAGCCGACCGACAAGAGCGAACGCTGGTGCGTGACGGCGAGGAGAGCGGAGACATGAGAGCGGAGAGCAAAGAGCAAAGAGTGGAGAGTGGAGAGTGGTGTCCGCCGATGGCGGACAGAGTGGTCTCCGCGCGAAGCGCGGAGAGCTTTGGTACACAAAAATTCCCTGCGGGAATTTTTGTGATTGTATGTCCGCCTACGGCGGACGAGTTTTGAGTGATTGAACTTTTAATCATACAAACAATTCCGCACTCGCAATCCGTCCGTATCTATTGACGCGACTATAGAAACAACCTCGCACAGTACGGTCGCTGGGGCATGGGGCCAAACATCAAGTCGGGCAAGCCCGACTTGATGTTAGCTACGCGTGTGGTTGGCTTGACCTCGTAGAAATCCCACTGCAAGGCAGAAAGAAACGGCTCGCACTACCATAAAAAATCTGCAAAAAGTTTTGAGGGGGTGTGGGGGGACTTTTTCAAAAGTCCCCCCACGTAAATCTAATAGTTATGAATAAATCAACAATGCTTCGTGCAATGACCCGAGACGGGAGCGCTCGGGCGTTTGTTGTTGACTCGAGGGCAATCGTCAACGACGCGATAAAATATCATGGGACGGCGCCGACGGCGTCGGCATTGCTCGGACGCACGCTCACAGCGGCGTCAATGATGGGCACTATGCTCAAGGACAAAGGCAACTCGCTCACTATCAACATCCGCGGAGACGGACCGGCGCGGAATGTCATCGCGGTGTCCGACTACGCCGGAAACGTCAAGGGGTATATCGAGAATCCGCTTGTCGACATACCGAAGAAGTCGAACGGCAAGCTGGATGTGTCGGGGGCTATCGGTCGGGGAACGCTCAGCGTCACCAAGGACATAGGCTTGAAGGAGCCCTATTCGGGCACGATAAATTTAATAAGCGGCGAGATTGCCGAGGATATCACGCAGTATTTCGCCGTGAGTGAGCAGACTCCGAGCCTGTGCGCGCTCGGCGTGCTGGTCGACCGGGACTACAGCTGCCTTGCCGCGGGCGGAGTGCTCGTGTCGCTGCTGCCCCTCGCGTCGGAGGAGACGATATCGGCGCTCGAGCGCAACGCGTCGCGGCTTGCGAATATCTCGCGGCTGTTCGCCGATGGCATGAGCACGCTTGACGTCATGAACGTCGCGCTCGACGGCATCGAATACGACATCTTCGACGAGCTTGACGTCGCCTATGTCTGCGACTGCTCAAAGGAGCGCTGCGCCCGCGCGCTCATCAGTCTCGGCCGAGGCGAGGTCGAGAATATCTTCGCCGAGTGCCGCGCCGAAAATAAGCCGGAGGAAATACAGTTCGAATGCCATTTCTGCGATAAAAAGTACCTCTTTTCAAAGGACGAGGCACTGCATCTGTTTGACAAATGAAACACATTCTATGTTCAACCGGCGCGCTCATCGGGCGACCTAATGGGCGCGACTGGCGGCTGCTCGAAAAATTCACGCCGCGGCTCATGTTTGATGGATACGAGTTCATGGTCTACGACAGCTGGTACGAACGTCTCAGCGAGGTCGTTCGGGACGTCGCGCGGCTCGGACTGAATATACCGACGCTGCACTGCGAAAAGGCTATCGGCGAGCTGCTTTCGGTGCGCGAGTATGCCGAAGCCGAGCGTCAGTTCAGACTGAACTGTGAAGCCGCGGCGGAGCTTGGCGCGCGGCTGCTTGTTCTGCACCTCTGGAACGGCAGGATTTCCGACAGTCATATCGACAACAACATCGAGGGCGCAAAGCGGCTCGAACCTATCGCGGCTTCGTTCGGGCTCTGTCTCACAGTCGAAAATGTCGTCTGCAACTGCCGAGACCCGATGTGTCACATCGACCGGCTCGCCGCCGAGACCGACGTTTGCTTTACCTTCGATACGAAGATGGCGGCGTTCCATCGTCAGCTCGACGACGTCTTCGCCCCCGAGCGCGTGAAGCTCTGGCGCGACCGGCGTATACGCCATATACATATAAACGACTACGCCGGCGGCTATATGGATTGGAGCAATCTGCGGACTCTGCACCCCGGACAGGGCAATATCGATTTCGCGCGCTTCTTTACGCGTCTCAAGGATATGGGCTACTCGGGCGACTGCACGATCGAGGCCACGTCCTTCGACCAGGCGGGCGAGGTCGACCTCGACGCGCTGAATCGAGATTTTGAATATGTGCGGGACTGCCTTGCGCGATAATTTCATTTTGGGGTAACGCGATTTTGCATACGCGTGTCGATAGTACATCCCCGCGCAGGGCCGCTGCATAGCAGCGGGTGCGGTCGGGCTTGAAGCCCGCGTGCCGCAAACTGCTCCGCGAGGTAGATTCTGTGACCGCGCCGAAGCTAACCCTGACTTTGCCCGCGGGGGCTTCCCCGCACACGCTTTAGATTTACCTAACGAATTCGAAATGTTATTTCCGATTCGGTTTTCTTTTGATAGCTAATAATTTCATATAATCATCAAATTCCGCCATATTAGTCGGTTCAAACATTACCCATTTTCCGTCGTGGTAGATTTTTGCTTCATCATATTTTTTACAAACGGAATTAGAAAGGCTGTCCCTGATATCTTCAAATTCGGTCCTTTCATCTTTTCCAAAAATAATCATGAAACCAATACAATTACTTTTTGCATATAGGCAGCAAAGTGTTTTGCCGCCTCTGCGATATTTATACTCGTAAGTCCAATTCTTACCGCCGGTATTCCAAAGTCGTTCCATATCGTATTTTTCATCAATAGCTGAACATAATGCTTGCCATACTTCAAATAAAGATTGTCCGATCAGTTCAGTCATAGTTGATTGAGATGGTATATTTTCAAGCATTGTATCACCTCCATAAATGTGTTTATCGCTGAGTCTATTATACCATATCTGCTCTTCTTTGGAAATAGATGAATTGTAAACTTGCTGAGTGGCACCGCTAACGACAGCTGGTATTCAGTTTTTAAATCTATCTTTCTTCCTGTGTCTGCTCCGGCAAACGGGCGGGGCGGCGGCGCGTATGCGCCGTTCATCTTGACCGTTGACAGTTCCGGCTGGTTGCGCTACTTATTGTGGGCTATTGTCTCTTTGTCTTTGCGTCGGGCTCTTTGTGTATTGTGATTTTTAATTGTTTTACACTTATTAGCGTTTCTTGTTTGCATTTCGGGCAGTATAGCGGGAAGTTTTTAAGTTCTGTATCTTCCCGCATTTTCAGCCGGGTTTTGTTTTTGCAGACGGGGCA
>CAJFKR010000041.1 GCA_904386005.1 Candidatus Flemingiibacterium merdigallinarum
ACTCGGGGCTTCGCCCCTCCTTCCGTGAGCCAACGCTGTTCTACTTCGATTTGTTACCTTTTTGAAAACTATTGCAACTTGCTATTGCAATTTGCGAAAATTATTTTAATAATTTTGACAAGGAAGTCAAACAAAACAGCTGTGCAGTCTCTTATAACATAAAATCACCGCCCCGATTGTGCGGAGCGGTGAATAGATTACAAGCCGCGGCGAATAAGTTATCAGTTTGTATAGTTGTCGAAATAGCCCTGAACCAGCACAACCGGGGTTCCCTTGTCTCCCGAACCGCTCGTCAGGTCGCAGAGCGAGCCGATGAGGTCGGTCAGCTGACGCGGAGTCGTTCCCTGCGACGTCATATTGCCGACAAGGCTGCCCGACTTCTTGCGAATGCTGTCCGATATAGCCTGCTTCAGCTCCTCGCCCGACAGATCCTTGAAATCGTTGTCCGCGAGATATTTCAGCTTCAGCTCGTTCGGTGTACCGATGAGTCCGTCAGTGTATGCCGGCGAAACGACCGGATCGGCGAGCTCCCAGATCTTGCCCTGCGGGTCCTTGAACGCGCCGTCGCCGTATACCATGACCTCGACGTGCTTGCCGGTCGCCTCGAGTATGCGCTTCTGAATCTCGAGCACGAGGTCGCGGCACTCGCGCGGGAAGAGCTTGACCTTATCCTCGGTCGACTTGTTCGAACCGAGCAGTCCGTATTTTTCATTGCAGCCGCTGCCGTTCACCGGAGCGTTCATTATCTCGTCAAGACCGCATACGACCTTCGCGCCGGCTTCAAGCAGTATGCGCTTCGTGCGCTTGCGGGTGTGTATGTCGCAGTTGATGATGTGGTCGGTGTAGTTGAGTATAGCCTTCGGCTGATTTGCGAAGATAATCTCAACCTCCGCGCCGCAGGATTTGATGAGATCGCCGTAGTATTCGACATAGTCGACGCCGGTGAACTCATGTACCGTCTTGCCGAACAGCTCGCGGTAACGCTCAAGCGTGAGTACGTCGCTGTAGGGATTGACGCCCGACTCGTCGATCTGGTCGATTGACAAAAGCGCGTTTCCGACCTCGTCGGACGGGTAACTGAGCATGAGCACGATCTTCTTCGCGCCCTTGGCGATGCCGCGCAGACAGATCGCGAAGCGGTTGCGCGAGAGTATCGGGAAGATGACGCCGACCGTCTCGCCTCCGAGCTTTGCCTTGACGTCGGCGGCGATGTCGTCGACGGTAGCGTAGTTGCCCTGCGAGCGCGCGACGATCGACTCGGTCATAGCGATTACATCGCGGTCGCGAAGCTCGAAGCCGTCTGACTCAGCGGCGGCGAGTACGCTCTCGGTGACTATTTTGGCGAGGTCGTCTCCCTCGCGGATTATCGGGCAGCGGATACCGCGGGACACCGTGCCGACTCTGCGTTCTTTGGTTTCCATATTTATCATTACCTTTCATGTTGGAGTATTATATAATCAAATCAAGTCCGAACGCGGCAAATTTATGTAATTCCTGATGCCGCGGACATAATATTATACCACAATTCGTGGAAATTGTCAATTATAACTTGAAATATTTATAAAAAAGTAAATATACCAAACATTGCGGCAATATGCCGTATAACAAGAACGCCTGCCAACCACAAAAAATATGCCGCTGCTATATAAACCGTAAAATAAATATGAATTTAATCCGAGCGGAAATGATTGCGCCTTAGCTCCTAACACCCGCTTATAAGTCCCACTCATAACTAAAGTAAAACGACCGGAGAAAATCCGATCGTTTCTGTTATGCGGTTATTTTCGCGTATCGCTCCGACGTGAGGATTTCATACATGAGCTTTACGGGCGAGAGCTCGCCCGCGACGGCAAGCTTGAACATATGCTGTGAGCAGCCCGAGACGAGCGCGACTCCAGCTTCGTTTTTGGTGACCGCCTGCTGACGCTTCCGGCTCGCGACATTCCAGAACACAATTTCGGGCAGCTTGTAGCCATGCTCGAGGTAAAGCCGCTTCGCGAATTCGAAGTTGGTTTTGTCCGAGTCGCGGGTACAGCTGTCGAATTCCATATCGGATATGATATACAGCCGCTTCGGCAGCTCTGACCGCGGCAGTGAGTGTCCGACCGCGACCCGCAGAATCAGCTTGAATACTTCCATTAAGTTCGTATTCGCGACTTCATTAAAGCCCGAACAGTAGCCGACCTTTTCGACAATATCCGCGCCCTTGACCTCGACGAGCTGCGGGCGCTCCGAAAAGGTGATGAAGTGATTGTGAAACGCGCCCTTGCAGCGCTCGGCAAAGTAGATACCAAGCGACATAGCCACAGCTATCGGCCGCGGCGAGAGATTGCAATACATCGATCCCGAGCCGTCTACGACCGCGAGCGAATTCTCGTCGGTACTGAAAGCATCAAGCGAGTTCCAAGCTGTATCAAGCGCTCGCCGCTCGGTTTCTGACAGCTCTGATATATCGCCGTAATTATCAAAGCAGGGAGAAATGATGTCATACGGCGTCAATGTATCGGTGTGCATTGACACTTCGCCGCGTCTGACGCTTTCGAGGAAATCGAAATAGCGCTCCTTGTCGTTGCGGATGAAGGCTTTGCGGTATTTGAGCATTGCCTGCGACGGCTGCTTCGAATAGTCGAACGTGTAGTCGCGTTCGCGCAGATTGTTTTCGATAATCGCAATTTTCGCGCGAAGTTCCGAGAGCAGCCTGCGATACGCGGCGTCATTCATACCGAGGCGGCGTGCGATATGCTTTGCCTGCTTCACAGTCTCACAATTTGAAGCATTGACCGACGGCAGCCACTTCGCGAGGAGCGACACGCCGGCATCGGACGAACGGTCACGCTCAAGCTGACCGCGGATCAGCTCAATCACATCGTCCTCGCATTGGGTATCAACTAACGCGAGCAGATCGTCGTATCGGCCGTATTCGGGTATGTATTCAAGGTTGCGTCTGAGCGCGTCGGGAGCGTATTTCGCCAGCCATTTGAGTATGAGCCGGAACACTCGCCGCTCTCCGAGTCCGCCGCGCACGTCGCGACCATAAAACGCGAGCTTCATCGCAAGGTCGCTTCGCTCGGCAAAGGCACGCGCGAAACGGTCGGTCACAGCCGCGTCGCTCGCTCCGCGCAGCGCGCCGAGGGTCGCGAACAGGTCGACCAAATCCGATTCAGTGGTAATATGAGTCAGCGCACCGTTTTCGGTATATGTATAATTGGATTCGTGTTTCAGATAATCGAGCATAACATCGCTCCTTTCGCAGTAAATACTGTCACACGGCATTGCCATATAATGACAGCGATTCGGTAAATACAAATGACAATGACTTCGACCGCCGTATGCAAAGCCGGCGATCGGAGTCATTCTGACAAGGCGCGTTCGGGATTTGAACCCGTACAGGTCGAGCCGACCCATGTGCCACCGGTAAATATGGTTGCTGTGTGCGCCTTTATGTAAGCCGCTGACGACCTGTGAAGCCACGGACTGTGCAGATTTCGTGCCCGACGGCACCAAGGCTCTGCCGACCCTATGCGATATTATCGCTTTTCTTCCGACAGCTTCAATTGATCGCGCGGCAACTGTGTGAACAAGGCTCATTGGTTCAGCTATACCTACAATATGTTTGCTGTACGAGCCTTTTTGCCGCACGACAACGATGATACAAGGCGCTATAAGACGAGTAAACTCGCCGGCACAAGGATTTTTAGTCCTTTACCCCATAGTAAAACAGCTGCTGCTTGCGCCTTTAGCAGGTCGTCTTTGGTTTACGGTAATATTATACACCATTCCCAGCCGTGTTTCACGGAAAAAAAGCTGCGAGGTCACCACTCGCAGCTCATTTGTTTATTCAGCCGTTCGCGTATAAGCCCGACAAAGCCGGTCGGCTCCAATACCTTTACGCACGGACCGAACGACAGCACGCGTATCACCAGCTCGGTCTCGTCGCTCTCGCGGTAACGCAGCCGGAGTATGTACCGACCATCGACGGCTCGCTCGGCTCGCTTTTCAAAATGCGCGAAGTGCAGCATGACCCGCTCGAGCGAATTGCGCTCGTCGTTTATTAACAGCACCAGCTCCTTTTCGCGCATATCGCGCGGCAGGATATTGCCGGACGAGCACCGCGCAATCCCGCCGTCGGCAGATTTGTTCCGTGCATAATTACTATCAACCGATTTAACTTGTGCAATCTCGCCGTCAGCCGATCTATCCCGCGCATACTCACTGTCAACCGATCTATCCCGCGCATACTCACTGTCAGCAGATTTGTCCCGCGCATACTCGCAGCTCTCGATTCTCGCGAGATTGAAGCAGGAGTACTTGCAGCCCGACGCGATGACGCGGAACTTGTCGTCCTTTTCCGAATACTCGAGCCGGGCCGGTACAAACTCGAAGCGCATACGCTTCCCTCTCCGGTTTGTGAGCGAGATTTTCACCCGTCGTGCCGACTTGATCGCCGACAGGATAATTCTGAAGCGGCGTATGTATTCGTCGTCGTCATACGGGTCGCCGTCCGCGAAGCGGTCGTAGATTTTGTAGTCGTCAGGTGTGAACAGCGGCTCGACCGAATCGAGCTCGGGGAAGCTGACGCCGAACAGCTTCAACCGCGGGTCGTCGGATATCGCCTTGAGCCAGCGCAGCTCAAGCGACGTCGGCGGCATTGTCGGCTTATGGCGCGGTATCGGCTCAAGGTCAGGGGTGAGCAGATGCCACCTGCCCGATTTCAGCGCGGGCAGTATTGTGAGTATGCTCTCCGAAAATGCCTCGCGCTCGACGCATTGCCGCAGCTCCTTCTCATTCGCCCCATCGAAAGCGGCTTCGATTATCCTCGCCACCGCGTTGTAGTAGGCTGAATACAATTCACTGAACAGCAGTCGTATCACCTCCGTCACCCTGATACATATGGTACATCTCTTTGACATCTTCGCGGAAGCGGTTCTCGACAGCGCGATTCGAGCATTTCAGCCGCGTGATTCGTGAAATAAATGTGCGTATCCAAGGCAGCAGCTCGTTCGAGTCGTACACCTCCGCGGTGTAGCGATAGTGCGTATTGTCGATTTTTTCAATGCTGCCGCAGCGCTTTTCGCGCTCAAGGCGATTGACTATATACTCCTCTCCCGCGCCGACATAAATATCAAGCTCCACCCGCTCGCAGCGCGCGTCCGAGCCGCACATCACGCCCCACATCCTCGTCTCCTTTTTCGCGAGCGCGGCGCGCAGCCGGTCGAAATCTGCCGCGGGCTCGCAAAGCCGGACATTTGAGATATAATCGAGCCGATACGAGCCAAAGCGTGAGTTCTCGTTATAGGCTATCAGATGCTGCCGGCCGTTCTGCACGCTGATGTAGATTTTCAGCGGGAGCAGCCGCAGTGTACGCGACTTTTGCGAGCGGCGGCTGAAATTGTCGAGCAGGACATAGCTCTTTTTCCTCATCGCGTCGAACAGCGACGCCATGACATCGCTGTCAATAGCTTCGGTGATGTAGTGGTGCTTGAAGCAGAACACACTGCCAGCTGAGGAATTGACAAGGTTTGAATGACAGCCGCTTGTAAGCTGAACGCCGTTCGACTGACTACTTGTCGGTATAATATTGTCGCTTGACTGACTGCTACCCGACAGAATATTATCGTTTGACTGACTGCCGCCCGACAGAATATTATCGCTTGACTGACTGCCGTCCGGCATTTTATCGCTGTTCAAGCGCCTGTCACTCGTCAGCTTATCACAGAGAAACGAGCCTATAACCCCGCAGGGCGCGACCTCGCTGAAAAAGTCGAGGACGTCGCGCAGTCCGGATATATCCACATCATGAGCACGGCTGTATATAACCTGCCGTCCGCGCTTTTCGATAACGATTATCCCCTCGTCGGCGTATTCCTTCAGCTTTTTTCGCAGTGTGGATTCGTCAAAATCAAAGCCGGATGACAGCAGCGAATCAATTTCGTCTGTAAGCTCGGCGAGCGTCAGCTTGATATCCGGCGACCAGAGGACGTCGAATATCGCGAAGTGAAGCGTGATATCCCCGTCGGTGAAGCTCTTGGTCTTCCATGCCTTGTAGAAAGGATTTTCGCTTATCGCGCGACTGTCTACCGAGATGAAGTAATTCCTGCCGTCGGCAGTCTCGGCAAAGCGCATATACTCGCCGAGCCAGCTCTCGATCCTCCGCCGCTCGTCGTCATACGAGCGCGCGCTCTTTTGGTTGTATTCGCCGCGGCTCTTGAAGCCGTAGACATAGAATTCGCGCATATATTCGCGGATTTTTTCGAAATTCTTGACCAGCTCGCTGTACGGCATGACGGCTTCACCTCGCTTAGCGGAATATTTTATATGAATCTATCGATTATTCGGTTGAATCCAATAACGACAATTCAATCAAATCGGACATTAAATAGAATGTTCATCCGGCACTGATAATCTTATAAATCAGCTTTGACTATTCATTCAAATCGGCACTGAATATTCAGTTATCGCCGCCGGTGGGCATCCAGGTACAGAATTCCGACGACTCGTCCCAGCTGCTGCCCGCGGCGGAATAGTTGATAACCGTGATATACCCGTCGGTCGTTTTCACGCGCAGAGCCACACGGGCGTCGGGGATGTCGGTTACCACACTCTCGCATACCGCGCAGCCGTCCTCGCCGCGCACAATCGTGACCGGAGACGCATACATCGGGTCGAGCCGCTTGTCACGCGACAGCACGATAGGACCATAACGCAGCGCGCAGAACGCGTCGCCCTTTCGGTTAGAGCCGTGAGGAGCAGGGATTATCTCGCAGCGCATATCAAGCGTTACGCAAATCTCGTCGCCCGCGGTCCATTCGCGCGATATGCCGTAATACTCACCGGCGCGCACATTTGACTGTTCTGCCCCATTTACAGCAATCGAGGTATCGGCGCTCCACGCCGGAACGCGTATCAATACATCAAAATATTTGGGTGCGGTCGGATTAACCTTGACAATGAGCTGACCAAGCGCCGGATATCCGGACACAATTTCGATATTCACAGGCAGACCGTCAAGCTCGCAGCTGACCCGCGCGGCTTCAAAGAAATTGACAGCTATTCCCCGCTCAGTGCGCATCACCGCGGTCATTGGTATCAGTCCTATTCCCGCGGGACCGTTCGCGGTGCAGCAGCTCAGCGGAAAATCCCCGATGTTCGCGGTGAAATTCACCTTCGAGCTTCTGACGCCGTTAAAGCGCGGGAAATACTCGAAGTAATCGCCGGTCGGCTTTTCCGCGCCGAACAGCGTGTTGTACATGCTTATCTCAATCTGGTCAGCCAGCCTGCTGTCCCCGTTCAGCCGCAGCAGCTGATGACAGAGCTTCATATAGGTTATCGTGACGCAGGTCTCCATCATACAGCCGATATCCGGATTTGTTTGTTCAAACGCCGTGTCGTTCCACTGCTCGCCAACTCCCGGACCGAGGTTATACGGCTTGTCCGCTCCGCCCGAGCCGAGCAGTGTAATCTCGCGCTCTATCACCTTTGCGACGAACTCGCTCGCGATTTCGAGCCAGCGTGCCTCTCCGGTCGCGCGATAATATTCGAGCAAGCCCTCAAAGCAGCTCATCATCTCATAGGCCTTCGCTATGCTTTCGCGCGGATTGCCGTTGCTTCCGATATCCTTTGGAGCTGTGCCTTGCCTTATGGCTTCGAATATATTCTGCCGCTTGCAGGCGCCCGTCTCCTCGACGATGTGTCGCCCGAGCCGCAGATACTCCTCACGACCCGTCAGCCGGTAGAGCTTCATTATCGGCTCCAATATGGACGACGACTCGATGCCGTAGAACGCCCAGCCGGTCTCGGTTATCGGAGTTTTGGGCGGCGCGCCGACCTGACGCGCTGTGTAGTCGGTCAATTTTACCATTGCACGCAGCGCGTCCTCGCTCATGGTTGCCTCGTAATACGCCCACAGCCCCAGCAGCACATACTTGCGCTCCCACAAATCCGAGCCGTGAGTGCCGTTAGGCTGCGCCTGTCTCGGCGTGGTGCTGATTTCGCCGTCCTCAGCCTGCACAGAGAGCATATCGGCGACCGACGCGTCGATAACCGCTTTCAGCGATTCATCCCGCGTATACTGATAAATGACTGATGCCGAGCGCAGCATCTTCCCCCAAAATTCGCCCGCCGCGAACGGGTCGAGCTTCAGTCTGAAATAGTCGACCAATTTCGAAAAATCAACGCGCTTGTAAAGATTATCGATAAGTATTCTGATTCTTGTGTCGATATTATTGTTGAAAGAAATATCTCGTGGGTCAAGGGGATACAGCTTATCTTGACATTTCGTATAAGGTAGGGTCAGCATTTCATCACCTCATGTAAGCAGGTTTGTTGTATGTGATATTCGCGATCAAGCCCAAACCGAGCATTATAAAAAATCGCTATTTACAACACATTATAGCATAAGATGATATCAAAGTCAATAATCTGACAAACTAATAATATACCCGCGTCGAATTTTCGGACTCGCGGCGGATTATTATAATCGCAACGCATCATTCAAAATATTAAGCAGCTGGAATTTAGCGATTTCGCAGCTTATTACTGAATATTTTGAAATTCCGTCACTCCTCACAAAATTAAAAGACCGCCGCGGAACGTGTTGTTCCGCGGCGCGCTATATGCCGTGATTTTGCGTTTTGCTGTGACTTTTCGTCGCTATGTTCGTAATTCTTACTGGAGCAGCTCGAACTTGTAGCCGACGCCCCAAACCGTCTTGAGCACCCACTTGTCCGAAACGCCCTCGAGCTTTTCGCGCAGACGCTTGACGTGAACGTCGACCGTGCGCGAGTCGCCGAGATAGTCGAAGCCCCACACCTTGTCGAGCAGCTGGTCGCGCGTGAATACACGATTGTAGTTCGACGCCAAGAAGTAAAGCAGCTCGAGCTCCTTCGGCGGGATGTCGACCGACTTGCCGTTCAGCTTAAGCTCGTACTTCTGACGGCTGATTTCGATATTGTCGAATTTTATCGTCTCGTCGTCATTCTGATTGTCGTGCGCCGAGTAGCGGCGGAGAACCGCCTTGACGCGCGCCGACAGCTCTTTAGTCTCGAACGGCTTGACCATGAAGTCGTCAGCGCCGAGCTCCAGACCGAGCACCTTGTCGAATACCTCGCCTTTAGCGGTGAGCATGATTATCGGCTTCGACGAGATCTCGCGGATTTCGCGGCAGACCTGCCAGCCGTCCTTCTTCGGCAGCATTATATCGAGCAGTACGAGGTCGGGCTCGTACATTTTGAAAAAGCTGACACCCTCGGCGCCGTCGTTGGCGGTTTTGACCTCGTAGCCCTCGTTTTCGAAATAGAGTCGGAGCAGATCACAGATGTTGAGATCGTCATCGACGACAAGAATTTTTGTAGCCATTTTATATACCTCCTGTTTTGAACAACGTCTGCGCGTTTGAGCGCAGCCGATATTTGCTTTTTACGTAACAGTGCTTCGTCAGTGCAGTCTTTATAACACACCTGACTTCACCGCGGTCAATTTAGGTCGGGTTTTGTGATTGTCACTGATAAATCACAATTGTTAAATTCGTTATAAAATTGACCATATTCATTATATTACATTCCGAACAAAAAGTGGTTAAAAAAGTATGAATTTTGTACCAATTATTATTTAATTATATGCTTTATTTTTAACGATAACCGAAAAAGCCTGATTTTACCGGCATTCCTGGGTTCTTATATGATCGGCTTGCATATTATTTCATGCGTTTAATCAACCTGAAAACAAAACTCGAAAATGTGAGTATTATTTTTGATTTTGTGATTTACACACGGTTTGCGGCGTGATATAATAATTACAGTTATATTTCAGTATTTGGGCTGAAAATACCTTTGTTAAAGGAGTATCAAAATGAGCGAAAATAAATTCAGACAAGCCCTGAGCGAGAAGCGGCGGCTGTTCGGAACGCACGTGAACCTCACCGATCATCGTGTCTGCGAAATAGTAGGGCATATCGGCTTCGATTACATATGGATCGACATGGAGCACATCTCGACCGACTTCAAGGCGATGGAGACACACCTGATTGCCGCCAAAGCCGCCGGCACGCCGACTATGGTCAGAGTCACATGGAACGACGTCCCCAGCATCAAGCGGGTCATCGAAGCCGGACCGGACGCCATCGTCGTGCCGATGGTCAACAGCGTCGAGGAGGCCAAGCGCGCTATCGACACCTGTATATACCCACCTGCCGGAAAGCGCGGCTTCGGTCCCTGCCGCGCGATACGCTACGGTATTGACGACACGCTCGAATACATCGAGCATGGCAGCTACGAGCTCTGCCGATTCCTGCAGGTCGAGACTAAGGACGCGGTCGACGCGATGGACGAGGTCAGCAAAATCCCCTACATGGACGGCTTCATCATCGGACCTATGGATTTGAGCGGCTCGGTCGGCGAGCTCGGTCACGCGCTCGAGGGGGACAAGACCAACCGTCTTGTCGAGCTCGCGGTTGAGAAGGCGCGCAAAAACGGCAAGCCGATCGGTCTGTCGACCGGCTCGGTCGACGCCGCCGAGCTAACGCACTGGATGAGCAAGGGCATCGACTTCATCTCGGCCGGCACGGATATGTGGAGCATAATCAGCGGCGCGCGGTCGCTGCTCGCGCGTATGCGAGAGGTTTCGGATACGGTCGGGTATGACCGGCAGTGATTCATGCGGATGTTTTAGTCAGGCATAAACGAAAGCAACTCGCTCTGACTTTATGATTTAGACAGTCGTGAATGAAGGTTATTTACTCTGACATACGATTCGGTCAGACATGAATGAAAGTGCTTCAAATGATAAAGCATATCTAATCATAATAAAATCAATAACAATCATACAAGCGAATATTGCGACAATTTCCACTGCATGACGTATATCCGCGGTGGAAATTTACATTTATTGCGTCAATACTATTGAAAACGCGGCGCGGTTGTGGTATAATGTTTATGTATGCCGGTTTGTATATGGTGCGGACTTTAAGCGCGGCTCAATGCTGTCCTCGCGACAGCGTCAGGTCACGCGTATTCATAATGACCGGCAGGAGCGTTGTTATCTATATGATTTTAATATTACCTATTGATTTTAAGGAGATAATTCAGATATGAAACTGGGTATCGTTGGACTGCCAAACGTCGGCAAGAGCACGCTGTTCAATGCAATCACCAATGCCGGCGCGGAGTCGGCGAACTATCCTTTCTGTACGATAGACCCGAATGTCGGCGTCGTCGCTGTGCCGGACAGCCGGCTCGACGTACTTGCCGAGATGTACCACCCCGAGAAATATACGCCCGCGGTAATCGAGTTCGTCGACATCGCCGGACTCGTCAAGGGCGCGTCAAAGGGCGAGGGACTCGGAAACAAATTCCTGTCGCACATCCGCGAGTGCGACGCGATAATCCACGTCGTCCGCTGCTTCGAGGATTCGAATATAATCCATGTCGACGGCAGCATCGACCCGATGCGCGACCTCGAAACTATAAATATGGAGCTGATATTCGCCGATATCGAGATGCTCGAGCGGCGGATCGACCGCGTCAAAAAGGCGATGAAGGGCGACAAGACGCTCGGCGATGAGCTCAATCTGCTCGAACGGGTATACGCCGCGCTGTCGGACGGCAGAAGCGCGCGCAGCCTTGAGTATACAGAGGACGAGCTCTCGATAATGCAGGACTGCCAGCTGCTTTCTATGAAGCCGGTGATCTACGCGGCGAACATCTCCGAGGACGAGATCGGCGGCGACATGACCGACAATGCCGGATATCAGAAGCTCGCGGCATACGCCGAGTCGGAGCACGCCGGTATAATGCCGATCTGCGCCGAAATCGAGGCTGAAATCGCGCAGCTCGACGGAGACGAGCGCGCCGAATTCCTCCGCGACCTCGGAATCGAGGAGAGCGGTCTCGACCGGCTCGTAAAGGCAAGCTATACATTGCTCGGACTTATCAGCTATCTGACCGCCGGACCAAAGGAGGTTCGCGCGTGGACTATAACTAAGGGCACAAAGGCTCCGCAGGCCGCCGGAAAGATACACTCGGACTTCGAGCGCGGCTTCATCCGCGCCGAGGTGATCGGCTTCGACGAGCTAATCGCCTGCGGCAGCATGAACGCCGCCAAGGAAAAGGGACTTATCCGCAGCGAGGGCAAGGACTATGTAGTCAAGGACGGCGACGTCATATTGTTCCGGTTCAATGTATAAATGAATCGCCTTACAAATAAAAATCACTGAACCGCCTGATGTATGACTGCGGTCACTCGCACAGGCGGATAGCTCGCATTTATCACGACGCTACGCGAACCTGTATATACAGCTCCCAAATTAAAATTTGAAATTCGCTTTATACGAATTTTGACCTTTGCCCCTACTCCCGATTTTCCAACTTCAGAAACAAAATCAATATCTATAAAGGTGGTAATATAATGAAACAAGATATGATCGCGGTCGTTGACCTCGGCAGCACCCGCAACACCGACGTCGCGCGCGCTGTACGCGCTCTCGGCGTTTACAGCGAAATCTACAATTATGATATCACGGCGGACGAGCTCGCCGCGATACCGAATCTGCGCGGTATCATCGCAAACGGCGGTCCGAACGATATCGTCGACGGAGTCAAGATAGGTCTGTCCGACGCGATTCGCAAGTGCGGACATCCGGTGTATACGTTCGATTATTCTGACAACGGAAGGATAAACGAAATGCCGGCTGACGACGCCGACATCGCCGCGGCGCTCAAGAGCTTCGTGTTCGACGACTGCAAAGCCGAGCCTAACTGGAACATGGACAACTTCATCGCTGACCAGATCGAGCTTGTGCGCCGTCAGGTAGGCGAGAGCAAGGTGCTGCTCGCTCTTTCGGGCGGAGTCGACTCGTCGGTCGTCGCCGCGCTGCTGCTCAAGGCTATAGGCAAACAGCTGACCTGCGTTCATGTCAATCACGGTCTGCTGCGCAAGGGTGAGCCCGAGCAGGTCGTGCGTGTATTCAAGGACGAGCTCAACGCGAATCTCGTCTATGTCGACGCGAGCGAACGATTCCTCTCCAAGCTCGAGGGCGTTTCCGACCCCGAGAAGAAGCGCAAGATCATCGGCGCCGAGTTCATACGCGTGTTCGAGGAGGAGGCGCGCAAGCTCGACGGAATCGAGTTCCTCGCGCAGGGTACGATATACCCGGATATCGTCGAGAGCGGAACCAAGACCGCGAAGATGGTCAAGAGCCACCACAATGTCGGCGGACTTCCCGAGGATCTGCAGTTTGAGCTGGTCGAGCCGCTGAAGATGCTGTTCAAGGACGAAGTCCGCGCCTGCGGCAAGGCGCTCGGTCTGCCGGACAACATGGTATACCGTCAGCCCTTCCCCGGACCGGGACTGGGTGTGCGCTGCCTCGGCGCGATCACGCGCGACCGTCTTGAAGCGGTGCGCGAGTCTGACGCGATATTGCGCGAGGAGTTCGACAACTATGGACTCACCGGCAAGGTATGGCAGTTCTTCACGATAGTTCCCGACTTCAAGTCGGTCGGCGTCCGCGACAACGCGCGCTGCTTCGACTGGCCGGTAATAATCCGCGCGGTGAACACAGTCGACGCAATGACCGCGGAGGTGCCCGAGCTGCCGTGGGAGGTGCTGTCGAAGATCACCCGTCGAATTCTGTCCGAGGTGCCGAACGTCAACCGCGTCTGCCTCGATATGTCGCCGAAACCTACCGCGACAATCGAGTGGGAGTGATCGTCGCTTAAATGGTTAATAATTTCATTAAACTTCTCGACAAGCGCGGCTGCGAGCATTTGATTCGCGGGATTCTGTTCGACAAGGACGATACGCTGCTCGACCTTGCCAAAATGTGGCGCGAACCGCTCGAAAAAACCGCAAAGCGTCTGCTTTTTCTCTGCGGGGAGGAGAGCGAGGGGGCGCATATATGCCTTATGCGCGCCTGCGGCTTTGACGGCGATACGCTGATACCCGAATCGCCGGTCGTTACAGGCACCAACGAGGACATCTTTGCCGCATGGCTTGCAAAAATGGATGAATTGGGACTGCCGACTCCTAACGACGAGATTATGAAAGAAGCGCGCCGACATTACCGCGAGAATGTGAACGCCGCCGACTGCATTGAGCCGGTCGAGGAATGCACTGCCGGCGTGCTGCGCGAATTGAAGGCTCGCGGACTGAAGCTTGGCGTCGCGACGTCGGACGTATACGAGACGACCTGCATATGCTTAAAACGGCTCGGCGTGTTCGACTGCTTCGATATGATATTGTCCGCCGACCGAGTCGCTTCTCCCAAGCCCGACCCGGACGGGGCGATTAAGTTTTCCGAATACTGCAATCTGCCACTCGACCAGATTGCTATGGTCGGAGATTCGCAGAACGATATGCGTTTTGCCGCGAACAGCGGAATTCACGGCATATATTACGACCGCAGGTTTCGCACGGGCAGGCTTCCGGAGGGAGCCGAGCGCTCGATAGTCACAATGCGGGAGCTGCTTTGGGACTGACGGATATCGTCAATTGCCAAGCTCCATGTAAAAAACTCGCTTTTGCAAGGTTAAACCTGCATAAGCGAGTTTTGTTTTGCGATATGTTCTGACCGACTGCAAAACCAATAAATAGCACTACAAACCAGTCTCATTTTTAAAGCGGAATATAGCGGCCGCCCCGAAAATCAAGGCGGCTGCATTCCGGCGCAGTTCATCAGGCTTCGGATTCGATGGTCTCAATCGTCTTTTCCATAGCAGCTTCAATCGCAGACGTATTCGCTGCGAGTATTGTCGCAAGCTCGGTACCGTCTCTCATGCCCTCGCGCACCAGATTTTCGAGCGCGCCCCACTGATACATATCGCAGGCTTCAATTGTAAAATTGTTGACTACAATCTCAAGCATCTCAACCGATTCCTCGTCGCGCAGAGCCTTTTCGGTCAGCACAGTCTCGTAGTAGGATTCGGTCAGGAAGCGCTCGGACGCCTCGGCAAGCGCCTCGACGAAAAATGAAGTTCTCTCTGGATTTGTCGAATTTACTGGAATGACTACAGGACTCAGGCACCAGCCGTTTACATACTGAATGTAATCTTCTTGATTCTCGTCAAACTTCGGCGTCGGAATTATACCGAAGTCGACCTCATACGGGCGCAGACGCTTCGCAACGTCGACGACCTCGGACATGAACAACGATTTGTTTTCATAAAACATCTGCATAACGAGATTGTAGTCGCCGCCAAATGTAATGTCAAGACCATACGCGGTTTTATCCGATATCATATCGGAAATCTTATCATATACTTCAATCGAACGCTCGCTGCCTATGCTCAATTCGGGTATGCCGTCAGCGTTCTTTTGGGTCAGCGATTCGCCCGAGCCGTAATAGAAGGCGAGTCCGCCCATCGCATCCTGCCAGAAATAACCGAAGCGGTCGTTTGTATCCATTATGGTGTCGCCGTTTAAGTCAGCCGCAGCCGCGTGAACCATCTCGTTGAATTTATCAAGCGTCCAGCTGCCGTCCTTAACAAGCGCATATGGATTTTCTAAGTTTAGATCCTCGGTTATCGTCTTGTTAAAGAAATAGGTCTCGACCGCGTCGAAAGCGTTCGTCGAAATCGACCCGGCGGCGTAATACAGCTTTCCGCCGATTTCGAGCGCGTCAATTATCATATCGTTCCAACAGCTATTATCGAAATCGAGGTAGTCTAATTCATATAAATCATAGAGCAGCCCCTGTGTCGCGGCACTGCCGGCAGTGCGTCCCATCGGGAAAAACACGTCATATGTAGTGTCGCCTGATAAAATCAAGGTCGTCATTTCACTAAGCTCTGTGCCCTCGCTGTCGTCAGCGCGGATGGTGAAGCCGAATAAATCCTCAAGATAGAGGTTGCGGCGGTAGACCGCGTCGTTCAGCACCTCGCCGTTCTCGCCGTCCGAGATAAGGTCGGCGGTCGACCAGTCGAGCGACGCGTCGCGTATCATAACGTTGAACTCGTAGCCGTCAAGTCCGAGCGCGGCGCGCTCCTCGTCGGTCGTAGATTCGTAAATCGCGATTTCGGACGACGTTTCCTCGCCTGCTGTCGTGTCACTGCCGTCTGCCACAGCGGTGGTTTCCTCACCCTCGCTCTCACCACAGGACGCGGCGGTCAGGAATACAAGAGATATGGCAAGTAATATCGAAAGCTTTCTTTTCATATTGTATACCTTCTTGATAAATAATATAGATATGTGATAAATAGACATATCCGCGATATTTTATTGTATCACAAAAGTCACTTATTGTCAATAGCTGAATTAGTTTCGATATTAATTTTATTAATTTATAGCGTTAACTGCTAAACGTCAGTCCTTCTTCGCCTTGTCAGCCTCGGACGCGTTTTTCGTCGCGGCTTCGCGGTTTGCCTTCATCTCATCGACCGTCTTGGTGTGCAGCCTTGCCGCGCCCATGTAGCCGTCATTGGTCGGGAGCAGCCTGCCGTTTCGCTTTGCTTCGTCCCAGCGCGCCTTGGCTTTCGCGATTTCGTCCTTGTACTGCGTCAGCCACTTCTCCTCGGCGATCAGCATCTCGTCGACCATCTGCCAGATCTGCGGGGGCGTGCAGACCGCTCCGGTCAGCGGGTCGAGCATGACCGCCTGCTTCAGGAGCTGTACATCGCCGCGGTACGCGGCTTCGACCGCGAGACAAGGACGCGATGATCCATTGCCGCAGTGTGCAGAGCTTCCTCTCGTCAAAGCTCAAATACTTCATCGCGGACGGAAGCGAGTGTCTCGGCTCGATTATGAAAGACCTTATCTCGCGTCTTGAAAAGCGCCAATCCCCCGATTCAAGCTTCATAATCGGCAACCTGCTTGAACGCATGATCTGCGAGCTCGCCGAATCGGCGGCTTCACGTAAAAATTCGGGCAGCCTTGTCTATGTCCGACGCGCCGCGGCGTACATAGAGGAGAATTACCAAAGCCTGCTCGCGACTATTTCGATAGCCGAAGCCGCCGGCGTCAACCGCAGCTATCTGCAATCGCTGTTCAAGTGCGAGTTCGGCTGCTCGATAATGGAATATGTGACGCGCTTTAGAATAAACCGCGCGAAATTCCTGCTGACCAACACGCGGCTGCACATCGCCGACATCGCGGTCGAGGTCGGTTTCAACAGCCGACAGAATTTCGCGCTCGCGTTCCAAAAAGCCACCGGTCTCAATCCGTCGGTCTTTCGAAAGCAGACGCAGATCGACTTCAAGGTCGATACCGGTCGCTTCATGACGCTCGACGACTTCACGTTCCCGACAATTGTTTGAATAAATTGTCGCGCCCCACTTGCTTTTTGTCCGCCAAAGAGGTATAATATTAATAATGTGAGCGCACAAGCATTGTCATTAATATGTATATGTATCCAACATTATGCAAAATAGTAAATTACTAACAACTAATAACTAATATCTAACAACTAACAACTAACCAGCCGGAGTCGTAATATTATGTTCAAAAGTGTATTCACCAAATATATCACCGCGTTCATGCTGATTATCGCGATCAGCTTCGTGATACTCGCGTTAATTCTCTGTCAAATGGTCGGAAACTTCTCGTCTGACACCAAAAGCCAGACCACTCGCCAGTCTGCCGAAACCTTGTCGTCTTACCTAAACCAGCATTATCTCGAGGACGACGATTATGAGTATTTCAGTCAGTATATCTACTTCAACCGCGACGACATTGAGCCGATGCTTTCCATTCTCGCCGACCTCAACGACGATATGCTGATTATCATCTCGGACGCGAACGGAGCGAATCTGCTCGCCAGCGCGAATATCTACGGCAATATTCCGAGCGACAGCGATATTATGTCCGACCTCGCGTCAAACGGACAGCTCACGCTTAATGGAAATCTGGGCGGCGTGCTGTCAAGCGACTACCTTATCTGCGCATATCCTATAAACGACGCCGACGGCGAGCTTTCCGGAGCGGTGTTCGCCTGCTCGCCCGTGCAGGGGCTCGACCCGCTGATCGAAACTATGGTCAAGACGATAATCATGTCCTGCCTGTGGGTCATGCTCGCCGCGCTGCTCGCGGTATATTTCATCAGCGACAAGATAATCGACCCGCTCAAGAAGATGTCGAAAGCCGCGAAGAGCTTTGCAGCCGGTAAATTCGACGTACGGGTACCGGTTCGAGGCCGCGACGAGGTGGCAGAGCTTGCGACCGCGTTCAACAATATGGCGTCGTCGCTCGCAAGCCTCGAGGATATGCGCCGCACCTTCCTTGCGAACGTATCGCATGACCTGCGCACACCGATGACTACAATATCCGGCTTTATCGACGGCATCATCGACGGCGCGATTCCGCCCGAAAAACACGAATATTACCTCGACGTCATACGCACCGAAATACGCCGGCTCTCGCGTCTGGTCGGAAACCTGCTCGATATCACCCGAATCCAGGCCGGCGAGCGCAAGTTCAACAAGACCGCGTTCGATATCTGCGAAATGGCAAGGCTGATTCTGATTTCGTTCGAGCAGAAGATAGACCAGAAGAAGCTCGACGTCGAATTCGAGTGCAAGAAGGAGAAGATGATAGTCTACGCCGACCGCGACGCAATCTATCAGATACTCTACAATATCTGCGACAACGCCGTCAAGTTCTCGCGCGAGGGCGGAAAATACCGGATAAGCATTTTGGAGAAGGATCGCAAGGTATACACCTCGGTCTATAACGAGGGAATCGGCATACCCGCCGAGGAGCTGCCGTTCGTGTTCGAGCGCTTCTATAAGAGCGACAAGAGCCGCGGGCTTGACAAGACCGGCGTCGGACTCGGACTGTATATCGCCAAGACTATAATCGACGCGCACGACGAGGAAATCTGGGTCAAGAGCGTATACGGCGAGAACTGTGAGTTCGTGTTCACGCTTCCCTATACCCCCGAAGCCGATGTAGTAGTGAAAGATTAATTTTTACATCGGCAAGCACGAATCTTTATATTCCATTCATCATTATGCAAGACTTTCGCGAACTTTATTAATATTTATCTGTTATAATTTATTATCGTCATTATGATCATGGCTTCGCCATAACAATGTAAACTACCAGAGTCGGTGCTGTCCGAGCAAATAAGGTCGGCAGCGGATAAATTATCTTGATTATAATCGGAGGATTTATGTTCGGTATTTTCAATCTTACTCGCGAGGACGAGGAGCAAGGCACCCGCAAAACCGACGATAATAAGAATAACGACGACCTATGCTACGGCGGTTTTTCCAGCCGTTGGAGATACGAGGACTGCCGCCGTAAGCTCGCGCACCCCTTCCGCAGCGCAAATCCCGCAACCGCGGCAATCTGCGCGTTGATTTGCGTATTTTTCGGACTCGCCGGCATGGCGTGCGGAATTCTGCTCTATGATTTCGTGCAGTCGAACCGTGAGCTCTACTATCCGTCAGGCGCGCTGCCCGAGCCGGATGAAATTATTCTGCCCTATTCGGCGGTGCCCGACATCCAGTCGGCGGCTAAATCGCCGGTACTGCCGACTGAAAACGGCGAGTCTATGTATGTAAACGACGACGGAGTGACTTTCGAGAACGTGACAGACGAGCTGTCTAAGCTCTACTGCATACCAAGAGGCGTGATGATCATGGTCTCTGACAACGAATCAGGCATGAAGCTCGCGGGGTTCGCGGTCGGCGATATAATTGTCGCCATAAACGAAAACGAAGTTTATGATATTGACGAACTCAATCGTCTGAACGAGCTGTACAGCGAGGATGATACTGTTACGTTCAGAATATTCCGGAAGAATAAATACATAGATGTCGTCGTAGTAAAGAATCCGGAGAGCGAAACAGATATTTGATATTTACCCGAGGTTCAAATAAACCTCGGGTTTTAATTTTCAGACGATTTTAAACCTATAATTCATAATAATTAGTCGATTTTGCACATATTTTATCGAATATATAAAAATCTATTGACAAAACGCTGAATGTGTGATAACATTTAACATATCAGCCGAATTATGTCCACGTCCATTAACATGACGTGTGCGGCAATGCAGATAGAGGTTCGTTGGCAATTAGCAGCCCACACTAAAATCCGGAGTGTAAAAGCTGCTGCCGCCGAAGTCCGTATTTTGAACCGGGACACGGTCACAATAGGTCGTGTACTGTCACGAACGTGTGGAGAGCTATCTTATCCGTCGCAATAACCCGTCCTGTGCTCGGCGGGATTATATCTTCGGTAAGATCGTGAAGCCACTCGGTTTCATGGACTCTTTCTTATTTTCCGTAAATTCGGTTTATAAAACGCGGAGCTGAAATGTACGGTTACCGCGGACTCTTTGAAAGGAAAGGTAAGAAAAATGGACAGATTTTTCGCTGCAAAAAAGTTTTTTGCGCTGATGATGCTTGTCATGATCGTTTTGTCGGTATTCACACTCGGCATCGTCGCCGAGGTCGAAGCGACCGATACGACGGCAGTCGCAGCCGAAACCGCGGCAGATACTACAGTCGACACTTCGGCAGAGACTGACACGGCAGCCGCGACCGACGACTCGGGCTCGGACAATATGTTCATCGGCACCTTCTGGTCGCTGATACCTCCGGTCGTCGCGATTGTACTTGCTCTGATAACTAAGGAGGTATACTCGTCGCTGTTCATCGGCATACTTGTCGGTGGACTTTTCGCGGCTCAGTTCAGCCCGCTGAAGACAGTCGACGCCATAATCAACGACGGTCTGATTTCGGCAGTCAGCGGCAGCGCGGGAATATTCATATTCCTTGTAATTCTCGGTATGCTTGTCGCGCTAATCAATAAGACCGGTGCGGCGGCGGCTTTCGGAAAATGGGCACAGACGCACGTAAAAACCCGTATCGGAGCTATACTCGCGACCTTCGCGCTCGGAGTGCTAATATTCATCGACGACTACTTCAACTGCCTGACGGTCGGCAGCGTAATGCTTCCGGTCACCGACTCGCACAAAATTTCGCGCGCAAAGCTCGCGTATCTCATCGACGCGACCGCGGCTCCGGTATGTATGATAGCGCCGATATCGTCGTGGGCGGCCGCGGTATCCGAATACGCCGAGGGCACCGGATATTCGGGACTTGAGCTGTTCATACGCGCGATACCCTACAACTATTATTCGCTGATGACGTTGGCGTTTATTCTCCTAATCACCTTTATGCGTGTCGATTACGGTTCTATGCTGACCCACGAAACCAACGCGCTGGAAAAGGGCGACCTGTTTACGACCGGTGTAAGTGATAACCGTTCACAAGAGGAACTCGAAGTCAATGACAAAGGACGTGTATTCGACCTTATCGTACCGATTGCGGTATTGATTGTAGTCTGTGTATTCGGTCTTGTCTATGTCGGCGGAATCCTTGACGGCACCGACTTTGTCAGTGCATTCAGTGCGACCGACGCGACTGTAGGACTGCCGTGGGGCGGACTTATCACGCTCGTCATCACGATAATCTACCTCATCGCGAGACGCGTCATCACGTTCAAGGACGCAATGGAGTGCGTTCCCAAGGGCTTTATAGCAATGGTTCCCGCTATTCTGATACTGACCTTCGCGACCGCCCTTAAGAATATGACGACCTTGCTAAGCGCAAAGGAGTTCATCGCTTCGCTGATGGAGGGCGCGGCTGCCGGACTGCACAATTTCCTGCCGGCGGTAATCTTCATTGTCGCCTGCTTCCTCTCATTTTCGACCGGAACGTCGTGGGGCACGTTCGGAATCCTGATTCCGATTGTCGTCGGCATCTTCCCCGCGACCAGCGATCTTCTGTTTATCGGCATCTCCGCCTGCCTTGCCGGCGCGGTCTGCGGCGACCACTGCTCGCCCATCTCCGACACGACGATAATGTCGTCGGCCGGAGCGCAGTGCGACCACATCAACCATGTTCAGACACAGCTGCCCTATGCAATCACCGTTGCGATATGCTCGTTTGTCGGATATATCGTCGGCGGTCTTTGCCGGAACGGTTGGATCGGACTCGTAGCAGCGACAGTAGCTACGGTTGGCTCGGTTATGGTCGCGAAGTTTGCGTTCCAGAAAAACGCGTAATATAATTATACATAGCAACAGCCGTATCGTTTGTTTGATACGGCTGTATTTATTTCTGCTTGCTTGTCCTGTAATCACTCGGGGTCATGCCGGTGACTTTTTTGAAGGTCTTATTGAAATTCGCGAGATTCCGAAATCCGCACTCCTGCGCAATGCCGAGAATCGTCAGCTTCGAGTCGCGCAGCAGCTCGACCGATTTCTCGATCCGCTGTAGTATCAGATATTCATACGGTGTGACTCCGGTCGCCTGTCTGAACAGAGTTGACAGATGTGAGCGGCTCAGATTTGCCTGACGCGCGATTTGGTCAAGCGTAAGCGACTCGGTCAGGTTTTCGTTGATATACAGTATCGCGTTTTGTATCTCGTTCATCCTCAGCAGCACACCGTGTTCGCTCGTGGCATCGGCCGTGGGTTCGAACCTATCTGTTAAGTCAAGTATCAGCCGCAGCAGCAGCCGTTTCAGCTCAAACCGCAGCTCATTATGCGGAGCGAGTTCAATTATCTGTTCAAACACCTCATGTTTGCCGGCAAATCGGTGCGGAATACTGCCGTTCTGTCCGATCAGCAGGCTGAGCCGCCGCGGCTCGATATATTCCGCACAGACATTCCAGATATAATACGACGTTATGTAAATATTGAACGAATCGAGTGTCGGCGTGTATATTGTAGGTACACAGTGCTGCTCATTCGCGCGAATCAGGAACATACATCCCGGCTCGGCGGTATAGCTCTCATTTTCAAGTATATAGTCGCCCTCGCCGCGGCAGATGTACCCGAGTTCGAGCTCGGGATGGTGATGTACGCGGTACATATCGGTTTTGCGCGCCTTTGAGCTGTCGAACAATGTGAACAGCAGACGGTGCGAGGTTTCGCTGTAAATTTCGTATTTCATGTTTTCGTAATATTGTATCAATCGTTCGTAATATATGAGTGGATATCGGTGTGATATTGTGCTATAATAAAGTATAAGCTAATTTAGTCCTTTTGTCAATAGCAATATGCAAAAAGCTGATATTATATTCTGACAAATCATAATGGAGGATATATGCTGCTGACCGATTATCTTCGAACAGAACCTGACGCCGCGTGGTCGCTCGCGCTGCAATGCGGAGTTACGCACGGCACGATCCGCCTGCCCGACGATCCAGATTATGACTTCACCGACCTGTCCGCACTGAAAGCGGTAGTCGACCGCTTCAAGTCTCACGGCATAACGCCGGTCGTGCTCGAACCTCTGCCGAATCAGCTGCACGACCACATCAAAACCGGAGACGCGCTGCGTGACGAATCTATCGAAAAATTCATCAAGTTGATGTCAAATCTGCGTGAGGTGGGGATACATACCGTCTGCTTCAATTTCATGGCGCACTACGGCTGGACGCGCACCGACACAACGCTACCTGAACGCGGCGGCGCGACTGTCACCGGTTTTTCGCTCGAACGATTCTCTCCCGATGGATTCACACTCGACCGCGAAACACTGCTATATAACTATGAATACTTCGTCAAGGCGGTGATTCCCTACGCCGAACGTTATGACATCCGGCTCGCGCTTCACCCCGACGACCCGCCGCTTGATCGACTCGGCAATGTTTCGCGCATATTCACGAGCCTTGACGCTATAAAGCGCGGAATCAGCACAGTCAGCTCTCCGAACCTCGGCGTCACATTCTGTCAAGCCTGCTACCAGCTGATGGGCGAGCGGCTCGACGAAGCGATACCCGCGCTCGCCGACAAGATATTCTTCATCCATTTCCGCAATGTGCGCGGAATTAAGACGAACTTTTCCGAGACCTTCCACGACAACGGCGATATCGACATGGCGGCGGCGATGAAGCTGTATATCGAAAACGGTATCGACGTGCCGATACGCGTCGACCACGTCCCGACATTCGCGGGCGAGAACTCAAATGTCGCCGGCTACGACACGCTCGGGCGTCTGTTCGCGATAGGCTATCTCAAGGGGATAATCGATGGACTGAACGCCGCTCGGAATATCTGTTGAGTGAAGCGTCGCCGAGATCCGCACGAAAAGATTGTAAATAGAATCACATCCAACCAAAATTACATCAACAGAAAGGAATAAGAGATGAAAACACGAATTCTTGCGCTTTTATGTCTTGTAAGTCAGCTACTTGCCGCCTGCGGCGAATCTGATGAACCGGTCAACGACAATACCGAGGTCACGACCGAAACTACCGCCGAAACCCAACGCGACAACATCCCCGAAGGCACTGATCTCGGCGGCGTCACGATACGAGTCTACACGCGCGGCGACACCAACGACACCGAGTTCGACGCCGAAGCTACCGGCGACATCGTCGACGACGCGATATACAACCGCAACCGCACAATCGAGGAGCGGCTCAACGTCACGCTCGAATATTTTTCCAACACAACCGAGGATTTCTGGGGAGACCGCAATATCTACATGGACACCGTCCGTTCCAGCGTAATGGCGAACGACGGTTCAATTGACATTGCAGCCGGTCTGTCGTTGATGATGCCGTTTTTAGCTGAGGAGGGACTATTCTACAATCTGCTTGCCGAAGATGTGCCTTATCTCGATTTTACATCGCCATGGTGGTCTGAAAGCATGATAAATGAGCTTGCGGTCAACGACAAGCTGTATTTCGCTTCGGGTGAAGCCTCGCTCGGTGTTATCAAAGGCATGATGTGCTTCTATTTCAACAAAAGCCTGATAAGCGATTTGCAGCTCGAGGATCCGTATGAACTGGTAACCAATGACAGCTGGACCTTAGACAAATTCGGCGAGATGGCGGCGCAGGCTTACAACGACATCAACGGCGACAGCACAATTGACCCAAGCGACCGCTTCGGATTTATAATTGCCAACGAAAATCACGCGTCGAACTTCCTGAATTCATCCGAGCTGCGCGTAACCCGCATGAATGATGACGGAATCCCCGAAATGGCGCTCGGTGAGGAAAAGGTCGTTGATCTTGTATCGAGACTCTCGACAATAATGTCCGACCTCGGTTCGGCAGTCGTATTCGACGGCAAGACCGAATATTCGACCGTGTTCGAAGAGGGGCGCGCGCTCTTCTCAACCGGCGAATTTTCAAATGCCGCGAATTTCCGTGAAATGAACTTCGATTTCGGTGTAATTCCCTACCCGAAATACGACGAGAACCAAACCGAATATTACACGACCGCACGCAGTACATACAGCTGTTTCGGTATACCGATAACCGCCGATAAGACAAACTGCGCGGCTGTACTCGAAGCTATGGCGTCCGAGAGTTATTATCAGGTCACGCCGGCGTATTATGAAAAAGCGTTGAAGGTAAAATATTCGCGCGACGACATAAGCTCGCAGATGTTCGACCTGATACGCGACGGCGTCGTCTACGACTTCGGCACCGTATTCAGCCAAGTATTGAGTACCGCCGACGGCACGGGTATCAATGTCAAGTTCCGTCAGACCATCTGCAACGGAGAGGACGACTGGGCGACAAAGTGGGCGCAGTATGAATCGGCAGTTACAGAAAAACTCAAACTCACAATAGATACATTAGAGCCTGTTCACACTAATATTGCGTCAATCAGCATAGAAAAGTAGATAAAGCCACAGAAGATCACGTCCAACTTATCGTAGCGCGTGAAAATCTT
>CAJFKR010000042.1 GCA_904386005.1 Candidatus Flemingiibacterium merdigallinarum
GCCTACGGCTCCACTCCGGCTGCACAAATTCGCTGTAATACCATGTCTTTTATTTTTTCTGGTCTTTTTGGGTCATATCTATTTACAACGCAGATTTTTCAAAAATATTTTATTTTTTTTGAGGGATCCGTCCGAGCCGGACAGCTCCCTTAATTTATTTACTTAATCACATTCACACGGATAACGCCGTCGATCTTCTTTATAGCCTCAACGATGCTGTCCGGAATCGAACCGGTGATTTCGACTATCGTGTACGCATAGTCCTTCTTCGAACGGTTAGCCATGTTCTCGATGTTGATGTTTTCAGCCGAGACCGCAGCCGTGATCTGCGTGAGCAGATTCGGGATGTTTCTGTGCAATACGCAGATGCGGCCGTCGCCGTTGTGCGGCATCGAGACGTCCGGGAAGTTCACGCTG
Source organism: Candidatus Flemingiibacterium merdigallinarum (assembly GCA_904386005.1). Taxonomy (GTDB): domain Bacteria; phylum Bacillota; class Clostridia; order Oscillospirales; family CAG-272; genus Flemingiibacterium; species Flemingiibacterium merdigallinarum. Next base: position 418 of record CAJFKR010000042.1, read on the forward strand.
TGCGTGATGTTGCCGTTTTCGAGGTACTCGCGCAGCTCCTTTGCCGCCATTACAGCGCAGTTGTCCTCGCTCTCCTCGGTCGACGCGCCGAGGTGCGGAATCGCGATAACGCCCTCCATTCCGGCGGTGCGGGCGTTCGGGAAGTCGGTGACATAACGGCGAACTTTGCCCGACTTCAGCGCGGCTTCAAGGTCGTCGTCATTGACGAGCGCGTCGCGCGCGAAGTTCAGAATGATAACTCCGTCTTTCATCATCGCGATGGTGTCCTTGTTGATCATGTACTTCGTGCCGATCTTCGGGTCGGGATTGTCAATGAGCGGCGTGTGAACCGAGATTATGTCGGCGTTCTTGAAGATTTCCTCGCGAGTGTCGACCTTGCGAACCGAACGCGAAATCTCCCACGCGGCCTCGACCGAGATATACGGGTCGCAGCCGAGCACCTCCATGCCGAGGTGTGTCGCCGCGGTGGCGAGCGGACCGCCTATTGCGCCAAGACCGATGATGCCGAGCGTCTTGCCCTTGATCTCCGTTCCGGCAAACTTCGACTTTTCTTTCTCGATCAGCTTCGCGACGTTCGGGTCGTCCTTAACGGTCTGCACCCAGTTGATACCGCCGACTACGTCGCGGCAGGCGAGCAGCATACCGCAGATTGCAAGCTCCTTGACGCCGTTAGCGTTTGCGCCCGGTGTGTTGAATACGACGATTCCCTCCTCGGCGCACTTGTCGAGCGGAATGTTGTTTACGCCCGCGCCGGCTCTCGCGATAGCCTTGAGGTTCGAGCCGAACTCCATGTCGTGCATGACCGCCGAACGCACCATAATGGCGTCGGGGTTCTCGCAGGTCTCGGATACCGCGTAGCTCTCGTCGAACACATCAGTGCCGCACTTCGCGATTTTGTTTAACAGCTGTATATTTCTCATTTTTGTTATAACCATGACTTCATTAGCGAAGTCTACCTTTCTATGTCGATGTTTTGTTACGGTTTGCGAAGCAAATCGCGGTCGAAGACCGCGAAGTCACAAAACTCGTGTTTGAAAAATTATTTTCAAACTTGTCCTTTCAGTATACGGTATGGGTTAAGCCTTGGGGTTCTCGGCGGCGAACTTCTTCATGAACGCGATCAGTCTCTCGACGCCCTCGATCGGCATTGCGTTGTAAATAGACGCTCTCATGCCGCCGACCGATCTGTGACCCTTGAGGTTGACAAGACCTGCCTTTTCGGCTTCTTTCGGGAACTTCTTGTCAAGCTCCTCGACTCCGGTGACGAAGGTTACGTTCATCATCGAGCGGCATTCTTTCTTGACCGGCGCGATATAGTAGTCCTGCGAATCGAGATAATTATAGAGCATAAGCGCTTTCTTCTGGTTTATCTCGCGCATCTTTTCAAGACCGCCTATTTCGAGCACCCATTCGTATACAAGTCCTGCCATGTAGATAGCGTAGCAAGGAGGCGTGTTGTACATTGAGTCGTTTTCCGCCATCAGCTGCCAGTCGAGCATCGACGGAGTCTCGGGGCGCGCGTTGCCGAGCAGATCCTCGCGGACAATGACTACAGTCAGACCGGCGGGAGCCATGTTCTTCTGCGCGCCGGCGTAGATAACGCCGAACTTCGAAACGTCGATCGGCTCGGACATAATGCAGGACGACATATCGGCGACGAGCGGAATGTCTCCGGTGTCGGGGATATAGTTGAACTTCGTGCCGTATATCGTATTATTGAAGCAGATATGTACATAGTCGGCGTCGGGGCGGAAGGACTCGCGGGTCGTCGCGGGGACGTATGTGAAGTTGTCCTCCTTGGACGACGCGACCGCCTTGGCGTCGCCGTACTTCTGCGCTTCCTTGTAAGCCTTGGTGGAGAACTGTCCGGACAGAATGTAGTCAGCCTTTCCGGTCTTCATCAGGTTGAGCGGTACGGCTGCGAACTGGGTCGACGCGCCGCCTTGCAAAAACAGAACCTTGTAGTTGTCGGGAATATTCATAACCTTGCGGAAATCAGCCTCGACCTTTTTGATTATATTCTCATAGACCGGCGAGCGGTGGCTCATCTCCATTACCGACATACCGGCGTCGCCGTAATTTACCAGTTCAGATGCGGCGCGCTCGAGCACCGGAAGCGGAAGCATAGAAGGACCTGCGGAAAAATTGAACACTCTATCCATTGTTGAGTTACCTCCAGAAAAATCTACCGATAGTTGATATCGATTTGCTATTGATATTAGATATTATACGCCCCTTTTGCGATTTTGTCAATACCAAACGCGCTGATTTTTTCAAAAAGTGATAGATTTTATCGAAACGACTTTAATTGGCACTAATATTATGCCGCTATCCGTGCAAAATAATAATGAAAATCAACCAAAAGGAGATTTTGCCATGTCAAACAAAATTATGGGCATAACCAAGTCGGCGATAACCGGAGCGGTATTCGGCAGCGTCATCGGAATGGTTTCCGCGCCGTCGAAGCCGAAGAAAAAGCGCAACGTTGTCAAGGACATCAGCGGCACGCTGAAAATAATGGGCAACGCGATGCAGGACGTGTCGAATCTGCTGCGTCACTGACAATTCAATCCTCACAAAATACGGGTGCGCGGAAATCCACGCACCCTTGTATTAATAATTCGGTACAATCAGAGTCGACAGCCCGCCCCGCTCGTCCGGCGGTGTTAATAGCCCCGCGTCGAGCAGCGTCAGTATGCAGTGAAGCAAAAACCAGCCGTCCGAGCCGAACACAAACTGCAGCTCGTATTCGCGCGTACGAACAAGCTGCTTCGGCAGCGACTTTGTCACCGCGTCGGCATACGGTCGCTTCAAGTCGGCGAGCTCGCCCTCATGTCGTGTCTTCACCCTGCCGCCGACATCGAGCAGCGATTTGTGCAGCTCATTGTCAGTGACCGACACGACCGTCCATTCAGGCTTGTTACCATCTGCCCCGGACTTCGCCCGAATATATCCGCGCTCGGCGAGATATGCGCACTCATCGGTCGAGAGCGGCTCGCTCCGTTGCCAGAGCGACAGCACGCGCTTCGCCTCGTCCGGATAGTTCGCGTCTGGACGGCTGCGGTCCGACCATTCGCTGTCCAGCCGCCAGAGTACATAGCCGTTGTACCCATTCCACATCGGACCGAACACGCGTATATGCTCGTATTCGGCGGGAATGTTCAGCCCGCGCGACGCCACCGCCGCCTTGTAGATGTTCCGCGAGCCGTCCGGACGCGTCACCGCGACCTCGTCGAAGGTTATGTTCCTCTCGCCGCCCGCTCCACGGTCAAAAGCATTCTGCGCGGCGAAATCGCCGGAATTATGCTTCGAGCTTCGGTCAAAAGTATTCTGTGCAGCGATATACGGAATCAGCGCCCACATAAGATAATTCCGGTCGTACCGTTTCAGCTCCGGCGAGTCGAGCAGCCCCGACTCATTAAGCTCCCGCCAGAGCTCGGGCGCGATCAGCCGCGCGGCTTGCTTATACATATTGTTCTGCAATTCGAGCAGCTCGCTTGTCGGCTCGTCGATTATGAAATTCGCGATGTATCTTCCCTTCTCTACGACTATGAATCCATACTCAACGAGATATTCGAGCTCGCTCTCGACATACACCGGCGACACTCCGAGCGAGTCGGCGATCTCGCCGACCGACTTCGCGTTATCTCGCACGCAGTAGCAGATGTTCTGCTCAATGGCACTGCGCAGGTAGTCCTCGGGCGGTCGCGTGCCAATCGAGCCGTTTATGCCGAACGAATGGAATTTAATCGGGTTGAATCTCAGTTCGCTTGAATCTCTTGTCATATCCATACCTCTTTTCAGTTCATTGCGGGCGCCGAACAGATGCCACTTGACCGTGCCGACCGGAATCCCGAGCTCGCGCGATATCTCGTTTTGACTCCGCCGCTCGAAATAGTAGGCGATGACGATCTCGCGCCTCAGCCGCGACAGATACGATATCTCGCACCGCAGTCGAGACAGGGTCTCGTCGTCGAATCCGGTTTCTTCGTCCTCCGGCTCTGATACCTCGTCGAGTGGCAGTCCGACCGAATATTTCGCGCTGTCGCGGTAGTAGTTGCAGAGCAGATTGTGCGCAATAGTCCATACAAACCGCGTGGGATCGCCGATATCGCCGCGTGTGGTCAGCGCACGATAGGCGCGCAGCATTATCTCCTGCGAAAGGTCCTCGGCGTCCTCGCGCGACTTGCAGCGCTTCAGCGCGAAGCCGTAGACCGGCTCAAGATAGGTCGAAAGGATTTCACCAGCTTTGTCAGGCGTCATGTGTCAGCACTCCTTTGTAAATTCGTATATGAAAGCTTTCACCTATACAGACACTTGAATCTGAAAAGGTTGGGATTTCGAGAAAAATATTTTCAGCCGCCACGTAAAGCGTGACGGCTGAAAGCGTCGGAGCGGTACGAACCAAACACGCATGATTGATTCGGTATAAACCAAACACACTCGATTTATTCGGTACAAACCGAGCGCGCCCGTTCATTCGGCATGAACCACACGCACCCGTTTCATTCGGTATAAACCGAACGCACCCGATTCACTCGGCAAGATAGGTTCTGACCCGACCGTCAGTCTGCCTTGTTATATCGTCGAGTGTGCCGACACCGCCGAAATATGCCGACACCTCGTCGATGACTATCGCCTCGACCGACACGTCCTCGACTACCGTCTGCGTGACGCCGCAGAACAGCCGGCGCAGTGCTTCTTCGTCCTCGTCGCCGAACACATACGCCTGCACTCCGTCGCGTTCGAGCTTTTTGGCGCGGTTCTCGTCGAAGCTGCGGTCGTTCGGGTCGGAGACAAACCACGGATCGTAGCTCCGGCGGGCGTATTCGCTGCCGGTGTTGTCGGTCGATATCACGGTCGTGACGAACATCTCAGCCTCGCGCACCAAAGCTATCAGCGCGTCGACCGTCTCCCACGCGCAGCCGAAATACCTGAATGTGTATACCGACATCGGCGTGTCGGCGAACGCCTCGATATACGCGGTCGTCGACTCGATGTACGACTTGATGAATTCCCACGCGCCGTCGGGAGACGCGCAGTTTTTAGTCAGCGCGATACCGGTGACCGGCAGAATCAGCGTGCCCTCGACCGCGTTCGCGTCATTTGTCGGGTAGCCGATATACGCGATATCGTCGGGCGTAAAATCGAGATAGCGGTCGTCCATGAAGTCGCGCAGGCTCGTGTAGACCGACGGCTTCAGCATGACCTCGTCGATATAGCGCGCCGGATTGATTTCATACGATTCGCGCAGCACCGGAGAGGAGCAGACTTCTATCAGCGACTTGAAATCGTCGCCGCCGAAATCGCAGCTCCTGCCGTCATAGTCGACAAACGACGACAATGTGTTCGGCAGCAGCGAATCAAGTAATGCGAGCTTGTCGTCGCCGCCGTTGTCTTCAAGCTTCATCAGCTTCTCGTCGCCCGACAGCGAGCCTGCCAGGTGCGCGATATCGTCAAATCCCCAGACCGAGCAGTCGTCCGAGCCGCTGTAATCCTCGAGGTTCGACCTCGAGCCGACGAGCGTCGACAGCGCGAAGTCGACCGCGAGATAGGGCAGCTCGCCGTCGGCAGTCTCGATAGGTTCGAGCACGCAGGGCAGGAATTTGTCGCGCGTATAGCTGTCGTCGCTGTCCATAAACTCGTACAGGTCTAAAAACGCGCCCTGACTTACGAACGGCTCGGGCGTGATGCTGTTCGCGAACACGACGATGTCTATCTGCTCGCCCGAAATGAGGTCGCGCAGCAGCTTGTCGTTCGCCGACATACTGTCGTCCGAGTTGTATTCGACGACCTCGATGCGGTATTCGCTGTTCGTGACGTTGAAATTGCGGATATTCCGAAGCAGCGTTCCGGTGTTTGACTCGCCGTCAATGACGCTCTCATAGGCGAGTGTCAGTATCTCGCGTTGCGCCGCCGTCTCCTCGGGCACGGCTTCGACCACGCCGTATTTGAACGTCCCCTCGATCGGGTTGTTTATCAGCACCGCGAATCGGTCAGCCGAGATGATTCTGAAATCAAACAGCATCATATAGTCGATATCGATGTCGAGATAGGTAAACAGCAATGTCGGGTACTTGTCGCCCTCGTTGTAGCCGTAGAAGCCGTTGAAGCCCTTCAAATAGACGTCGTACCCCTCGCCGAAATAGGGACAGAAGCTGCCGATGTCCGGAAACTCATACTCGCGCCCCAGCCCCTCGGCTTCGTCGTCGATATAGAAGCAGCGGTAGCGGAAATCTCCGGTCATACTGCCGGTGAGCTCGGGATAACAGAACAGAAGGTCGCCGTCGGTGTTGTACTGGATAACCACTTCATGACTTGAATTGTTCATCGACGCGATTTCCTCGGGGTAGACAAAGGTATACATATATTCGCCTTCGGGTGAAATCGCAATGAACTGGTCGGAATATACAATATATATTGTGCCGGTTTTTGATGTATACATTTTATTTTTATATACACCGTCAATCAGTTCGGAATACTGATATACCGGCTTTGTGAATATCCGCGTTCCGGTATTATCCCAGCGTACAAGGCGCAATGTTTTCTGCAATGTTTCATTTACAATAGCATCCTCCGGTGTGACTGTAGGCTCGCGCACTATTGCGACATAACCGCCGTCAGGCATATTTGCAACCGTACATATCGTCATTCCCATATACGACATCACATCCGGCAATCCAGCTGTATCAACCGCATCCGTCGCGTCAAGATAAAATGGATTAAATGAATATGTATCAGTGTCAAATATGACCAATTCCTGCTTATGTGTAGATGTGAATCTAACATTACGATCAACGCGATATTCGTAGTCTATATCATGAATCTGAGACCTGATTACATTAGCTTCTTTTTCAATTTCGTATGAATCGCTGTTATAATGATTCGCGACTGCGGCAATATTACCGTCAAAAGTGAAGCAAAAATCCATTGTGCTGCTGTATTCATTGAAGTCTCCGTAATCTTCCCCAAGCGGCAGGTCATAATAAGAAGCAACATACGCCATGCCGTCACCTCTGCGCGTATATTCGAAATCCGAAGCTTGGTCACGTTCGAAGAAAAATCTTGTAGTCTCTCCTATATCGGTATATCCGTCCTGCTCGTACACATCGTATTCATCGCCATCAACAAGTGTTTCCGCGTTAAATTCGCAGGAAACGCAGTAGAATATAACATAAATCGGCATGAGTATATAGCATATAAATTTGTTTATAAGAGTATTCATTAAAACAACCTCTCTATATATTTACATCATATGCCTATTACGTTGAATATTGATAAAGAAGTATGCAAACCTTATTTGGGTATAAATATGAGGGGTTGCCCCCTCATATTTATACTGTTTGTGATCAATAGTACGGTGCCCAGCAATACTTGCAATAAACTTTGCCGTCCGGTGCTTCTTTCCACGTGTGTACAATTACGGTATCTGTGCGACCGTAAGCTGTGTATTCATATCCACAGCGAGTACACCTACGTGTATAATCATACTCATAGTATGTTATACATTCCGAGTATTTAATGGTGTTCGTTAACTCTTCATCAACGATCTCATAATCGTGATTGCATGCAGCCGAAACTTGAACGATAGAGAGAACCGTAAGGGTGAGAGCGAGTGCCAAGATAAAAATTGCCTTTCTCATGATGATATCCTCCAATCATCCGCGCGGTTTTAGTGTCAAACAACGACTCGTATTCTGTGACACTGTCAGAACAGTTATAGAAATAACACAGCTTGTTTTGGCATAGTCGACATCGCCGGAACTTACTGTCAAGTCTTCGTTTATGTAGCAGAGCCTGTACACGACTCTATACATCTGCGGGAGGTTTAACGGTTTGGGGATCGCTATGGTATTTGCTGTGCTGAGTTATTACACCTATATTCTACACTATCAGGAATCAAAAGTCAAGACTTTTTTGTGCAATTTATTATTTTTATCAGGACTGACAATTTCGAGTTCATATTTTGTATATTGTATACATATGACGAACTGTATAATAAATCCCCAGGCTGTTATCAGTCTGGGGATAAAGTATATAATTATACCGCTTCGGACGAAGCCTGGATGTTTCCGTTCTCGTCGACCTTGTCGACCTCGATGCTGCGGTAGCACTCCATACCTGTTCCGGCGGGGATGAGCTTGCCGATGATGACGTTCTCTTTCAGACCGAGCAGATAGTCTACCTTGCCCTTGATTGCGGCTTCGGTCAGTACCTTTGTCGTCTCCTGGAAGGACGCCGCGGACAGGAACGAATCGGTCAGCAGCGCGGCCTTCGTGATACCGAGCAGCACCGGACTTCCGACCGCGAGCCGCAGCTCGACTTCGCCCGCGTCGATTCGCTTCTGAACCTCCGCGTTCTCGCGCTGAAGCTCGATCAAATCGACGACCGAGCCGGCGAGAAGCGTCGTGTCGCCCGCGTCCTCGACTCTGACCTTGCGCGTCATCTGACGGGCTATGACCTCGATGTGCTTGTCGTTGACCTCAACCGACTGCAGGCGGTAGACCTTCTGAACCTCGCGGATGATGTAGTCGTACGCCGCGTCAAGTCCGTTGATTCTAAGAATGTCGGTCGGGCAGATCGAGCCCTCGGTCAAAGGCGCGCCCGCGTCGACGACCTGACCGTCCTCTATCTTCACGTTCACGCCGAACGGAATCTGGTAGACAAGCTCCTCTGTGCCGTCGCTCGGAGTTATCGTGATCGTGCGCAGACGCTTGTTCTCGGATATGCGCGCGACACCGGCCGCCTCGGCGATGATTGCCGATTTCTTCGGACGGCGCGCCTCGAAAAGCTCCTCGACTCGCGGAAGACCCTGCGTGATGTCCGCGCCCGCGACGCCTCCGGTGTGGAAGGTACGCATCGTAAGCTGCGTTCCCGGCTCGCCTATCGACTGCGCGGCGATGATACCGACCGCTTCGCCGACGTTGACCGGCTTCGACGACGCGAGGTCGGCTCCGTAGCAGTGCGAGCAGACGCCGTGCTTGGCCTTGCACTCGAGGATCGTGCGGATAAGCACGCGCTCGATTCCGGCTTTGACGATAGCGTCCGCCTGCTCGTCGGTGATCATCGTGTTGTCGGCGACAATGACCTCTCCGGTCTCGGGGTGAACGACGTCTCCGATTACGAAGCGACCGACCAGTCTGTCCTTGAGCGGCTCGATGACCTCGTTTCCGTCGGTGATCTGCGACACCCAGATGCCCTGACGCGTGCCGCAGTCCTCCTCGCGGACAATGACGTCCTGCGATACGTCGACCAGACGGCGGGTCAGATAACCCGAGTCTGCCGTCTTCAGCGCGGTGTCGGACAGCGATTTACGCGCGCCGCGTGCCGCGACGAAATATTCAAGTATATTAAGACCTTCACGGAAGTTCGACTTGATAGGCATTTCCATCGTCTTACCGTTGGTCGCGAACATCAGTCCGCGTATGCCCGCGAGCTGACGCATCTGTACGATATTACCGCGCGCGCCCGAGTCGCTCATCATCTTGATAGGATTGTAGCGGTCGAACTCGCTTTGCAGTGCCTCAACAATATCAGCGGTGGCTTTTTCCCAAACCTTGATGACCGACTTATAACGTTCATCCTCGGAAAGACGTCCGCGCTGGAAGTGCTTCATTATATCAAGCACCTGCTTTTCAGCCGCCGAGACTATCTCGTATTTTTCGGGCGGTATCGTCATGTCGGCTATCGAAATTGACAGCGACGACTTGGTCGAATACTTGAAGCCCATCGACTTAATGCTGTCGAGCACCTGCGCGGTCGTCGCCGGACCGTGCTTCTTTATGCACATATCGATGATTTTACCGAGATCCTTCTTCTTCGTCGGGAACGCGATCTCGAGGTCGAGCAGCTTCGACGGGTCGCTGCGGTCGACAAAGCCGAGATCCTGCGGTATCGGGCGGTTGAATATCAGCCGTCCGAGCGTGGCGTCGATGATACCGGTGTGCTCAACTCCGTCGATTTCGCGCGTCACGCGCACCTTTATAGCCGCGTGCATACCGAGCAGCCCGTTTTCGTATGCCATGACCGCTTCGTTGAAGTCGCGGAATACCTTGCCCTCGCCCGGCTCGCCGGCGCGGTCGATTGTCAGATAATACGAGCCGAGAATCATGTCCTGCGACGGAACTGTTACCGAACGTCCGTCAGCCGGCTTCAACAGGTTGTTCGCGGACAGCATTAAGAATCTCGCCTCTGCCTGCGCCTCGGCGGACAGCGGCACATGTACCGGCATCTGGTCGCCGTCGAAGTCGGCGTTGAACGCCGTGCAGACGAGCGGATGCAGCTTTATAGCGCGTCCCTCGACGAGTATCGGCTCGAACGCCTGGATCGACAGTCTGTGCAGAGTCGGCGCGCGGTTGAGGAGCACCGGATGCTCCTTGATTACATTTTCCAGCGCGTCCCAGACCTCGACACTGACCTTCTCAACCTTCTTCTTAGCGTCTTTGATGTTTGTCGCTTTCTGCGTCTCAACCAGCCGCTTCATGACAAACGGCTTGAACAGCTCGAGCGCCATCTCCTTCGGCAGACCGCACTGATAAATCTTCAGGTCCGGACCGACGACGATAACCGAACGTCCCGAATAGTCGACTCGCTTGCCGAGCAGGTTCTGACGGAAGCGTCCCTGCTTGCCGCGCAGCATCTCGGACAGCGACTTAAGCGGGCGGTTGTTCGGACCTGTGACCGGCTTTCCGCGGCGGCCGTTGTCGATAAGCGCGTCAACCGCTTCCTGAAGCATACGCTTCTCGTTTCGAATGATGATGTCCGGCGCGGACAGCTCCATCAGGCGTTTCAGTCGATTGTTTCTATTGATAACACGGCGGTAGAGGTCGTTTAAGTCGCTGGTCGCGAAACGACCGCCGTCGAGCTGCACCATCGCGCGGATATCCGGCGGGATGACCGGCACGACGTCAAGTATCATCCATTCGGGCTTATTGCCCGACTTGCGGAAGGCTTCGACGACCTCGAGCCGTTTGATTATGCGGATCTTCTTCTGTCCCTGCGCGGCGTCAAGCTCGGCGTGCAGGTCGCGCGACAGCTGCGGAATGTCGATTTCGGCGAGCAGCTCCTTTATCGCCTCGGCGCCCATGCCGACACGGAACGCGTCTTTGCCATATTTTTCAACGTTTTCCTGATATTCGCGCTCGTTTAACAGCTGCATCTTCGCGAGCGGGGTAGCTCCCGGGTCGACGACGATATAGCTCGCGAAATAGAGCACCTTTTCAAGCAGTCTCGGCGTGATATCAAGCAGCAGTCCCATTCTCGACGGGATCGCGCGGAAATACCAGATGTGCGATACCGGCGCGGCAAGCTCGATATGACCCATGCGCTCGCGGCGAACCTTCTTGGTCGTGACCTCGACCCCGCATTTTTCACAAATCTTGCCCTTGTGGCGCACACGCTTGTATTTACCGCAAAGGCACTCCCAGTCCTTGGTCGGACCAAAAATGCGCTCGCAGAAAAGTCCGTCGCGCTCAGCCTTGAGCGTGCGGTAATTTATAGTCTCGGGCTTTTTGACCTCGCCGTACGACCAGCTTCTTATCATCTCAGGAGATGCCAGACCGATTTTAATCGAATCAAATACGTTTCGTTCCATCAATTATTTCCTTCTCCCAATCATATCCATAGCTTCATGTTCACCGCGTGTTTTTTGCGGCAGTAGCTCCCTCTCCCCGGCCGAATATCAAGCGGCTGCGAGGAACTGTCCGGGAGCGCGGCGGCTTCCCGTCGGGAGAACCGCCGCATTATAAGAAGCTTATATATCTTCGTCGTCGTCAAAATCCTCGTCGCCGCCGAAATCGACGTCAATATCGTCTTCGGCGAAATCGTCGCCCATGCCGAAATCATCCGGGTCGAAATGCTCCTCGGTGAACGAATCCTTAAGCTCGTCCTCGTCAGTTACCGTTTCGCCGACGTCCGAATCCGATACGTAGTTCGGAATCAGATCCTCGTCGTCGTCGCCGAGCGTCGACAGCTCGATAACATTGCCGTCGTGGTCGAGCACCTTGACGTCGAGTGCGAGCGACTGCAATTCCTTTACAAGCACCTTGAACGCCTCGGGCACGCCCGGAGTCGGGATGTTCTGTCCCTTGACTATGGCTTCGTAGGTCTTGACACGTCCGGTTACGTCGTCCGACTTGACAGTCAGTATCTCCTGAAGCGTGTAAGCCGCGCCGTACGCTTCGAGCGCCCAGACCTCCATCTCGCCGAAACGCTGACCGCCGAACTGCGCCTTGCCGCCGAGCGGCTGCTGCGTTACAAGACCGTAAGGACCGGTCGAACGCGCGTGGATCTTGTCGTCGACCAGGTGATGCAGCTTGAGGTAGTACATGATGCCTACGGTTACAGGGTTGTCGAACGGCTCTCCGGTTCGTCCGTCGTAGAGTATCGTCTTGCCGTCTACGACGCGGAGCTTATCTTCTATTCTCAATTGTTCGAGATGAGCCGTGTCGGCGCGCTCGTCGCCGACTATCGGACGCAGTTCACGGTTTCCGTCGTCGTCAACCGACAGCTCGAACAGCTTCTTGCCGTTGACGTTTTCGTTCGGCAGAACCTTTCGATCCATGCCCGCCTTGACCATGCACTCCGAGATGTCCGCTTCGGTCGCGCCGTCGAATACCGGCGTCATTATCTTCCAGCCGAGCTTCTTCGCGGCAAGACCTAAGTGTACCTCGAGCACCTGACCGATATTCATTCGCGACGGCACGCCCATCGGGTTCAGCACGATGTCAAGCGGCGTTCCGTCGGCGAGGAACGGCATATCCTCGGGCGGGAGTATGCGCGAGACGACGCCCTTGTTTCCGTGACGACCCGCCATCTTGTCTCCGACCGAGATCTTGCGCTTCTGCGCGATATAAACGCGGACGACCTTGTTGACTCCGGGCGGGAGCTCGTCGGACGTGTCGCGTGAGAACACCTTTACGTCTATAACGATACCCGACTCGCCGTGCGGCAGGCGCAGCGATGTGTCGCGCACCTCGCGCGCCTTTTCGCCGAATATCGCGCGGAGCAGACGCTCCTCGGCGGTAAGCTCGGTCTCGCCCTTAGGCGTGACCTTGCCGACGAGTATGTCGCCGGCACGAACCTCGGTACCCTTTCTGATGATACCGTCGGGAGTCAGATCCTTGAGCGCGTCCTCGCCGACGTTCGGGATTTCGCGGGTGATCTCCTCCGGTCCGAGCTTGGTGTCGCGCGCTTCATGCGAGTATTCCTCAATGTGAATCGACGTGTATACGTCGTCGCGGACGAGGCGTTCATTTAAGAGTACCGCGTCCTCGTAGTTGTAGCCCTCCCAGGTCATAAAGCCGATGAGCGCGTTCTTGCCGAGCGAAATTTCGCCCTGATCAGTAGCCGGACCGTCGGCTATGACCTGCTTTGCCTCGACGCGGTCGCCGATATCGACAATCGGGTGCTGATTTACGCAGGTGCCCTGGTTGGAGCGTTTGAATTTAATCAGGTGATATACATCCTTCGTGCCCGAATCGGTGCGGACGACTATCTCGTCGGAGCAGACCTTTTCGACATATCCGGCGTTCTTCGCGCAGACGACGACGCCCGAGTCTACGGCCGCCTTGTATTCCATGCCGGTCGCGACGATAGGCGCCTGCGACGTGAGCAGCGGCACCGCCTGCTTCTGCATATTCGAGCCCATCAGCGCGCGAGAGTTGTCGTCGTTTTCGAGGAAGGGTATCGACGCGGTCGCGACCGACACAACCATCTTCGGCGACACGTCCATATAGTCGGCTTCGTCGGCATTGAACTCGATTATCTCGTTTCTGCGGCGGCCGGATATGCGCTTGTTGATGAAGCGACCTTCTTCGTCGAGCGGCTCGTTCGCCTGTGCTATCGTGTAGTTGTCCTCGACGTCGGCGGTCATGTATACGACCTCGTCGGTGACGACTCCCTTTTCCTTGTCTATCTTGCGATAAGGGGCTTCGATGAAGCCGTAGCTGTTTATCTTCGCGTAGGTCGCGAGGTAGGAGATAAGACCAATGTTCGGACCTTCAGGGGTCTCAATCGGGCACATACGGCCGTAGTGTGTGTAGTGTACGTCGCGCACCTCGAACGACGCGCGGTCACGCGACAGACCGCCCGGACCGAGCGCGGACAGACGGCGCTTGTGCGTCAGCTCGGCGAGCGGGTTGTTCTGGTCCATGAACTGCGACAGCGGCGACGAGCCGAAGAACTCGCGTATCGCGGTGACGACCGGACGGATGTTGATAAGCGTGTTCGGAGTCAGCGTTTCGGAATCCTGCGTCGTCATGCGCTCCTTGACCGTCTTGTCCATGCGCGAGAAGCCGATTCGCATCTGATTCTGCAAAAGCTCGCCGACCGAACGCAGACGGCGGTTGCCGAGGTGGTCGATATCGTCCTGCACGCCGATGTCGTGGGCAAGGCAGGTGAGGTAGTTTATCGACGCAAAGATGTCGTCCTTGGTGATATGCTTCGGCGACAGCTCGGCGACGCGGCCCGCGGCGACCTTCTTGAATTCGTCGATATCTCCGCCGACCTCCTGCATGATCTCAAGCATTACCGAGAGCTTCGCGCGCTCGGGGATGCCGATATCGGAAAGGTCGCAGCCGATTACATACCGCGGCTCGATCATGCCGTTGCCGAACACCTTGACGACCGTCTCGCCGTCCTCGAGGTAGAGGTATACCTCGTTGACGCCGTTGTGCTCGATGTTCATAGCCTTGTCGTTGTCGAGCAGCTCGCCCTCCTCGTAGAGCAGCTCACCGGTTATCGGGGAGATGACCGGCGCGGCGAGCTTATGACCGGCGATTCGCTTGCCTATGGCTAATTTCTTGTCATATTTATAACGTCCGACCGGAGCGAGGTCATAACGCTTCGGGTCGAAGAACAGGTTATTTAAAAGCAGCTGCGCGCTCTCGACGAGCGGCGGTTCGCCCGGACGCAGCTTCTTGTAGATTTCCTTTAGTGCCTCATCGCCGAGCGAGGTATGGTTCTTGTCAGCCTCGCCCGCCATCATGTCCTTTTCCATTGTGGCGATGAGCTTCGGATCCTCGCCAAAATATTTCTTTATCTCCTCGTCCGACTCAATGCCGAGCGCGCGGATAAGGACGGTTATCGGTATTTTGCGGTTCTTATCGATTCTGACGTAGAAGATGTCATTCGCGTCGGTCTCATATTCGAGCCACGCGCCGCGGTAAGGGATAACGGTCGCGGCAAAGATGACCTTGCCGGTCTTGTCGATAGAGGTTTCGTAGTATATTCCGGGAGAGCGCACGATCTGTGAGACGATGACACGCTCGGCGCCGTTGATGATAAACGTACCGTTGTCGGTCATGAGCGGGAAATCGCCCATAAAGACAGCCGACTCCTTGACCTCGCCGGTCGCCTTGTTTGTCAGCCGGACTGTGACACGCAGCGGAGCGGCGAAGTTCGTGTCACGCTCTTTGCACTCCTCCTCGGGGTACTTCGGCGTCGGGTCGATGGTATAGTCGATGAATTCGATTACGAGGTTGCCCGAGTAATCGGTGATCGGGGACACGTCGCGCAGCACCTCGCGCAGTCCCTCATCCAAAAACCACTTATACGACTTTTTCTGTACCTCGATGAGATTGGGCATTTCCAGAGTGTCGCCTATTTTGGCAAAGCTCATTCTCTCGGTCCTGCCAAGCATCGTGGGTTTGACCATCATTGAAAAAATCACTCCATTCAACAAAATTGACATCCGGGTATTTACAACCGCCGCAAAACGTGATATAATAGATATACGGGCACGCTTTGTCGATGGAAAACACAAAATAAATACAGGTAAAGTTTCATCAAAGAGAATATCCCGCGATCACTATAACAAAATCTACCTGTAATACTATACAATAAACGCCCAAAGTCAGCTTACTTGTTACATAAGCAAGACAAAAACGCGCATACTCTGAGCAATTATAATGCAGTATATTATTATAGCACACACTCTCCGTTTTGTCAAGAGTTTCCGCGAATTTTTTGCGCGCTTTTTTCATATAATTTTTATTTATAAAACGCGGCAGCGCAAATCAGAAATTGCGCTGCCGCGTTAATTTTTGGAAATATTGGTAGGCTATTCATTCAGATACAGCTGCACGCGGTTCTGTATCACCTCGGCAGTGTCGGCTGCAGACTTCGCGCCGGCGTAATACGCGTCGAGCTCCTCGGAGATAATCTCGCGCACCTTCGCTTCGGTCGCGCTCGGTATGCGGATATCCGCGATGAATCGCTCGTAGTCGGCGAGAAGCTCGTCGTCTATCTGTACGACCATACCTCTGCCTTCGGGGATTTCCTCGTTCGGGTCGATGTATACGTGGTAATTTGTCGAATTCGGCGCGAAATACCAGCGCAGGATCGACTCGGCTTCGGCGCAGTCGTACAGGGCCGATTTCAGCGCGGGAATTTCTCTCATGCCGCGGTCTACATCTACGACCGATGTTCCCGAAAGCATGAATTTGACAAAATCCCACGCGGCGTCAGTCTTGTCGCTCTGGGCTGAAATCGCGAGCAAATAGCTCGGTCTGATTTCGGTCAGTCCCTTTTCGTTTGCCGGATAGCCGACTATTGTAAAATCCTCGCCTCCGAACCTCGCGCAGAACATCGCGTATTCATAAAAGCTGCCGAAATCGTTAGTTTCATAAAGCAGAACTTCATCGTTTATATACGGAGCGGCGTCATCGTCGTCATAGAGCACCTCGCTTGTCGTGTCAAGCGACTTCAAAAACTCGAGCAGCGATATGAACTCATCGCTCACAAAATCGCAGGTGTTGTTCGCGGTGTCGATAAAATCACCGACTCCGGCCAAGAGCAATACTCGCTCGACATTATCCCTCGACATATTGGCAAGCGGCATTTTTCCGCTTTCGGCAAGCTCGATGAAAGCATCGATTGTCACGCCGTCGGGGAAATTCGCGGTTTTGCCTATCAATGTAGATATCTGAACGGCTCTCGCCAAAACATACAAACTGCCGTCCTGCTCGTATGGCAAATACGATGAGTCAACCAGCAGCTCGCGCGAGAAATTTTCGTCGCTGTCCATGAAGCTGTACAGGTCGGCAAGCGCTTTCTGCTCGATATATTTGTCAATTTCAGTGTCACGCGGAAAGACTATCACGTCGCCGATCTCTCCGGTCAGAATCGTGCGGTCGAATATGTCGAGCAGCGAATCCTCTCTGTTCTTCGCGCCGAGCTCGTCGGCTACCGCAAAGTATTTGTCCTGCATAACATTGAATTTCAGAATAGCGTCGCTCGTGTCATTGCTGCCGTCTTCAAAATACGACACCTTGATTTCGATGCGGTCGCCTGTATCGGCTTCGCCCGGCGTCAGCCGCCAGAGTGAAGAAATATTGTTGATTACATCGCTCGCGAACACAAACAGCAGCTCGTCGCTGATATACAAAACCGAACCTACACGCATGGGATCAAATCCGGTTAGTACCCAATCGAGAATCGCGCGGCTGGTAAGCGTCTCCATATCGCAGGCGGTCAGTCTCTCGTCGCCGCGAACCAGCAGCTCATCTGTGCCCAGATACATCGCGCGGATTATACCCAGACTGGTAAAAAATGTCGTAAATTCATCGCTCGGCTCGGGCTTGCCGCCGTCCGAGACATAGTATTTATTTCCGGCGCTGCTTTCGAGAAAAAAACAGAATTCATCATCCGAATAATTTGCGAGACTGAATATCTGTCCGTCGTACGTGTATCTCTCGATAATATTGCCGGAGGTATCGAGCTCCACGCAGTCGCTTTTGCCGGTGAGAAACAGACTGCCGCCGCAGGAAATCATGCTTATATCATACCATGTCCCTACGAGCGAGGGTATCAGCTCGGCAAGCTGTATCGCAGTTCCGTTAGGAAGATGAAGCGTCGCCAACGCGCTCGAATCGCCGTCGCGCCGCGATATGTACGCGATACCGCCATCACACAGCGCAATCTCCTCGGGTCTGCCGTCGCAGTCGAGCGGCGTCGTCTCGTATGCTCCCGTATCGACGTTATATGTTAGCAATGCGGGCGATTCGTTTGAATCGAAGCCGACCGCGTACATTGTGCCGTTCTCATACAGCATTTTTGACGTCGCGACGAACCCGCCGACGTCGACTTCGGTTTTGACATAGCTCATCGGGGTCGTGTCGTTGATCGTTTCCTTTTCCTCGCAGCCTACGCAGCCTAAAAACAGCGCGGAGGAAATGACTAAGCATATAAGATTACGCACCCATTTCAAGTATAATCGCCTCGCTTCCGTCGGTGGGAACGAGCATGTATTGTGGTGAAACCCCATTAACAGCGGAAACATACTGCTCGTTTGTATATGCTAATGCCAGAATATAATCATCGCTAACATTATATAGCTCGTCGAATACTATATCAAAGTCATTAACTACAGCGTTTGTTTCACCGGATGATATATTATAACGATATAAACTGCCATGATATTGATTATAGACTATCGTTTCTTTACCGTCAATCATCACGCGCCCGATTTCTTCTAAATCAGGTTTTGCATAATATATATTGTCACCAATAAATTGAAATAGTATAGAACTGACATTTTCAATCAACAGCTTTTCCTCATTGTCGGTCAAGTCAAATGAGTACATATTCATCATATCGTTATTTTCAGAAGCGCGAATAAAATATATGCTGCCATCATTCATGTACATCCGCCGGATGTTTTCGATTAACAACCGTTCAGCCGTAAGCTCCAACGCCGAAAGGTGTTCAAGGTCGGTTCTGTACAGATTATTACCATATTGCACAAGCACATCACCGCCGATAAAGAATATGCCTGTATATAAAGTCTCGGTATTGTTTTCAGACAGCGTTTCCGTCCCGCCGATGTCAATATTTACGCGGCATATATTGTTTGAACCGTTGCTGTTTTCACAGAAAAAATATATATATTCTCCCTGCAATTTTAACGAACGGTTGTTGCTGCCGGACAGCGGTCTGTCCCAGCGCGCAATCTCGAAAGCATCGCTGCCGTCATATCGCAGGATAGCTCCTTGTATCTTCACTTCTTTGTCTATATAGCTCCAGTCGGATATAAGATAATATATATATTCCTCGTCGCATGTCAGCGCTTCTACAGATATATCGACAGTGCCGCCTTCTGAAACGGTGCTGTCGAGTTCATCACAGACCACAGTCAGCTTATTGTCAACAAGTTTATATTTATCTATGTAAACTTCGCCTTTGTATACGCAGTGATTATTAGCGATATTGTTGTTGAGGTTAATCTCGGCAAATGCAATTGAAGCATCACTGGAGCAGCCCGAAAGTATGACAGCAAAAGCTGTAAAGAACACCACATATACCCATATAAATTGAATTCTTTTCATACGCCCATCCATATTATAGATATCAAAAGGTCACCAATATATTAGAATATTGGTGACCTTCATTAATTCAATCACTCACTGAGATAAATATACACATCACCCATGTCAGATTCTGCTGTGTGAGTGGAACTTCCTACATCACCATATGCAGTTACAGCGATATGACCAACAGAAGTAGTTGCTGCTTCTGGAGAGTGAAGTATTCTCGCAGCGATTCTATGAACACCTGGTTGACTTGCATCTACGATCGACTTACTCGATTCAGTATCGGCCATATATGCGTAATCACCTGAGGAGGTAGTATATAGTCCACCTCTTATCTCGGCACTGCCGGCACCAGTATTAAGTGTGTCATACTCGAAGTCAATCTGGTACGCATAAATACCAACAGCCATTGATGCTACGAGCAGTGCAACAACGGAGACCGCGATTAGAAGTTTCTTTTGCATAATATTCCTTTCCTTTTGTGCATCGCATAATAGATGCATCAAAAACCACTTTATGGAGAGGAATAGCGCATACAAGCCGCGCGTAAAGTGTAAAAGTTAAGCGTTAAGTATTTTTTTATTACCGGCTTGTATGCGCAAATGAATATTCATATCGTGATACAAAGCCGCAAGTGTCAGTTTTCGTGATTCATAACAAATTCCGTAAAATGAAACAACATTAAATTCTCTGCTCATATCGTCTCACCTCCTCACCGCACCAAGAACCTATACTATTTCTACTGACACTTTTATTGTATCACATATATTTTAATTTGTCAAGAGTTATTTTCATTTTTTTGTAATTATTTTTTGAAATATTTATAAATCACACTTCCTTTATATCTTCAGATTCCCAGCGCCAAAACCGCTGTCTTCACCTTGTGTCCTGACGCTATCGGCAGATACTTCGACACGTCGCCGAGCAGAATGTACTCGCCGCTGTCGTCGCGCAGCACCGGATATATCGACCAGACCGCGACGCCGTTCACACCGAGCGAGTAGTCGAGCAGACTTCCCTTGTTCACCCGCGTGAACTTCTTCGTGAAATACTCATACGCGACATAATCTCCGTCGAGCCCGGGGATATCCGCCGCCGCGAGACTTCCTTTGACCTCGCTGTCACTAAGATTGAACGCCGCAGCACCATAAATGGTACCGCCGAAGCTGCCGCCGCTCTGGTTCCATATGGTCAGCACGTCGCCAAAGCCGTACATACAGTCGAGCGTCGGGCGCGCCGCGTTGTCGCAGAGCATGACCCGCCCGTCGTCCTCGACTACCGGAAGTATCGCGTCGCGGCTGCTCTTATTTACTTCGTCGCTGACATATATCGGCGAGCCGGAGATTGCGCGCAGCACGCCGCTCTGCACCGCCGACTCGTGGTCCGACCACCACATATCGAAATCACAATAGTAGAGCTGACCGTGCCAGATAGCGTTGTATACATTCTGCACCAAGTGCTTGACAAAGCCGCGCTCGCGACGCGGGAAGAAGTCGTCGCTGTTGCGCGAGACCGCCGAATGCGGACGCGCGAGCACGTTCTCCATGTCCATGCCCATGCAGTTGATGATAGCTCCGCCGAAATTCTTGTATACCGAACGCTCGAGCGCGTTGTGAGCTTTCCGGCAGCCCTCCGCGGTCGGCAGCGCGCCGTTTATGTACGCCGAGTTCGAGCTCTGATTGTCGACCTTGACAAAGTCCACGCCGACCGACGCGAGGTACGAGTGCCAGCTGTCCCAGAAGCGGAACGCCTTGTCCTCGTCAAACGACGGCACGACTACCCCCGACGGCGTCACATCAAGATTGTCGCGCTGACCATAATAGAGCGCGCTGTTCGGGTCGACGCCGTTCCAGTAGCCGTTGAACGCGTGCCATACGCCTACCTTCTCGACGCCGTATTCCTCCTTCATGCGCGCTATAGTCGCCTTGAAGCCCTCGGGGAACTTCTCGCGGTTCTCCTCGAAGCTCGTCAGGCGCGAGTCGCGGTTCTGAATCCAGCCGTCGTCGATTATCACCCACTTCACCGGTATGTTCTTCTCGCGGAACTCGTCGAGCTTTTCGAATATACCCTTGCTCGTGACCTTTGCGTAGAACGCGTCCCATGTACACCAGCCGAAGCCACGGAAGAGCTCGGGCAGTGTGCGCTCAGCTTTGAGCGGCACGCGTATCGCGCCGACCTCGCGTGCGTACTTGAAGCAGTCATCGACCGCCTTGTACGGGTCAGCCGATACCGATACCGCGAGGAACGCTCCGGTCAGCCGGCAGATTCCCGAGGTGTCGCTCGAGATATACAGTCTGCCCGAATTTATCTCGCAGTAGAAATTGTCTCCGGTCAGCGGCAGCATATAGTAATTCTGTTCGCCCGACTTTACAAGCAGCGACTGCGTGCGCGGCTTCAATTCGTCAAACGACTTCACGAACGCCGGATACATCCACCACGGACAGTCGTGGTGACTGCCGAGCAGCGCGTCCGGCTCGACGTCGCCGAGCGTGAACGACACCGCGTGCTCGGGCGAAAAGCCGCGGTACGCGCCGTTCTGAACCGGTATCTTCGCGTCGAGCGAGAGCACTGCCGAATTGTCCGACAGATCGACGCGGATTGCGAAGCGTTCAAGCCCGTACTCGGGCTTGAACGTGACTACAACCGAGTCGTCGCCTATCTCCTCCGAAAATTCGGCGAGCCTGCCCGACACGCCGCGTATGCAGCTGACGTCGGCGGCAAAGCCGGACAGCAGCTTCGATTTGATGAACTCATACAAAGTAGTGGAATTTTCTTTCATAATATATATACCTCCATAATACATATACCTCTCAAGTAAGATTTGTCATGATTTACATATGTTTCAGCTTTATCCGCACGCTGAACACATCGCTATGTTCAGCGTCGACCGAGCAGGCGCAAATAAGCAGCCGCGGGACTCCGTCCTCGAAATACAGCTGCGGGCGTTCAAGATTCGCGACGTCGAGCGTGCGGTCGGGATAGTACAGCTTTCGCTCGAACGCGAGCGGATACTCGGACGGCTGCCAGTCGATACCGTCGTCAGACTCGAACAACGCGACCGCGCCGCGCTGCGACTTCGTAAAATAGCCCTGAAAATCCTTGACCAGCGCGTAATACCTTTCGCCGCCGTACCAGATAAACGGGTCCTCGACCGACCAGTCGTTCTCAGGGTTGACCATGATAGGTCGCCCGACCTTGACAAAGTCGCGGTCGGGATAATCCGAGAACGCCGCGCCGCAGATGACCCTACCACCTTTAGGTGGTGTACCATCTTTATGTGATGTACCGCCTTTTTGCGGTGTTCCGCCGCTTGACACCGCCTTGTAGACCATCAAAAACCGACCGTCCGGAGTCGCCGTCACCGATGGATTCGACACCATCAGACTGTCAATTCCGTCGGGCGAGACGTCAATAAGCGGCTTGTCGGAAAAAGTCCAGCCGCCGTCAGACGGGTCGAGCGACTCGGGGTTCGCCGCCGATGCGACGCCGATTCGCTGGCGGTTGCGGTAGTCCCACCAGCCGCGCTCCGGGGTAAAATCTCCGTCGTTGCCCATGTAGTAGAGATAGAATCGCCCGTCGTAAGCGAGCACCGTCGGATTGTGCGCGCAGGACGAGTCCCACCTGCCGAGCGTGTCCTTTGTACGTATAGTCAGAACATACTTGAATTTTCCGAGCATTGAGTCGGCGCGAGCAAGGCAGATCTCCGAATCGGTCACCCACGCCCCGAAGCCAAGCTCGCGCCGCCAGCGCGAGTAGGCGAGGTAGTATTTGTCCTTGTATTTGAACATCGAGCCGCACCAGACGAAATAGCCGTCCTCCGAGAAACGCAGGCTGTCGTCGGTCGTGCCGATAAGCGAAGCGAAATTCATGGCATCCCCTCCAATCACAATAACATATTACCACATAATCGCGGCGGTGTCAACCAAAAATCCAAAAAATCCCCACTGCTGACAGCAAAGCCGAAAACAGTGAGGAGTGAGGCTTTATCAGTGAGGAATTAGGAGTGACGAAAAAAATATATCGGGAAAACCATTTTCAATGGTTTTCCCGATAATTTAATAGATTTTACGATGAAATACAACTATTATTCGTCAATGTCCATGTCGATATACGCGTCGCGTTCCGCACCGACTGATACATAGCGGATCTTGCAGCCGACCGCGTCCTCGCACCAGCTGATGTATTTGCGCGCGTTCGCAGGCAGGTCGGACGGCTTGCGGCAGCCGGAGATATCGCACTTCCAGCCGTCGAGGTATTCATATACCGGCTTTGCTACGTTCAGAGCTTCGCCGACCGGGAAGTCGGTTGTGATCTTGCCGTTTATATCGTAAGCGACGCAGACCGGTATCTTGTCCATATACGACAGAATGTCGAGCTTCGTAAATGCCAGCTCATCCGCGCCCTGTACACGCACGCCATATCGCGACGCGACGGCGTCAAAGCCTCCGACCCGTCTCGGGCGACCGGTAGCCGCGCCGTATTCACCGCCGGCAGCGCGCAGCACTTCGGCTTCATCACCGAACATCTCTACCGTAAACGGACCGGCTCCGACGCAGGACGAATAGGCTTTCATTATGCCGAGCGTGTAGTCGAGCTGCTCGCCCGGGATTCCCGCGCCGATCGGACCGTACGCCGCTATCGTCGACGACGACGATGTGAACGGGTAGATGCCGAAATCGATGTCGCGGAGCGCGCCGAGCTGCGCCTCGAACATGATGCGCTTGCCCTCGGAGAGCGCGTTCGTCAGATACACGCCGGTGTCGACAATGTAATCATGGAAGTATTCGCTCATTTCATCGAGCCACGCGGACATTGCGTCAAAGCTCAGCTCGCCGCCCTTAATAAAGCGGTCGAAGTAGTAATTCCCCTCGGAGTCGCGGCCGAGCTTTACGCGCGCGGTTTCAGTGTCGGCGAGCAGGTTGCCGTAAAGGCTGCGGACAGTTAGGTTCTTGTATTCAATCAGAGCCTTCAGCGACTCCTTCAGCGCGTCGGGATAGAATATGTCGCCGGTGCGGATGCTCTTCTTCATGTACTTGTCGCCGTATGCCGGAGCTATGCCGCGTCCGGTCGAGCCGTAGGCGTGGTCGGCGAGCCGCCATTCCTCGAGACGGTCGAATATGACGTTGTACGGCATAGTTATGCACGCGCGGTCGCTTATCTTGAGGTTAGCGGGCGAGATCTCGATTCCCGCGGCGCGCAGGCGTCCGATTTCGCTGTATAGATGTAAAAGGTCGATCACCATGCCGTTGCCCATAACGTTCACTACATTGGGACGGAGGATTCCCGACGGAAGCAGGTTCAATATGAACTTGCCGCGCTCGTTCACGACCGTGTGACCCGCGTTGTTTCCGCCCTGATAACGGCAGACGATGTCCTGCTGCTCGGAAAGCAGGTCGACCATGCGGCCCTTACCCTCGTCGCCCCAGTTGATTCCGACAATTGACGTAAGCATATAGTATCATCCTTTTGTAATATCAAATTATAATTCGGCACGCCACTCGGTCTGCCTTATGACGTTCTGCCGACAATAATATTATACCACATTTTTGCTGATTGTACAGTACCTGCGGCGATTTTTATGTATACAATTATGAAATGCCCGGTATAAATATAACTTATACCGGGCGATTGTTTATTACTATTAGTTATGTCAGTATAATTGATTTTCGACTATTATGACCATGACTTCGCGTAAGCGAAGTCTACCTTTCTATGTCGATGTTTTGTGACGGTTTGCGAAGCAAATCGCGGTTGAAGACCGCGAAGTCACA
>CAJFKR010000043.1 GCA_904386005.1 Candidatus Flemingiibacterium merdigallinarum
AGCGACAGAGGCGCGCCGCTTTACTCGGGGACCCCTGCCCCGAGCAGCGGCTTAGTGAAAGCAAACTTTTTCGTTTACTATGACTTTTACAATCGGCTATATATCAATATTACATAGGAGGTTGATTTACATGAAAGTTTTACTTATCAATGGCAGTCCGCACAAGGAGGGCTGCACATATACAGCGTTATGTGAGGTCGCGGACGAGCTCAAGCGTCAGGGCGTCGACAGCGAGATATTCTGGCTCGGAGTTGAGCCGCTCCGCAGCTGCATGGCCTGCGGCGGCTGCGCCAAGTCGGGAAGGTCGCGCTGTGTATTCGGCGGCGACGTCGTAAACGAAGCGCTCGAAAAAATGGAGAGCTGCGACGGAATCATAGTCGGCTCGCCGGTACACTATGCCGGACCGAGCGGTCAGGTCACGAGTTTTCTCGGACGGATGTTTTACAGCGGTTCCGCGCTATTGCAGAATAAGCCGGCGTCGGCGGTCGTCAGCTGCCGTAGGGGCGGCGCGAGCGCGGCGTACGCGATGATATGCAAATTCTTCGAGATGTCGAATATGCCGCTCGTCACGTCGCAGTACTGGAATCAGGTACACGGCAGCACGCCGGCTGACGTAAAGCAGGACCTCGAGGGACTCCAGACAATGCGCACGCTCGCCGACAACATGGCGTATATGCTGAAATGTATCGACGCGGCGAAGCGGGCAGGAGTCGCACTCCCAGAGCGCGAGCCGCGCGTACGGACTAATTTTATCAGATGAACAGAACAAACGGCAGGTCACACGATCTGCCGTTTGAGGTTATTTTGTTGTCATGAACCGAGCAACACAGGGTCGTATCAATATCTGCCGTAGTTTTGTATCGCGTACATGACCGCGCGCATACTTGTCAGCAGCGAGCCGTTGTTGATTGAGCCGGCGGTGCTCAGATTCACGCCGCGTATGTCGCCGTGACGCGCCATTTCGCAGTCGCGCTTGACCTCGGCGATGATGTCGTCCTCGTTGTTGCGCATGAACGTAAACGGCGCGAGCTGACCGTCTATGCGGGTTTTAGGCATATATTTGCGGATTTCGTCTATCATTACCGTCGGACCGAAATTGCAGCCGGTCAAATTCAGCCGACCGAGTATCGGCAAAAGGTGCCCCATCGCCGAGTCGGAGTGCTGGTAGCGATTGTCGCCCGGGTTCGGACTGCAATATTCGAATATATCCTTGAGGATAGGGTAGCCGAACAGCTCATACATATCCGGCGTCAGCAGGTTGCAGTCGTCGTCGGCAAACGAGAAGCCGTGTGGCGCGGTCTCGTGCGTGTAGCCGGCCTCCTCGTTGGCAGTGTCTATGTAGGCGTGCAGCACTTTCAATATCGTTTTGCTGAATCGTTCATACAGCTCGGGCTCGTCGTAGTAGAGGAAAATCAGGTTCTCGACTCCGTATATCGACGTCGCGAGCGTGACCGGACCGCGGACGTGCCGCCATAATCCCGGCTTCTTGCCGTATTTTTCGAATACCCGCTTCTTCTCGGACTCCCAGTTTTTCGGCAGGATGAAGTCGCGTATGTCCATTTTGTCGACCCGGTCGAGCATCGCTTCGAGCTCCTCGGGCGTCGAGCAGCTGCCCTTGAGCCAGGTCACGTTGCCGTCGAACACATACTCGCCGCCGAACACCTCGCCGATTCCGCGCAGTCCGGGCAAATATGAATCAGGCTCGGGGTATTTCTCCTGGAGCAGCCGTCTGCCGACGATCTTCTCGGCGAGGTCGTTGTAGCGTTTGTTCAAGTCGATACGCCGTTCGCGGGGCGTATGACCCCACGGATTGCCCGGCTCATCAAGCTCGGCGAATACGCACTCGTCGCTCATGCGTATGCCGAGCGCGACCTGCGGCGCGTCTTTCGAAAAGCAGTTGTCACGATGGGCGAGCTCGTCGTCAGCCCAGAATTTTTCGAGATCTACAGGCAGCATGGTGGTTTCCTCCGATTGTTTATAGTCGATATTAATTTTATATAGAATTATGGTTATATGCCGCGGCTACGCACATATTTTATCATAAATAATCCATGATGTCAATACACTATTAAACTTCGAAAATACATTAAATCCGTATATCATATCTTATTGGCTGCCTATATTGACCAATCAAAAGAATAACCATAATCAAAAACCGCCGATTCGGGAATACGGCGGTTTTTTCTGCGATCGGATATATTAAATTCAGCCGAGGTCGTGGAAAATAGGCTCCTCGTATTCCTCCGGCTCGGGCTCAGTGTAATACGGGTCTATCATGATTTCCTTTATCTTCGGGAAAGCCGCGTAGCAGGCCATGAACGAGCAGTCGGCGAACAGCAGGACAAACGGAATAATAATGCCTATCGGGAACACCGACACCATTAACAGATAGGTGATTATCACCATAACAGCAATTCCGAGCGTCGCCATGAAGTTGCGCTTGAAGCCGATAATCGAGAAGATGAGCGAGTTTTTCATTATCTTGAATATCGACAAATCGAAAGTCACCAGCAGAATATAGATGTAGAAGCGCATCCAGAACCAGACGAGCGCGAGCAGCAGGCTTGCGT
Organism: Candidatus Flemingiibacterium merdigallinarum; assembly: GCA_904386005.1. Taxonomy (GTDB): domain Bacteria; phylum Bacillota; class Clostridia; order Oscillospirales; family CAG-272; genus Flemingiibacterium; species Flemingiibacterium merdigallinarum. The sequence continues at coordinate 2,571 of CAJFKR010000043.1, forward strand.
AGAACATGATGTTCATCATCATTGACACTCCGGTGTTGAAGTAGAAGAACACTATGTCGTATACGACCAGCACGCTGAACACAAGATCGATAATGCCCATAATCATGCCCTGACGCAGATTGCGCTTGATCGCGTACCAGAAGTCGTCCCACATGAATATCGGCTCGCCCTTGATCATATTGCGCATTATATATGTCGTGCCGATATTGACATAACCGAATGTGAACAGGAGCAGCAGCGACAGTCCCCACGCGATGTAGGTGAATACCGTCGGAAAGCCGACGCTCGTCTGCGTGCCGAATATTCCGAACAGCGCGGCTGTGACCGGCGACTGCTCGTGCTTGATTACGCCCCAGAGCGGAGCGAACATCTTGTATGCCGGAGCCCACGAGTCGCGGTTGAGATTGCCGCTGAACGCGAGCATCGCGAACAGTATCGGGAAATTGCCGAAGATGTAATACATATTCACCGTGACCAGACGCGTGAATTTGCCGGCGAAAGTCTTGAAGAAATTTTTTAGGTTTTTCGGACCCTCAGGCTCCTTCTTGACGCCCTTGCCCTCGAGTTTGTAGTTGAACAGCTTGAATTCTCTGCCAAAAATTTTCAAATTATTTTAACCATCGCTTTTGCCTGTGGCGACCATAATATGGTCAGCGCTGTAATACGACATTTGCTTTATTACAGCCCTCGCAGTAAGGCAGTAGCTTCCTTTCTCCCTTTCGATTCTTATTTGCAAAAGGTCAAATGTCCTTTGATTTTGACGTAATAATATAAGATCGCTGGCTCGCCGCGTTAGAGATAGATGTATATCATAAACAGCATGAAGCAGACGTTCGCGAATACCAGTGCGAGCAGCTTCAGAAATACCGAGATATATCCGCGTGTCGCCTGACTTTTCAGCTCGGGGCGCCGAGTCGGGTAGAAGTATCCGAACGCCGACGCGGCGAGTATGCAGAGTAACATCGAGATCGCGAAATAGCAGACAATGTAGCAGAGCGAGTCGAAAAACAGCCCGACCTTGCTCGAAAATTGCAGCATTGTAATCGCGAATCCGAACAGCACTCCGCGGTAGAGCAGCGCGACCGAGCTGACGACTACGGTAAACAGCGTGAACCCGCCCGCGAATACGGCGAAGAACAGCCAGACCTCGTGCAGAAAGCAGCTGACGACGACGCGCAGCACATCGAGCGAATCGGTGCATTTACTGAACAGTGCGAGAAAATAGCGCTCGATCAGATTGTCGTAAAGCTCGCTCTCGCCAAGTCCGAGCAGCCGGTAGAGCGCGCAGCCGACAAAGCTGCCGAATATGAACAGCGCCGACGCGAACAGCAGCGCGGCGCGCCGATCGGCGAGCGCGCTTTGACTGTCTCGCGGCTTATATGACAGAAAATCAGTCGAATTCATTGATTTTGCCTTCCTTTCGCATAGTCCGACAGCACAGCTGACTGCGGATTCCTGTTTCATTGTATGCAAAAGGGACAGGCAAAATGACTTGCCGCGTGTATGAGCGCGTGAGATTGAATATTCGGATTGATTTGCTTTAATGTGAGTCAGTTCGACTGAATTTGAGGAATACCCGGACTGAACGCCGGTCAGGCAAACCGATTATCCGGATTCGCCGAACTGATGATGCAGGCTTGCCGAAGCGTTCTTGACAGCTCACCCGACTGAATAGATTCGCGTCAGATTCCGAATTCTTTCGGCATCTCCTCGGCGCGCTCGGTGCAGGCGCGCATAGCCTTGTCGATTGTCGAAGCTACATCGGCGGAATAAAGCTCGTTCATAGCTCGCTCGGTAGTGCCTTTTGGCGACGTGACCGCGCGAATCAGCTCCTCCGGCGTCTTGCCCGAGCGCATCAGCATCTCCGCCGAGCCGATGACAGTGCGGCAGACCGCCTCGACAATATTGTCGCAATCGAGCCCCTGCGCCCTCGCCGACTTGACCATCGCGTCGATGAAATAATAAAAATACGCGGGCGAGCTGCCGTTTACGCAGATGACAGTGTTCATCTGCGACTCGTCAAGGTCAATGACCATTCCTGCGGCTGTGAATATGCCGCGCGCGAAGTCGTATCCGGCGTCGCTGACCAGTCGATTTCTCGACAGCGCGGTCACGCCCATCCCGAGCGCGAGCGGGGTGTTCGGCATACAGCGGACGATCGGAACAGCCTTGCCGAGTCGGCGCGAAATGGTTTCGGTCGAGACTCCGGCGCAGATTGAGATGAAGGTCTTATTGTCAAGGTCGAGCGGAGACAGCTCGTCGAGCAGCTCGCCGAGATTCTGCGGCTTGACCGCGATGAGGACATATTCGGCAGACTTGACCGCGTCGGGCGCGGATTTCGCTACCTCGACGCCGCGCGCGGCAAAGGACGCGCACTGCGTCTCGAAGCGGTCGAACAGCACAAGGTCGTTAGCGGACGCGACCTTGGCGCCGCTTGATAGTATGCCGTTGATGATTGCCGACGCCATATTGCCGACGCCGATGAATGCTAATTTTTTCATTGTTTTGACCATGACCTCGCGCAAGCGAAGTCTACCTTTCTATGTCGATGTTTTGCGACGGCTTGCGAAGCAAATCGCGGTCGAAGAACCGCGAACATCTCAGCCGGAGGCTGAACATCTCAGCCGGAGGCTGAGATGGCACAAAACTCGTAGACTGAAAAAAATTTCAGACTTTATGGGCTCTCTGTTCTGCCGGTATAGACCGGCGATTTGATATTTGCTTAAATATGTAATTGTCAGCGCGGATGTCTCCTGCCGGTCTTGACAAGATACGCACTCAGCGCTCCGATCCAGTCGGTCTGGATAATGTCAAAATTGTCGGCGCACCAGCCCCAGCCGTATTCGGGGTCGCCGGCAAGCGCGGTGTCGTCCGAGTGGTTGGCTGAAAGCACTACCTTGTAGTCGTAGATGATTGTATTGACCCAGCAGAGCTTGCCGTCGCGGTGCAGCATATCGCGGTATTCAGCGCGACCGCACTCATCCTGCTCGGTGGTGAATATCAGCTCCGAGCCGATGTAGTTGATGTTCCTATGCTTGAGCTCCTCGTGGATGCCGTTGTCCGTCGAAATTACAGGCAAAAACTGGATATCCGGCGCGTACTTCTCGACGATGTCTAACTGCTTTTGGTTGGGCGAGCACTTAAGTATGATCTGATCTTTCATGTCGTGCCGTTTGACCTTCTCGATTATCTCGGCGGGGTTGTCGCCGAATTTGTCGATATTGATAAAGCAGCGACCCTTGAGGTGCTCGAGCAGCTCGTCGAGCGTATTAAGTCCGATATTTGTCGGAGTGCCGTCGTAGTTGACATAGCGCAGCTCCCGAATTTCGGCGGTCGACATTTTACGTATATCAATGTCGCGGCGCAGCTGCACGCGCTCCATGCCCGGGTGGAAGATGAACAGCTCGCCGTCGCCCGCGCGGGTGACGTCGGTCTCGACCATATCCGCGCCCTGATTTATTGCGATATCATATGCCAGCAGGTTGTTGCAGGGGATGTTTCCGCCCCATACGCCGCGGTGCGCGCAGAGGATATTTTGGTCTGATGCTGCTTCGAAGAGATTGAATTTCATGCTTATGCCCAAGACTTTGCGTTGACAAAGCCTTCCTTTCATTAAATGGGAAGTTATAAATAAGGAGGGAAGAGTTGCGACGGAAAATCGCCGGAGGCGGTTATTTATTACTGATGTGGAATTGTGAGAACCGAACCGGTGATGCCGTATCTGATTTATTATCCTTTATGATACCATATTTCTGCGTTATTTTCAAGCGTGACAAAAAATAGTTTACATTAATTCATATATAATTTAATATTCGACAAAACCGAAGAAGTTTCGGCAAGGTACTTGAATTATAGCTCGATTTGTTGTATAATAAACAATAAAGCGGTGTTCCGGTCAATATCCGGAAATATTGCACGCGAATTGGTTACGGTATGAAAAAGGAAAACGTTTACAGGCTGTTTTCGAAGATTCCGACACTCGAAACCGAACGGCTGCTGCTGCGGCGGATGAAGCCGTCCGATTCACGCGATATGTTTGAATACGCGTCGCGCCCCGAGGTCACCGAATATCTGCTCTGGGAGCCGCACAAGAATCAGCGTCAGACGCTCGATTACCTCGAATATCTGCAAACTCGCTATCGGATCGGCGATTTCTACGACTGGGCGGTCGTCGATAAGCAAAAGGCGAAAATGATCGGCACCTGCGGTTTTACATCGCTCGATTTTCTGAACAATTCGGCTGAAATCGGATATGTGCTGAACCCCGATTTCTGGGGCTGCGGGATAGCGTCCGAAGCCGTGGCGCGGGTCATGAGCTTCGCGTTCATGGAGCTCAATGTCCACCGTGTCGAGGCGAAATACATGGTGGGCAACGAGCGCAGCCGGCGCGTCATGGAGAGGTGCGGCATGAGCTTTGAGGGTGTGCGCCGCGCGTCAATGTTCGTCAAGGGCAGCTACCGCGACATCGGCATCTGCTCGATTCTGTCGGATGAATATATAAACAAGTATTTATGAAACAACAACGCAAATTGATTTCGCTTGTCGGTATGACCGGCTGCGGCAAGACGAGCGTGGGCAAGGTGCTCGCGAGCCGTATAGGCGCGGATTTCATCGACGTCGACGACGAGATTGTCAAAAGGCACGGAAGTATCCGCGCGATATTTGACGAGCGCGGCGACGAGGGCTTCCGAGAGGTTGAATATGAGACATTAATGAATATTATAAACAGCGTCTCGTCCGATAAAAACGAGCCGTCCGGCAGGATTACGATTATCTCCTGCGGAGGGGGGCTGCCTACCTATGAGAAATCGGCAAGGCTTATCGCCGAGCGGACGCTGGTGGTTTGGCTGCGAAGGAGTCCCGATTCGATACCCGACGACAGCGAGGTGCTGCTCCGGCCTCCGGTAAACGGCAGCCGTGAGAATTATAAAAAGCTGCTCGACGCACGCTGTCCGATATACCGCCGCGTGTCCGACTACAGCTTTTACAACAGCTTCCCGAAGCGCACCGCGCGCGAGATTGCGAAGCGGCTCGGTTTTGCCTGCAAGCTTAACCCGAAAAACAAGCGGAAGTCGAGTAAAACTAATTAAGGCAATTCAAGAACCTCGTTATGCAAAGAAGCGCCGGATAATAACCTTATGCGGTTTTAAATTAACGCAATCGTCTAACACAATTATATAAAAGGAGTAACTTATATGCTTAAGAAAATACCGAAAATACTTTCGCCCGAGCTTGTAAAAATTCTGATGGAGATGGGGCACGGAGACGAGATTGTGCTTGCGGACGGCAACTTTCCGTCTGAATCGATGGGTCAGAGGACGACGAGAGCCGACGGACACGGCGTGCCCGAGCTGCTCGCGGCGATACTCGAGCTGATGCCGCTTGATACATATGCGCAGCCGGTATATCTCATGGCTAAGGTGCCTGGGGATAATGTCGAGGTGCCGATCTGGGATGAATACGCGAAGCTGATCGCACCGCATACCGACGCCAAGGTGGAGTTCCTCGAAAGATTCGAGTTCTACGAGCGTGCGAAGAAGGCGTACTGCGTTGTCGCGACCGGAGAGAGCGCGATTTACGCGAACGTGATTCTCAAGAAAGGCGTAGTGAAATAATAAGAGCCGCGGCTTCTGTGCTGACCGCGAATCGGTCGTGCGATATGCTTGCCGCCGCACAGCGTCGGCAATGCGATATATGTCGCCGCAACGCCGGTCGGAATGACCGTGAAAGGTAATTTTTATTAATTATGAAAATCAGAAACCTAATTGATTTTAACGATATGTCGCTTGACGAGTGGGAGGAGCTGTACCGGCTCGCGCTGCGCATAAAGAAAAGCCCAGCCGAGTTCCGCGACGTCTGTCGCGGTCGGATCATGGCTACCCTCTTTTATGAGCCGTCGACCCGCACGCAGATGTCCTTCCAGGCGGCGATGATGCGGCTGGGCGGCAAGGTCATCGGCTTCTCCGACCCGAACGCGAGCTCGGTCTCAAAGGGCGAGACTCTGCGCGACACGGTGCGGATTGTCACCGGATATTCGGACATACTGGTCATCCGCAATCCTATCGAGGGCGCCGCGTACGCGTCGGCACTCTATTCGCACGTGCCGGTGATCAACGCCGGCGACGGCGGACATCTCCACCCGACGCAGACCCTGACCGACCTTATGACAATCCGCGAGCTCAAAGGCAGCTGCGAGGGGCTGACGGTCGGTTGCTGCGGCGACCTTTTTAACGGTCGGACCGTACACTCGCTGCTGCGCGCGATGTCGCGCTTTTCGGGCAATAAATTCGTGCTGATCTCGACGCCCGAGCTCAAGCTGCCGTCGTATGTCACCGACGAGCTCAAAGCGGCGGGCTGCGAATTTTGCGAGGTGCAGACGCTCGAGGAGTGCATCTCCGAGCTCGATATATTGTATATGACACGCATCCAGCGCGAGCGCTTCAAGACGCTCGAGGATTACAACCGCCAGGCGGGGGTATACCGGCTGACCGCCGATAAAATGGCGCTCGCAAAGCCGGATATGGCGGTGCTGCACCCGCTGCCTAAGGTCGACGAAATCTCATACGACGTCGACGACGACCCGCGCACGCAGTATTTCGAGCAGGCCGAGAACGGTATGTTCATCCGCATGGCGCTCATATCGCAGCTGTGCGGAGCTGAGCGCACCGGTCGTCCGCCGGTATACGGCGCGCCCGAAGCCGGATACTGCAAGAATCCGCGCTGCATCTCAAACCATGAGAAGTACCTGCCAAAGCGTGTGAAGGTTGTCGGCGGAGAGGAACGCTGTCAGTACTGCGACAGCCCGATAACATGAATACCCCGACGCTTGAGAGCGAACGGCTGATACTGCGCCGCTTCACCGAAGCCGATATAGACGCGATTTTCGAGATATTCGGCGACGTCGAATTGAACCGCTTTCTGCCGTGGTATCCGCCGAAAAGCCTTGACGAGGCCGCCGAATTCTATCAAAAGAGATACGCGGCGAGCTACAGTCAGCCGTATGGTTACGCGTACGCGATTACACGCAGGTGTGACGGTCGTCCGATAGGATATGTAAACCTCGAGACAGGCGAGTCGCACGACCTCGGGTATGGGCTGAAGCGCGAATATCAGCGTCAGGGCTATGTCAGCGAAGCCTGCCGCGCGCTGATTGCGCGTGCGAAGTCGGACGGTATGCAATTTGTCACGGCGACGCACGATGTGAACAATCCGGCGAGCGGATATGTGATGCGCGCGGTCGGAATGAAGTATATGTACTCCTACGAGGAGCTCTGGCAGCCGAAAAACTTCAAAGTGATTTTCCGTATGTACCAGCTGAACCTCGATAGAGATGAAAGCCGGATATACCGGAAATACTGGGAGATATATCCAAATCATTTCATCGAAACGATATCGTGAGCTAAAACGGTCGGAAACCCGTGCGGGTTTCCGACCGATTTTTTGATATGATTTGATATAAAGCGGTATGCGTTGTAATGTGACGCAGGTCGATATAAATTCGTCTTGTGCGAAAAAAACGACACTGATTTTGATCGACCGCGGCTATTTTATTTTTGGTTACGCGATTTTACTTGAGCAAGCCTTATGTTTATCCCCGCGCAGGGCCGCTGCAAGCAGCGGGTATAATCGAGACTTATATAATTTGAAAGCGCGAATCTGATTGGCGATATCATCGTCTGAATGAATTGGCAATATTATCGTCTGAATGATATGACATACGATACTATCAATTCTGTGTTTTAAGCCGAGTGTGTCTTGCGGACGCATACAGCCGAAATTTGCGCGTTCAGATTATACCCGTGACCGGTCCCCGACCCGCGGGGATCATTATCACATGAGCTCCGGTCGCGTTTCCTACAGCCTCGGCAGACTGCCCCTTACCCGACGCCGATACGCTGACCGCTTCGACCATCGACGGGTTCAATGCCGATATCGCGCCGGTCGTCGTGTTATATCGCTTTGCGATCTGCCAGAGTGACTCGCCGTCAGACGGGTAGCAGAGTATCACCGACGCGGCGTCCTCCGGCGGCTTGCGCGTCTCGGGCGAGAGGGTCACGGACACGACTGTGTCGACGCGCGCTTTCCTTATAAACAGCGCGTTCAGCGAGACCTCGAAGTCGCAGCTTATGCGACCAGAGTCAATGCGAGTGCGCAAATCGGACGTCCGGCAGCCGCAGATAAACGATACCGGTTCGCAAATGTCGCCCGCGCTTAGCTCGCATTTTACCGGTATTGTGAAGTCAGCCGACGCAAAGCTGCCGGCGTGGTCGGACAGTATGCAGTTAACCGCGGCTTCGCCGGTGAGCTGTGCGCGGCCGCGCGCTACCGCGGCTTGGCTCATGCGCACCTCCGCGGCTGTGTCAACCACATTCCAATCGCCCTCGGGTATGTTAAGTCCCTCGCGCGCGACCGACTCGTTGACCGAGAAGTTCGCGGGCACGAGCTTGCCGAGGCTGTATAATTCGAGCTGGCGCTGCTCGCATTCGGTCTCGCGCTCGATTGAATAAACATCAAGCGTCACATCCGACAGTGTGTCGGCCATCAGCCGGATATCGATATCAAACGACATATCGAGCTCGAGTATACGGCGTTCGCCATAGCTGTCCTCGCCGACAGCGGCGTTAAGCTCGGACAGTATGCCATCTGCCGCGGCGCAGAGCGTCTCGGGCAAAACATTCTCAAAGTCGGGAGCGTACTCATCGGCGCTGACCATATACGAAAGCGGCAGCTTGCGCTGGAAGCTGCGGTAATCGCCCGCGTCGCCGATCGCCTTGTATATACAGTCGATAAGCGCCTCGCCTTTGAGCGCGACCGTGAAGCCGTCCGAGCTTTTCGACGGTTTGGCTTCATGAAAGTGCAGCTCGGCGCTGCACGAGACGATTTCGTCTATCGCCGGCGCTGACGCGTCCGGTTCGAGGTTTTCGCTCAACTGCTCGTGGTCGGCGATGAAATGCTTGGAGATAAGGGCGGGGAAGCTCTTTTGCAGCACCTCGAGCCGCAGCTCGTCTTCGACCGATTTCGCGCCCTCGATTTTCGGCCGGCAGGACATAAGCTCGGTCAGCAATATATCGGTCGCGACGGTCGATTTTATCGACAGCTTGCGCGGATTCTGCAATTTAGCCGTGCAGGCGGTGACGCGCGGCGAGATTGATATATCGCAGCTGTCGAGATGTTCGAGCTCGCCCGGCGCGCCCGAGTATTCGGCGGCGAAGTGTACGGCGTGCAGTGTGTCCGGCTTACTTGCAATATTATCAGGGTCGCTCCGGTCGGTCTGCGCCTCGGCGCTGAATATGACTATGTAGTCGACCGCGCCGTTGAATTCGAGCCGCTTGCCCGAGATAAAGCGTCCGATCATGACCGGGCGCGCCCTCACGCGGAGTATCTGCTTTACGTCCGGGTAGGTATCGGGGAGGATATAGTCGGCTGAAAGCTCGTTTGTGACCGTCCCGTCGTAAAATGGCACGGGCATCCGCTGCGATTTTGTTTTATCGGTTGTGTTCATATACACCATCCTTTTTAGATTTGTCCGGTGTATATATATGCCGCTCGGGGACGGAACAGAACTGCCGGAATGAAATATTGCCGAGATACTGATTGGTCAAATGCTTACATCAGTCACAGCACCGCCTGACTGTCGCCCGCGTCGGCTACTACGGTGTGACCGCAGACAATCTCCCCGGCGGTGCTCAGCAGATATTCGGCGAGCAGCGCGATTTCCTCCGGACGGATGAAGCGTCCGAGCGCGTGACGCGGATAAGGCTGCGAAGTGTCCTTTGCGTAGCCTTTGGTCATATCGGTCAGCGTCGCGCCGGGCGCTATGCCGTTTATCATAATGCCGTATTTACCGTACCGGCTGCCGAACGCCCGCGTCCAGCGCACAATCGCCGTCTTAGCCGCGCCGTATGAGCCGGTAACTCCCATATACGCGGCGTTTGACGCGATATTCAGTATATTTCCCGGGCACCTGCGGGATAAGAGAAATTCGATCTCATCCCGCATCGCGAAAAACGCGCCCTTGTAGTTGATATCATTGAGAGTATCCCATTCATCCGGCGTGATGTCAAACGGTTCATATCCGCGGCCGAGCGCCTGGTCGCAGCCGAGCGCGGCGGCGTTGACAAAGCCGTCGAGTCCTCCAAGCAGCCGTTCAGCTGTGAGCAGCTTTGACGGTATCAATTCGCAGTCGGAAATGTCGAGCGTCAGTGTGTATACATCCCCGCCAAGCTCGCTCGCGGCTTGCTTCAGCTTTGATTCGGTTCTTCCGGCAATGACTACCGACGCACCGTCCGCGAGCAGCCGTTCGGCTATGGCGCGTCCGATGCCGCTGCCGCCTCCGGTGACCAGGAATTTATGCGCGCGCAGCTCCATTAAGTGCTCATCTCCTCATATATTGCCAGAATATCTTCGAGTAAACTCATAGTCTTGTCCTTTTTTGACGCGATAAGCGACGACCAGTTTTCGTTTTTCTGGTTGACGGCGTTTTTGAAATTGGTGTCGACAAGGTCGAGTGCGTTTGTAAATACCATTCCGAACGAATAACTCGCCGACTCACGCAGCAAATCAAACATTTGCGAGGACTCATCGTCGCGCGAATATTTGACCTTGAGCGCGGTCTCAAAGTACGCGGGCGTGACCGTGCGGTAGAATTCAGACGACAGGGCTTCGAGCACCGCGCAGGACGCGTCAATCTGACGGCAGTTGACCGGCAGCGCGAAGTTGGTATAGGTAGTGAGTATCGTCGTGTGGTAGCCGTCCTGATTTTCGTCGTATTTCGGGTAGGGGATAATTCCGTAATCAAAGGTCAGCTCGCGGTAGGATTCAGCGCAGGACATCCACCCGCCGGTGAACAGGACATTGCCGTTCCGGAACAGCGCGTCCTCGGCGAGATAATTTGTCGAGTCATCAGCTCCACGCTGAATCGCGCCGGAGGTATTATTCATAATATCGACGATTTTCTGCACCGCGCTTGTATTGTGCTCGTTGTCGAACGCAAATTCGAACGAATCGCCGGTTTTATTGAATATCGTCATCTCAACCGCGTCGAAAAAGCCGGTCGCGTAATTCGACCCCTCAAGCACCAATCCGAGCTGGTCGCTTTCATCGACATAGGTGTCGCCGTTCAAATCCGAATATGCTGACGCAGCCATTTCGTTCAGCTTGTCGAGCGTCCATTTGCCCGAATATACCAGCTCATACATATCATCGAGCTGTAGAAGCTATATCGGTTTCGCCGCAGGCGCATGACAGTATCAGGGAGCAGAACAAAATGGGATAAATCCTTTTCATGATGTTATATCTCCTATCATTTGTTTGTATTTACGCATATTTGACTCGTCCGGCGCGTGGTATGCTGTCGGACTGCCAAGTGAGAGCGCGCGATATTTGTTTTCGCCCAACGCGTGATACGGCAAAAGCTCGACCATGCGCGGTCGGTGCGCCCTCAGAAAATCGGCGATTTTATTGAATTCACTGTCATTCGCGTTGAATTCACATATCATCGGTACACGCACGATGACATCTGCGCCGATTGAGAGAAGCCGCAGATAATTATCAATAATGCGTTCGTTTGAGACTCCGATATGCCGCAGATGAAGCTCGGGAGTGACGCACTTGATATCATACAAAAACAAATCGGTATATTCAAGCACGGCTTGGATATTGCTCCACGGCACCTCTCCCGAGGTATCGACCGCGGTATGTATGCCGGCAGACGAACATTTGCATAGCAGCTCGGCGGCGAATTCGGGCTGCAGCAGACATTCGCCGCCCGAAAGCGTGACGCCGCCGCCGGATGCGCGATAAAACTCAGCGTCCTTTGCGACAATTTTGAAAATATCGTCAGTCTCGGCGTCATATCCGCAGAGGGCGACCGCGTCATTTGGACAGATCAGCTCACACCGACCGCACAAACGGCAGAGCTTCATATCGGCGCTGACCACACCGGTCGAGGCTGTATAGCTGACTGCCTGATTGGGGCATACCTCGGCACATTTTAAGCAGCGGATACATTTTGTGTCGTACCACATACGCTCGGTATGATTTGAGCGCCCCTCGGGGTTATGACACCAGCCGCAGCCGAGATGACAGCCTTTGAAAAATACGGTCGTGCGTATTCCCGGACCGTCGACAAAAGAGCCGCGCTGAATATCAAACAGTTTTCCTTTCATATAAACGCCACCGCCATTGGTTTGATTTCAAAAATTTTCTTTTCATATAGACATCACCGCCTTTTGCTGGATGTCAAATAATTTTCTATACATATAAGCATCACCGACATTGGTTTCAACCAATCTTCTTTCCATGTAGGCGCAAACCCCATGTGGGCGTAAGCACCATGTAGGCGCAAGCGCGTATTTACCGTCTGACATGATACTCGTCATTTGCCAATTACCGAGCGCCGGATAATATCATCCTGTATGGCCTCGTGAAGATTCGTAAATACACCCGAGAAGCCGGATACGCGCACACGAAGCGACGGATAGGCGGCGGGATTCTCGCGGGCTTTCAAAAGCTCCTCTTTCGAAACATAGTTCAGCTGTATGTGCAGACCTCCGCGCATGAAGTAGCTATATAGCAGCTTTGCGGTCAAATCGAAATTTTCATCCTTCATAATCAGAGCTTCGTCAAGGTAGGCGTTGCAGAGAAACGGACCGGACAGTATCGCGTCCTCATCCATTTGTGCAACCGAATTGAGCAGCGCGGTCAGACCGCATCTGTCCTTGCCTCCGGTCTGTCCGGCTCCGACCATGAAGGGATCGCCCTTATAACGACCGTCGGGAGTGGCGTCGGTCAGCTCTCCGAACCACGCGTAATGCGGGTTATAGCCGGCGAGCGTACCGATTAGCAGATGATTGCCAAAAAGATCGGTCTTGTCACGGGTGTGTCGCCAGAGCGCGTCGGTGAAGCGTCGTGCAATTTCATCCGAAAGCTCGTCGTTATTGCCGAAAAAGCGTCCCTTTTTCATTATGTAGGAATGAAGTTCCTCACCGTGGGCGCCGTCCCAGTTGCGGCGCAGAATGTCAATGAATTCTGAAATGGTCAGCCTTTTTTCGTCAAATACCAGCTGCTTCAGGATGCTCAGCGAATCGATAACGCAGGTAATTCCCATCATATTCGTTCCGGCTATCGACAATCTTCCGCCGCACTCAGTGACACTCTTGCCGGATTCTATGCAGCCGTCGATGAATAGGCTCGACAGTATGTTTTTGTCCTTGCTACGCGCTATGCCGAAGCCGTTCATATATTCGATGATGCGCGTGATATCCCGCTCGAGCTCCTCCTCCCAAAGACTGAACAGCTCGTCAAAGCTGCCGCAGCCGGCGAGCTCATCCGAACGATTATACAAAAGATTCGTCAGCGAGCGCGCGATATTTGAAGTACAACCGCCGAGCCAGATCGCGCCGCGCAGAGCCGGCTCATTGCAGCCAACCATTGTATAATTGACCGCGTCCTCCCACGGTATCTTCGCGATTTCGGTCAGACCCTTCAGCCTCGGGGCGTCGCCGACAAAAGCGAATCGCATATATTTATCGCGCCTCGCGCAGTCAAGCAGCTTATGAAATACTTCAAACGGCGTTTTCTCGGTGACGCGCAGCGAAAGCTGTGGCCGCGGCAGCGGCAGCGACATTATAGTGTCACAAACCAGGTCGGACAGCTCGTTGTAGCCGTCCCTGCCGTCGGCGAGCAGACCGCCTATCGCGAAGTGGCTCTCCGCGCCTTTATCGCCCGCCCATTTGTTTTGAAGCGGCGTATGCGCGCATACGGCGCAGAACAGCTCCGCGAGCATATCCGCGGCTTCCTCACGCGTGATACTCCCCCGCGCGAGGTCAGCCTCATACAGACGCCAGAGGTAACGGTCGACAAGCCCGAGCGAATCGGGGAGAAAATCAAAGCATAAATATACTGCCTGCACCCCCTCGCGAAAGCTGCGCGCGGGATATTCGGGAACGCGCCGCAGTATGGCCGCGGTCCATCGCAGCTCCTTGGCCCGCGCGGGCGCAAGGTCGGCCTCGGCTTCGCAGGCGTCGGCGCATTTATGCGCCCATAATATTATTGTTTCGCAGGTATAGCGCAGGGCTTGCAAAAATTCCAGTTTTTCGCGGTCGTCAACGCGGGCGGTCATTCGATCGATTTCCGCCTGATATTGACAGAGCCCGCAGTCAATAACCTTTGCGAAATTCGCGGTTGAGTGCTGCCACTCGAAGGTGACGAGATTCTCGCGCGGCTTTTTATAAAATATGCCTGCGGCTTCAGAAAAGCGTTTGTGTCCCGCGCGGTGAAAGACATCGCTGATAACGCTGCCGTCAAAGCGCAGCTTTCCGCAGAAGCGTATGACAGTGTCGACTCTGACCGTTTGAGCCAATATATATTCGCGCAGACGCTTGGCGTTGGCTGTGCAGTCAAGCAGCAGCACGTCATCAGGTGAGTAGTCAACCTTAGTGACCGGCGGATATAAATCCTCACTTTTTATACGCTCGGCAAGCTCAAGTATTTCCTTTGATAACAAATCATCGCCCCCAATTAATGTGGATATTGCTGAAAACTATTATAGCATCGAAGCGATATTAGGTCAATACACATAACAGCGCGATTTGCACGTTTCATCACAATAATCATTAGATTTGATTGACAGACGAGCTGCTGTCGGGTATAATAAATACAGAGGTATTGGGCGGCGTTTTTGATAAAATGAGAATTTTGCCGGACGCTTTTACATTGTAGTTTCCGGCTTCGATTTTTACTTCGCGGAACCGCCGCGTAACATCTACTTGAAGGAGGCAGACTTCTGATGAAGTCAGGGGCTTTATTATGATAGACTGCAAGATACAAATAAACCGGATCAATAATGTGTTTTTCGGAAACAAGCCGTTTACGGCGGGAACGGTCAACGATTGGAGCGGTACAAGTCAAGACTGCGAGCTTGTATTCCGCGTCAGTGGACAGTCGATTATCAATTGGGGAGAATACAGCTACACCGAGCAGCCGTATATAATCAGGCTTATGCCGTCAAGGGAGAAAATGCACAGATATGTGACAAAAACCCTTGAACCGGGCGATTATTATCTGCTTAGTTTCGAGAGCGGCGGCAAACCGCTTGAATTTCAATACGCGCCGGTGAAAAATCACGAGAGCATCGCCGGCATATTCGAAAAGCTCTGGCGGGTCTGGACGATGAGGCAGGACGGCTGGTATAACCAAGCCATGTCGACCGCGTATAACATTTTGTATGAGCTTGAGCAGGAGACCTATCTGCCGAGCGAGAAGGTCGGACTGCTCGCTCCGGCGATATCTCACATTGAAGCGCATCTGACCGAAAATATAGATGTTACAAGGCTGCATGAGCTTTGCGGTATCGGTTATACCTATTTCAAGCAGCTTTTTATAAGAAAATACGGACTGCCGCCGCAGAGGTATATAACGAGGCTGAAAATGAATATAGCCTGTGAGCAGTTGTCACAGGCTATGCTGAGTGTGAGCGAGATTGCGAACCAGCTCGGTTACGGCAGTCTGCACTATTTTACAAGACAGTTTCACAATGAAATCGGATGTGCCCCGAGCGAATACCGCCGGCATATCAAGTCGGCGGTATGCAAGCCGGACGACAGGTCTTGACGTCAAAGCCAGACGACAGGATTTGACGTCAAAGCCAGACGACAGGGCTTTACATCAAAGCCGGACGACAGTTCTTGACGTCAAAGCCCGCCTTCGGCGAGGATTACGCGTATACTGCCGCTGAAAATCAGCTCGCCCGCGTTGGCGGGGAGAAAGAGACAATCGCCCGAGCCAATTTCGAGCTCGCAGTCGGCAGAGCTGATCTTTCCCTGACCGGCGATAACCGCGGCGGCGGCAGGCTTGTTTTGCACATGGCGGCATATGCCTTCGTTTACCTCGCAGCAGAAAAGCTTGAATTTGTCAGTGAGGTCGGCTCCGACCAACGTCACAAACTCGTTTTTCCTCGGCTCGGGATGCCGGAAGTAGCGCCGCCGCAGCTCGGTCTCGGAATATCCGGTGTAGTCGTAGACGTCGAACATCCGACTGCCGAGTCCGCAGTCGATACGGCGGTCGGGAATCACGCGTCCGGACGGCGTTAAGCGCTCCATTACGACCATCAGGTCGCTTGGCTCCTGCAGCTCGGCGAGCAGACAGCCCCCGCCGATCGCGTGCGGGACGCCGCCGTCGACATACCAGACGTCGCCCTCGCAGAGCTCGATTCGGTGCAGGAGCGACAGCATATATTCGCTGTCCTGCGCCTCGAACGCGCGAATCCAGTCGCTTCGGGTTATGCCCTCGCGAAAGCCGAGGTAGATGTGAGCGCCCGGGTCGGCCGAGACTACATACCAGCACTCGGCTTTGCCGAATTCGCTCGACATATGCTCCCGCGCGAATTCCGCGGTCGGATGCGCCTGAATGACCAGACGTTCGTCGGCGTCGAGCAGCTTCAGGAGAATCGGGTACATTCTGCCAATGTCGCTAACGCTTCCCGCGCCGATGAGTGCTGGGTCGGACTCGATGAGCTCGCGCAGTGTCCGACCGTCGGAGATACGGCTCAAGCCCTCGGGATTCGTGCTGTCCGCGCTGTACGCGGGCGTTAATGACGCGACCCATTCCTCGGGGTAGTAGCCGTCGCGCGGCTCGGCATCGCCGCGCAGCCGTTCGATGCGCATTCCGCCAAGATAGGTGCGCCTGACGCGGTTGGGTTTTAACAGGTAGATCATAGCGCGAATTCGACTATCGCCGCGTCGTTTGCGGGAACTGCGATGCCGTCGCCGTCGCGCTCGCCGCGCAAAACGCGGACAGGCTTGTAGCCGTTGATTCCGGCGGCGGTTATGGTTTTGGGTCGGCTTGAATAGTTTATCATGACAACGACGCGCCGCGAGCTATCGATAATATGCTCGGTCATGAGTACCTCGCGGCAGTCGGACTGGTACGCGCGGGGAGAGACACTGAGCGCGTCGGCGGCAAATTTGCGGTAGAAGCCGGCATAATCGGGAGCCGAGTCTGTGAACGAGGACGGGCGGTCGGCAATTATCGCCTCGAGCGGATAGAGCGAGAAGTAGATTTTGCCGTCACCGTAACGATTGACAGTGTAAACCGGTCGTCCGTCCTCGCCGTGTGCGAGCGGCGTGCAGGTGTCCGCGACCGACTCGATGTTGTAGCGGTATCCGCTTTGCAAAGTAAAATATTCGCCGTCGAGCTCGATTCGCTCGGCGCGTCCCCGCTCGCGCGATTCTATTGTCAGTCCGGTCAGCTCGGTTATGCGGCGGAAGAGCGTGTCGCCGAGCGAAATGTACAGCGAGGCTCCGGAGCGCACACGACAAAGCAGATCGTTCAGCCGGTGCAGCGATATCGGCTTCGACGAATATACGCTCGGCATTATGTAGAGCGGCGCGTCGGGCAAAGGCTCCTCGGCGTGCGCGAATTTAATGTCGAGGTTCGCCTGCTTCGCGAGGATAAATGTGCTGTCGAGCGTTTTCATCGGGTTTGTCAGCTGACGCGGGACTATGCAGACCGCCTCGGTCGTGTGCGGCGGCAGCTCGGCGTATTCGAAGTCGGACAGAAAGTCACTGAATTCAGACGTGACAAGCGCGGTCGGCTTGGGATCACGACCGGCGCGGAACAGACCGTAGTCGCTGCCGTAGTTGTTCCAGTCATACGGCGCGTAGTCGAACTGACCCTGGTCGAACGCGCACCACCAGAAGAAGCCGTGATTGCCGTGTGCCCAGCTCGAAAATAGCATAGCGCGTAGAGCGGCGGCCTCGCTGCGTTCGCTCGCGTTGACATAGCCGATCGAGCCGCATTCCTCGATGAACGCCGGCTTGCCGCCGATATTTTCATAAAGCGTCGCGCGCACCGCCGGATCTATTTCGGGCAGCAGCGAGTCGACCGGGTCGATCGCGGTATTTGAGAAGATCTGATAGGGGTGCGTGGTCAGTATATCGACACATTCGGCGTGCTCGCGGACATTGAACGACTCGTTGTCGAGCGGAAGTGAAGCGAGTCCGGACACGACCGGACGCGTGGGGTCGCTCTCGCGTATCGCCGCGGTGACGCAGGTGTTCCAGACATAGAACTGGTCGGACGGAATCTTGCTGTAATTCGAGCATTCGTTGCCAAGATCCCAGGCGATTATCGCCGGCTCATCGCGGAAGCGTTTGACAAAGTAACGGACAAAGCGGATCTCCCACTTGATCACGGTCGGGTCGGTGAGGAAGTTCTTTCCCTCGAACGCCTGCGGCGAATAGAAGCGGAAGCTCATATGACCGGTGAGCAGACCGACTATCAGCTTGAGGCTGTATTTGTCGGCAAGCCGGCAGAACTCGGCGAAGTGAGCGCAGACCTCCTCGCTGACGCCGGCGCGTCCGGCTTCGGTGTCGGGCAGCGGGCGCTCGCCCGGCATCATGCGATATTCGTATACGACGTCGTTGGCCATTATCGCCTTGAGCGGCTGGAAGTCGGGCCAGAGCAAGAACATACGCAGGCAGCTGACGCCATGTGACGACAGCGCCGCGAAGTCGCGCTCGACCGCGTCGGCGTCCCATTCCGACCACATATTTATTGAAGCGTGCGACGCCCAGTAATTCGCGCCGATATAATACCGGTTAGTTTTCATGAAATCATTCACCGAATGACCCTCCTATTTTCGGATTTATGCTTGAATTATACACCAATATGTGATATAATTCAAGTATCAATCGGGGGCGTTTTGTGAGCGATCCGGGACAATACCCACAATGATATCTGGAGGCTGCAATGAACAAGTGCATATACGGCGCGCCGGCGAGCCGAATGCAGGTCAGCGAATACGAAACCCGCGCGGTTCAGAATTCGCAGCGCTACACACGCGAGCTCATGCTCGACCTGCTTGGACAATTCTGTGATTGCGAGCGCAGGCTGAAGCAGAATATCAGTCCGGCGGCAGAATATGATTACACGGCGTTCAAAAACGAGGACGACATCTTTATAAAGGGCAGCTCAATACATATACTGCGGCATCTGCGCTACGATTTACACGAACCGCACAGCCATGATTTCTTTGAGATAGTCTGTCAGGTGCGGGGAGAGGGTATACTCGAGCTGTCAGGTCAACCGATGCGGCTGGCGACAGGAACAATATGTCTGCTCGCGCCGGGCACAACTCACCGAATCGAGGCTTTTGCCGACGACTCGATAATCCTGAAAATAATCCTGCGCCAATCGGATTTTGATGAGATATACCGTCGGATTTTCAAATCAAACACGCTGCTGTCCGGCTTTTTCATGAGCTCGTTATACAGCCCGACCGGCAGCGGTCGGCTGATATTCGAAACCGGAGGGGACGATGACATACTCGACACACTCTTGCGTATGCGCTATCATGAGGTGCGCGCGTCCTCGGTCGACGGTCTGATGAAGGAGGCGCTGCTTTGTGAGCTGTTCTGCTATCTGACCGACCGGCACATCGGCAAGGCGTCGTCGGTTGGCGGCAGCGACACGGTCGGAAGACTGATTGTGTATATCAATGAATATTTCCGCACAGTGACGCTTGATGACCTGTCGCGCGAGTTTCACTTCACCGGCAACTACATTTCGCGCATATTGCGGCGCGCGACCGGCAGTTCCTTCGGCGAGCTTATCAGTCGGCTGCGAGTTGAGCACGCCTGCCGGCTGCTCTGTGAAACCCCACTGTCGATAGGAGAGGTTATGAACGATTCGGGCTTCGGCTGCCGTGAGTTCTTCTACAAGAAATTCCGCGAATACACGGGCATGACTCCGCGCGAGTGGAGACGGCAGAATAAAATGGAGTGAATATTAAGAATATATCGCCGGATACCTGATTGCGGTATCCGGCTTTTCTCATACCCGCATAGACTTGCGGTAGGTCGACGGAGCCTCCCCCGTGTATTTCTTGAAGCTGTTGCTGAAATAGAATTCATTTTCATACCCGCACAGCTCGGCGACCTCGGCTAACGGGCTGTCGGTCGTGCAGAGCAGACGTTTGGCTTTCTGTATGCGTTTCTCGATGATAAATCGAAGCGGAGTCGTGCCATGTGCGGCGGTGAAGCGTCGGATGAAGCTGACGCTGGTAAGCCCAAACTGTGCGGCAAGCTCGCCGACGGTCAGTCTTGTGTGCAGATTGAGCTCGATATATCGCGCGGCTTCGATCATATCCGCGTCCTGACAGTGTGTCGAGGCTTTGCGGAGCAGACCGCACTGCTTCATTATTGTAAACCAGATGTCGACAAGATAGCTTTGTTCGTATGGCTGAAAGCGACCGATGATATTGTCAGCTTCGATCATAGAAAGATCGTCGAGGATTCGGCTGTATTCGTCAAGCCGAATTCGTCCGGCCGGCAGAGAGCCGTCGGTGATTTGCGGACGCGTGGTCATGCGCAGCACATACAGCGAGATCGGCTCGAGTATCCGGCGGCGCAGTGGGGCACCGGACGGGCAGATTACGCAGTCTCCGACCTCGGCGACGCCCGAATCGAGCTCGCCGACCGAATACTCGAATTTGCCCCCCGCGCAGATGAATATGACAATGCAGTCGTCAAAGCATTCGGATTCAAAATCAAATTTAGACTTGTATTCAAAATACGCGAATAGAATCGGCACCGGCTCGATTGCGGTGAATTCCCGCGGCATGGTATCACCTCGGATGAAATATTTTATAAATAAAGTATAACATTTTATATTCACTTTGTAAAGAGCTTTTGCTATAATAATTTCATACAATCTCTAATCACAGTTCTGACTGAAAATAAATATAAGCGGGAGCGAATAAAATGGAAAAATACTTGCATGAAAGTTTTGAAACGAAGGTCGGCGGCGAGTATGACGTAATTGTCGTCGGCGGTGGACCGGCAGGAGCCTTGGCGGCTATAGCGGCGGCGAGGCAGGGAGCGCGGACGCTTGTCGTCGAGCGTATGCTCTATCTCGGCGGTATGTGGACGGGCGGACTTGTGAATCCGCTGTTTGACAAGCGTGAGAAGCGCGGCATACTCGCCGAGCTGATAGCCGACCACAAGTCGCTCGGCAGCTGGGGCGGCTTCAACGGCGAGAGCTTCGGCTACGAGAACATGAAGCGGCTGCTCGAGGAGAAGCTGTATGCCGCGGGCGGCGAGGCGCTCTATCAGACCCAGTTCGCGCGATTGATAGTCGAGGACGGCAGAGCGGTCGCCATAGCGGTCGAGAATAAGGAGGGGCGCACGATCTATTCGGGCAAGGTGATAATCGACTGCACCGGCGACGCGGACGTCGTCGTCAGTGCCGGACTGCCTACTATGCTTGGACGCGACGGCGATCACCTCTGTCAGGCGATGACGCTGATGTTCACGATAGGCAATGTGAATTTCAGGCAGAGAACCTGCGACGACCTGCGCGTGCTGATCGAGGACGCGCTGCGTGACAACGACACCGGCTACCGTCTGCCCTATTCGCGGCCCTACATTATACAAATCCCCAATTCGAACACCGCGGTCGTGCAGCTGACGCATATGCGCGGCTACAACCCGACGTCGGCGCGCGAGCTCGGACTCGCGGCGATTGAGGGGCGGCGGCAGGCGTATGAGGTCGTAGAGTTCCTGCGCCATAACGTCACGCGCTTCTCAGATATCGAGCTGCTCGAAACCGCTCCGCTGCTCGGCGTGCGCGAATCCCGCCGGATAATCGGCGAATATACCTTGACAAAAGAGGACTTAGGCGCGGGTTTACGACACGACGACGAGATCACAACGGCGGCGTTCGGCATCGACATACACAATCCGCTCGACGATACGCAGCAGTGCTATCCGGTCAAGCGTTACGGCATACCCTACCGCTCGCTGATACCAAAGGGAATCGAGGGCTTGCTCGTCGCCGGTCGCTGCATATCGGGCACGAGCGAGGCTATGGCGTCATATCGCGTGACCGGTGACTGTGCCGCGATGGGCGAGGCTGTCGGTATCGCCGCGGCTATCGCCGCCGGTCGCGGCATCGGTGTGCGTGAGGTAGACGCGGGCGAGATAATACGGCAAATCAAGTAAAGTATTTCCGACCGAACCGGGCACATCTGGACAAAGACAATATCGTGAAATAAATAACAGCGTTCCGTCGTCTGAAATGGAACGCTGTTATTATTATGAACGATAAATGTCGCGACAGAGCAGCTAGCTGATTTTCGCAGTATGCGAGATATTCGCTGTTATCCAATCAGCACAATCTGCGCAAGACCCGCGGTAGGACGACCTGCGGCGGTGATTTCGCAGATTACGCGGTTGCAAGCCTCGACATTGCTGCCGGCGGTGATGGTAGCGTCGATTTCAAGCACCGGCTGTGTGTAGCGCGAGCCCGACTGCAATACGTAGTCGCGGCGCACGTTCGACACCGTGAAGCCCTCGGGCAGGTGCCACTTCAGGTTGAGGTGCTTCGGTCCGGCGTTCTTGTTGGTGACGACCAGCTTGACCTTGACCGACTTTTCGGGCGCGATGTCCGGACCGTCGGGGAAGATCACGCGGCAGTCAGCCCAGATGAAATCGGTCGTATACGACATACCCGGGATGGCTACGAGTCCTCTCGCGACCCACGGATCCTTGAAGCGCGCGATGTCGGCGTCGTCGAACTTGTCCTCGTCGCCGAGATATGCCGCGGCGCGATTTGCCTTCAGCATTACCGGAATCATATTGTATACGCGGTCGGTGAGCTGCGTGCAGGTCGCGGGCAGACCGTACAGCGAGCCCTTGTCGATAGCGACCGAGACGATATTGTCACCGATATGACGCTTCCAGTCCTCAGGTATGCCGGCGGTGCCGTTGAGAATACCGAAGATCGAGCCGAGGGTCGCTCCGGTGCAGTCGGTGTCGTCGCCGCAGTTTATCGCGAGTATCATCGACTTCTTGAAATCGCCCTCGCCGTACAGCAGACCGAGC
>CAJFKR010000044.1:0-25380 GCA_904386005.1 Candidatus Flemingiibacterium merdigallinarum
AAATATGTTATTATTTCTGGGGTCGATAACATTATAACCCAACGTGCGAAAATTGTCAAGACGAAACGGAACATTCGTAAAAAATGAATGTTCCGTTTACCTTTATTCGGCTATGTATATCGACGCGCGGTTCTGTATACGTTCAGCCGCTTCATCCACGGTTATGCTGCCGCCGAGATACGCCGAATACTCCTCGTCGATTATATCCCAGAGCTGGTCGTCGGACGCGAGACGCGACGACGGCTGGTCGAAGAAATTGAGTATCGCTTCCTTGTCGGCTTCTGTCAAGGTCATATGCGGAAGCCCGCCGGTGTAGGGATTGTTTTCGTCCACCTCGCGTAGACGATAGAATACAAACGTCGTAGATAGCTCTCCGGTTATAAAATCTCTATCTTCTTCCGGCATGACATATATCTCGTCGTATTCGAGTATCTGCTCAAGCGCCGTAACCGTGACCGGAATCCCCATGGCGGTATTCGCGCCCGACGTCTGCACCTCGTCAGAGAGCATGAATTTGATGAACTCAAACGCGCCGTCCTTAAGCTCGCTCCTCTCACATATTGCCAGTGAGTAATAGCCTTCGACCAGCGCGCCGCCCGTATTGGACGGATAGCCGCAGAGCGAAATATCATCGCCGAACATGAACTTCATAATCAGATAAGCGTCGAGGTTCAGCATACGCAGGTTTATGAATTTGAGCTGTCCCGAATCAAACGCCGGAAGCAGTGTGTCGCCGACGACTTGATGATATCCGAAGCTCGTGTCTATCCGACCGAGCGACGTGTCGGTGTAGCTGCCGATATTCGAGTAAAATTCGAGCAGCCGCACAAATTCAGCGTTGTCGAACGACACGGTCTCATTTGCGTAGTCTACAAAATTGCTGGAGGCGAAGCGCAGCAGATTCGAGTAGATGGTGTCCGAAAATAGCGCCTCCCCGTCCTCAAGACTGCCGGCTATCTCATAGAGCTGCTCGAGCGTGAGCGAGCCGTCTAAAGTCGAATTATCGACCGTCGATTTTTTCGCGACGAGCGTATTTGCGTGGAAGTTGACCGGCAGCGTATATATGCTCCCGCCAGACGCGAAGCTCGATTCGATCGAGCCGAGCAGGTCGATATCGGTCTCGTCGAGATAAGGCGAGAGGTCGGCGAAGAAATCCTTGTCGGTGTAGTCGGTAAGGTTCGCATAAATCATACCGGAGACCAGCACGAGCGCGGGCGTATAGCCGTTCATGATGTCGCGGTCGAACTGCTCCTTGTGACCTTTAGGCGATTCACGCGTACTATACACCGAATAGTCGTCGACGACGACCTGATAGGTATCGTTTTCACGGTTGAACAGCGTTATCGCGTTATATAGGAATTCGGGCACGTCGAGAGCCGCGACGCGCAGTATGACCTTGGATTTAAGCTCCTCGTCGGGCACCCGGACGAGCAGCTCGGGCGTCGTCTGCGAGCTCATGTAGTCGGCGACCGTCCACAGCGGATTTGTGATATCCGCGACGAAGCGGTCAGAATCGATAATCGCGACGATTTCGACGTCGTCGGGATTGTAGCCCGAATTCACCCAGTCGCAGAGCAAAGTCACACCGTCGTCGGACGCGATATACAGTCCAACGCTGTCGGTGAGGTAAAGCTCGCCGTCCATGCCGAGATACATTTCCGGCAGCTCGCCCGACGGCAGCTCGGGATAGTCGTATTCGACCAGCCTGCGCGCGTCGCGGTCGAATGTATACGGGTAGCCGTTGCTGTCAAAGACTATGAGCTGGTCGTCCGCAATCATCACACCGTCGGTCAACATAAACTCGGTTTCATATGTGTCGATGAGATTTAATTCGGAGTCGTATGTCAAAATCGACCAAGACTTTAATATAATGATATTTCCATTGCTGTCGACGAACATCGAGCGTGCAGATTCATCGTATTCATTTTCAATCATCTTCTCGGTTTCACCGTCGGGGGAGATTATGTAGATATATTCAAAACGTCCTTCCGACTGATTGAAACCGTTTGTTCCGTATAATAAAATACGTCCATCCGTAAGTGTTATTTTGATCTTGTTTGCCAAGGATTCCTCTTGCTCAAGATATGAATACGGCAAGCGCTCACTTTTGTTGGTTTCTAAATTATACTTAATAATCAGCTGTTCGAATCCGGCGAATATGTCGTTCGGGTCATTGTATATATTTCCTTTGATATATAAATCACTTGCCGATATATCTATATCAATGGAATATGTATTAAATCCCTCCGGCAGTCCCAGATCAGCGGCGGCATACACATTCGTCACAGTCTCATATAGCTCGGGCGGAAGCTCGTCGTCGTCTTTGTCCTCGTCGCAGCCGTATACAGCCGTGAGCGCAAATATTGCCGCACAGAATAAAGCTGTGAGCCGTATGTAAAATCGCGATTTTGTCATGATAATTCCCCTCTCGCAGCATATGTGTACAAATATTGCTGAATATAGTATACCATGAGCGAATATTTTTGTTAAGTATTTTTCGATAATTATAATATAAAAGGCGTCCGGAATCCGGACGCCGAAATATCATTCAAGCTCACGCATCGTGTCTACAACTTCCTCATAGTACGCCTCCATAGCGTTTATCTGATTCTCAATCGACGACACTATAGCCGACTGATTCTTGATAATTGACGGCAGCTTCATGACCCATCCCGAAGAGCCGTCGTACAGATACGCGAAGTCGATGATACGCGAGTCGAGAATCTCGCGCATTATCATTATCGATTCCTCGTCGCGCGTGCCCTTTTGCTCAATCGCCTGCCCTATGTACGCCGGAATCACGTCGTTGTACGACGCCGCGCTCATCGCCTCGACAATCGCGCCGACCAGCTCGGTGTTCGTGACCGTCGCCGGCACGACCATGATGTCCGAACCACCATCGACGACAGTATAGTATTCAGCCTGCGCCTCGTCGTATTTCGGCAGCGGCAGCACGCCGAACTCGTCCGCCATATTGCGCATATCGAAATCGTCGCGCACAAGGTCGTTCACCTGCATAGCCTCAAACAATACGACACTCTTTGGGAAGAGCTCCCGTCTGGTGCTGCTCAGCGCGTCTGTCTTGACTATCGTGCCCGAATTTGTGTAGAATAACTCGGACATCGTAGACAGCACGTCGAGCGTTTTTTCCGAGTCAATCAGCTGCTCGACCTCGAGGTCAGCATTCACCTCGGCAATCTTTGCGTCCGCGCCGTACATGAACGCCGCCAAGAGGCAGCCGCCCGGCGTTCCGGCAAAGCCGTAGAAATCATTCTCGTCGCGCACCGTGTCGCCGTTTAAGTCCTGATAAACGTCGGCAGTCAGCTGATTCAGCAAATCGAGCGTCCAGCCGCCGTCCTCGACTATCTGGTACAGGTCGGGGATATTGCCAAGCTCATCGGCTTTGGTCTTGTTGTAAAGCATCATCCAGGTCTGCTGGAAATAGCCGAGACTCAGCTCGCTTTCGATAAGATAGAGCTTGCCGCCGACCGCAGCATCGGATATCGACTTCACATACCACGGCTTGTCGAAGTCTACATATGGAATTGTGTTCCAGTCGAGGTACACGCCGCTCTGCGCGTCCTTCGCCGACTGGTACATCTGACCGAATACAAGGTCGAACTCGTCGCTGCCGCTCATCACCGACTTGTTTACCATTGTCGAAATCTCGCCATATGGCAATCGCTGCGTCTCGGCGAACACGATGTTGAAACGCTCCTCGATAGCACGGTTGCGGTCGAAAATCGCGTCGTTGACGACGTCTCCGTTCGCTTCGGCGGTGTACATTCCGTATGAGGTCGCATCCTGCTCGATTGTACGGAAGAGTGCGCCGTCGAAATCGAGCTCGGGGACACTGTCAGTCAGCGCGGTTGTCTCGGCAGCAGTCGTCTCGGTTTGAATAGTTACTGTCGTCTCGACCGCTTCCTCGCCGCAGGCAGCGGTCATTGCCATAGCAGCCGCGAGGATTGAGCAAATCAGCGGCTTTGTGATATATCCGCGATATGTCATAATTTTCATCCTTTCTGTTCAAGTTAACTTGCAAATGTAATAATATTATTATATCACGATATATCTTGCATTTCTATAAATTCTGTGCGCAATTATAGTAATATTGTGACCATATTGTATTGACAAATCATAACAATGGTGATAAAATATTAACAACAAAACGAGCGCCCGCTCCAGCTGACATTATGTACGCTGTTGCGGACGCTAAATCCTATGTTTGAACACTCGGACGCGGTTATTCGTTTTCGGTCATTAACTCAACAACACCCTCGTAATAATCGGTCACCGCCGGCAGCTGCGAGTCTATCGACGACGCAATCGTGTCGGGGCTCAGAATCAGCCCGGGCAGCTTCATCGCCCAGCCCTTGAAGCCGTCGTATAGGTACGCGAAGTCAATGACGCGCGAGTCGAGAATTTCGCGAAGTATCTTTATCGATTCCTCGTCGCGCGCGCCCTTCTGCTCTATCGCCTGACCCATGTAGACCGGAATCACGTCGTTGTAGGACGCGGCGCTCATCGCCTCGACTATCGCCCCGACGAACTCGATATTCGACACGGTCGTCGGAATCACCATGATGTCCGCGCCGCCGTCGACTACAGTGTAGTATTCCTCCTGCTCGGCATCGTATTTCGGTATCGGCAGCACGCCGAACTCGTCCTCCATATTGCGCATATCAAATTCGGGTTTGAGCAGGTCATGCATCTGCATCGGCTCAAATAACACAATTCCTTTCGGGAATATGTCCTGCCGCGTGAACGCGTTCTCCTTTTGCAGCGTGCCGGTGTTCGAGACAAACAGCTTCGACAGCTTTTCGAGAATGCTTATCGTCTTTTCCGAATTGATGTGCTGTACAATGTTGAGGTCGTCGTCGAGCGACATGAATCTGCCGTCGCAGCCGTAGACAAACGCTACAAACATACAGCCGTCGCGCGTGCCGGCAAAGCCGTAAAAGTCGCCGTCGTCGCGCGTCGTGTCGCCGTTGACGTCGATATACACGTCGCGCGACAGCCGGTCAAGCTCGTCTATCGTCCAAGTCCCGTCCTCGACCATTTGATACAGATCGGGGATATTGCCAAGCTCCTCGGCTTTGGTTTTGTTGTAGAGCATCATCCAAGTCTGCTGTAAATATCCGATTGAAAGGTCGCTTTCAATCAGATACAGCCGATCGCCAATAGACGCGTCCTGTATCGACTTCGTATACCACGGCTTTGTGAAATCGACATACGGAACCTCGTTCCAGTCGTAGAATATGCCCTCCTGCGAGTCGGCCGCCGATTGGAAGGTCTGACCGAATACAAGGTCGAACTCATCGCTGCCGCTCATCACCGATTTCTTGACCATTGTCGATATTTCACCGTATACAATTCGCATCGTCTCGGCGAATTCCATGTTGAAGCGTTCCTCAATCGCGTTGTTGCGCTCGTATATGACATCGTTCAATACGTCGCCGTTCGCCTCGTCGGAGTAGAAGCCGTAGTAGGTAGACTCCTGCTCGATTGTCCGGAACTGCGCGCCGTCAAAGTCGAGCTCGGGCACATCGTCAGTGAGGATGGTAGTCTCCTCTATCGGCGTTGTCGCGTTGTCCAGATCAGTGGTAGTCTCTGCGTCCTGACTGTCACTGCCGCACGCGGTCAGCAGCAGGCTCGCGGCGATTGCCGTGCAGAGCAGTTTTCGAATGTAACTGTAGTGGCTATTCATGACCGTTTCTCCTTGTGAGCGTTTGATTTTTTGTGTCTATTTCTCAGTAATTGATCCAGTAATATAATCCGATGTAAGAATTATACCACAGCCGCCCTCAATTGTCAATATTATTTGAACACATTGCATACTATTTTTGCCATGGCGGCAGTAAGGAGAAAACGATGGAGCGTTATGTACTTAATTTGGCAGAGCACCTCAACCTCATCTACGCGTCCGACAGTGAGGTGACCGGACATCACCGCCATTACCCGCATACGCACGAATACTGTGAGCTCTATTTCTACATCGAAGGCTGCTGCAGCTATATGGTCGAAAACGGCTATTTCGATATGCCGTACGGTACGGTCATCTTCACTCGCCCCGGCGAGCTGCACAGCGTGCAGATAGACAAGCCCTGTCTCTACCGCCGCTACTACTACGAGCTGCCACCCAACGCGCTCGCGTTTCTCGGCAGTGAGCATATGCGCTGCTTTCTCGAGCGCCCGTTCGGCAAGCGCAATTCGCTTGTGCTGCCGCGCGAGATTATGAACAGCTGTGTGGAGCGGCTGTCGCGCGACGTCGAGCTCTACCGCGTAAAATCACCGGACACGAAGTCGATCGCGCTCGCAGATTTTCTCTATATATTATATGAAATCAACCGCGTGTTCGACCGCTATGACAATATCGATATGCTGATGCGCCGCAACGCGCTGATTAGCCAGACGCTTGAATATATCAACAGCCACCTCGGCGAAATCAATTCGACGTCCGACCTCGCGTCGGCGCTGTATGTCTCGCGCGAATACCTGTCGCGCACCTTCACGCGCTACGCAAAGATACCCTTGTCGAAATATCTGACGCTCAAGCGCGTCGAGACGGCGAAAAGCCTGATACGCTCGGGAATACAGCCAATGCGCGCCGGCGAGGAGTGCGGCTTTCATGACTACTCCTACTTCATCAAGGTTTTCCGCGCCGAGACCGGCATGACGCCGTATGAATACCGCAAGTCGGGCAGCGACAGATAATGTTCCATTATTTCAATCGATTGATATTCAAAAACGGTCGCGTCAAAGCAAGCAAAAGCACTGTCCGGTATACCCGAACGGTGACATCAATATTCGCTATAAAACCTGACATCAGCGATTCAGCCGCGCCGCTTCACAAGCTCGACCGCAGCATAAAGTCCGAGCGTGTAGCTGTATGCGCCGAAGCCGGATATCTGCCCCACGCAGACCGGTGCTATCACCGAATTCTCGCGGAAGCTCTCGCGCGCGTGTATGTTCGACAGATGCACCTCGATGACCGGCAGCTTTATCGCCGCTATAGCGTCGCGAATCGCTATCGAATAGTGCGTATACGCCCCGGCGTTCAATACGACCGCGTCGTATTCAAGTCGCGCGGCGTGCAGCTTGTCGATAAGCTCGCCTTCGTGATTCGACTGATAGAAGCCGAGCTCGACGCCAAGTCCGGCTGCCACGTTGGACAGCCCGCTATTTATAGTCTCGAGCGACTCCGAACCGTAGATACCCGGCTCGCGCTCACCGAGCAGGTTCAGGTTCGGACCGTTCATTATAAGTATCTTCAATTTATATACACCCAATCTATATGATATTGTTAGCTATAATAACAAGCGCAGAAAGAGTCTCGGCTTTGACAGCCCCTCACTTGTGCGAGAGATAATACTCCTTCATCGCCGCCGCGTCCTCAGCCATCGTACCCGCCGACTCGCTGATTATGCGCGGCGCGAGATTCTCCTTGATAATCACATCGATGAGCGGCTCGAACGGCGGCTCATAGCCCTCGTCTGAAAAGCGCATATGCTTTTTCTCGCCCTGCTTCGTAAACTCGATTTTCGAGAAATGACAGTGCAGATTCTGCACATATTCTTCGCCGAGCTTGTCGCCGATACGGTCGAACAGCCGCTTGTAGTCGTCCGCCGTCACGAACACACCTCCGGTCGGCGTCGGCTCGTCGAAATCGGACAGGTCGAATATGCCCGAATGGTAGCGTCCGCGGCAATTCAGATGACCAAAGTCGACAACCGGGTATAGACGTTTGTCGAGCTTGCAGAGAGTCAGCACCTCGTCGAGCGTGCCGAGCTGATTCAGCTTGCCCATCGTCTCAAGCCCAAGTCTGACTGTGGTGTTGGTATTTTCGAGCAGCTTATAGAGCGTGTCGGACGCGAAGTTCATCGCCTCCTCGCGCGTAATCTTCGCCGCGCTGCCGGTGTGAATTACGACGATATCGGCGCCGAGCAGCTCGGCGGCGTGGATGCTCTGCTCGATATATCGAACGCTGTTCAGCCGCTTCTCGAGCTCAACGCTCGACAGCGAGATGTAGTAGGGCGAGTGCAGCGACATCAGTATACCCGCTTTTTTCGCCTCGTCGCCGACACGTTTAAGCGACGCGTCGCCTGCGGTCAGACCGTTCCCCGCTTGATATTCATACGCGTCGAGTCCTCGACCGCGCAGCCATTCGGGCGCTTCGTATGTGTGCTTCTTGCCCTCGTCGTAAAAGCTCTCGGAGTTTCCACCAACTCCGAAGGTTGCGTTTTGCATATGGTAAATTCCTTTCATTAAGTCAATCAAAACTCGTGGACACACCGCGGTGTTGAACCGTGGCTCATATGTCACGGTGAGCGCTCAAGAATACTGTAGAATCTCAAGAATATTGTCGAAAAATTAATGGTCGGAAATACCGCTCGACCATTCACAGCCCGTCCGAGATTCGTTCAAACGCGCGCTGGCAGGCGTCCTCGTCCGGCACAGCGCCGGTCCAAAAACCGAACGACAGCGCGCCCTGATACACGAGCATCCACAGACCGCTCATCGCCGTCAGCCCGCGCTCCTCGGCGGCAAGCAGCAGCCGCGTTTTCAGCGGGTTGTATACCGCGTCAACGACAACCGCAGACTTCGGCAATGAATCGACAAAACCGAGCGAATCGAATTCCTGACTGCCCCGCATACCCGCCGCGGTGCAGTTGATCAGAATGTCCGCGGACTTGGCGGCGTCGCACAGAGTATCGGCGTCAAATCCACGACACTTGACATTTGCGAGCTGCCGCGACAGGTCGGGATTCTCGTCCGCGATTTTTTTGAGCATAGCCGCGAGCGACTCGGCGGACGATAACGTGCGGTTGCACACAGTCAGCTCCGCGCCCGCGAGTGCGAGTGACAGCGCGGTCGAGCGCGCCGCTCCGCCCGCGCCGAGCAGCAGCACCTTCTTTCCTTCAAGCGGTTCGGCGGCAAGCGCACGGCGCAGCGTCAAAAGTATACCGCCGCCATCGGTAGTGATCGCCGACAGCCTGCCGCCGCGCACCGCGACGGTATTCGCGGAGCACAGCAGTGACGCCTCGCGGTCGATATCGTCAGCGAGACGCGACATATCGCCCTTGAGCGGCATTGTACAGTTAAAGCCGTCGTAGCCCTCGCGCACAAGCCGCGCGACAGTGGCTTCAAGGTTCGAGCAGTCGGTCTCTATACGCTCGCAGGAAAAATCGGATATACCCGCGTCGCGCGCGAACGACTCCTGCAGTCCGGGTGTGCGGCTATGAGCAATCGGCGAGCCGAGCACCGCGAGTTTCAAGCTATTCATCATGCTCACAGCTTCTTTGGTGGGTCGGCGAGGACGTTCGGCGCGACGTTCGGGTTCTGACCCGGCGCGGGACGCTGTCCATTGGGTGCGCTCTGACCCGGCGTGGGACGCTGTCCGTTCGGCACTCCCTGACCCGGAGCGGGCGGACGTTTTATCGCGATTTTGATGCCGTAGAATTTAAGCATATCGCCGATTCCCTGCTGAATCTCCTCGCGCGAGAAGTCTGCCGCCTCAAGCTCCTCCGGCGTAAGCTCGGTGATGTGGGCGTACAGCTCGAGTCCGATCGCGACGAAATACGGCTTCTTTTTGTCAAACGAATCGAACAGCAGATTCTCCGCCGTGTTGATATTTCCCTCGTCGAGCAGCTGCCGTATTCTCGCGAGCACGATTCCCGGCTCGCTATTTTCCGGAAATGCTCCGTCCGGAATGATCGGCGAATCCTTCTTGAACAGCGCTTTCGCGAGAAAAGCAGTCATATTCCTAAGCGGGTTCACTTGTTTTTCTTGGTTGTCCATTGTCATACATCCTTTACTTGTTTATCATTTTTGCCGCTCGCCGTCGGTACTCGTATAAAACCGGACGTTCGAGCAGCCGCTTGAAGCGGAAGAACGGCGTCCTTTTATCCTTGATCGGGCTGACGAGAAACGCGCGCATACCGCAGCGCTTCGCCGCCCAGATATCGGTAAACACCTGGTCGCCTATAGACGCGGTATTTGTCGTATCGCTGTTCATATGGCTCATCGCCTCGTATAGATACCGTCTTGACGGCTTCTTGGCGTCGGCGCGATAATAGCAGTCCAGCCCGTCGCAGAATTCGGAGACGCGCGGCGCGTGGTTGTTCGATACGAACGCGACCGCAATGCCGGCGTTTTTCATAGCTTCGAGCCAGTTTGCGACGCGTTCGGTCGGCTTTGGGTCGTCGTAGGTCACGAGCGTGTTGTCGATGTCGAGTATAAGCGCGCGTATCCCCTCGCTTTTCAGCAGCTCAGGAGTGATTTCGTATATATCATAATATACCCGATCGGGCATAAATAAACCAAACATTCAATAATCCTTATCGGCAGCGCCGTAAATTTTCATACATTATTATTGTATCACACGCTGCGGTCTGATAAAAGCGAATTTTGTAAATAATTATATCAATATACGGTTGACAAGCGCGGAAAATAAATGTATAATATTATAGTATAATTGTTTTTCGAAAATAACGGCAGTTTTGGGACTATCAGAATTGCGAAAGGAAAGGTCATGTAAATGAAATACATCTTTATAACCGGCGGAGTTGTCAGCGGACTTGGCAAAGGCATCACCGCCGCGTCTCTCGGACGTATGCTGAAAGCGCGGGGCGTTCATGTCAAAATTCAGAAGTTCGATCCCTATCTGAACATCGACCCGGGCACGATGAGTCCGTATCAGCACGGCGAGGTTTTCGTGACCGACGACGGAGCTGAGACCGACCTCGACATCGGTCACTACGAGCGTTTTACCGGCGAGTCTATGTCCCGTCACTCTAATGTCACGACCGGAAAGATTTACTGGTCTGTACTTAACAAGGAGCGCCGCGGAGACTACCTCGGCGGCACCGTACAGGTAATCCCGCACATCACAAACGAGATCAAGAACAATGTATATATAGTAGGCAAGACCGACCCCAGCTGCGACGTGCTGATCACCGAAATCGGCGGCACGGTCGGCGACATCGAGTCGCAGCCCTTCCTTGAAGCAATCCGTCAGGTCGAAAACGAGGTTGGTCACGAGAACTGCCTGTTCATCCATGTGACGCTGATACCCTTCATCTCGGGCTCTCGCGAGCTGAAGTCAAAACCGACGCAGCACAGCGTCAAGGAGCTCTTGTCTATAGGCATTCAGCCGGACATTCTCGTCTGCCGCACCGAAATGGAGCTGCCCGACGACATGAAGCAAAAGCTCGCGCTCTTCTGCAACGTCAAGAAGGAGTGCGTAATCCAGAACCTCACCGCCGACAGCATATATGAGGTGCCGATTCTGCTCGAGCGCGAGGGACTCGGCAAATGCGTATGCGAGCGCTTCGGCATCGAGGACAAGCCCGACCTCACCGAGTGGACCGAAATGCTCGACAAGGTAAAGCATCCGGCGAAGAAGGTAAAAATCGCGCTGGTCGGCAAATATGTCGAGCTGCACGACGCGTACCTGTCGGTAGCTGAAGCTCTCACACACGGCGGTTACGCCAACTCGGCTGAAGTTGAGATCGGCTGGGTGCAGTCGGAGGACATCACTGACGAGAACGCGGCTGCGGCTCTGAAGGATTACGACGGAATCATCGTCCCCGGCGGCTTCGGCGACCGCGGAATCGAGGGTATGATTTCTGCCATAAAATACGCACGCGAGAATGACATTCCGCTGTTCGGCATCTGTCTCGGAATGCAGATGCTGATAATAGAAGCGGCGCGCAGTCTTGCCGGAATGTGCGGCGCGAACTCGGCTGAATTCTCCGATACGACCGAATATCCGGTCATCGACATCATGCCCGAGCAGAAGCTGATCGATAAAAAAGGCGGCACAATGCGGCTCGGACTCTATCCCTGCTACATCAAAGCCGGTACGAAGGCGCACGCCGCGTATGGCGAGGATTCGATACTCGAGCGTCACCGCCACCGCTTCGAGGTCAACAATGATTACCGCAAGCGTCTCGAGGAGGCTGGAGTCGTATTCAGCGGACTGTCGCCCGACGGCAGACTCTGTGAAATCGCCGAGTATCCGAACAAACACTGGTTTGTCGGCGTGCAGTTCCACCCCGAATTCCGCAGCCGTCCGAATCTCCCTCACCCGCTCTTCCGCGACTTCATCAAAGCCGCGCTCGACAATCAGAAATAAAAGCTGTCATACAGCCCCCATAATTGGGGGCTTTTATTATCATCTATTTCATAATTACACAGTATTGATGCAGCTTTGCAATATCCTTATAACAACAGAAAATTATTTACAATAATTTTCCCTTCAGATAATACCCACGTCGCAGTTTTTTGGTATTATTAATTGATATAGTCATACAAGCGTATTAACGATAACCTTTGCAAGAAAGGATTGAGTACAATAGACAGTGATTTATCTGCCCTTGTCAGCAAAGCCAAGAGCGACAACCAGTGCGAGGATACGCTGATTCGCCAGTATATGCCGTTCATCAAGTCCGAAACCGCAAAATTTCTGCACCGAATACCCCAAGAGGGACAAGATGATGAGTTGTCAATCGCGCTGTTCGCGTTTCATGAGGCGATAACTTCATATCAGGAACAAAAGGGCGCGTTTCTGCCGTACGCGTCGAAGCTCATACATAGCCGGCTTATTGACTACTACCGCCGCGAGAAGCGGCATCAGCAGGTCGTACCGCTCGATGAAACGCGTGACGACGAGGACGACGAGCTGCCGATTATCGAAACGGTCGGCGTCAGCTACGACAATGTCGCCGAGCACAGCGCAAAGTCGGCGGCAAAGCAGGAAATCGAGGATTTCGCGCTCACGCTCGCTCGATACGACATCTCAATAACCGACGTCGCCGACAACTGCCCGCGTCAGGAGCGCACGCTCGAAGCCTGCCGACGGGTGCTGACGACGGCGCGCACCCATTCGCGGCTTATCGATATGCTGACCGATACCGGTAAGCTGCCGGTAAAGGAGCTCGCCGACGCGTCAGGCGTCGAGCGCAAGACGATCGAACGACATCGCAGATACATTGTCGCGATGCTGCTCGCCTACACTAACGGCTTTGATATCATCCGTGGTCACCTCAATCAGGTGTTCGCGGCGAGGGGAGGACGAAAATGAAATATTTAGTAATGGAATGTCACCCCGGATACGCGGTCGTCTTAAGTCAGGACGGACGCTTCATCAAAACCGCAAATCTGAATTATGACGTGGGCGAAACGGTTTCGGACATTATTATAATGGACTCAAAGCCGAAAAACAGACTTCACTGGCTGTTTATATTGATAGCCGCGCTGCTCTGCGCCGCGCTGGCCGCCCTCGCGGTCTGGTATTACGCGCTCGCGCCGGCGGGTACAATCAGCCTTGCAGTCAATCCCAAGGTCACGATTACGGTCAATCGGCTGTTCTATGTGCTTTCCGCCGAAGGACTGAATGATGACGGTCGCCGGCTCGTTGATGAAGAGTCAACATTGTTCCGACGCGCCGAGGAGTTCGCCGACGATCTGGTTGAACGCGCGTATCTGCTCGACTACCTTGACGACGGCGGAACAATACTGCTGAATGTCACGTCAGACAGCGACAGCTGGAAAGCAAATACCGAAAACCGGCTGCTCGATAAGCTGAGCGAGCACTCGAAGCACGGCGTCTCGGTCGTAATCGGCAGCTCGGACGTTACGGTTGACGACATAATCGCCGGAGCTGCCGAAACGAGCGACGCCGCCGATACGGCTGACACTACCGTCGCGGAGGATACGAGCAGCGCGGTCGATACTACCGTCTCGACCGATACAAACGCCGAATAATATATAAGGCTGTGACGACCGTTTTGCACGGGCAAAAAAATAAATATTTTTTTCCCGCGACCCCACTTTTAGAAAATCTGATCCGTATACTGTTAATGTAAGCAGCAAAAAGCAAACGCTTAACATAAGCACAGAATAAGGAGAAATAAAAATGAAAAAACGCATCATCGCCATCTCACTGATCGCAGCCGCTTCGGTATTCGGAGTCTCGCTCTTCGCAGTAAACAACCGTTACAGCTACAACTACGCATACACGCTCAGCGACGCTAAGGACATCGTGTTCGGCTCTCTCGGCATCGACGAGGAAGACGCTTACAAAAAGCAGTTCAAGCTGGACGACGGCAAATACGAGCTCGAATTCGTGTACAACGGAGTCGAATACGAGTACGAGGTAAGCGCGTACACCGGCGAAATCGTCAAGGTCGAGAACGACTACGACAGAGTCGTATACAATCACGGTCAGAATGGCAAGACTACGATGATTTCGCTCGACACCGCGAAAAAGACTGTGTTCGATTCGCTCGGTATCGCCGAATCGGATGTGGTATTTACAAAGTGCGAGCTTGACGACGGCAAGTATGAAATCGAATTCTACTACAACAACACCGAATACGACTACGAGGTCAGCGCATACACCAGCAGCATAGTCAAGTCTGAAAAGAAGCAGAACAATGTCGCGACCGCGATCACACTCGACGAGGCAAAGCAGATTGTATTTGACAAAATCGGCGTCAAAGAGTCGCAGGTCGTGCTGACCAAGTGTGAGCTCGACGACGGCAAGTACGATATCGAATTCTACTACAACAACACCGAATACGATTACGAGGTCAGCGCATACACCGGCAGCATAGTCAAGTCTGAAAAGAAGCAGAACAATGTCGCGACCGCGATCACACTCGACAAGGCAAAGAAGCTTGTATTTGACAATATCGGCGTCAAAGAGTCGCAGGTCGTGCTGACCAAGTGCGAGCTTGACGACGGCAAGTATGATATCGAATTCACCTACAACAATACCAGATACGACTACGAGGTCGGCGCGTATTCGGGTCAGATAGTAAAGGCTGAATCGAAGCAGCTCTACACCGCTCCGACGACTACAACCACAACTACAACCAAGCCGACTACTACCACGACTACCTCCTTTATTACGCTCGACGAAGCAAAACAGATAGTCTTCGACTCGCTCGGCATTACCGAATCTCAGACCTATGACAGAGATTACGAATACGACGATGGTAAATACGAAATCAGCTTCAAGTATAACAATTTTGAATATGACTATGAAGTCAGTGTCTTCGGTAAAATCATCGATTTCGATAAAGAGTATGACGACTGATTGATCCGGTTTATATCGCATATCATATAATCTACAAACGCAGGCGCATATACGTCTGCGTTTTTGTTTTTGTATACAATATTGCCGCATACCTCTTGACATATAATACTATGCGTTGTATAATATAGTACGTAACACAGGATTGGAGGCAGCCATGGATATACAGCTCAAGCGCGGACTCATTGAAATCTGTGTGCTCGCGGCACTGCTTGGCGGTGAGTCTTACGGCTGGGCGCTGATCAAGGAAATCTCCGAATATGTCGAGATATCAGAGTCGACGCTCTACCCGATATTGAAGCGGCTGGAGAGCGCGTCGTACGTCACGGTCACTGCACGCGAGCATAACGGCAGGCTGCGCAAATATTACGCGCTGACGCCGCTCGGACGCGCACGGGTCGACGACTTTGTCAATGAGCAGCGCGAAATGCAGAAGGTATTTAATTTTATCGAAAGTCAAAAGAAAAAACAGAATGAAATGTCAGCCATTAAATCCGACTCATTTGATTGTTAAGGAGATTATCAGAATGACCCGAAACGAATTCAGAAACGCTCTGTCGGCGCGGCTGCTGACCTTGCCGATGTCAGAGAGCACAAAGACTCTCGATTTTTACGACGAGATGATCTGCGACCGGATAGAGGACGGCATGACCGAGGAAGCCGCCGTCGCCGCGCTCGGAGATATCGATAAGCTCGCGCGCGAAATCCTGTCGCAGTACGGCAGCCTGTCCGCCGAAGCCGCCAATCCCGGAGTCCCTGCCGCCTCCGCGAAAACAGACGGAAATAATACATCTAACAAAAATTTCACCGGTGAATCCGAATCCGATTATGCTAAAAGCCATGCGGGAAACGATGCCGCTAACAATACAAGCAGCAATATAGATAATCAGACCCGCGTTCAAAGCCAATCTCACCGCGATTCCGATCGGATAAAGAGCGAGAACCGGCTGCTTAAAATCCTAA
The DNA here is from genome assembly GCA_904386005.1 of Candidatus Flemingiibacterium merdigallinarum. Taxonomy (GTDB): domain Bacteria; phylum Bacillota; class Clostridia; order Oscillospirales; family CAG-272; genus Flemingiibacterium; species Flemingiibacterium merdigallinarum. Next base: position 16,064 of record CAJFKR010000044.1, read on the forward strand.
TTATCTTCATAACCTTCCCCATTTGGATCACCGCGCTCGCGATAATCATCTCGCTGGTGTTTGCATTGTTTGGAATAATCTGGTCGCTGGTCGTTTCGTTGATTGCAATAGTAGCTTCGCTCCTCATCTCCGGCGTCGCGTCTATCGGGTACGGCGTGGGGCTGTTCTTCTCGCCGTCGCCGCTGCGCGCGCTGTTTACGCTCGGCTGCGGGCTGTCGATATTCGGCATATCGCTTATATTAATCCCCCTCACGGGCAAATGCGTACGCGGCGCGGCGTGGCTTTCTCGCAAAATCGTCTCTCCGTTCGGCAAATTCAGAAAGAAGTGATATAGATTATGTACAAAAAATTATTAAAAATCGGCACAATAGTCCTCGCGGTCGGACTGATACTCATATTCGCTTCGCTCTGCGCCGCCGGCTTCGACCTTGAACGCATATATACAAAAGAATTAGATGATCAAAGCTATGCCATTCAGACTGAAATCGACCAGATATATCTTGACATTGACGGCGCCAATATCGACATCATCCCGACCGACGGCGCGTTCAGGGTCGACTATCAGTCGGGCAAGGATGACGAATATGACATATCCGAAACCGACGGTCAGCTCAAAATTATCAAAACGACACGCGGCGGCGTTATACGGTTCAGCCTATTTGACGACACACCCGGAATACAGCTGTACGTCCCTCAAGATAAGCTGACCGAATACGAGCTTATCACAAGCGGCGCTGCGGTCGATATTCGTGAGCTTGGATTTACTAAGCTGAAATTAAGCTCTGACGGCGCCGCGCTTTCGCTGCGCGGTATCGACGCGGATGAACTCGACGTCGCCTCCGACGGCGCGAGCCTTAAGCTCGATTCGGTCAAAACCGGCAAGCTCGCCCTCGACTGTGAGAGCACCGCGGTGACTCTAAATAACCTAAACGCTTCGGATAAAATCGAATTCACAGCGAGCGATTCGACGATACGGCTTGAAAAGCTGAGCGGCGAAAGTCTTGACCTTACGATAAGCTCGACAACCTTTAACGCGTCCGGGCTAACATTGATAAGCGACACTCGAATCACCGCGTCCGACTGTACATTCAGTCTGTCGTCGCTGACCACAAATACGCTTGACGCCGAGATTGAATCTGGATTTTTAACGCTGTCTGCTGATTCGATCAAGACAAACATTGACGCTGTCGACGCAATGGTCACTCTGATACTGGCCGGAACCGAAAGCGACTACACGATATCGCTTGACAAAACAGACAGCCTCTCGAATATCTCACCGCGCGATGGCGGCTTCCGCGAGCTGACGCTCGGGCTTGAGAGCAGCTCATTCAGCTGCAAATTCGACGGCAGCGGAATATGCTGATATCTGAAAATATATAAACGCGTACCTGATTAATCTAATATCAAAACAGGCTCTTACCTTTCGATAAGAGCCTGTCTTTGTATTTAGTTACGTTGTCTGTGTCTTCTACAAACGACCGATATATTCACGCCGTCACAATGCTTGCGTCCGACTGGAGATTCAGATACTCGACCGCTTCCTCGCGCATCTTGTATTTCAGTATCTTTCCGGCCGCGTTCATCGGGAATTCCTTGACGAAACGCACGTATCTCGGGGTCTTGTGCTTTGCCATATGCGTGCGGCAGAAGTCCTTGATTTCCTCCTCGGTAGCCTCCGCGCCCTCGTTGAGGATGACGCAGGCCATGATTTCCTCGCCGTACTGCTTGTCCGGCACGCCGATAACCTGCACGTCCTTGACCTTCGGGTTCGTGTAGAGGAAGTCCTCTATCTCCTTCGGGTAGATATTCTCACCGCCGCGTATGATCATGTCCTTGATACGACCGGTGATTTTGAAGTAGCCGTTGTCCAGCCGTCGCGCGAGGTCGCCGCTGTGCAGCCAGCCCTCGCTGTCAATCGCCGCCGCGGTCGCCTCGGGCATCTTGTAATAGCCGCGCATGATGTTGTAGCCGCGCGCGCAGAACTCGCCGTCGACATTGTTCGGCACTTCTTCGCCGGTCTCGGGGTCGACTATCTTGCACTCGACCGCGAACATCGCCGAGCCGACCGTGTTGACACGCAGCTCGACCGAGTCGGTCGTCTTTGACATAGTGGTCGCCGGAGATGCCTCGGTCTGACCGTAGGTTATGCAGATCTCGGGCATATGCATCTTCTCGATGACCTCCTCCATGACCTTGATCGGGCAGGGAGAGCCGGCCATGATGCCGGTGCGCATATGCGAGAAGTCGGTTTTCGGGAAATTCTCATGATTCAGCATAGCGATGAACATCGTCGGAACGCCGTGGAAGCAGGTGATCTTCTCTTTGTTGATACATTCGAGTCCGAGTCTCGGCGAGAACGCCGGAATCGGCGACATCGTCGTGCCGTGAGTCACAGACGCGGTCATAGCCAGCACCATGCCGAAGCAGTGGAACATCGGCACCTGAATCATCATTCTGTCCTCGGTCGACAGATCCATGCAGTCGCCGATCGCCTTGCCGTTGTTGACTACATTGTAGTGAGTCAGCATGACGCCCTTCGGGAAACCGGTCGTGCCGGATGTATACTGCATATTGCAGACGTCGTCCTTGCGAACCGAACGCGCGAGCGCGTATACCTCGGAAACCGGTACGCTCTCACCCAGCTTGAACGCCTCGTCCCAGGTATAACAGCCGTCCACCTTTGAATCGACGGTGATGACGTTTTTGAGCACCGGCAGCCGCTTTGATTTGAGCTGTCCGGGCGCGCAGGTCGCGAGCTCGGGGCAGATTTCCTTGATGATTTCGACGTAGTTCGAATCCTTGTAGCCGTCGATCATGACAAGCGTATGGGTGTCCGACTGGCTAAGCAGGTACTGCGCCTCGTGAATCTTGTACGCGGTATTGACCGTGACCAGCACAGCTCCGATCTTGACGGTAGCCCAGAAGGTGATGTACCAAGCCGGAACATTCGTCGCCCAGATTGCGACATGGTCGCCCTTGCTGACGCCCATAGCGATCAGCGCGCGCGCGAAATTGTCGACATCGCGGCGGAACTCGGGGTAGGTGCGAGTGTAATCACAGGTGGTGTAGCGGAACGCGTACTGATCCGGGAATTCCTCGCAGATGCGGTCGAGCAGCTGCGGGAACGTGTAATCAATCAGGTGCTCCTTCTTCCAGATATATTTTCCGACGCCGCGGAGACTGGTCTGGAGCGGAGGTCTGACCTCGTCGATGTGCTCGCGCATATACGACGCGAACTGCGGGAACACGATGCCGCAGTCCTCGATTTCACGCGCCCAGCGTTTTACCCATTCGAGTGAGATGTAACCCTCGTAGCCTATCGAACGGAGTGCGCGGAGCATTTCGGGGATCGGCATATCGCCGTAGCCCATCATCTTGTATTTGATAACCGGCTTGCCGTCGTCGCCGACAGTCATGACCGAATCCTTGACATGAACGTATTTTATATAGCTGCCGAGGTTCGCGACCGTTTCTTCGGGCGACTCGTTCGCGAAGCGATACGGGTGATGTATATCCCAGAGCGCGGCGACCTCGCGCATATTGACGCCATCGAGCAGCTTTTTCAGCCGTTTCGTGTCCGAATACACGCCGTTCGACTCGATAAGCAGCGTGACTCCGGTTCCCTTTGCACATTCAGCGGCGCGTTTTATAGCTTTCACCATGAAGTCGTCGTCGATCTCACCGGCAGGAGCAGGATCAAGATCGGCAAGAACGCGTATGTAAGAAGTGTTTAGCTTCTTCGCAAGCTCAATATAAGCGGTAATCTCATCGATTGCTTCGTCGAGCTTGTCGGCAAACTTTAGGCAGCAGCCCGATGTCAGGCAGGGAATTTCCAGCCCGAGTCGGTTGAGAGTAGCCGTGGTTCTGTCGATCTGACTGTCGGTAAATGGGCTTGCCTTGACAGCGAAGATATTGTCGCCGAGTCCGCGGATTTCAATTCCGTCGAACCCAAAGTCCTTCGCGACCGAATATATGTCGGTCCACGAGAAATCCGGGCAGCCCAAGGTCGAAAATGCGATTTTCATGGGTTGATTCGTTTCCTTTCATTTAATCATACGGCGAGTATTCCGAAACAATCGGAACAGCTCGCCGTATGAAATATTATATCATATTTTCAAAAAATTATCAATATGCAACTCACCATATTAACGAAATGAAGTTAAAATCCTTTTTATCAATTTTTTACGAAAGTGTTATTCGTCTTTTCATACGCCGAATGATTTCTGCGGTCAATGTAATACTCGCTGCCGCCGACCTGCCAAACCTCGACCGACGGCGCGAAGATATCGATATTCATCCCGGCACACCAATCGAAAAAAGCGTGCTTTTTGTCATTGTCAGACAAACGCAGACAATCAAGCCCGCCGATTGACGGCGGAGACGCGTTCTGCGACGTCAGAAAATCGAGTATCAGTCGCATTGCAAGCTCGACGTCCTCGCCGTCATGAAGGCATTTATAAAAACGCTTGAACGCGTCGGTCTGCGATATTTGCCGCAGCGGCAATTCATATTCGGCGGATTTTTCGGCAAATTCCGCGAGCAGCGCGAACGGCGAATCGACACGGCTCATCACGAGCTCAACCGAACGGCTGAATACATGGCTGTTCACATATCTTTCGAGCAGATCATCCACCTGATGCAAAAGTTCAAGCTCGTCAAAGCTAAGACAGTCGGTTGCGAGCACCGTGTACGGCGGCTCGTTCGAGTATACGCAGCCAAACGCCTCGGCATCGCGCCGCAGCTCGGTTCCATGTAGCAGCTTGAGAAAGCCGAGCTGCAATATATCGCAGCGACCGTACAGCGAGTCGAACGAGCGCGCGAAGCTATTTAAATCCTCGCCAGGCAGACCTGCGATAAGATCGGCGTGAATTCGCATATTTCCAAATGAGTGCAGCCTTGAAATCGCGCCAAGCAGTCCTTCGGTGTCGAGTGAGCGGTGGATTCGCCGCAAGGTCTCCGAGTTTGTCGATTGGACGCCGATCTCGAGCTGTATTTTGCCGCGCGGAAACGACGCGAGCAGCTCGAAGCTCTCCTCGTCAAGCAGCTCGGCGCAGATTTCGAAATGGTAGCGCTTTGTGTATTCGGGCGACAGTAGACCGCGCCAGATCTCCTTCGCGCGCATACGGTTGAAGTTGAACGTCCGGTCGACAAATTTAACTATGTTGACCTCATACGGCAGAGATTCGAATTTTAGCAGGTCGCGCAGAGTTTTTTCAGCCGGCTTCGCGCGTATGCGCTGGGTCAGCGACGACAGGCAGTAGGCGCACTTATACGGGCAGCCGCGCGACGACTCGTAATAGAGTATCCGCCCCGCCGGTCGGTGACCGTCAGCGTCATAGTGTATGCCCGACGACTCGAACGAGCCGCACATACCTCCATCAATGACCGGCGGCAGTTTCGACTTCCCCGCCGACTCGGCGAGCCGGATGAACGCGTATTCCCCCTCGCCGGTGATTATATGGTCAATGAAGCTATGCTTTGCGAGCAGCTCCTCCGCGTTATACGATACCTCCGGTCCTCCGAATACAATAGTACTTTCGGGACGCAGTTTTTTAAGGTCGTCAGCTATTGACAGCATCTGACTGATATTCCAAATGTACGATGAAAAGCCGTATATATCCGCCGCCTCGCGATAAAGCGCGGACAATATCGCGCCGCGGCGATCTTTGATATTATATTCAAATATGTCCGCGCCGTACCCCGCGCTAGTAAGGCTGTCCCTGATACTGCGTACCGCGAGGTTGGTGTGTATATACGAGGAATTCAGCGCGAGCAAGGCGATTTTAACCAATTGTTTCACTCCAATGCTATCTGTTCCGAACATTGTTATCAATGTTACACTTGTTGTTTTGATATTAACTTGATATATAAATTATTTATGATATACTATACATAAAGGGATAATAGTTTTTACATTCACGGTATATATTCATATATTGCACGTGAAAATCTGCTGTTATCAATAATTATTGAAAGGAAAGATTCACCATGAAAAGACGTTTAATTTCAACGCTGCTTCTGATCTCGCTGCTCGTCTCAGTATTCGCCGCGAGCGGCTGCGGCGACAGCGCTGACAAATCGGACGAGACAACTGCTGCTGCCTCCGGCAGCGACGTCACGACTGCTGACCCCGGACCGCAGCTTGAGCTACCCGAGGTCAATTATGAGGGCAAGGAATTTACGATTCTCTCTACAGTTCACGCCGAATACGAGTATGTAGCCGAGGAGATGACCGGCGACGTAGTTTCCGACGCGGTCTACAACCGCAACCGCAACGTCGAGGAGCTGCTCGGTATCAATTTCAACATAATCTCCGAGCCTGGACACTGGGACGACAAGGACAACTTCAATCACTTAATCACGTCGAGCGTCATGGCAGGTGACGGCGCGTATGACCTTATCAACGGCGTCACAGTCTGTGTATTGCCTATAGCAAGCGACGGTATGTTTGTAAATTCACTCGACCTTGACTATATCAATTTCGATAATCCTTGGTGGATTCAAGGCATGGAGGACGACCTCGCGATCGGCGGCAAGCTGTTCGGCTTTATCGGCGACGCGTCGCTGTCCATGTATAAGGACATCTCGGTCATCTACTTCAATAAGACTCTGATCGACAGCTACAAGCTCGAAAATCCGTATGACCTCGTGCGCAATGGCACCTGGACGATTGACAAGCTCGCCGAGATGAGCGCCGCTGCCGCGTCTGACTTAAACGGCGACGGTGCGATGGATACAACGAACGACCAGTTCGGTTATATCACCGCGGCAGTTCCGCAGCGCACCTTCCAAACCGCGACCGAATTCAAGGTCATCCGCTTCGATGAGAGCGGTAATCCGTATGTAGCCGACCTTGGTGACCACGAGGTCAGCATCTTTGAAAAAATGAACGCGTTTGTCAGCAACAAAAACGACAACAACTTCCAGTACGCAACCGACCAGACGGTAGTTTCTAATATCTTCAATGACGAGCGCGCGCTGTTCATGTGTCAATTTCTGTATTGCACCGAGTATCTGCGCGACATGAAGAGCGACTTTGGCATAATTCCCGTACCGAAATATGACGAGGCGCAGGAGAAATACCATTCACAGATAGGTACATCGACGTCGATGTTCTTCATACCGCGCACCACAAACGACCTCGACCTCACATCCATGGTCTGCGAGGCGCTATGCTACTACAGCTGGCGCGACGTTGTACCGGCTTATTATGAAATCGCGTTGAAAGAAAAATACACGCGTGACGAGGACGTCAAGGAAATGCTCGAGCTGATCCGAAACAGCGCGCAGATGGACTTCACATTCGCTTATTCGACCATTTTCTCACCGTTCACAAACATGGTTCTGCCGACAGTCGAAACTGATGTTTCGACCGATTATATGTCTAAGTATGAATCGCATAAATCAGCTTGGCAGAGCGTCTTAGACTCGCTCATCGATTCGTACAGCAAGCTGTCATGACAGCACAGCGCTGAATATTCTCACAATTAAATCAAAATACGGGCTGCCGCTTCATACGGCAGCCCGCAAATTTATAGCCGAAAATTTATTTTACAGCCGCATTTTTATACTGAAAGCAGATCGTCGAGCTGCTCAATGCTGCTCACCGACGTCACCGGCACAATCTGCACCGGATATTTGCCAATGTGACGCAGCAGCGCGGTCTGCACCGAAATTCCCGCGTCCTTTGCGTCAGCCTCGAGCTTTGAAAGCAGAGCGAGGTTGGTCGCGTTTTCGAACACGCTGTCGAGCCGTTCGTTTCTGATTCTATTGGCGCGCTTCGCGAACCAGCCTTTGGCGGTCGAGTTATACGGCACAAACGCGACCGAACTTGTACGGAATACGTCAAGCTGGCTGTCGTCAAAGCAGACGAGCGTATCGTCAGCCGACAGCGGACATCCGGCGTTCTGCACTGCCGGAGACCACATATTCGATATCGCGGAGAAGCCGCGCAGACCCTTTTCAGCCGCGTAGCGCATTCCCTCGGAAACGCGGTCGACCGAATAGTTCGAGCCGCCGTAATAGCGTATCTTTCCTTCGCGGACAAAGCCCTCCATCAGCTCGATTATCTCGCCTATCGGCATATCGGGATTGTCGCGGTGCAGCCAGTAAAAGTCGAGCGCGTCGAGTCCGAGCGAGTCGAGACTCTCGTCGATATCGCGCGAAAGCTCGTCATGGGATATGCGCGGCGTGTGCATGGTTTTAGGATTCGGATGAATCCTTGCCGCGCGACCTGAGATACTCGCCGAGTATGCGCTCGCTCAGGCTGTACCCCGCCGCGAAATCGCGGACATATATGTTCGCGGTGTCAATGAAATTGCCGCCGCCCTCTCTGAACCGGTCGAGCACCTGAAACGCGAGTTCACGCGGCAGCTTCGAGCCGATGCCGTCCGCGCCGAGACAGATCTCCGACACTTCAAGGTCGGTATTGCCAAGCTTAATCTGTTTCATTTTGACAAACGTTCCTTTATATGTTATTCGTTCAATAAAATACAAAAACCCGCCGAGCCGTGTGAATCCAAGATTAGAAAACCCTGCTCTCGCAAGGCTGGTGTCCTCTCCACTGTTTCGTGCTCCCAACATCCGGGCCGTTCGTGCCGACGGGAAACCCGCCTGTTATTCAGGAAACGGTCGGGAGGTCTGCATTCCCATCAGCGGAAGCCGGACTCCATTTTTTCTATTGTGGGTTTAAATACTTGAATTATCACGCACTAAGCAGGCCGATTGCTTTGTACTAATAGTATACCACATTATTTGAAATAATGCAATAGTATTTTTAAGATTTTATTTTACAGTGCTGTCAATTTTCGTCATTATTATCGTTGTCGTAGTCAACCTCACCGAAGAGCTCATCCTCGAAGATATCCGCAATGCGGTCGAATTCGTCGTCATCGTCAATTGTAACGAGGATGTCCTCACCGTCGTCGTCAATTTCGCGCTTTAAGATGACATATTCCTCACTTGACACGTCCTCGTCGTCAATCGGAACCAGCGCAAGGTATTCGGAGCCGTCGACCTCGCAGCTGCCGAGCAGCTGAAAGCGTTTCTCCTCGCCGTCCTCATCGGTCAGTGTGAATATATCGTCGGTATCAAAAATTTCGTCAGCCATGGTTATCAATTCCTTTCAGGCAGAAAATCTCGGACATGAGCCGATGTAAATCGTCGACCGGCAGCCTTAAGGCGACCGAAGCTTTACTATAATATAATATCATTATTTGCCCCGTTTGTCAAGAAATTTTTTCAAATATATCGAAAATTATTACACCGCACTTGATTTTATATACTGCGGGTGATATAATTATATGTAACCTCTAATA
>CAJFKR010000044.1:25391-34577 GCA_904386005.1 Candidatus Flemingiibacterium merdigallinarum
TCATTCATTGCCGTCATATCGGATTATTATTAACGGCAGACCGCCGTTTTAATCAGAAAGGAAAATTTGCCATGGTAAAACACATTGTATGCTTTAAGCTGCGCGACGCGGATGATGCTAAGGCACTGCGCGCGCGTGAAATTCTGTTGTCTATGGTCGGCAACGTGCCGACGATACGCCATATCGAAGCCGGCTGTGATTTTCTGCATTCGGGTCGCTCGTATGATGTAGTGCTGCTCGTCGACGTCGACGACCGCGACGCGCTCGACGCATACGCGATGGACCCTTATCACTGCAAGATTGTCAAGACCTATATGCACGCGGTCGTCGAGACAAGCGTCACGGTCGACTACGAATATTGACAGAAACCGGAGAATATCATGTTTATCAAATACGACGACCAATCCATCCGCTACACCGGTCGCTTCGGGCAATTCCGCACCTGGCGCAATGATTCCATTGCCGCGACCGCCTGTGGCTCCTACTTTGAGCTGGCGTTTGGCGGACGCGACTGCGTGCTCAATTTCTGCACTGAATTTTCGACCGAGACCTTCGGTCACATCTGGCTTTCGGTCGACGGCGGCGCGCGCGTCGAAGCGACGATCAGCCGCTTTGTGCGCATCCACACCGACAGTGACAGCCGGCACACCGTCAAGGTCATCTACAAATCCGCGGTCGAGCAGCAGCACCGCTGGCATCAGCCGCTCGTCGGCAAGCTCGCGTTCCTCGGCTATGAAGCCGACCGCGCCGAGACGCTCGAGCCGGACAATCGGAAAACGATTGAGTTTGTCGGCGACTCGATCACCGAGGGCGTGCTCATCGACGCCGACCGCCGTCAGCACACCGACGACCAGTATGACCGTCCGTGGCAGGACGACGCTACCGGAACCTACGCGTTCCTGACCGCCGAGGCGCTGGGTCTGCGTCCGTATATCATTGGCTACGGCGCGGTCGGTACGACGAAATCGGGCTGCGGCGGAGTGCCGAAAGCCGCGCTCGCATATCCGTATAACTTCGAGGGCTCGCCTGTGACCTATCCGTCCTGCGATATAATCGTCGTCAATCATGGCGCGAACGACCGCGGCAACCCGAGCTACGCCGACGAATACACCGCTCTGCTGAAGCTGATCCGCGAGCGAAACCCTAAGTCGACGCTCGTATCATTGTCGCCCTTCTGCGGCTGCTTCGACGAGCTTCTGCCGGATGTGATTGAAAGCTACAACAAAAAGTATAGCGACAATGTCGTCTACATAAGCTCACATGGCTGGATTCCCACCGAACCGCTGCACCCGTTGTACGACGGGCACAAAATCGTCGCCGAGCAGCTCGCCGAGTGGTTGTCGCGGCTCATCTGACGGCGACCGCGGCGCGTGACTGGAAATATTCACGGCAGGTGAATGAAACCAATGAATATAGCTCCCCGAGGTCAACGGCTTCGAGGGAGCTTTTCACATATCAAATTACCAGTCAACCCTCAATCAAGATATAATAAAACTTCGGGAAACGTCACAAAGACGTCTCCCGAAATTTGTTTATTTTACCGATTAATTGTATTCATTCCTCAATGAACTTTTCAATCAGCTTGTCGAGGTTTGATTGGAACTTCGCTTCATTTGAGGCATACACCGACGCGAAATCCTTGTTCTTGTTCAGGATACATAGTCGGAGCAGATGACCCGGACCCGAGCCGCCGCCGGCTATCGTGTGCGTATAAATATTGCCGAAGTCGAATTTTACATTTGACAATATCAGCTCTATCATCTCCTGTGACTCATTATCGCGAGTGAATTTGGTCAAGAGCGCCGTCTCATAGAACGCGGGGATAACCTGCTTGTAGCTCTCGGCAGCCATTACTTCGGTTATGGTACCGACGAATTCGACGTCGGCTATGACCGGCACGAGGAAGCTCGAGGTTCGGTCAAGGTAGTAGGTGCTGTAATGCTCCTGCGACTCATCCCACTTTGGATAAGGGATGATGCCGAAGTCGGCGTCCATCTCGCGCAGATTCGCGCAGTTGCCAAGCCAGGTCGTCATGAACAGTCCCTTGCCCGACTCGAACATACCCGGCTCAAATGAATCGGTCGGGTGCTCATATACGAATACATCGCCCGAGTCGATCAGAAAGCTGTATACCTTGTCGAGCACGGAGATCATCTTCTCGGAGTTTATCACCATCTCGGGTATGCCCTCGCTGATCTTTTCGACGACCGGCACTTCAAACGCGTAGAGGAAGCAGTCGATATGCGTGTAGGTGTTGATTCCCAATCCCCAGCGATCATTCTGATCCATAATTCCGTCGCCGTTCAGGTCATTCGCCGCTAATGCCGAGTATTCGATCAGCTTGTCAAACGTCCATTCGCCATCGCGGACGGTGTCGTATAGATTGTCTATCTGCAATTCGTCGGCCAGCTCTTTGTTGAACAGCATGGCAAGCGTGACTTCATTGTATAAGAGTGAAAGGTCGCCGGTCGCGATAAAGACAGTGTCGTGTATGCTCGCGGCTTCGATGAAGCCCTTAGCCCACCACGGCTTGTCAAAATTGATATGCGGCATCTCGTACCAGTTCATATAATTTCCATTGGTCGAGCCGGTCGCGGCGAGGTAGGTATAGGCGGAAATCAACTGATACGCGTCGTCGCCGGCGAGTATCGACTTGTCGCTGACCTCGAGCACATTCGCCGCATTGCCCTCGCCATATGCGTGCGTGATAATGTCGACATTGAATCGCTCCTCGACCGTACGGTTGCGGTTGTATACCGCGTCGTCGACGATATCTCCGGTCTGCTCGGCGTCGAACTCATACGTGAAGTTGGTACGTGACAGTATATTGAACTCGCGACCGCCGAAATCGACCGTCTCGAGGTCGTCTGACACGAGCTGGCGCGAGTCGGCATCCGAAAGCTCGATTTTAGTCTCGGGTACGGTCGTACCGGTCTCTGTGACTATATCGTCGCTGGCATCCGACGCGCAGGCGGTCAGATTAAATGTAAACAATGCCGCGAGCAGAATAGAAAACAGCTTTGCTTTATTCATTGGCATTTTATTCCTTTCAGAAAATATAAATCAATTATGTACAAATCCGGCTTCGTCGGCGGCGAGCTTGATTGATTTTGCCGCGTTACCGAAATTGACCGTGAATTCGCGCTCGACCTTGGCCGAATTCCAGAGCGCGACCCCGAGCGTGCCGTCGTCGGCAGCGTACGATTTCGCGACGATGCCCGCGGTGTCACCGGACAGCGTGAACCCGTCAGTGTCGACAAAGCGTCCGAAGTGGAAATACTTCTCGTATTTCTGCCGAATTCCGATCAGCTTTTTCATATACGCGGCGTATTTCGGCACATCGCGCAAGCTTCCGCAGCAGCGGAAAATCGTCATGTCGAATGAAAAGCCCATCACATATGTGTAATTCACATTGTCAAGATAGTTCATGTCGTCCTGCCCGAGCTCGCGGTTTGTCATATTCAGCTCTGGGAAGGTGTAGCGGTAGAGCTCGGGGAAATGCACCTGACTACGCGGACGCGAGCAGCCGCTGTGCGCTAAATCCATCGACTGACCGAAGATGTCGACGTTGTGCTCCATGTAGATCGCGCGGTCGGCTCCGTAGGATTTGACAAACTTCCGCAGCTCGTTGTAGCGACCAGCCTTGCTCGCGCAGGCCATCGACGGCTTTGTATGGTCGTGCCCCTCGGCGAAGCAGAAGTAGGGCGTCATGCCGCCAATGTCGTAGAGCACCGCGTCGGCGCCGAGGTCAAGGCAGGTCTTGGCCGACTCGAGCATCTTCTCCTGCCACATATCCGAGCCTGAGCAGGCGGCATACATCGGCATCGGCGGCGCGCCGAGCTTTCGCCACGTGCCCTCTCCGCAGTAGGTCTCGGCGAACGGTATCGGCTTGCCCCACAGGTTTTTGACCGCGGCGCGCTCTCCTCCGCTCTGCCAGAACTCGCTCTCGGTGTCGATCAGATAATAGGACAAGAACATCGCGACATGACCGCCGCGGCTGTGAACATAGTCGATTCCGGCTTTCAGCTCGGACACATCGCCAAGGCTGTTTTTCTGTACGCTCTCGTCGGGTATGTAGTCGGGCCACATCCGCGCGAAGCCGCCCTTCTCCCAGCCGAGCAGGAAAATTGTGTCGAGTCCATACGCCTGCGCTTCATCGAACAGCTCGGGGATCTTCGAATAGGGCCAGTTGATTTCGAGATGGTGCGGCTTGAGTATCACGCGCAGCCAGCCCTCAAAGCGGCGCATCCAGTCGGGAATCACCGGAGCCTTCCAATATCCGCTCTCGTCGAGCCACTCGCGGTAGAGACGCGCTCCGGCGTGCCAGTCATTGTCGAGCGGTATAAACGCGAGCGGCGGCAGCACGACGCTCTCGCCCGGCTCGAGGAACGGGTAGCGTGCAAATCCGAGCGACAGGCTGTTCGTCGCGACCGTGCGCTCGATGTGCAGACAGACCGTCTGTCCGGTCGTATCCTCTGACGCGCAGTATATGCTCTCATTGTCATTCGTGAGTGTGTACCACTGCATCGACGCGCTGCCCGGATAGAGCCGGTCGAGGTCGGTGTGCAGATAGTCGTGCCGCTCGTATTTGCGGAATCCGGCGTAGACCGACAGGTCGCTGTTTGACGGATTCGGTACACGGTGCCCCTCTCCGTTCGGCCAGACGAGACTGTCCGCGGCCGGATCGCCGGCGAGCGACCGGACGCCGGATACCGGCGCGAGCATGAATTCGCTGACTGTATACGGCGAGTTGTTTGTAAGCTCCGCCGTCACCGACAAGCCGCCGCGCCGCTCATAAAAGTTAATGCGCAGTCTGATGTCGAGCCGCTCGCCCTCTGACAGGAGGAAGTCGTATATGACCGCTGACTCGTCGGGCAAGAGCCGGCAGCTCTGCTCGGCGGCGAATACCGGACGCTCCGGACGCTCTGGCGTCGAAACGATCATCCGCCAGATCGGTGAGCGCAGCGAGACATATTCGTGCTTTGTCAGTTTTGAATATAAAGAGGACACCTGACCGGTGCTGTCAAGCGTGTAGATGAAATTAGTTCCATTAATCGTCATCATAATAAATTCACATCTCCGTTTATATTGTATTGTATTACGTCGATTTAATAAATCCGAACAAACATATACGTCATTGTCGGCATATATTACACTTTTATTATAAATCATGTAACAAGTTTTGTCAATCATCTATGTTTGTATTAATATATCAATTATATGCACAATATTAAACCACACTTGACAGACAGATAAAAATCAGGTATAATTGACAGGGGCGGACAGCGTGAAATGAAATATGTCGGAGCAGAAAATCCTATTTTCCGACGGGATTTATTTTCCACGCCAAGTCAGACGGCTATCACTGCTCACAGCAGTGATATTGCTTCAGAAAACCAGCCTCAAAGCCAAAGATAGGGGCTTTTGTTTCACAAAAGCTATGGTTTATTTATATGTATAGATTGAATATTGACCGGCTTCCATCCAGCAATTTCGCGGGCAGAGTCAGGCAGATACCCGGTCGGTGGACACACCGCGGAGTGTGTCAGGATGTAGACATATTGGTGATAATGCTCGACGGTGAGTGCCTTTTTGAATTCACAGACGACAATCGAAGAATCAAGCTATGCAAGGGCGAGGCTTTACTGATACCCGCAAAGCATTTCTACAAGGGCTCCTGCCGGGTCGACTGCGAATACTACTTTTTTCATATGTCGCCGTCATTGACGCCAGCTGACAAGGACGAGGTTTCCGACAAGATAAAGCGTCGTCAGACCTCGCCGATTCCCGACCGAACGAGCTACTACCAGCACGAGGACGCGGTATACGACTGTCTGTATTTCCACGAGGTCACCGAAATCACGCCTATTATGAAGCCGCTGCTGACGCTCCTGTCGAAGTGCGACATCGAACTCGCTAAATCGGACGTCAATCATATGCTGCGCTTCAACATCTATCTGTATCAGATCCTCGCGCAAATCAGCGAGGAGGCGCTGCGCGGCTTCACGTTGCAGCCGGTCTATCCGGCGTCGCTCGACCGGATACTCGCGTATATCTACGAGCACTACACCGAGCCAATCACACTCGAATCGCTGTCGACCCGTTTCGGACTGTCGAAGCAGTATATAATCCGGCTGTTTCGCAAGAATCTCGGAGTGACCGCGACCCGCTTTATAAATGACCTGAAGCTGTCACACGCGCCCGAGCTGCTTGTGTCGTCGACATTAAATGTCAACGAGGTCGCAAGTCACCTCGGTTTTTCGTCCGCATCCTATTTCAGCCGACTGTTTCGGGCGAAATATTCAGTCAGTCCGACCAATTTCATATAATTGCAACAGAGAAAATATATTAAATTAACAAATTTCGCGAGCATCCGTTCAAGCCCGATTTGACGCGGCTTTGCGGCAGGTACGCGGCATCGCGCGCCGACGATATTTTTTTCCATGTATAACTGACTCTGACTTTTACAATACTTAATATCGGAATATTTCCCGGGAAAACACTTTCCGGTTTATACGAGGATATAGTGTATGTACAGTCACAAAGTCGTTCTCTGCGGCGTAAATACGTCAAAGCTGAAAAATCTGACCGCTGATGAAAAGCACGATTTGCTGGTTCGCGCGCACAACGGCGACACCGCCGCCCGCGACGAGCTCATCGCCGGAAATCTGCGTCTGGTTCTGTCGATAATTCAGCGATTTTCGTCGCGCGGAGAGAATCCGGACGACCTGTTTCAGGTCGGCTGTGTGGGGCTGATAAAGGCGGTCGACAACTTCGACCTGTCACTCGACGTCAAGTTTTCGACCTACGCGGTGCCGATGATAATCGGCGAGATACGCCGATATCTGCGCGACAACAATCTGGTGCGGGTCAGCCGCTCGATGCGCGACCTCGCCTACCGAGCATTGACCGCTCGAGAGGAGCTGTCGCGAACGCTCGAAACCGAGCCGACCGCCGACGATATCGCGAAAAAGCTGGGCGAAAAGCGCGAGGACGTAGTCGCCGCGCTTGACGCGATAGTCGAGCCGGTGAGCTTATATGAGCCGGTCTATTCGGACGGCGGTGATTCGATATATGTGATGGATCAGATAAGCGACAACGACAACACCGACGAAAACTGGCTCGAGGACATCGCACTGCGCGAGGCTATGGGACAACTGTCAGCCCGCGAGAAAAATATCATTGACCTGCGATTTTTCAAAGGCAGGACGCAGATGGAAATCGCCGACGAAATCGGGATCTCGCAGGCGCAGGTGTCGCGAATCGAAAAGGGCGCGCTCGAGCGGATCAAGAAATCGATGAAATGAAAATGTCCGGCAGTACCGCAAGCGGTACTGCCGGACTAATCTTATCAGCTCAAAATAAGGTCTGTTGCTTTATATAAAATTGTGTAGACAAATATATCAGTGCTTGAAGTGGCGCTCGCCGGTGAACACCATCGGGATGCCGTGCTTGTTGCAGGCGTCGATCGACTCCTGATCGCGAATCGAACCGCCCGGCTGGATGATCGCGGTGATTCCCGATTTTGCCGCGAACTCTACGCAGTCCGAGAACGGGAAGAACGCGTCGGACGCCATTACCGAACCATTCGCGCGGTCAGGCTCCGCTCCCTCGGTCGTGTTCGCGTATTTGACCGCGAGCTCGAGCGCGGTGATGCGGTTGGTCTGACCAGGACCGACGCCGGTCGTAGTTTCGTTCTTAGCGAGTACGATTCCGTTCGACTTCGTGTGCTTTACAACTTTCATAGCGAAGCGCAGGTCGCGCATCTGCTCCTCGGTCGGAGCCTTTTCGGTGACGACCTTGAGCTCGCTCTCATCGTAAAGTCCGATGTCGCGCTCCTGGACGAGCAAGCCGCCGGCGACCTTCTTCATATCGAGCATATCCTTTGTGTTCGGCTTCGCTATGTCGGCAAGACGGAGCACACGGATATTCTTCTTCTGTGTGAGCACCGCGAGCGCGTCGTCGGTGTAAGCCGGCGCGATGACGATTTCGACGAAGATTTTGTTTATCTCCTCGGCAGTCGCCTTGTCGACCTCATGGCTGCACGCGATGATGCCGCCGAAAATCGAGACGGGGTCGGCTTTGTAGGCTTTCATGTAGGCTTCATATATGCTGTCGCCGACGCCTACGCCGCAAGGGTTCGCGTGCTTGACCGCGACGACGCAGGGGCGGCTGTCGTCCGAGGTGAATTCTTTCAGGCAGTCAAGCGCGCCGTTCGCGTCGTTGATGTTGTTATATGACAGCTCCTTGCCGTGCAGCTGCTCGGCTGCGATGAGCGTGCCGGTGAATTCGTTGCCGATCTCCTTGTAGAACGCGCCGCGCTGATGAGGATTCTCGCCGTAGCGCATATCCTGTACCTTCTCGAATGTGAGCGACAGCTTGTCCGGGAATATATCCGAACCTGTCTCACGGCGGAGGTAGGACTGAATCAGCGTATCATACGCGGCGGTGTGATTGAACACCTTATACGCGAGTTTCAGGTTGGTTTCAACCGATACCGAGCCGTTAGCTTTCAGCTCATTGATTACGGTAGCGTAGTCAGCGGGGTCGACTATGACCGAAACGTCATGATAGTTCTTAGCCGCGGCGCGAAGCATGGTAGGACCGCCGATATCGATATTCTCGATGACCTCGGCGCGCTCTACTCCCGGCTTCAGCACGGTCTGCTTGAACGGATAGAGGTTGATTGCGACAATGTCGATCGGAGTGACGCCGAGCTTTTCGAGCTGAGCCATATGCTCGGGGTTCGAACGCATAGCGAGGATTCCGGCGTGAATCATCGGATGCAGCGTCTTTACGCGGCCGTCGAGGCATTCGGGGAAGCCGGTGACGTCAGAGACCTGTGTTACCGGGATTCCGGCTTCATGTATGACCTTCCATGTGCCGCCGGTCGACAGAATTTCGTAACCGAGCGCGTCAAGCTCGCGTGCGAACTCGACGACGCCGGTCTTATCGGTAAGACTGATGATAGCGCGTTTTTTCATATTTGTACTCTCTCCTTTGAGGTTTTACTATTAGCCGATTGTAAAAGTGCGAACTTGTTCGCTTTCTCTGGGGGAGGTGCCTACGAGTTGCTGAAGCAACTCGGAAAAAGGCACCTCCCCCAGACCCCCTCCGCGAAAACTTTAATAATTGGCTATAACTATAATTAATAATAGTGCAACTATATATTATTTGTACAAGATG
>CAJFKR010000045.1 GCA_904386005.1 Candidatus Flemingiibacterium merdigallinarum
CATAGCAAAGATCGCGAACAACATGATGATACACTCCTTTTTTGAAATTTTATAATAAATTGGTTGATGGTAAGTGTTTTGCAGGACGGCGGGCGCCGTTCTGTTTTACTGTCTTTATCATAGCAGCCCGGCGGCGCATTTTCTTCCAGTTTTATGTGTTTGCCGCGCCTTCGCAAGGATTTGTAAAACGCAGTGCGCATGCGGCCCTGCGGTGCAGGAAAACCGCGCAATATACTGCAAAACCGGCCCGCTGCGGCGCGGAGATGATCGTGGAAAATCATAAAGAAAATGCTTGATTTTCATAAAATCTTGGCATTGGGTGGATTTTTCATATCAATTTGGTGCAAAACACAGGGGCGCTTCCCTAAGAGGGAGGCGCCATCCTGGGCAAAAAGCGAGATATTCAAAAATCCGCGCGCAAAACCCGCGGGACGGTATTTTCCGGCGGACGGGAAAACCGCGGATTGCCGCGGGAAAAGGTTCTCAAAAATGCGGGAATTGCACAAATACACGCGCAAAATTAAAAATTTATTGGAAAAATTGCAAGAGACCAAGATGTTAGAAGAAATCCAAAATGCAAGATGGTACACTAGAACCATCAAAAACGAGGGCCGCAAAAACAGCGGCTGAGAGTGACATATCGTTTGAGGAGGAAGAAAAATGAGCAAAACCAAAATGACAGTTGGCCAGGCGATCGTCAAGTTCCTGAACCAGCAGTACATCGAGATGGACGGCAAGGAAGAGCCCTTCGTAGACGGCATCTTCACCATCTTCGGCCACGGCATGGTCGTCGGCCTCGGTCAGGCGCTCGAGGAAGACCCGGGCCACCTGCGTGTTTATCAGGGCCGCAACGAGCAGGGCATGGCGCACGCTGCGATCTCCTACGCGAAGCAGCACAACCGCCGCAAGATCATCGCGTGCTCGTCCTCGATCGGTGTCGGCGCAGCGAACATGGTCACCGCCGCCCTGACCGCTACCATCAATAACATCCCGCTCCTGCTGTTCCCGTCCGACTCCTTCGCGACCCGCCAGCCGGACCCGGTGCTCCAGCAGCTCGAGGTCCCGTCCGACCTGTCCGTCACCGCTTCCGACTGCTTCAAGCCGGTTGCCAAGTACTGGGACCGCGTCACCCGTCCGGAGCAGCTGATGAGCGCCATGATCAACGCGATGCGCGTGCTGACCGACACCGCAAACTGCGGCACCGCGGTCATCTCCATGCCGCAGGACGTACAGGGCGAGAGCTTTGCGTTCCCGGATTACTTCTTCCAGAAGCGCGTCCATCACGTAGCCCGCCGCGTTGCGGACGACTACGAGATCGACAAGGCGGTCGAGCTTACGAAGGATGTCTATATGGATCTGAACAACGACGGCGCAAAGGACACCGGCGACCAGCTTGGCTTCGTTATGGGCAGCTATAATCAGCTCTACGGCTTCATCGACTCGTTCAACCTCCAGATTCTCGAACGCGACGAGGAAGGCTATCCGTCGAAGTTCGTATTCAGCAGCGAAAAATGTATCAACGCAGTTCAGAAGCTCGTTTCGCTGTTTAAAGACAACAACGCGTTCGGCACGTTGAACGTCGACGGCAATGATTACATGGTTGTGTTTTCCGAAGGCAGAGCGCTCTTCTGCACCGGTGAATTCAAGGATACATCGAGCTACCGCGACATCGACGAATTCGACTACGGCGTAATTCCGATGCCTAAGTGGGACACCGCGCAGGAAGATTATCGCACGACCGCACGCGCTACCTACTCGAGCTTCTGCATTCCGGTAACTGCCATCGACCCGAATATGTCGGCCGCAGTTCTCGAATGCTTCGCATCTGAGAGCTACCGCAAGGTTTCGCCCGCATATTTCGAAAACGCGCTGAAGATAAAATATGCGCGCGACGACGAGTCGGCGCAGATGTATGACCTCATCAAGTCGTCGATCACATTCAGCTTCGCAACCTCGTTTACTATGGCAATCGGCGACCCGCAGAATCTGTTCAAGGATGGAGTAGCTTATTTCAACGACAACTGGGCGTCGAAGATGGCTACTTGGGAGCCGCAGTCGCAGGCTCTGCTCGAAGAAACGCTTGAAACATTGAAAGAGCTGCCGTAAAATTTAATTTATTAAAATACCGGAGAACAACCGTCAAAGCTGTTCTCCGGTATTTTATAATGATACAAAATAATATGGTTAAAATTAGCGATAGAATATGTCGGCAAAAAGGGCTTCTCATACCTTGCGAAAAAAGGAGACTGAAGCCAGCCTCCTCTTATTTTGTGATTATTCGTCTACCTGTTCGAACTCTTCTTTGCCGAGTCCGCAGATCGGGCAGACAAAATCCTCGGGAAGATCCTCCCAAGCCGTACCGGGTTCGATTCCGTTTTCCGGATCGCCCTTTTCGGGATCGTATTCATAACCGCAAGGACAAACATATTTCATGTCAGTAATCCTCCAATATCAGATAAATAAATTGTGCAGCTTGTGCTGTATAGCGAATGCTGTTCAAATATCAAATGCTTTAACACAACCACTGACGACTGATTTGATTATAACCTATAAAAATCAAGTTATTCAACCGACGACAGCTCGATCTGCGGCTTTTGTCAGCCGCTGATCATTTTTGAGATGATGCCCATAATCTTGTCGTGACACCCGCCGCAGCCGGTCGAGCAGCCGGTGATCTTCTGCACCTCTGCGAATTCGCTCTCGACGTCCTTCAAATCGGTGTGACTGTGCAGCGCCTTATCAATGTCGTTGAGAGTGACCTTCTTGCACTTGCAGATAAGCTCGTTTGCAGACAATTCCATTATTATTTACCAAAATATCTGTCGAGCAGACCCTTGAATGCCTTTCCGTGTCTTGCTTCGTCGCGAGCCATTTCATGTACGGTGTCGTGGATAGCGTCGAGACCCTCAGCCTTAGCGAGCTTTGCAAGCTCGGTCTTGCCGGCGGTTGCGCCGTTCTCGGCTTCAACGCGCATTTCGAGGTTCTTCTTTGTCGAATCGGTTACAACCTCACCGAGAAGCTCCGCGAACTTAGCGGCGTGTTCAGCCTCTTCGTAAGCTGCCTTCTCCCAGTAGAGACCGATTTCCGGATAACCCTCTCTGTGAGCGACTCTTGCCATAGCGAGATACATACCAACCTCGGTGCACTCGCCGGTGAAGTTCTGGCGAAGACCCTCGAGGATCTGCTCGGAAACGCCCTGAGCCACACCTACAGTGTGCTCAGCCGCCCAAGTCATCGAAGTCTCGTCGACTTTCTTGAACTTAGAAGCCGGAGCCTTGCACTGGGGGCACTGCTCAGGAGCAGCGTCTCCCTCGTGAACATAACCGCATACCGTACATACAAACTTTGCCATTTTTATAATCCTCCATAAATTTATTTTATATTTTTGCTAAAATTTCCTCGATCCCGAGACTGTCGTCCAAAATCATGTCGATAGTGATCGAATCGAGCTTTTCGCTGATACTGTGATTGATCTTGCCGAATATGCAATGAAACGCGCAGCATTTCTTATTGTCGCCATTTTTTGAGCACTCATAGTCCGAATCAAGACACCGAGTGATTTCAAAAGGACCGTCGATAAGCTCCACAATACGCTTCATGCTGATTTCGGTCGGCGGGACGGACAATTCATATCCACCCGACGCGCCTTTATGCGACTTAATAATACCGTCAAGTACCAGCTTGCGCATGATTTTGACCGTAAACCTCTCCGGAACGTTGACCGCTTCCGCTATAGTCTTGGAATCCTCGATGCCGCCAAGGCAGGCGAGTTCGGTAACTATACGCAGAGTGTAATCCGCCTCCTGAGTGATTCTCATTCGCGGCACCTCAATTCATACCTTTTTAGTACAGATTAATTATACTATATTTCAGGCGTTTTGTCAATAGCAAAATTCAATTTTCTTTTTGAATTTTCTGTAAATACAAACAAGCTGTTTGGCTAATTTTGCGTATGACTATATTAAACGGCCATTTCATATAAATTTTGAGCGCATTGTGACGACATATAACAAATCGCAAAGGCACGCAGGAGTCATGTTGACCTGATCGTCACAGTCGACGTCGATTTGTCTGTGCGTTGAGGTCTTTCACTTGACTGCCGATTCGAGCGCGATTATTGACATCCCGAGCATGATGGGGATATTCAGCCCTATCAGACTGAATATACCCAGAACGTACTTGCGCGTAAGCTTGAATTTTCCGCGCAGCAGTATTGAGACAGTGACATACAGGATTCCGGCGAGCGTAGCTGTGAAATAAAAAACAAGGACATTATCAATCACAGCCGCGCAGACGAGATATAAAAGCGCGCTTCCCGCCTCAACGATAGGGTAACGGCGTCCGATATGCGCTCCGCAGCTCCGGCATCTGCCGCGCTGACGCAGATAGCTGAATACCGGAATCTGGTCGCGCAGACGCAGGCGTGCGCCGCAGCTCGTGCAGTAGCAGCTGCTGTCAAACAATCTCACATCCGCCCTCAACCGGTATTCGAGCGTGTTCAGATAACAACCGATGACCAACCCAAACGCAAACTCGGACACAAGCTTAGCTATCGTATATACCATTATTTACCACAACCTTGTGCCGACAAGCTATTTCCTAAAGACACCATCCGGCTTCACCCGAGCTTTTTGCCGCACTTCATGCAGAAAGCCGCGCCTTCGACCAGCTTCGCGCCGCATTCGGGACAAAACAAGGTCGGTTTCTTGCTTTTTGTGTCCTTGCCGTCAGAAGTGTCAATTCCCAGCTCGCTGAATTCACGGTCAATCTCGGCTATCTGCTTGTCGATGTCTTTGACCGGCTTGCTGTCAGTTGATTTATTGGCAGCTGATTTGCTGTCAGCCGCTTTACTGACAGCCGGTTTGCTGTCAGTCGGTTTGTTGTCAACCGGTTTGATATCAGTCGATTTGTTGTCAACCGGTTTGTTTTCATCCGCTTTACTGTCAGCCGCATTGCTGTCAGCCGACTCACTCGTCTTGTCCTTGCCATCAGTCAGCAGCGACTTCTCCTCACCGGCTTCGAGCAGCGCCGCGTTGTCAGCCTTTCGGATAATCCTGCCCAAAATCAACGCGGCAATAAAGCAGACAGCCGCGATTATCAGAAATATCCACCAGCCGCGATAGACTCGTCCGAGCGACGCGGATATAAACAGCAGCCGCGTTCCGCGTGTGTTCGCGAACATATACACCCCCGCGATTACAAGCAGCAGCGACGGAATATACAGTGCCGCGGTCTTGGCGCGCGTCTTAAGCGAGACGCGCGCACCGCCTTGGTTATTTTCAATTTTACTCATCTTATCCCCTCACTATTCCGCTTCATCCGGCTGAACCGCCGATCTGCCTGAACGCATCAAACAACGGTGGCTGCCCGTCCTCGGCGATGATGTCGTCATATTTCACACCGACATGATACTCGCTTGCCACCTCGCTGCCGATCTTCTTCGAATAAATCTTGAGCACACGACTGTAATTGTCGACGTCGGTAACCGCCTCGAATTCGAGTATGTAGTCGTTGGTCATCGACCGACCGATGTCCGAATATATCTCGGACAGAACCTTCGACGAGTCGGCGGACAGATACTTTCCGCCGCAGCTCTCGGCAATTTTACTCAAATATGCCGAATCCGCGCCGCCGAAGCCTATCGTGTAGACGATGATTCCCTGCGTATTCAGCCATTTGAGCGTAGCGTCGATTCCGGTCGCGTCGCCGTCGGCGCCGTCTGACAGCAGAATTATGATCTTCCTGCCGTCTCTGACGCTCGCCAGCTCCTCGCCGGCGACCTCGAGTCCCGAACGGATGCTCGTACCGCCGGTAGCGCTGACCGAATCGAGCGCGAGCAGGATATTCATGCGCGACTCTCCGAGCTCCGACAACAATTCGGCTCTCGACTCGAACGCGGCCAGCCCGAGCTTCGTGCTGTCGTCCATACTCTTGATGAAGCTGTTCACGGCAGCCTTCGTATCATCGAGCGGCGTGCCGTTCATACTGACGCTTCGGTCGATTACCAGCATGACCGATAGTTCCTCGTCGACCGTGGTATCGCTGTCAAGCAGCTTGAAGCTGTTCAGCCGCAGCCCCATGTCGTCGAGCATGAAGTCGCTTTTACGAAGCTTCACTTCTTCGTCTGACGATACGTTGATCCTAACCCGAACGATCGGATAATCTGACGTGTCAATATCGCGGATTATAAGACCGCGGTAGAACTGCTCGAGTATATCGAGTAAGAAATTATAGAACTCGTCCTCGAAATATTCGTCAATACTAATGAAGTGCATCAGCTCGCACACACGCTGCCAGATGACTGTCAGCTGATACGAATCGTTTGTCGAGGTTCGGTTGATGTAGTTGTTCGCCAAGTCCTTGATGGCTCCGGAAAGCGTGTCGTCCTCGGTGTCTGACGACGAAATCACGTCGTAAAGCTGCTTTTCGGCTTCTTCGACATTTCCCGAATTATAATAGAGAAACGCCAGCTCGAGCTTGTACGCGCCGTCGCCGCGCTGACTTAACGGAGTCGTCGTCTCGATGTAGTTGATCGCACGCTTTATCGGTTCGCTGTATATCTCGTCGTTCAGCTCTTCGATCTGCTCGTTCAGCTTTTCGATTTCGTTTGTGAGACTGCGTTCGGCTTTGTCGTCAATCTCGTCGCCGTTTTGATAGAGCGCGTCGCGCTCGTTCATCAGCTCGTAAATTTCGCTGCGAAGCGAAGCCACCTGCTCGCGCTGCTTTGACGAGACGTCGTTCTCGCCGCGCATCGCGGACAGCTCGCCGGTCGCGGCGATATTGGCGAGCAGGGCGCGACTTGAAAAGCTGTCGTCAAAACCGAGCTGCTTTTCGGCAAGCTCATACGCCTCGTCGAAATCGCGGTTCTGAACCGCGTGCTCAATGCGTATCTGTCCGGCTAACGGCGAGGCGTCGTTCTGTATCGACTCGGGCAGAGACAGCGACGGCGACGCATACGCGTCGACCAGTGCCTGCAGGGTCGCGACATTACGTTTCACCTTTATCTTCTGCTGAACCTTGAGCAGCATTGACATCAATTGACTGCGCTGCTCCTCGGTTAGCTCGCCGGACGCCGATACAGATATACTCGGGTTCGCGTCCTCTCCGGCGGCGGTTTCATTCTCACCGAAGAAAAGGTCGTATACGCCGTCGATTATCTCGCTGCCGACTTCCGAATAAAGCTCCGCGTAGAGCTCAATAGCCCCGGCGTCAGCCTGAAATCCGGCTGACAGCAGTATCAGTTCCTTCGCGATTTCATTCGACCGCGTATTGTCGCTTTTTAGCGCGAGCACTCTTCCCTTTTCATAATCTCCGGTTTCGATGAGCTTTGACGCGACGTAATTCTGCTCCGCGATATAGTTGTTCATCTGCGACGCGCCAATCAATGTTGTCACAGCGATTATGCCGGCGACTACGACCACAATAATCACCGCGGCAAGTAATATTATCTTCTTTTTAGACATACCGTTTGTGTTTTTCGCTATATCCTTTGTGACTTTGTCATTGCGATGCTTTTTTTCCATGACGCCCTCCTGTGTCAGTCTTTGTCGCCGAGACCTAAAAGGTCGACGTCAATTCGGACAAGGTGCGGATAAATCGAACGCACCGACTCGGGGTCGCCGATCGGATTGCCGCGCAGCATCAGCACCTCGAGCGATTCAAGCTCGCCGAGCGGCGATATCGACGTCACCGCGTTGTCATACATCCACAGCTCGACAAGCGACTTCAGCTCCGAAATCGCCGAAACATCGGTTACCTTGTTGTCGGTGAAGTCGAGGTATTCGAGCGAGGTCAGATTTGAGATGGGCGCAAGGTCGCGTACCGCGTTGCCCCAGAAGGACAGCGACGTTAGCTTGCTAAGGCTCGACAATGCCGTCAGACTCTTAAGATTATTCCAGCCGAGACTCAAATCGGTAAGCTCGACAAGTCCGGACAGCGACTCGATATCCGAGTCCTCGAGCGAGTCGCCGATAAGGGACAATTCGCGTATCGACTCCGAGGCGGCGAGCGATGAGATATCGAGGTCGCTCTGATATGCCACGATCAGAGTCTCAAGAAAGGGCAGATCGGCGATGTCAGAAAGCGTCTCGACATTGCCGTCCGACTGATTCACCGTGCGATACGAGCCGTTATATGAATATCCACTGCCGTCGAACGTGATATTATCGTCGCCGTTTATACTATAGTAACCGCCGCCGATAATCACAAGCGAGGTTATCTGCTCGATGTCGTCATTGTATATAGGCTCGTTATTCGGTATTTCGAGTTCATTTCTGATGATATCCTCGAGCCGCTCGTCGGTGATTTCGACGACAATATCTTCAATGTTGATTTGATAGTCTCCGACCGCGACCTCACTGACAAAGCCGGACGAATTTATCGACACGGCTTTGATTTGGTTCGCGCCGTTTTGTAATATCAGCGGAGCGTCATAAAGCTGCGACTCGATTGTCGGCTCGCTGCCGTCGAGCGTGTAGTAAATCGCGCTCGGCAGGACGTCCTCGCATACCAGCTCAACTTTGATGCGTTCATCGTAACTGCCCGGCGCGCAGCTGAAGGTCGGTGCGCTCGGGTGGGTCAGCTGGTAGATTTCGGTGATCTCGTCGGGCTTCACCTTTTCAGCTGCCTTGTCCATAAGCTCGACTGCGGCTTCCGGCTCGCCGGTGCGTATATACAGCTCGGCAAGACGCGTATATGCCTCGGCGTCACTCGGACGCTGGCTTATCATCGTCTCGTATACCAAACGCGCGTAGGTGTCGCGGTCGGTCATTTCGTAGCACTCGGCGAGCGCGAGGTTCGCCTCGCGATTGCGCTCGTCGATCAGCAGCGCCTGCTCGTAGCAGGCTATCGCGCGTTCATAATCGAGCTCGGACAGGTAGCGGTTGCCCTCGGTCGTGAGCGCTTCAACCTCGCGCATTGCGTTAACCCTCGAGGCGATTATGAACGCTGCGACGGCGAGCAGTATAACGCAGGGGAGTAGAATAAACAGCAGCTTGTGCTGCCAAAACAGCTTCTTCACTATGTATATCAAACCTTTCGATCAATTCGTCCGGTCACAGCCTTGTTCTGACCGAAGCTCACTTGCGGCGCGTTGGCTCGACGTCGCCGTTTTCAATCCTGCGAAGCAGCGATTTCCGTCGGTGCGCGAACACCGGCAGCAGTATTATCAAAAGCAGCAGCGATACTGACATTGCGCCAACTCCGCCGTAGAATAGCAGATTTTCCATATACAGCCCTCATTGCTAATAAATGTGTATTACGTTATATATAATATCAAACTCAGCTCTTGCTGATATTTCGTCAGTCTCGATTGAATATCACGCTGGCTCTTGCCGGTATTTTGCCTGCTTTACCGCGTGTCATATCCAACCCTTGTCGACCGCGTCCTTGTAGGTCGCTTCGAGTATCGCAATTTCGGCGTCCTGTCCCGGATTGCCCAGCCGCTCATAAAGCGACATACAGATTTCGTAATACTCGGCGAACTTGACATAGCTCCGGCTTTCGATATCGAGCGTGTATTGATAATCGACTTCGAGGAACGCGAGCCGCTTGTAAATCTCGTATTCGTCCGGATAGCTTTCGGCAGTGTCGAGCAGGAGCTCGCGCGCCTCGTCATATCTGCCGAGCCGCTGTAAGCATACCGCCTTGCCGATGTGCTCGGTGAGCGACGCGTAGCCCGAATCGATGATTATATCGTACAATTCGATCGCCGATTCGTCGTAGCTGCCGTCGCCGGTAAATTCAGCCGCGTCGATATACAGCTGCGCGAGCCGTTCGACAAGCATCAGCGCGGTCGCGTCGGGCTTGTCGCCGGTCATGACGCGCTCATATAAGTCGCGCATCAGACCTATCCGATAATCGTAATTAGCACGGCTCGCGTCCTGGAGTTCAGAAAGCAGCTCGTCAAGTCGAATTCCGGCGCGCACAAGTATCATTCGGTCGTCGCTCGCCGAAAGGCAATTTATAAAGTCGGCGATTGCGGCTTCAAAGTCGCCCCTCGCAGCGTTGATCTCGCCTGACAGCAGCAGCATACTGTCGTCAGCCAACCCGAGCGCCTCGGCCTGCAGCAGTGCTTCGGACGCGCGGTCGGTATCGCCCGAGAGGGCGAGCGCGATGCCGTAGTCGCGGTAGTAGTCGGAGGTCGCGCTGTCGGTAAAGATAGCGCTGCGGAAGGCTTCGACCGCGCCGACATAATCCTTTTCCGATAGGCGGCAGCTGCCGATTATGTAATACGCGTCCGCGACGCTGCGGCTGTCATACAGCCAGGAGTATTCGAGAATATCGCCCTCGAGCAGCTCTACCGCCGAAGTGTAATCGCCCGATTCATAAAGCGAATAGGCTTCATTGACGACCTCGTTCGAATGCGTTGTCAGCTTCATCCGACCTCCCTGATACGCGGCAAGAGCTCCGAGCGCGAATACCACAAACAGCAGTATTACAACGATATCCTGAGTCACGCGCATCCGGCGGTATTTCCGGTCGGACTTCGCGAGCACACCGAGCGCGCGCAGCAGCTCATCAGCCGAGCGATACCGCTTCGACGGATCCTGATTCATGCCGCGCTCAATTATGCGCGCGAACGCTTCATTCACGCCCGGCAGATATTTCTCAATCGGTTGACATTGCTCATAACAGGGATTGGGCTTGTGTCCGCAGAGCAGCTGATACATCGTGGCGCAGGCGCTGTATATGTCGGTGTAGTAGTCGATTTTCGGATGTCCGTATTTCTTTGTCATACGAGCGGCAGCGTCAGCAAGTGTCGCGGCTCTGGAGTTCGCGGGCGCGACTGCCGCCGAGGGCGCGGATGAGCTTGTCAGAACACCCGAGCCTGCTGTTCGAGGTCGCGGCGCGGTCTGTCGCTGACTGTCAGACGGTTGGCTTGACTTGCTGTCGGCTCTGCTGTCAGCAGTTACAAGCTCGTCCGCGAGCTTGTCGAAATCGACCTGTATGCCGTCGTCGATTTCCGTCCGGTCGGCGTCAATCATCGTCCGCTCGGCGTCAATTGCCGTTCTGTCAGCGTCAATCATCGTCCGCTCGGCGTCAATTGCCGTTCGGTCAGCGTCAATCATCGTCCGCTCGGCGTCAATTGCCGTTCGGTCAGCGTCAATCATCGTCCGGTCGGCGTCGATTGTCGTCCGCTCATCGTCATTGTCTGCTGTAATTGCGTCAGCGTCAATATGCGTTTTATCCGGACGCGGGTTTATTGTGCTTGCATTATTAGGCTGACGGCTCGTCCGATGGTCGATCCACGCAATCAGCTGCTCGACCGGCGCGTAGCAGTCGCTATAGCCGATTGTGCTGTCGATGCCCTCGCTCTGCAGCACCGAGACGTTGAAGTCTATGAGACAGATGTTGTCCTCGGGGGTGAGCATAATGTTCGCCGGCTTTATGTCTCCGTGGATTATATGCAATGACGATTCATGCAGGTATTTCAACACCTCGGCGAGCTGTCGGGTCAGGCGGATAACTTCCTTTTCCGAAAATTTCCGCCCCTCTTCGATACACTCCTTGAGCGACTTCCCCTCGATATACTCCATCACCGTGTAGACTTCGTCGTTATATGACCAAAAGTCGAGTATCCGCGGCAGATATGTGTGCTTTAAATTTAACAGAATCTTGATTTCAAGATCCTTGTCTATCAAATTCACGCGGTCTGTGCGTATCTTTTTGAGCACGACCTTCTGACCGAGTCGCTTGTGTATGCCCGAGTAAATGATACCTCCGCCGCCCGAGTTGATTTGTACTATATTATCATAGTTTTCATTCAGCCTGCGGTAGAAATCAGACTTGTCCCGATAGCTGCTGCCGTCTATATGTGACGGCGTGTCCCTGTTCATTCAATTTATCCTTTCAAACGTGATATTCAATCGGCTCAGATTCTGATGGACGATTCGGTCAGCGGCAGGTGTATATCAGCCCGACTGAGATGTTGTCGTGCTCGCCGCGCGAAATCATTGCCGAAATCAGCTCGTGGCAGAGCGCTTTGGGCGAGTCGCCGTGCGATAAATTATAATATACACGCTCCGCGTCCTGCTCGGTGAATTTGTGGTAAAATCCGTCCGAGCCGAATATATACAGCTCATCCGGCGAAATATCGAACGCTATCGGCAGGTATGACAGCTCATCCTGCCGTCCGACAAAATTCGCGAGATAGGTTTTCATCCGTCCGCCGCTCATTTTTGACGTCACCATATCCACAGTCAGCTGATCAAGCCCCGAATCCCGCCGGTATCGGTAAATTCTGCTGTCGCCGACATGAATAATCAGCCCGCTGTCGCGAAGCAGTGAGATACAGGACATAGTAGTACCGCACCTCAGCCCCTCACCCCGGATGTATTCGCACAGCCGATAGTTCCAGTCCTCTGCGGCGTCGCGCAGGTGCGAGAAGATAATCTCGGTCGCGGCGGTCTCCGGCTCGAGCCATTCGACAAGACCACGATACCATTCAGCCGCGGCGTCGGCGACAAAGGTCGACGCGAGCTCGCTGTTATCAAGCCCGCCGATTCCGTCGCAGACTACGCCGAACGCGAAGCTCTCCTTGGTATCAAGTAATATCGAGTCCTGATTGACCCGCCGATAGCCGCCGGCAGACGTCGCGCAGCCAGTGATGAACTTCATAATCAATTGCTGATATGGACGCGGTAGCGCACCGGCTTGTCCTCGACCAATGTCAATATCATACCGTTTTTAAGCGGATAGTTCATATTCGGTACAAGACGATTTCCGTCGAGAAGGGTGTGATAGGTCGACCCGAGGTCGATTATCTCGAGTCCGCCGCTACTCTTGACTATCCGCGCGTGCATACGGCTGATGCCGCGGCAGTGATCGGGGAAGGCGATGTCAGGCTGCGATCCGTCGGAGGTTCGGCGACCGATTGAGACAAACGGCTTGTCGAAGTCGAGCGCGATGTGCTGCGGCACATTGTCAAACCTCGAATCGATCAGCTCGAGATAGCTCTTTTCGAACTCGGCGTCGCCAATCGACGTCTCGTCGAGACCGGCGTCGCCGACATTCATCTGCGGATAGCCGGAATTCGACGAGCCTTGATTCGGCACGGACTGATTAGCCCATTCGTTCGGATTTGCGCCGGTTGAATACGGCGCTGCGGTTGGATTCGACGCGCCGGTTGAATACAGTGCGCCGGTCGAATTTGGTGCGCCGTTTTGATTCGACGTTCCATTTTGATTCGCTGCGCCTTTGGTCGTCTTTGCGTCCGATTTCGAATTGACCTGCCCAAATCCGAACAGTCCAGATTTCTTTTCAGGCTTAGCTGTATCAGCCGATTTTGCGCCGGACGATTTTGTGTCAACCGCCGGTTTCTTAGACTTCTTCGAGCCGAACAGCTCCTCGATCATTTCGTCCGAATTCGCGTCAGACTTGTCTTGAGCCTTGGCAGACGATTCATTCCGAGCCGTCTGATTGGACTGTATATTCGGCTCGGTCCGCGACATTGGCTCGGTCCGCGACGCTTCGGGCTTCTTCTTGCCGATGAGCTTGTCGAGAAAGCTCGATTTCTGTGCATTCCGCGGCTTCGAATCGGAGCCTGCGTTAGTATCGGCAGCCGGCTGACTCGGCTGCGGTGCTTGATTGTTCGTCTGCGGATCAGGCTGATTTTGCGGCTGAGTCTTAACTGTATTCTGGCTTGGCGCGGGCTGACGGTATTCGGTATGCTGGCTCTGCACCGTACCGAGCTTCTCGCGCTCGGATGTGAACATCTGCCACATCTCGGACAGAGTCACATTGCCGCCGCGGAAATAGTGCATGATATCGATCTGATACTCCCGGTCGTCCGAGATGTCGATATAGTTGAGCACCGACTCAAAGAAAGAGATGATGTCGTTGTCGTCGTTGTAAAATCCGCCCTCGGGTATATACACAAACAAATAGCTGTCGCTGTGCCGGTCGTGCAGGATGAACCGGGGATCAATACAGATGTAGTGATAATCGAGAAACCAGTCGCGGCACTTCATGAATGGTGTGAGCAGTCCGAGCGCGAGCGTCAGGTATTCGCGCTTTTTCAGTGCGCCGCCGACGCTGTTCGACAGCGATACGGCGTTTTGCAGCCGGTATCTGAGCGACATCCGGGCATTCATAGTCCTCACCTGAAGTCCGAGAAAGAACTCGGGTTTATCCTCCTGAAGCATACGCAAAGCCAACTCGTCGAGTCGCACCGGCTCGTCGGGCACAACGTCGAGATAATTCGCGTCTGCTGCGGCCTGTACCGAAAAACGTCTGTCTTCTTTCATATCCTGATTCCTTTCGAATAGAGTGATTGTATACCGTTCTGAACCGCGCGATATCCCGCTGTAGTTATTATATCAATATTCAATATTGATAAATCCAGACTTGTATCGCGCTGATATAAAATAAACATATCCATGATATCGTCAAATCTGTATGCGATTAACCGATATCGTCAAGCGTCAATATCGCGGCGTAGCCGTTGAAGGTCGCGATCGCAATACCGTTTCTGAACGGCTGCGCGTCGTCGAATATCGCGTCGATAACGAGACTTCCCCGCTCGTTTATATATCCCCAGCGACCGTCTATTTTCACCGGAGCAAGCCCCTCGGAAAAGGATTTTGCGTCCTCGTAGCTATAGTCGAGCTTAACATTGCCGCTCTGGTCGACAAATCCGAAGCTCGTGCTGTTCGATACCGCGATATATCCGCTGCTCTCGGGAGCGCGTGCGTCGGCAAAGCCGGTCGCTGACAGCTTCTCGCCGTCGGTCGAGACTATATACCACGCTCCGCCCTCTTGCAGCATCGCGGCTCCGCCGGCATACGCCTGGCCAATCGAATTTATCGCCGCGTCATCGTAGATAAAATCACTGATTTTTTCGCCCGAATCGGTAATAATCGCCCACTTGCCGCCGTCCGAAACGAGCGCGCGGCCGTTCGCGTTCAAGGTGATTATGTCAAATTGCAGTCCGGACGAAGCAAGACTAAAGTCGGCGGTGTAGTAGCCGTACTTGCCGTCCTTCTGACCGATGACATAATTTGCCACACCCGACACAGCTTCAAGACCGGTCTCGTCGACTCCGTATTTCGAGCCGTCGGTTGTTATCAGATAATACTGACCGTCTGCCTTGACCGCGGCGAAGCCGCCGTCGCTGAACGAGGTCGCGGCTTCATATTCGCCCGGTATCGCGACTCGTCCGCTCGAATTTATATACTGCCACGCGACGCCGTTGTACGCCGCCATGATCGAATTAGTCGCGGTCGGGATTATCTCTACGTAATTCGTATTTCGCATATCGTAGGGATAGCAGTACTGGTCATAGCATTCAATAAGTGCCTCGCTGCCGGTATTGCTGATACCGAGACGCAATAATGCCGCCGCGCTCTCAAGATCGCCTCCCGACAAATACAGCTCGACCGCGGTCAGATATTCGTCTTCGGCGGCTTTATTTGACGCCGCGCGTTTCTCGACAAGCGACGTGTATTCCGACGTCTTGCCATAACCGAGATACGCGTCGAGCAGCTTCAATTCAATATCGTCATTCGATTCGGTCGAATAACCGAGCGCCTCGAGGTAAAGCGGAATCGCACGGACATACAGCTCCTTTTCAGCGAGCGCATCCGCCTCGACGACAAGTGCCGCCTGAGCCTCGACCTCCTCGGTGTTGGACAGCGAATTCACCGCCCCGAGCCAGCCGACCGCTGCAATCGCGATCAGCACTACAATGAATAATAGTTTCTTTGTCGCCATTTGTCTACATCCTTCCGACAAAACTAAGCTTGCGTCGTCTGACGCGACCGGATCATAAGCCGGCGCTAATACAAACAAATATTTATACGGTATAAATCCGGATGTTTATCCGGTTAATCCGGATGTTTGTCCGGTCAAACCGGATATTTATCCGGAAATAACCGTATATTCAGCCGACTATTATAAAGGTAATCAGTGTTCCCAGATACAAAAAGGGCACAAGCGGCACGCCGTCGCGGAGTCCGAGCCGTCTCCGGCAGAGCTGAACGACCGAATATATAAAGCAGCAGAGGATACCATAAATTATCGCGCTGAATATCCGCCCTCCGCCAAGATAGAGCCCGAGCAGAAACGCGAGCTTGACGTCGCCGCCGCCGAGCTGCCGCCGCGAGATGATATAACAGAGTAAGAACGAAACTCCGGCAAACAGACTGCCCGCCGCCGACACAAATATAGACGCGAGTCCGTTCGAGATATCTGTAATTATGTAAATTCCGGCGACAAGCGCGTACACTACTAACATTACCAACAGCACGCGATTCGGCACGCGCTTGTATTCAAGGTCGACCGCGGCGAGTATAGTTAAAAATACCGAGAGACATAAATTGGATATTAGCCGCCACAACTCGTATCCGTGCAGAAACGAGGACAATATCCAGACCGCACAGGTCAGTATCGTCATCACGATCATACTGACCGGCAGACCGAAGCGCGTCAGCTTGCCGCCCGCAGACGATTCCACGGCTGCGGCGGGGGCTAAAACAGTCTGTCCGGTGAGCGCTCTTTTTTTAAGGTCAGTGCTGTCAGACGAACTATTCAATTTGTCGCTGACAGACTGAATATCCTGCTTGTCACTGGCAGACTGATTATTCTGCTTGTCACTGGCAGACTGATTATTCTGCTTGTCACTGCCGGACTGACTGACCTGCTTGTCATTGGCAGACAGATTATCTTCCTTGCCACTGTCAGACCGACTTTTCGCGTTTATCACCGATGCCACCGCGCCGCGATAACCCAGAATCGCGGCGGCGGCAATGATCAACGCGCCGAGCAGCGCGCTTATTAATTCGAGCATATCCGAATTCCTTTCACAGCCGCCGTCATACCTCTACCTTGATTCCGTCGCCGCCGACCCAGCCGCCGACCGATACGCGCTGTACAATATGCACAGTCGTAAACGGCAGGACGAAGTTCGCGAAGCTCAGGTCGACATCGTATTCGACTACCAGATCGATCATGCGCATATCCTCGTCGCAGAACAGACTCGAGCCGCTGAAATCCAGCCCGTCGTACCCGTCGACGACTCCATATGCGCGTAAATACGCGTCCGCGCCGCGGCTCGGTTCGTCGAGATACTTCTTCGTCATAGCCCACGCCGCGCCCTGACCGATCAGCCGCTTCACCGAGTCGGCGACCTTCGATTCGGCCATATATATGATTCCGACAATCAGCGAGTTTCCGTCTGAGAATAAATTCTTGACGTCGCTTATCGACTGCTTGCCCGAGTCGACCGTGTCCGACACACTGCCCGAAAGGCTGTCGAGTTTTGACTTCAAATTGTTGTAGTAATCGGCTGACAGCTCAATATCACTGACCGTCTCGCCGGTAGATTTGAATTCGTCAAACGCGCCTTGCAGCTGGTTCAACGTATCCATCACCTGCGCGGTCGTGTCGTCTATCGGCCGCGTATACTCCTCGCCGTCAGACGCGAGCGTCCCCTCCGCGTCGCGCAGACCGAGCGCGTCGTATACATACGAATACGACGCGATTTCGTGCGCCGCCGAGTTCAGCGCGAACTGCACCCTGTTGTGCAGCATGAATATGTTGATGAGAAAGGTAATTACAAGGCAAACCATGATGAACGCGGTAAAGCTGATGACCGCCTCGACAACCATCATACCGCTTTCGCCGTCCATATCGCGGGATTTTGCGCCGGCTGCGCCGTCAATCCCGCAAGAAACCGACGAGCCAACGGCAGCATTAATATTCTGAGCCTTCATCATGTCTCCGGCTCTTTCTCCGATTGAATCTCTGATAACTTTCATCACACTAATATCCGCGAGTCACCTTGAACGTGTAGGTGTTCTCGGAATTTTCGGTCAGCGTCTGCATTGAACCCGAATCGAGCAGCTGCCGCGCCATCGAGTCGGGGATTACCGCGAAGCCGAGCTTGACCGAGCATTTCGCGTCGATCGCCGTGACCGCGTCGTCCATCTTAAATTGAAGCTCGGACAAAGTCCCGTCCTCACCTATACCCTGAAGCACGGTGTTGACATTCAGCTCGATCAAATCTGACGTGCGTTCGGCAATCTCGCTCGTCGTCGTCATAAATACGAGCATCACCATCAGGTAATCCTCGTAACCGAGCGAAAACGCGTCGTTCACACCTGAGCCGTCGGCGTCGGAGCCGATCAGATCCTTGAAGCTGTCATACGCGGTGAGGTGCGGCAGCTTCGTCTTAATGAGCGCGACCTTGCCGCCGTCCATCATCTCATTCCAGTCAGCCGAAGTCTCGATAGCCGCGACCGCGAGCCGCAGTGCGGCCGAGACCGCGAGTCCGAGCGCGGGATTGATCGCGGACGCGAGACTTGCGACCGCCTTGATCGCGCTGTTAATCTCTGTGATCTGATAGGTCGCAGCAAAATTCACAATCGCGCGGAACGCGAGTATTTTGTTGCGCGCTTCGGCGAGATTCGCGTCAGATGAGTTGAAGCCGCCGAATATATATTCAAGCTCGGCTTTGTAGAGGTAGTTTATCTTCTTTGACAGCTCGTATCCGGTCAGCGACGTCGCCACTTCATCGCCGGTTGTACCGGCATCCTCGGTCAGAGCCGCGTCGTCGTCCGACTTCTTTTCGACATTGGTCAGTCGATTTGAAAACATCGAAAAATCATACGCGACGGTATACAGCTTGAGCAGCAGCTTGTTCCCCGCCTCGGAGAAGCTGTTCGCGTCGAAATAGCTGACCGCGGTGTCGATCATACGGGTCAGCGCGAACTCGCCGACCGAGCCGGTCTTACCCATGTTGAATTCGGCGGGAATGTCGCGCGCGTCGCTGTCCTCGTCCTCCGCCAGCGATTTCTCGGCTTCATCGAGCTTGTCCTCGGCGTCCTTTTTCTTCTGCTTCGCCTTTTTCACGCCCTCGTCGTCGCCGTTTCCGAAGGTCTCGACAAGCGATTCATAAAGCTGATTCAGCTTATCGTAATGCCGGAAGTCCTCATATCGGTTCTGGTCGATCTTCTGTCCCCAGCTCGGCGTCGCGATTCGGTCGAGATACGCGTCGCGCACATCCTCAAACGCGTCTACATTTCCCTCGGCTTTTGTCTTGCTCTCGCTGTTGTAGCTCTTGTTCTCGCTGATTTTATCGGCGAGATCTATGTAATTCTGCGCGGCGTTCGGACCCGAAAACAGCTCGTCTACCATTTTGAGCTCTTCCTTCATGCCGTTTCGCACATCCTCGGATACGCCCGGGTCATTGAGCACGGCTTCGAGCTCGTCGCGTTTATTCTTCACCGTCTCATACTTCGCCCCGACCTCAATCGCTTTTTTCTTCAGATCGGCGCACAGACTGTCAAAATTGTCGAAGTCGACCGGGTCGGATTCAAGACTTGATTCGTACTCGTCAATCGCGTCGTTAAAGCGCTGCTTCAGCTTATTTTTGCGCGCCTCGCTGTCAGCCGAATAGCGGTCGTATATTTCGCAGAGCCGCTCCTCCTCGCTTGACAGCTTCTCCCCTTTTTTAAGGTTGCTCCGCTTGTCGACCGCGTCGTCGATGCTCTCCTTGTTACCCTCGTATTCAGCCCAGACCTTGTACGAATCCGAATTCGTGATTTCGTCAAATTTAGTTATCGCATTGTCGCGCGCCTTGTTTACTGCTTTGATGAATTCGGGATAGGGCGCGAGCTTTTCGACAATTTCGTAATATTCCCGCGCGCGCTCGAGTAAGTCGCTGACCGCGTCGTCGAAGTCGGTCTTTTTGTCGATAGCGTCAGCGTTTTTCTCCATATTTTTGATCTGGTCAATAGCGTCGACCAGTGACTCACCGTCACCGAGCACCGCCTGCACGATGCGGAAGCGCATGAAATCTCCGATCTGTGTCGACAGCACCGCCGTATCGCCGAGCGTCGCTCCGTCACAGGGCGTGTAGCTAAGCTCGACCTCGGCGTCTTTATATGGCATGAATCCGCTGTAGCTCGTCTCGCCGAGCAGCGAATTCAGATGATTCCAGGTTATTGTATTTTCATTCGGATTGAAGGTAGACTTTACATAGTCGTCGAGCGCGTCGAGCGCCTCCTTGCCCTCGTCGGTCTGCGATATCGCGAACAGACCGTACAAATCCTTGAGTAGATTGTCGTATACCGACAGCACCGACGAAGCGTAACTGTCAGCGGTCATGACCGCCTGATTTCCCCAGAGCTTGAGCCGCGCGAGGTCGACGAAAAAGCTGTTCACGACTATTGTCGGCACCAATATCAGCGTCACCAATACCGTTATCGAGCCGCGCTGACCATCGCGGCGCTTTTTATATTTTTTCATAGTTGCCCTCCGATATCAGGTCTGCTGTCAGTCAAGTCCGAATTTCTCGCGGAATGACGAGTAAAGCGACTCGGCTTTCTCGGCGACATTACCGGCGAGCTCGCCGAGCTTGGTGTCGCTGACAAGGTCAACCGCGAAATCGACGTTGCGTATGAAGTCGTCCGCGTCGGTCACGACCGCCTCTCCGGTCACAGTCAATGTGAAGCTGTTCGGCACGCCGACGAGCGACAGGCTTATCGCCGGTCTAACCTCCTGCGTCGCGGTCGCGGTTATTGTTTTGTATATTATGTAATTATGCGAATTCGAAGTTATAGTGATGTTGTCGCCGGTGTCGAAGAACATATACCCCGCCATTGAGCGAAAGAAGCTCTCGAAGTCGCTGCTGTCGAACGCGAAGCCGAAAAATCGGTAGGGAAACAGCTCGACCGGAGCCGTAAATGAGCTGCCGTCCGCGTCTATTTTTTGCCCCTCGCGCTTGTACGCCATATTCGGCGAGGCTTCGACATAAGTGTCCGACGCGGTGTTCTTGTAATATATCAGCGCGTTTTGCAGGTTCGCCTGCATATTCGCTTTTTGGCACATGAAAATAGAAGCATAATATACGGCGGCTACCATAATGATGCAGACCGGCAGAAGTATAGTGGCTTCAACTATCGCAAGCCCGCGCTCATCCTTATGAAATATACCGAAATGCCGCATAATATGCTTCCCTCTCTTCATGATATGCCGGATACGGTGATACCGTATCCGGCTGAATATGACATACCGCGTAATCAGTTGCCGCCGAGATCGCCTTCATTGAACTGATTCGGATCAGCGGTATCGAATATCTTCTTCATAGTATCAGAGAACCACTTCGAAATGGTATCCCAGAACACCGCCGCCATAAGTACAACTATCAGCAGTATGAGTATCGTCGCGACTATCGCGGACACACCGCGCTCATCCGACTTCAAGTCTTCCTTGAACTTGAGCGCGCGGGTCTTCATCGAGATGTAGGCGCGTGTAAACAGATTCATTGTATTTACCTCCACAAGTTTGTATATATTATCATCCGTGTCGTCAGATATTGAAGCCGCCGACGACCGGAACAATAACCAGAATGAGTATCCCCGCGAAGAGTAGCAGGGTCGGTATCATGAGCTTGGTCGAGATAAGCTCGCCCTTGCGTCTCGCGCTGTGCTTGTATTCGGCCCAGCTCTCGGCGTTGAGCTCGCGCAGCACCTTGACAATCTCGGCGTTGCCCATCGTGTAATTCTGCAATATCGCGGTCGCGAGCTTGGTCGTGTAGGGATTCGCGCAGCGCTTGATGAAGCGGGTGAACGCCTCGGCGTGGTTGACGTTGTGCGCAAGATCGATGTTGACCCGCTGCATTTCATTGTACAAAACCGCGGTGTCGCTCGACGCGACGAGATTCCACGCGCGCATTGTCTCGATTCCGGATACGGTCAGCAGCGCGAGCTTCGACACGACGCGCGGGAAGTCGTGCTCGATTGACTCGGCGCGTTTCTTGATCTCGGAGTTGACCGCGTCGTACGGCACATATCCGAGCAGAGCGAATATCGCGAACAGCACGACTCCGACGACCAGACTTTTCGTTCCAAGCCCCATTGCAAGCCCGATGCCGACGCCGATGAACAGCATTGCCGCGCCGAGCAGCAGGTTTCCGATGAGCGACGAAACTATATACGCGGTATAGTCGGCGACCTCCTGCTTTTCCTTGAACTGCATACATTTATTGTATATTTTCGCGACAAAGTCGTTGTTGTTGTCAAGCCCGAGTATCGCCGACACTCGGTATCCGGCGAGCGGCGGCAGGTCGAGTATGCCGACTCCGTTTTTGTTGAGCGCGTCTGCGCGTTTCGCGGCGGCGTCCTTTTTGGCTTTCAGCCGCTTGCCGCGCCGTATCAGCACCGGGTCGGACTTTTCGTTGCGACTGACACGCTTCTCTTCATTGATTTTTGAGACAAGCAGCTTGAGTTCAATATCGAGGTTCTCGACCATTTCGAGTTCATTCGAAACGAGCGTCGAGCGCAGCCGTTCGGTCATATTGCTGTCCGCGCTCAGAAACAACAGTATAAACACAGCGCAGAACACGCTGCCGATTATCAGGCTAATAAACATATTCCGCTCTCCTGTCAGATATTGATGTCGCTCGCGCGGACCGCGAGTATATACGATAACACGAACAGCACAAGCGACGCGGTCGCGGCGAGATGACCGCGCGTCGTCTCGAACAGCGCCTCGAGCAGCTCGCCGCCCATGAACGACATCGCGAGCACGATGATTATCGGCATGAGCAGCATCATATATGTCTCGGATTTCGCCGAGGTTATCGTCGTCTCGATCTCCTGCTCGATCTCGATTTTATCACCGATTATTTCGCTCGTTTCGGTCAGGATATCGCTGATTCGGTAGTTTTTGCCCTCGATGACCTCATATATCGACGCGAAGCTCTTGATGTCCTCGAGCCCGCTGCGCCAAGCGAAGTCATTGAACAAAACGCTCAGCGCGATACCGCCTTTTTCGTAGCGGTTAATGATATTTTCGATTTCGACTACGATATCAGAGTCGGGGCGGTAGGAAATTTTCAGTTCATTCAGCGCGAATTCGAGCGCGCGCACCGACGTCGAGCCGGCGCGAGTCGCGACGCTCATTGATTCGAGAAACGCTCGGAATTGCAGCCGAAGCGCGCGCATACGCCGCTTCACAGTCGACGCCGCGTACATCCGCTCGAGGTAAATTCCAAGCAGAAAGCCGAGTACAAGCGACACGAAAATCAAGTGATAGAATATATACATCACGACCGATGCGATAAGCGAACAGATGATATACGCGAGTATATGTATATACGGCTTAAGCGAACATTTATAATATATCGGCATTTGTGACACCTTGTTAGTTGTTAGTTGTTAGTTATTAGTTATAAGGTATTAGGTATTGGCGGTTGGTTGATTACAGATAATTTATTATTCCCGCGGCGCGGAACTTCTCGGGATGCGCCATCTGATTTTGCGTCCGGCGCAGAGTTCCGACGACCTTCGAGCTCGTCGGGTCCTCATCGACAAACTCGAACAGCGGATTCAGCTTGATCGAGTGGTCAGCGCGGTTGTAGCTCTCGACCTCGGTGATAGTGAGCGTCTTTCTCGAACCGTCGCGCATACGCGACAGGTGGATGATGATGTCGACAGCCGACGCGATCTGCTGGCTTATCGCCTCGATCGGCAGACCAGCCGCGCCCTGCAATACCATAGTCTCAAGACGGCTGATCATGTCCTCGGCGGTATTCGCGTGACCGGTCGATATCGAGCCGTCATGTCCGGTGTTCATCGCCTGAAGCATATCGAGCGCCTCGGCGCCGCGCACCTCGCCGACGATGATCCGGTCGGGGCGCATACGCAGCGACGACTTTATTAAGTCGCGCATCGTGATGGCTCCCGCTCCGGCGGTGGCGTTTCGGGTCTCAAGCCGCACGAGATTCGGTATGTGCCGTATCTGCAATTCGGCTGAGTCCTCGATCGTAATCACACGCTCGGACTGCGGGATGAAATTCGAGAGCGCGTTCAAGAATGTGGTCTTGCCCGAGCCGGTACCGCCGCTGATAAAGATG
>CAJFKR010000046.1 GCA_904386005.1 Candidatus Flemingiibacterium merdigallinarum
CTCGGTTCCCTTATCGTGATTATTGTCTTTTTTAAGTTTTCTATTTCCATGTTACTATTATATCATTCTTCCGGTAAAAAGTAAATGCTGTTGCCGTGTGATTTTGTCAATATCAATTCTGATTTTGTCAATACAATTCCGACTGTGTCAATTTTCGGAATCAATATATTGCTTGTTCCAGATGACCGCCGTCTTGAGCGGAGCACCTTTCGAGTATATTATATCGTTGTACGCTGAAATTGGGTCGGCGGTGAACTCGTCCCGGTCAATCAGCGATACAATCTCGTTGTAGCGGCTCTTTAGCAGCAGTCCTATCGCTTCCTCCATGTGGCTCTGACGTAAGTTGATCGAGCCGAAAATCAGATGATTCTGGAATCCGAACGGCATCGTGTCGAACGAAATCTTCGGTCCGAGCGAGAAGCTGTTGTATATGCCGTTGCAGCCGAGGACGCCGTATTTCAGCGCGACCTCGTGCTCGACCGAGCTGCCCGACGTGCCGATGAACAGGCTTGCCTTGCCGCCGAGCGCGTCGGTAATCTTCTTTGCGAGCGCCGCCTTGTCGTTACCGACACTCTGAACATATTTCGCCGGCGCGACCGACAGCGCAAACCGCACCTTCGGCGACGACTCGGGACTTCTCGCGACAAAGACAATATTCGCGTGCGGATACTTCCGCTTAATAAGGTCGCCGATGAACATACCGGTCGTGCCGAGACCGAATATGACTACATTGTCGAAAATATGATGCTTTGCCTCACGGCGCGCTTCGACCTCTCCGCACTTGCGTTTTGCCATCTCAACGCGGAAATTCTGCGCCTCGCCAAGATCCTCCATGCGTTCGAGCTGGAACAGCATACACGCGTACGGGTCGGAAAATACCAGCTTTTTCGCCGCTTCGAGCGAGATTTTTCCGTCCTTGACGTATCCGTCCGGAATCGGCAGCAGCATATCCGGATTGTAGTAGTTGCAGTCGGAGAACAGACCGTCCGCGCCGTCGCAGCCGTATTCGAAATAAGTCTCGCCCTCGGTGAAGCGGGTCGGGTCATAGCTGTCGACGCCACGAATCAGCACTACCACGAAACGCTGCTGCGACGGCACGTATACGACGCCTTCGTGACCGTTTATCAGACGGTTTCTGCCCTCTGGGAATTTCTTGTCGAGTTCGCCGCGCATACCCATGTGCATAAGCTCGAAATCGGTGCCGCAGAAGCCGACGAACGCCGTTTCGCAAAGCACGCCCTCGAGCTCGGGCTCGCCGCGCAGTCTGCGCCGCTTTCTTGAGTCTATTTCGACCTCGCCATAACAAAGCGGCTTGTCTGCGCTGTTCTGAAAATATGTAGCCATTGTTTTCATAAAATATGACCATAACTCTGCCGCGGCAAAGTCCTCTCTGTTTGAAAATTTATTTCTATATGATTCAATAATCACGCTGCTCCGAACGTTAATCGATTAACATCAGTATAGCACACAAACCAGT
This sequence comes from Candidatus Flemingiibacterium merdigallinarum, assembly GCA_904386005.1. Taxonomy (GTDB): domain Bacteria; phylum Bacillota; class Clostridia; order Oscillospirales; family CAG-272; genus Flemingiibacterium; species Flemingiibacterium merdigallinarum. Next base: position 1,478 of record CAJFKR010000046.1, read on the forward strand.
TTTTGTCAAGCCTGTATCGAATCGAATTGTGAATATTTTACCATCCTACTTGAAAATAAGCGTCATTTGTGATATCATTACATATAGATCGCCGGAATAGAAACCGGCTTGACATAAAATCTTAGCCTATTGTAAAAGTCGTAAAAAGCAATAAAATTCGCACGCATTAAGCCGCTGCTTGGGGAAGGGTGTCCCCAGCAGAATCGTCCCGCGGACGATTCTGCGAAAGCGGCGCACAACTGTAGTTTCTGACGATTCATATAAATAAGTTAGTCCGATGTAATTATAACAATATAATTAAGCAAACAATATAAATTTCAAGCAACCACGTAAAAACCAAGCCGCCGGTTGGGAAGCAGTGGTCCCAGCAGTTTCGTCCTTCGGACGAACCTGCCTAAGGCGGCGCATCTCTGTGGTATCTGACGATAAGCAGAAATAATATATCTGAGCAGTTTTAACAATCATGCCACAACCCAAATTGTTAAAAGTTTTCGGGTGGGGGTCTGGGGGAGACCCTTTTTCAAAAGGGTCTCCCCCAGTGAAAGCAAACAAGTTCGCATTTTACAATCGGCTATTGACATAATATCGATTAAGGAGAAAATTCTATGCCGAATATCAGCGAGGTCGCGCGTCTCGCCGGCGTGTCGACCGCGACAGTTTCAAAATATCTGAACGGCGTCAAGGTGCGCGAGGACAACGCCAAAGCTATCGACGCCGCGGTGAGGGAACTAAATTACCACCCCAACGACTTCGCGCGCGGACTTCGCACAAACAAATCCATGACGGTCGGCGTAATTCTGCCCGAGCTTGACAACCTGTTTTTCACGTCGATTATTTCGAGCGTCGACGAGGTTCTGGACGCCGCCGGATACAGTACGCTCGTCTGCATCTGTCACTCCGACGTCGAGCGCGAAGGACGCAAGCTCGACTTTCTGCGCCGCAAGAAAATCGACGGGCTTATCGCCGTACCCTGTTCCGCCGCGTCGGATTTTGTCCGCAACCTCGACGGACTGCCGGTGGTGCTTATCTACCGTATGTCGGGGATAGGCTCGTGCTGCTGCGTTATGTCGGACAATGTTTCCGCCGCGTACGGAGCGGCGGAGTCGCTGATTTCCGCCGGACATAAAAAAATCGGACTGCTGCTCGGTCCCGACTCAAACTATACGCCGATAGAGCGGCGCTCGGGCTTTCTCGCCGCCTGTGCCGCGAACAATATCGAACTGCGCGGCGAATACATCAGAAGCGGTCCCTACTATATCGAATCGGGTTACAGAATGACGCGTGAGCTGCTCGCGCTTCCGGAGCCGCCCACCGCGATATTCGCGACGAACAACGAGCTTACCATCGGCGCGCTCAACGCGCTCTCGGAGTCGGGACTGACGCTGGGGCGCGATATCTCGTTCATCGGATTCGACTGCGAGCTGGTCGCGCGCGCCGTCAATCCGCCGCTGACAGTAGTCGTACAACGGGTGTACGAGATCGGTCGCGCCGCGGCCGACACACTGCTTTCGCTGATTTCCGGCGAGATAATGCAAAACAAGGCGATACGCATCCCGACCGAGCTTCGCTTGGGCAAATCGGTGTGCAGAGCGAAAAATTGAGCAGCTCACCGACGCATATAAAATTCGCGCGGCAATTTTCTACTTTTGGTATTGACAAAAGCTATGAATGCGTGTATAATGGTTTTGCATTAATCGATTAACATTTTTGCGGTATCGACATATAGAAAATACTAAAATCACTTTATAATCTCATAATTATTTTAATAATGAAAGGAAGCGCAAATATGAATAACTCACGCTGCCGCGAAACCGTGATACAGTTTGGCGAGGGCGGATTTCTTCGCAGCTTTGTCGACAAATTCTTTGATATTTTGAATAAATCGGGACTGTACGACGGAAAGGTCGTCGTCGTTCAGCCTATCCCCGAGGGGCTTTGCGACACGCTGAACGCACAGAGGGGCGTGTATAACCTGTTCCTGCGCGGAATCGAGGGCGGACGCGAGGTCTGCGAGCGAACCGAAATTCACTCGATTTCCCGCGCGATAAACCCCTACACCGACTATGACGCCTATCTCGCGCTCGCCGAAAATCCGGATATGCGCGTGATAACCTCTAATACGACCGAAGCCGGAATCGAATATCTCGGAGTCGAAAAGCTCGACGACAAGCCGCCGAAATCCTTTCCGGCGAAGCTGACCGCGCTGCTGTGGCGCCGCTATCAGCTCGGACTGCCCGGCTTCATAATCCTGTCCTGCGAGCTTATCGACCGCAACGGCGACGCGCTGCGCGACTGCGTGCTGAAATACTGCGACCTGTGGCAGCTGGGCGACGGCTTCCGTGAGTGGATAGAAAAGGAAAATCACTTCTGCTCGACGCTCGTCGACCGCATCTGCACCGGCTATCCGAAGGAGGAAAGCGAGCGTGCCGAGCTGTCTGCCCTCTGCCCGGGCGACAAGATGATAGACACCGCCGAGATTTTCCATCTGTGGGTGATCGAGGGCAACTTTGAAGCTGAGCTGCCGTTCAAGAAAGCCGGAATCAACGTAGTCTGGACCGACAATGTCGACCCGTACAAGAAGCGCAAGGTGCGCATACTAAACGGAGCGCACACATCTATGGTACTTGGAGCGTACCTGTACGGACTGCGCACGGTCGGCGAATGTATGCGCGACAAGACAACTCGCGCCTTCCTCGAGGCGGCTGTGCTCGGCGAGATTCTGCCGACAATCGGCGACACCGACGACAACCGCGAATTCGCGAAGGCGGTGTTCGAGCGGTTCGAAAATCCCTACATAAAGCATATGCTCTTGTCAATCGCGCTCAACTCGGTTTCGAAATTCAAGGTGCGCGTCCTGCCGACAATGCTCGAATACCGCGAGAAGTTCGGCAAGAACCCGAAGGCGCTGTGCTTCTCGATAGCCGCGCTGGCAGCCTTCTACAAAAAGGGCGAGCCGAACGATTCTCCCGAGATAATGGAGTTCATGAAGTCGGCGTCGTTTTACGACATACTCGCCGCGGTCGAGCTGTGGGATCAAGACATCACCTGCTTTTATGAGACTGCCGCGCCGTTCTATGAGACTATAATGAACAGACCCTGCGAGGAATGGTTCAAATGCGTACTCTGACAATACACCCGTCCGACAACGTCGAGGTCGACCTCGACACCGGACACAAGAAAGCAAAGCGCGACATCAAAAAAGGCGAGACCGTGATAAAATACGGCTGTCCGATTGGTCACGCGACACGTGACATCAAAAAGGACGAGACTGTCCACACCGACAATCTGAAAACCAATCTCGACACGACGCTCTCGTATACATACGAGCCGGTCGCCTGCGAGCTTGTTTCGCGCGGCGAGCTGTATTTTGACGGCTATCAGCGATACGACGGCAGTGTCGGAGTGCGAAACGAGCTTTGGGTGATACCTACGGTCGGCTGTGTCAACGAGACGGCGAAAAAAATCGCCGAAGCCGCCGGCGGCTATGTGTATACGCACCCCTACGGCTGCTCGCAGCTCGGCGACGACCACCTCAATACACAAGAGATTCTGCGCGGTCTTGTAAAGCACCCGAACGCCGGCGGCGTGCTGGTAGTCGGGCTGGGCTGCGAGAACAACACGATGGACAGCTTTGTGTCAATGCTCGGCGATTATGACTCGCGCCGCGTGAAATTTCTGGTCTGTCAGGACTGCGGCGACGAGATAGCCGCCGGTCTTGAGCTGACCGACGAGCTGAAAGCCGTCATGGCCGACGATGTTCGCGTACCCTGTCCGACCTCGAAGCTGCGCGTCGGACTGAAATGCGGCGGCTCGGACGGCTATTCGGGCATCACCGCTAATCCTCTTGTCGGCAGATTCTCCGACCGGCTGATCTCGCACGGCGGCTGCGCGGTCATGACCGAGGTGCCCGAGATGTTCGGCGCGGAGACTCTGCTTATGGCGCGCGCCGAGAGCCGCGAGGTTTTCGACGACATCGTGTCGCTTATCAACAATTTCAAACGCTATTTCGAGTCGCACGGACAGGTCATATACGAAAATCCCTCTCCGGGCAACAAGGCGGGCGGCATAACTACGCTCGAGGAGAAGTCGCTCGGCTGCACGCAAAAGAGCGGCAGCTCGCCGGTGCGCGGCGTTATCAAGCTCGGCATATCAGGCGATGCGGCGGCGGATAGCATTTCGGGCGGCGGACTGTATCTACTCGACGGTCCGGGCAACGACATGGTCGCGGTGACAAATCTTACCGCGGCGGGCTGCCAGATAATCCTGTTCACGACCGGACGCGGAACGCCGCTCGGCGCGCCCGTGCCGACGGTCAAGATATCGACAAACGCGCGTCTCGCGGCGAAGAAGCCGCACTGGATAGACTTCGACGCGTCGCCGATACTCGACGGTATTGGCTTCGACGAGTTGACCGACCGGCTGCTCGACTATGTGCTGTCAGTGGCAAACGGCGCCCAGACCCGAAACGAGGTCAACGGCTACCGAGATATCGCGATATTCAAGGACGGAGTGACGCTGTGAGTATATGCAGACTTGATCATATCCGCGCATAAATTATTTCTGTGCCATGTAGAGTCAGGAGTTTTAGTGCAGTCAGGAGAGCTGTCTATGTAGCCGCGTCATATGAACACAACTATATAATTTAGAGTAAGTCAGCGGAACAAGCGTCCATATCTAATTCACTGTCAACTCGAAATTTGTAAAACCTCAAATCCGCGAAAACTTTCGCGGATTTGACAGGGGAAGTAAAATTACGCGCTCCCATATAGATAGAAGTGAGGTACAAAACCATGACCAAGAAATTTGCCGCTTCGTTCGAATCGCTTTACGAATATACCTGCCCGCAGTGGTTTCGAAATGTGAAGTTCGGAATCTGGAGCCATTGGGGACCGCAGTCGGTGCCGATGTACGGCGACTGGTACGCGCGGAATATGTACATGGAGGGCTCGCCGCAGTACAACAAAATAACGCTTGAATAAAGCTTTATTTAAATTGTTCCGACATTGTCCGAAATGCGAAAGGCTGACGAGGCTCCGCCTTTTCTTCGCGATATGATAAATCCGGTACAAATATTTTCGATTCTGCCGCTTTCTATTGACTCTGTCAAATTAATGTGATATAATCGAAGCGTACGGCTGCCGGCGAGACCGAATTGCATTGCTGACAGCTGTACGTGAGATTTGTATTACAAATACCGAAGAAAGGCTGTCACTGTTATGACTGGAAATATCGCAAATATCGTCAATTTCGTCCGCGCCGCCGACTTCCGCGTCGACGCGCGCGAGCTACTCGATACCTACCTGCAGGAGCTCGAGTTGGCGCGCTCCTACCCGCTGCCCTGTACCTTCCTGCTGCAATATGACGCGCTGGTAAAGCCCGAATATACCGCCCCGCTTCTGGACAGCGCCGGCGACTCGCGAATCGAGGTCGGCGTCTGGCTCGAGCTCTGCCGCGAGCTTGTCGAGCGCGCCGGAATCGAGTGGCGCGGTCGCCCGGGCTGCGACTGGGACTGGCACGTCGACCCCGATATGCTGATGGCGTACACTCCGGACGAGCGTTATCGACTGATCGACCTCATCATGGAGAAGTTCCGCGAGGTTTTCGGCTGCTTGCCGAAATCGGTCGGTTCGTGGCTCATCGACAGCCGCTCGGTAGAATATATGTCCGAAAAATACGGACTCGACGCCGTCTGCGTCTGCAAGGAGCAGTACGGCACCGACGGCTACACGCTCTGGGGCGGCTACTACAATCAGGGCTACTACCCGAGCAAAAGGAATATGTTCCTGCCTGCGCAGACAGAAGATAAACAGGTCGCGACGCCGATATTCAAAATGCTCGGTCCCGACCCGATCTATCAGTACGACGACGGCTTCGACGAGCACTATAACCCGTCCGCGCTCCAGCACGTCATGACGCTCGAACCGACCTGGGGCTGCGGCGCGAATCCCGACTGGGTCGACTGGTATTTCGACACGATATACGAAAACGAGTCGCTCGGCTTTGCCTACTGTCAGACCGGACAGGAGAATTCGTTCACGTGGAAGAATATCGCGCCCGGGCTGAAAATGCAGTACGAAAAGCTGATGGCTTTGGTCAACGCCGGCAAAATCGAGGTGATGAAGCTGTGCGACACCGGAAAGTGGTTCAAGTCGAAATTCGCCTCGACTCCGCCGACCGCCATGTCCGCGCTCTCCGACTGGAAGGGCGAGGGGAGGCAGTCGGTCTGGTACAACTGCAAAAACTACCGCGTCAACTGGTACCGTGAAGCCGGCAGGCTCGGCATACGCGATATGTTCGGTTTCGACGAAGATTACACCGAGCGCTACTACGACACTCCGTCTTGCGGAAACACGGCTGACTACGACGCGCTGCCGCTGCTCGACGGCTACCGCTGGAGCGGAAACGACATCCGCGCGATGCTCGCGTTCACCGACTCGGCGGGCAGACTGCTTGACGGCGGTATTGCCGCGAGCGAAAACGCGGACGGTCGGCTGCGCGTTGTGTTCGACCTCGACGGTCACGCCGCCGAAGCTCTGATGGGCGAGACGGGAATCGACATCGATACCGGCGCCGTCGGAGTCGAGCTGCGTATGAATGTCAACAGCTATGCCGACACGACCCTGTCGCAGACTGACACTGCGACCATCAAATACAGCCACAACGGCATGAACTATTTTCTCCGTGTGGACGGCGCGATGTTCATACTCGGCGAGAATTCGCTGCGCTTGATACCTGACGGAACTAAATTCAAAGTTAAATTTGAAAGCAGAGGTTAGAGACATGGATAAATCATATGTCACAATAAAGAATTGCAAATACATAAAGCATCCCGCCGAATACAATCCCGAGTTCAGCTATGACTCGCCCGCGCCGATGTTCAGACGGCATTTCACCGTCGGTTCCGGACTGCTCGAGGCGCGGCTCGAGGTCTCGGCGCTCGGCATCGGCGAGCTCTATCTGAACGGTCGCCGCGTGAGCGACGACCGCTTCGTCTCGGCCTTCTCCGAATACACCAAGACGCTCTGGTATACGAGCTACGATGTGACTATCCTGCTTAATGAGGGCGAGAATGTCGCCGCCGCGATGCTCGGAAACGGCTATTTCAACGAGTCGCTGCACACTCCGTGGAACTTCAACGAAGCTTCTTGGCGCGACTCGCCGAAGCTCTGCTTCTGCCTTGAGCTGCGCTATATTGACCGCACCGACTATATCGTCAGCGACGGCGACTGGCTTTCGGATATCGAGTCCACACCCTGCACCTTCAATCAGCTGCGGCTCGGCGAGATATTCGACAGTCGGCTCGCGGTCGACTGGATGAAGCCCGAATTTGACGACTCGGGCTGGATACCCGCGGTATACGCGAGCTCGCCCGGCGGAGAACTGCGCGAATATCCCTGCGAGCCGATACGCGAGGACAAGGTTTATGAGTGCGTGTCGCTCACAAAGAATGTCGACGGCGCGTATGTCTTTGACTTCGGACAGAATATGTCGGGCTACGTGCGCATAACGGCAAATCAGCCGACCGGAACGAAGCTGCACATAGTCTACGCCGAGCAGATAAATCCGGACGGCACGCGCCGCGACAACCGCATATCTGAGTTTTACCGCGACGGCGAGACACAGTTCTCGGTGCTGTACACAAACGGCAAATCATTTTCGTGGAAGCCGTCGTTCTCCTATTACGGCTTCCGCTACGCGATAATCGACGGCTTTGTCACCGAGCCGTCCGCCTCTGACGTTCAGGCGATATTCGTACATCAGGCGGTGAAACCGCTCGGCGACTTCGAGTGCTCGGACGACACGCTCAACCGTATATATCGCTTCGCGAAGCTGTCGACCCTGTCGAATCTATTCAACATGGTCACCGACTGCCCGACGCGCGAGAAGCTCGGCTGGTGCAACGACGCGCAGGCCTCCTGCGAGCAGATGATACAGAATTTCGATATGACCCGCTTCTACCAAAAGTGGATGCAAGACATATATGACGCGATGAAGCCGGATGGCGACCTGCCGGGTATCGTACCGACCGCCGGCTGGGGCTATGAGTGGGGCTCGGGTCCGGTATCGACCGGAATCATGTTCGAGATACCGGCGCGGATATATCAGTATACCGGCTCTCCGGTATTGCTGATGCAGGCGTATCCGTATATGCTGCGCCACTTCGAGTTCCTCAATACAAAGGAAATCGACGGTGGGCTCGTCTCCTACGGTCTCTCCGACTGGGCGGGACCATTCTCAGCCGACAATCCGACACCCGTGCCGCTCGAATTCACGACGACACTGCTTGTAATAAAGTTCCTGCGCATAGCCAAGCTCGCGGCGGAGCTGCTCGGCAAAGCCGACGACGTTATTCGTCTTGATGAACGCGAACAATACTATACAAACAATTTCCGCCGCGCGTATCTGCAGCCCGACGGTCGGCTGAATCTGACCGAGCAGACCGCCTGCGCGATGGTAATAGCTCTGGGTATATACGACGACCTCGAACCGCTGAAAGCGCAGTTTTACGAAACCTTTGAGAAATACGACTGGCACATACACGTCGGAATGCTCGGTATGCAGTATCTGCTGCCCGCCTGCGACATCTGCGGCTTCGAGGATGAGGGACTGCGCCTTATCTGCGCCGACGGCTTCCCGTCCTACCGCGAATGGTTCAAGAGCGGAGCGACGACCCTATACGAGATGTGGTACGACGACGAATCGCGCAATCACCATATGTATTCCTGCCCGATCGCGTGGTTCCACAACACGCTGCTCGGAATCCGTCAGGACGAGCGGCTGTTCGGACTGTACGACCACCCGGGAATATACACGCACACGTATACGTGTGCGGTTGTATCCGAACAGAGCGTCAATTCGCGCGAGCACATAATCCGCGTTGAGCCGGCGTTTGTGAAGTCGCTCGACTGGGCGCGCGGCAGCTTTGAGACTAAAAATGGTCGTGTCGTTGTTGAATGGCGGCGCGAGAACGGGAAAATCAAGCTGTCGCTGTCAATTCCGGCGGGCGTCACCGCCGAAACCAACATACCCGAGGTCGGTACTCTCGGCGGCGGCGAGTATGTGTTTGTGATTGCCGACCGGTCGTGAGAACAGGCGCGGATTGTCAGACGGACGATATCCGGAGTCAGCGCGGTACTGACTGGTAACATGGAATATACTGTCAGCACCGAACATACTGTCAGTTCGTTCAACAATGAGGTCGCGCGGCTATATGAAGCGCTCGACTCGGACGGAATCTGCCGTGCCGAGGTCGACGAGGAGCAGCTGCGCGGTATAAGCACTTACAGCGGGCAGCAGCTCGAGGTCGACTGGAAGAGCGAGACCCGCCGGCTCTGCGACGTCACCTTCCGCGCCGCGCTGTGTATCTATTACGCGGGGCTGTGAAGCCGACCGAAGTTGTTTGCATCGATTGCCGCTGTAAAGAAACTGACAGATAAATAAACTTCAATTAAAACAGCCTACCCCTCTCCGGTATATAAACGAAGAGGGGCTTTGGTGTTGATATTTTATCATTTTACCGCTGTCATTTCTTTCGCATATATCCGACATACTTGATAGCGAACGCAGCGAATATCGCGATATACAGACCGACCATCACCCCTAAAATCACTCCGGCTACATAATCACGCTCTACGAACATAACCGATATAAATTGCGGCAGCAGCAAAATTCCGAATATCACCGCCAAAGGAAGCAACCTGCCTGTGAAAACCCTGCGGAGCATCTCGCGCCGCGATTCGTCGTCGCAGAAGATCTCGTCGCTGCCCGCCGTTGCAGCCGGCTTGCGGAAATAGCTGTAACCGACATAATCCTGTATATACTCCCATCCGCAGTCGGCAAACAGCTGCAAATATTCGCTCTTGTGTTCAATACCCTCCTGATTGTAGTCGAGCTGGTATATCACATCCTCCGGCTCGCATTTCTCGAAATGATATACGCATATGCCCGACACCCGTGTAAGCTTCCAGCCCGATTTGTGCATCCTGCGCAGATATTCCTGCTCCTTGTCATAATCGACTATCGAAAAATATTTTATCTCGACTTTACTATTTGCATTTTGTCTTTTTTCAGTCTTGCTTCTCATCATTTACCTCCCGCACCGCTCGGTATAATCGTTCGATTCGTTTAAATTCCAGCTCCAGCAGCTCGCGCCCCAGCTCGGTCAATTCGTAGAGCTTGCGTTTGTCCTCCTCGCTCACAAAGCGTATGACCCCGTCCTTTTCCATTTTCGCGAGGCTGCCGTACATCGTGCCCGGCGCGAGCTTCACCTCGCCGTCGGTCATTCGGTCAACCGTCTGCACAACCCCGTAGCCGTGATTCGGCTGACGCAGGCAAAAAAGGATATAGAAAGCCGTCTCGGTCATCGGAACATACACTTTCCTTATGTGCTGATCCACTATACATCCCCCTGATCGTTGTGATATTTATATCGCATCGCGATATTTCGCATCGCTATATTTCGCATCGCTATATATCGCGATACTATATATCGTACTGCGATATATAGTATATCACACTCTCGCCGATTTGTCAATAGCAAAATAAAAAAACAACGGAGAAAATTCTCCGTTGTAAGATTATTCGGTTTCCGGTATAAAAACTGCCGCTGCCAGCTCGGTGCCGTCGTCCGCGCACTGCACGACCTCGGGCGTTCCGTCATAGAAGTAGATATTTTCGACCTTGAGTGTGTGTTCGTCGACATACACCGTCGGCTTGAACAGAACTCCGAGCTTCACCCGACTGTATTTATTGAATCCCTCGCCGGTGATATACAGCGTGTTGCCGGACAGATTCCAGTCGTTTACTATGACCGGTCGGGTACCGAATACCATATCGGTCGTCTCAAATACCGGCTGCTCAAAATCGTCGTAAAGCTGCGCGTATTCGAGCATACGCAGTTCCTCGTCCATTGACGTACCGCTTTCAAGCTCGCTCTGATGCAGCCGCGTTATGTCTCCCTCCGAGAATCCGCAGAGCTGCTGCACATACGCCGACAGCATATACGCTTCGAGGTCAAGGTCATATTGGTTGACGCCGGTATACATATCCGTTTCGCTGTCAGCCGCGACGTTATTGTCAGCATCGGTATTGTCATCTCCGGTGCTCGGAGTATTTTCGCTTTCAGCTGGATTTTGGCTGTCAGCAATATTCTCGCTGTCAGCTGCCGCAATGTCGCTGTCAAGTCCGACAAGCTCAGTATTCGTCCAGATAACATATTCGGTCTGATACAGGTTTCCCTCGGACAAATCGTCCTCGTCGAGCGCAAGCGCGGGCAGGTGGTCGCCGTATAATACCACGACGCAGGGTTCGCCGCGCTCGGTCAGCGCGTCAAGCAGGTCGGAAATAAACTCGTCGGTCTCGCGGAGCTGGTTGACATAGTAGGTGTATTCATTAAGCAGCTGCGGGTCGGATATACCGTAAACCTTCACGATATCGTCCTCGAACGCGTTTTTGAGATTGTATCCGCTCGCGACAAGCTCATCTTCATCGAGCGGCTCGCTCGGGTATTTGCCGTGACCCTGCACTGTGACGCCAAACACATAGTCAGGTCCATCGGTAGAATCGAGCGCCGAAAGAATCTCTCCGGTCAGCACGTCGTCACATTCCCAGCCAAGCTGATTGTACCGCACATCGGTCATCATCTCGACCGGAGTAAAGCTGTCGAAGCCGAGGTTCGCATACGCGACATTGCGGTCGTAGAAGGTCGCGGTGTGATTGTGGAGCGCGTGCGTGCCGTAGCCGAGCCGTTTCAGATTGTACGCTATGCTCTCGCAGGCACGCGATTTCAATATAGTCGTGTACGGATATTCGCCGAAGCCGAAGTGGTCGAGGTTCATTCCGGTCAAAATCTCAAACTCGGTGTTCGCGGTGCCGCCGCCGACATTCTTCACACTCAGGAAGCCCGACACGCCCTCAGCCTTGAGCTTTGTAAAGGTCGGTATCGGATTCTCCGAGAATTCAAGTTCTTTGAGATAATTCACGTCCAGGAATGATTCAAGCTGTATGTAAATTATATTCGGCAGGATTTCTTCGGGTTCGGACGGCTCGTCTGATATGTCGGTCCCGCTGTCGGGCGGCGAAGTTTCGCTGTCGGTCGGCTTTTGAGGCTCGTCGGTATCGTCGGGAGCGAGTGACTCAAGCAGCTCGCCGAGCGTTTCATGGTCGTAATCCTCCGGCTTTTCAACGCCGTGCGACATAAGGCTGCGCGTAAAACAATACGCGAAGCCGTAATCGTTATATATATCCGCAAGCTCGCCGTCTCCGATATTGATCGCGTGAGTTTCGGTCGCAAACACAGTAGCTCCGAATACCGCGATTCCAATTACAGACATAGCGGCGATCGACTTGTGATATATAATCCGGCTTTTCGGACAGCAGATGTACAGAAAAACAATCAGCGCGATAAACGCCAAAATAAACAGTACAATCCCAATAATCTGAATGACAGACAGATAGATTGTCACAAGTCCGAGCGCGTCGGGCGCTATCAGGAAGTCTATAGCCGAAAGCGGGGACGAACGCGAAATAAGCAGAATGAAATTTGTCACGCCGAGCCCTATCCAGACTCCGGATATTATAAGCAGCAGTATCAGACGTTTTTTGACTATCAAACAAAGCGACAGGGTAAATAATATTATCAGCGAATTATATAAAAACAATATCGGGTGTGTGAAAAGGTAGATAAAGCCTTCCGATATCGAGTGTCTACCGAGAATTTCGAGTAGCAGGTTCAATAGGACGGCGAGCAGCGTCAATATCAGCAGCATAATGCGCAGGGAAGCCGCCGCCATTCGGTCAAGCAATTTTATCTTCGGCACATCGGATCCTCCTTTCGAGGGTACGCGCATATTATATCATATTTATGTGAACATGACAAGCTGTAAATGTTACCAACTGTAAAACAGAAAAACGGCGCAATCCACTTCGCACAGGATTGCGCCGGCGCATATTACAGTCAGAATTCGCCGAGAAACCAGATTTTATTCCGGTCGACCTCGAAGCGTCTGCCATTGAGATAGCTGAGGATTCCGCCGTCGCTCTTAAACCTGAATTCGAGCCGGAACGCGTATAATGCCTGAAACTTGTAGCCGCGTTTCTTGTCGTCGCGGTTCACGCCGTACTTTCCGTCGCCGAGCAGCGGGTGTCCTATCGACGCGAGGTGCGCGCGAATCTGATGCGTGCGTCCGGTGACCAGCTCGACCTCGAGCAGCGACAGACTATTCCGCTCGGCGACGACGCGATACTTGGTTATTATTTTCTTGTACCCGGGGCGGGCTTCACGGATAATGTCGACGATGTTGTTGTCCGAGTCCTTTTTTAGGTAACCGGTCAGCGTGTCCGCGCGCTTTTCCATGTGCCCGTGTACCGCGCAGAGATAGTATTTCGACAGCTCGTCGGCGCGTATCTTTTCGTTCATCACGCGCAGCGCGGCGGCGTTCTTCGCGGCGATGACGATACCGCCGGTGTTGCGGTCGATGCGGTTGCAGAGCGACGGCGCGAACGACTGCTCGCTCGCCGGGTCGTATTCGCCCTTGCGGTAGAGGTAGGCTTTGATGTGACTAATCAGCGTGTTTATCTCCTCGTTGTCGTCCGAATGTACGATAATACCCGGCTGCTTGTCGACGAGCAGAATGTTCTCGTCCTCGTATACGATATCGAGGTGGGGCGTCAGATGTGTGAACGCGGTGTCGGCGGCGTTCTCGGCGAAGAATTCGTCCGAAATGAACAGCTCGACGCTGTCGCCCTCACACAGCATATATCCGATATCGGCGCGCTTTCGGTTGACCTTGATTTTCTTCGTGCGTATGAATTTGTACAAGAGCGACTTCGGCAGCGCCTTCACGGCTTTCGTGAGGAATTTGTCGAGTCTCTGACCCGCGTCGTTTTTGGTTATATATAGCGTTCGCATGTTTCCCTTTCGAATCAAAACAGAATACACAACTCTGCCGCTGTGTATTCTGTTCAGTGGTTGTTGGTAAGCTCTAAAAAATACGATTATGAAGGAAAAGATGAATCAATAGCATTGGCATCGATTCACTTTACCCACGGATTTTTATGTATCTTTTAGAAATAACCTATTTCAAAATGCCAGATAAACCTTTGGGAAAAGTTTTCGCCAGCAATTTATTTCGTTCCAAACAGCCTGTCTCCCGCGTCGCCGAGACCGGGGACGATGTACGCGTGCTCGTTGAGACGCTCGTCGAGCGCGGCGGTGTAGATGTCGACGTCGGGGTGATCCTCCTGCACCTTCTTCACTCCCTCGGGAGCGGCGACAAGGCACATCAGCTTGAGCGTGCGGCAGCCCTTGTCCTTCAGCATAGTCAGCGCGTCGGACGAGCTTCCGCCGGTAGCGAGCATCGGGTCGACTACGATAGTAATGCGCTCCTCGATGTCGAACGGCAGCTTGCAGTAGTACTCGACCGGCATATGCGTGTCGGGGTCGCGGTAGAGTCCGATGTGTCCGACCTTGGCGACCGGAACGAGACTCAAAAGTCCGTCCACCATGCCAAGTCCGGCGCGCAGGATCGGAACTATAGCGAGCTTCTTGCCGGATATCGTCTTAGCCGTCATTTTCGCGACCGGAGTCTCGATCTCGACGTCCTCGAGCGGCAGGTCGCGCGTCAGCTCGTAGCCCATCAGCATCGATATTTCATTGAGCAGCTGGCGGAAGTCCTTGGAGCCGGTCTCCTTGTCGCGCATGATTGACAGCTTGTGCGTAATAAGCGGGTGGTCGATAATGTGAAGTGTGCTCATTTGTATTCATCGCAATCGCGGCGGCGGATTTTTATTTTGCGGCTTGTCGCCGCGTGACCGCCGTGACGAGTGCTTCCTTTCTCCCCCTTGTGGGGCTTGGTCGGCGAAGCGGCGTCGTTGGCTGACCACCGCAAATTTCGACAGTATAATTCTGTTAATGATATTATACCTCAAAACTGTCGATAAAGCAATAGCTTTGACGAAATTAACCGCGGCGTCATATAATCCGACCAACCTCGACATATATCGGCGAGATCTCCGCGCGCTCGGCAGAGCAGATCGCGCAGGCATAGCTATTGCCGTTTGCGTCTGAAACCCGCAGCCGCGTTATCTCGACCGGCAGACCGAATATCGAGAAGCCGCCAAGTCCGGACAGACCGTCGCCGGTGTATTTGACATAGCTCTCCTTCGCGCACCAGACCTCGAAGAAGCGTTCGGGAAGAACAGCGTCCCCCGCATCGGCTTCGGCTTTTATATACGCCAGCTCATCCGCCGAAAAAAAGCGCTTGGCGAGCCGTTTCAGCCGTTCGACCGGACGGTTCGGGTCGATATACTCAATGTCGACTCCGACCTCGCTGTCCGATACCGCCGCCGCGCACAGACCGTGCGAGTGCGAGATGCTGACATACATTCCGCTGCCGACTCCGACATACGGCTTGCCCGTCTCGGCGTAGCGCAGGATATCCCCTCGGCTGAACAGCTCGGGGCAGACCTCACCGAAGCATTGCCGCAGAGCGTGGAGAGCGAGCATGACTCCTGAGTCATGCTCGCTGTATTCAGTCCGGCAGCCCGATGTGTATAGCCGTATCAATTCGACCTCTCCGACTTGTTCGACTTGCTTCTCGGCGGGTCGAAATCCTCGTTGTCGATGGTGACGCCGATTTTCTTTTGCGCCTTGTCCGACCAGATTATCTTTCTCGGGCATTTCTCGACGCAGATTCCGCACTGCGTACACTTGTCGTAGTCGATAGACGCGACGAAGTCGTTGACCGTGATCGCGCCCGACGGACAGTTCTTCTCGCAGAGACGGCAGCTGATGCAGCCGACCTCGCAGTAAGAGCGCGTAATCGCGCCCTTGTCGACCGACATACAGCCGACCCAGTGCGCGGCGTCGTAGGGTATCAGCTTGATTATATGCTTCGGGCAGGCTTCGGTGCATTTGCCGCAGCCCTGACATTTTTCGTAGTCGACCGCGGCGATTCCGTTTTCTATCTTTATCGCGTTGAACGTGCAGACCGACACGCAGGTGCCGAGTCCGATACAGCCGTTCGGGCAGAGCTTGTCTCCGCCGCCGAGCTTTGTCGCCGCGATGCAGTCGGGCGCGCCCTCATAGACATATTTCTTCTTCGCGTACTCTGCCGTGCCCGAGCACATGACCTGCGCGCGCATACGCTTGGTTTTTTCAGCCGCGACTCCCATAATCGCCGCGACCTCGGCCGCGACCGCGTCGCCGCCGACCACACAGGCGGACGGTTTCGCCTCGCCCTTGACTATCGCCTCGGCGAGCGCCGCGCAGCCCGCGTATCCGCAGCCGCCGCAGTTTGCGCCCGGGAGCTTCTCCTGTATCTTAGGTATGCGCTCGTCGACCTTGACCGCGAACAGCTTCGCGGCGAAGGCGAGCGCGGCTCCGAGCACTCCGCCGAGTATCGCGAACCACATGAGCGCGAACAGTATATTCTTTACAGCGTCCATTTCGTTTATGACCGTACCTTTCGTAATAACTGCGTGACCTGCTTGAGATATCCGTGAAAATTCAGCAGATACCCCGCCGATCAGCTTTCAGCCTGTATTATACCGCTTAAAACGACATTCCCGAAAAGCCCGAGAAGGCCATCGCGATAAGTCCGGCGGCAATCATCGCAATCGGGATTCCGCGGAAGACCTTCGGCGGGTCGGCAAAGGATATTCGAACGCGCACTCCGGCGAAGATGACTATGGCAAGCGTGAAGCCGACCGCCGACGAGAAGCCGTACGCGAGCGACTCGAGAAAGTCGTAGCCCTCCTGAATGTTGATGAGCGCCGCGCCGAGCACCGCGCAGTTGGTGGTGATCAGCGGCAGGTAGATACCGAGCGCGCCGTACAGAGCGGGAACGAATTTGCGCAGAAACATCTCGATAAACTGCACGAGCGCGGCTATAATCAGGATGAACGCGATCGTCTCGAGATATTCGAGTCCGAACGGCACGAGTATGAAGTAGTAGATGAGCCAGGTGGCGGCGCTCGACAGCGTCATTACGAATATGACCGCGAAGCCCATTCCGAGCGCGGTATCCGGCTTTTCGGATACTCCGAGGAAGGGGCAGATGCCGAGAAACTGCACGAAGATGTAGTTCTCGACGAGTACCGCCGACAGCATGAGGAGAAGTATGTTAATGAGATACTCCGTGTTCATTATTTATCTCCCTCCTCGCCGCTTTCGTTATCAATGTTTTCATTGTCAATGCCTGCATTGTCAGTACCCGTATTGTCAATACCTGCATTATCAGTGCTTGCATTGTCAATGTCATCGTTGTCAGCGGCGACCGCCTTCGCGGCGCGCTGACGGCGCTTTTCGGCGATGAAGTTCGCCGCCGCGATCAAAAATCCGAGCGTCAGGAACGCGCCCGACGGCAGGATGAAGATTATAGCCGGCTCGAACGAATCGGGCATGACGCGGTATCCGAGCAGAGTGCCCGCTCCGAGCAGCTCGCGTATCGCCGCGAGCAATATGAGCGCGACAGTGTAGCCGATTCCCATGACGACGCCGTCGACCGCCGACGGCAGCACCGGATTCTTCGACGCGAACGATTCGGCGCGCGCGAGGATTATGCAGTTGACGACAATGAGCGGGATAAACAGTCCGAGCGTCCGGTCAAGCTCGGGCAGAAACGCCTGTATCAGGAGCTGCACTGCCGTCACAAAGCCCGAGATTATTACAATATACGAGGCTATGCGTATCTGCTGCGGGATGATTTTTCGCAGCAGCGAGATGAAGACATTCGAGCAGGCAAGCACCGCGGTGACGGCAAGCCCCATGCCGACCGCGTTCGCAATCGACGTCGTTACCGCGAGCGTCGAGCACATACCGAGCATCTGCGCGAGCACGGGGTTTTTGTCGAGCAGTCCGTCCGCGAGCTGCCGCTTGAAATCCTTAATGCTGTAACTCATTCGGCACCTCCGGCAATCACATCGTTTTCGGTAAATATCGACGAATACGCGTCGAGCGCGGTATTCACGCCATCGAGCACGGCTTTCGACGACACGGTCGAGCCGGTTATCGCGTCGATTCTATCGCCGAGCGTCAGCGGTCCGGATTTGCCGGTGTACTGCGACAGGTAGTCGGCGTCCTCGACCCGGTTTCCGAGCCCCGGGGTCTCCGAATGCGAGACTATCTTGATTCCCGCGACCGTGCCGTCGGCGTTCACGCCGACCATGATATTCATATCGCCGCCGAAGCCGAGCGGAGTCACCTCCGCCGCGTAGCCCAGCAGATCGCCGTCCGACAGGACGAGATACAGACCGGCTACCCCCTCGGGCAGAGTCTCGAGCTTTTGGTTCTCGTCGGCGTTCGGGAAAATCGCGGCGATGGCATTAGTCTTTTCGAGCTCGAGATTCTCCGCGATCCGATCCGCGGTCAGCGCGTTGACTCCGGCAAGCAGGGAAGCGGTGATTGTGCAGATCAAAAACAGCTTGAGCGTGATAATTCCGATGAATTTCATATCAAAGCCGTCGGCGGCTTCCTGCCGGCCGTTCGTCCCGACAGCGTTATTTTCCGTCTGATTCTTTTCCGGCTTTGCCATTTGCCGCACCTCCGAATTTTAATGGCTTCGTATAGCGGTCAAGGTACCATACGAGCAGATTCATTATGAGAATTGAGAATGACACGCCCTCGGGATATCCTCCGAAATAGCGTATGAACACAGTGAGAAGCCCGCAGCCCACGCCGTATATCAGGCGTCCGGTGACTGTCACCGGTGAGGTCGTGTAGTCGGTCGCCATGAAGATCGCGCCGAGGAAGAGACCGCCCGAAAAGATTTCGCCGAGCGCGAAATCATAGGTCAGCGAGTTTTTCGAAAACAGTATGGTCAGCGCGAGCACCGTGCCGATATATGCGACCGGTATGTGCCAGGTGACAATTCTGCGGTAGAGCAAATAGATGAATCCCGCGGTGAGCAGCAGTGCCGACACCTCGCCGATACAGCCGCCCTCGTAGCCGATTATCATGTCGAAAAGCGACGTTTTTGGTATCGTCCCGTTCTTTAGGGACGCGAGCGGGGTCGCGGACGCGACCGCGTCAGACGAAACCGAGATCGCGATGGGCGACAGCTTCTCGCCGGGCGAAGTGAACGCGCTCATATGCGACGGCCACGCGAGCAGAAATACTCTTGCCGCCAGCGCGGGGTTGACGAAGTTCTTGCCGATTCCGCCGAACAGCTGCTTTACAACGATTATCGCGAATATCGCGCCGATTGCCGGCATCCAGAGCGGAAGTGCGACCGGCAGATTGAACGCGAGCAGGATTCCGGTGACTACCGCGGAGAAATCGGAAATTGTCACCTGACGATGCGTCAGCTTCTGGTATGCAAACTCGGACAGCACCGCGAACACGACCGATATGAGCGTCAGAGTCAGCGCGCGGAAGCCGAACACGAATATCGCCCATATCAGCGCGGGCATGAGCGCGATACATACGTCGATCATAATCGAGCGGGTCGTATCCTCGGTGCGTATATGCGGAGACGGCGACACGGTCAGAAGCGGCGGGAGATGATGACGCCAGTCGGAGCTGTCCGCCCTCGCGTCCGATTTGTCCGGTTTTGCGGGTTTGTCCGGCTTGTCCGGTTTTGCGGGCTTGTCCGGATTCGCGGGTTTGTCAGATGTAACAGTATTTTCGTTTTTTCCCGACTTGTCAGATGTATTTGACTTGTCCGTTTTATCGGATTTGTCAGAGCTGTCGCCGCTGTCGGTTTTTCCCGACCTGTCGGATGTGCCGGCGTTTTCAGACTTGTCGGATTTTACAGGCTTGTCCGATTTCGGCGGCTCGCCCGCTTTCGGCGGTTTGTCCGATTTCGGCGGCTTGTCCGCTTCATTCGTTTCGGGCTTGACGGATACTTTTGACTCGCCCGATTTCGGCGGCTCGCCCGCTTTATCCGATTCGGCCGGCATCGGGATGTCGGGAAGCGTGTCGTCGGTTTCCGACCTCGGCTCGTCCGGCAGCTTTATGTCCGGCAATGTATCGGCGTCGGCGGCGTCCGAGCCTGAGCTCATATCGTCGGGCGAAGTCGGAGCCGGCGCGGCGTTGTTTTCGTCGTTGGTTCTCGACCTTTTGTCGTCCATGGCTATGACCATTCCTTTCGTTATTGTAAAGGTAACCTCTGAAAATACGGTATGAAGGAAAAATATAACGATACCATGGGCATCGATTTGCTTTTTCCACGGATCTTTTGTATTTTTAGAAATTCCCTGAAGACAGAGCTTTCACTGTTTGCGGCTTTCGTTGAGAGCCGCGGCCATCGCGCGCTTTCGGTCGTTTATCTGACCCTTTGCCGCGCGGATATACTGCACAATCGGCACGTGCGCCGGACAGCTGTAAGAGCAGCTGCCGCACTCGACGCAGCTCAGTACGTCGAACTGTTCGCACTCGTCCAGCCGCTCCTGTCTTGCAAACTGCGCGAGGTAATTCGGCATCAGGTGCATCGGGCAGCCGCGCACGCAGCGCCCGCAGTGTATGCAGTTCGGCTCGAGCCCGAAGCGGTTCTCGGCGGCGGCGGACAATACGAGTATCGCCGACGTGCCCTTCGTGACGACGCCCTCCTTGTCCCACTGAGCGATACCCATCATCGGACCGCCGCTCACTATTTTCTTGACGTCGCGCTTGAGCCCGCCGCAGTATTCGATAAGATCGAGATAGGACGTGCCGATCGGCACAAGCAGGTTCTTCGGCGTGACAATACAGTCGCCGTCGACTGTGACTATCCGCTCGATAAGCGGCATACCGTTGACGAACGCGCTGAATATCGCCGCGCAGGTCTCGGCGTTGAATACGCAGCAGCCGACGTCAGCCGGCAGCTTGCCCGCCGGCAGCTCGCGTCCGGTCAGCGCGTATATCAGCTGACGCTCGTCGCCCTGCGGGTACTTGGTTTTAAGGACGCGCACCTTGACGATGTCCGAGCCGGCGAGCCGCTCCTCGAGCTTGTTTATCGCGTCGAGCTTGTTGTCCTCGACCGCAATTATCCCCTCTCGCAGCGAAAAGGCTTTCAGCAGTATCTTCAGTCCGTTTATGACCGCGTCGGGATTTTCGAGAAGCAGCCGGTGGTTCGCCGTGATGTACGGCTCGCACTCGGCGCAGTTGACTATTATGTGCTCGACACGACCGAGCGCCGACTGGATCTTCGCGTATGTCGGGAAGGTCGCGCCGCCCATGCCGGATATGCCCGCCGCGCGGACGATCTCGATTATTTCTTCGGTCGTGGTGTCGGCGAGCTTTTTCTCCCACGGATGTATTTCGGACGAGAGCCGGCCCTCGCCGTCGTTTTCGATCACGACCGTTTTCACCTTTTGTCCGGTCGCCGAGTTTTTCTCGACAATCTCCTTGACTTTGCCCGAGACGCTCGCGTGGTGCGGGATACCGAGCCCTTTGTCAACCCTCGCGATCAGCTGACCGCGGTCGACCCTGTCGCCCGCCTTGACTATCGGCTCGGCGGGCACTCCGATGTGCATCGACATCGGTATGGCTACGCTTTTGGGCGGCGGGAGCTTTTCGATTATGCAGTGACGCGTATTCTTGTGCTCGTCAATGTGAATGCCGCCGCGGAAGGTTTGTGCCATATTTTCACCTCAATTTGAAATATATACTTAGGCGACAAAAAATACGATATAAAATCCAATCGATACCATAATATCGATTTATTTTTCTACAAATTTTAAATGTATTTTTCGTTTTTTCCCAAGTCATAGCCGCGGTGACGACCAAAATACGGCCTTCGGTTTGAAAAAGCCGCGGCTTTATGTCTGTTACAAATATTATACAACAAATCTCGCCGATTTACAATGCCTTAGGCAGATATTTTATTGTCTTTTTTCTGTAAAATTTACATATTGTCAGAGTATCCGCGCGATATAGCAAAAAAGAGCGGACAGTGACGCGGCGAGTACGCCCTGCGCGGTTTTGGCGATGAAGTAGCGGCCGAGCGGGATTTCGCCGACTACCGCGGCTGTCTGCATATGCACGGACATTCCGGCAATGCCGGCGGCGAAGCTGCACAGTGGAATTGACAAAGCCGGACTGAGCTCGGCGCAGAGCCGGCTCGCGAGCGTCAGCTCGCACAGGCAGGCGAAAATGGCAGACAGCTTGTCGCCCGCATACCCGAAATGACCCGCGATTCGGGTCAGCGCCGCCGACGACAGCTCGCCGACGACGCCGAAAAATACCGCGAACGCGCAGATTTTAAGCATAGTCAGCCCCGCGGCGGCAATCGAGTCGGACACCGCCGAAAGTATCTGCCGCGCGCTCTGCGGGGGGCGGCTTTGCGGCTGTGCATTATGTATCGGCGGAATCGACTGTGTATTCTGTGCCGGTGGATTCCGCGGCTGTGCATTTCGTGTCA
>CAJFKR010000047.1 GCA_904386005.1 Candidatus Flemingiibacterium merdigallinarum
TCGGTAAGCGCCTGCGCGTCGGCGATCATTATGAATATCTTCTTGTATTCGCCCGAATTCTGGAGCTCGACGCGACCGCGCAGCGAGCCGACGTAATGTCCGATGTGCAGCTTGCCGGTAGGACGGTCGCCGGTCAATATGATTTTGTCTGACATTGTAGTTTCAACGCCCCCGCGCTGCGAGGGCTTCCTTTCATGTTTATCTGAAGCCGAAAACGGCAGGATTTACGATGTACTGCGCGGTCATCTTCCAGCGGGATTCTGTGCGGTCATGTACCGACAGGAGTTCCTGCCGTCATATGCCGACAGGACAAAATAATGTGCAGAAAATTCCGCCGCGATCCGCAAAGTGCATTAAGTTAATTCATCAAACAATTTATGAAAAAAGCGCGTCCGGATGCCGGACGCGCTGGTGCGAGAAACGGGACTTGAACCCGTATGGTAAGAACCACACGCCCCTCAAACGTGCGCGTCTGCCAGTTCCGCCACTCTCGCATTTGTATTTGGGATTGCTCCCTTCAACAGGTAATATTATATCATATTCGGCAGGCTTTGTCAAGAGGTATTTTAAATTTTCACAATTCTCTATTCTTTTCGCTCTCGGCGTTAGATTTTAATGCAGTTTTCATATATTCGGTCGGAGACATACCGATGGCGGCGCGGAATTTCTTCGAAAAATACCCGCTGTCGGCATATCCGCAGCGCGCCGCGACCTCGGCTACCGTCATATACGACTGTGCGAGCAGCTTTTTCGCCTCGCCAATTCGCAGCGACGTCAGATAACCGAGCGGAGTCGTGCCGGTGTCGCTTAAAAAGCAGCGGCGAAAATAGTCGGGATTGTAGCCGAGCGCGCGGATATTTTCAGTGACGTCAAACTCGCAGTCGGATATCTTACGAAACAGCTGATTCTTGAATTCGGCGACAAACGGATAGCGGTAGCGCACGCCCAGATACTTTTTAATATACTGCACCACCGCCTCGAGCAGGCTGTCCGCGATGGCTTCGTAGTTCGCCTCTTTCTCGGCAGTGAGCTTCATAATCATGAAAAAAAGCGGCTCAAGGCTGCCGTCGTAATCGTGAACGACCTCGACCGAGTCGAAATCGAGCCGTTCGGCGGCGATGTATATGTCCGTATAGGTCTCGCCTCCCTCGGCAAAGCCTCCGTGCTCGACAAATGGCGGTATCACCATCACATCCTGCGCGGCAATGTCGTAATCCCTGCCGTCTATACGGGATATATTGTGCCCGCTGAGGTTCAGTATTATCTCCCAGCAGTCGTGTATGTGCAGCGGCGCGCTCCTTATCGGGTGCGGCGTGCAGTTTGAACGCAGAACATTCATATTGATTCTCCGATTTGATTTTATATAAATATCATATCACGCCGTCCGGCATTTGTCAATGCAAAAATACATAAATCATACATTTGCGGTTGACGCGCCGGCAACAATGTGGTATACTTTATATGTCCCCCGAAATCCGCCGTCCCCTGGGCGCAGCTCCCCTCGTCAGCTGCCATTTCAGACATCAAAATATTCCCGCCACTCAGTCACTCCATCTCCCGCAGACATCAAATATCCCCCGTCACTCCCCCACTCCCCACTTCCAACTAAAAAATGAACAAAAATTTCCGAAGGAAATTTTTGCACCATAACTCCTCACTCCTAACTCCTAACTCCTAACTAATAACTCCACCCCCAACCGGAGAAAAATCAATGAAACCAAAAACCACTTTTATCTGCTCCGAGTGCGGCTACAGCTCGGCGAAATGGTACGGCAAATGCCCGTCCTGCGGCAAATGGAATACCATGGAAGAAACCGAAGCGCAGCCCGAGACCGAGCTTCCGAAACGGACAATAAAACGCATATCCCCCGAAACCGAGAGCTCGCCGGTCAGATTCGACGAGCTGTCGCTGCCGGACGTCATCCGCCAGCCGACCGGTATGAGCGAGCTTGACCGCGTGCTCGGCGGCGGACTCGTGCAGGGGTCGGTCGTGCTGCTCGCCGGAGAGCCGGGTATCGGCAAATCGACCCTGCTTTTACAGATTTCGTCCAGCTTGTGTAAACCGACCGAAAATACCGAACGCCGCGTGTTATACGTCTCGGGCGAGGAGTCGCAGGGGCAGCTGAAGCTGCGCGCCGAGCGGCTCGGTGTCCACGGCAAAACCTTGTATGTATTGACAGATACAAATGTCGAGCGCATACTTTCGCGCACATCCGACGTGAAGCCGGACATCATCATCGTCGACTCTATCCAGACAATGTACGACGAGCATATCGCCAGCGCGCCGGGCAGCATCGCACAGGTGCGCGAATCGGCGCTCGCGTTCATATCAAAAGCTAAAAACGAAAATATCTCGGTCATCATGGTCGGTCATGTAAATAAAGAGGGGGGTATCGCCGGACCAAAGGTGCTCGAGCATATGGTCGACGCCGTCTTATATTTTGAGGGCGATAAGCTCCGCTCCTACCGTATAATCCGCGCAATCAAGAACCGTTTCGGCTCGACAAACGAAATCGGTATGTTCGAAATGTCCGACGCCGGACTTGAGGAGGTCACGAACCCGTCCGAAGCTCTGTTGTCCGGTCGCCCGACCGGAGTATCCGGAAACTGCGCTGTCTGCGTCATGGAGGGAACCCGCCCGATTATCGCCGAGGTGCAGGCGCTCGTCGCGCAGACCTCCTATCCCTCTCCGCGCCGCACGTCGAACGGCATCGATTACAACCGGATGTGCTTGATTCTCGCCGTGCTCGAAAAACGGCTCGGATACCGTTTCTCGATAAACGACGTCTACCTCAATGTCATCGGAGGTCTGCATATCGATGAGCCGGCGTCCGACCTCGCGGTCGCGCTCGCGCTGATATCGTCAATCAAGGACGAGCCGGTAGCGGACGACCTCATCGCGATCGGTGAGATAGGGCTCGCCGGCGAGTGCCGTGCGGTACGCAATTTCGAGCAGCGCGTGAGCGAAGCGGTTCGGCTCGGATTCCGTAAAATCATAGTCCCTGCCCGCAACCTCGAACGCAAGCCGGCGAGCTTCGACAATGTGAAACTTATACAAGTAAAGAGCATATTCGATTCGATTAATCTCGGATAATTGACTGTTATAAATAGACCGAATCACGATAGTTCGCAGTTGTAAAGAGAATTCGCAATCATTATTCAAATAAGCCTTGATTTTTTTGAAATTGCATTCATTTATTTTGACATATTCACACCATGTTCATATTTGTATGTTATACTGACTATTGAATTAATCTATAACCCGGAAAGGAATGTGAATTTATGTCAAAAGGTACAAAGCAATTCATTTCGCTGCTGTTGCTGTCCTCCTTTGCGGCGAGTACTTTCGCTTGCGGAGCGCCCGAACCCTCCGGTGATGAGACTACATCTGCCGACACAACTGCGGAGGAGACGACATTGAGCCCCGAGGACGCGCGCCTCGCGGTCGATGACGAGCTGCCTGATAAGGACTTTGAAGGCCAGACCTACACGATACTTACCTACGACCAGCATAAAGCTGACGTTTTCTCAGAGGGCTATGACGGTGACGTCATCAATGACGCTGTGTATGAGCGCAACGAAAAGGTATCGGAACGCTTTAATGTTACACTTGATGTAATGAGTCAACCTACTCAAGCCGAGCTCGTAACTTTCGCCAACACCGCTATCATGGCCGGCGACGACACATTCCAGCTTGTAGCTTGCCATGTAGTGCAGCTCGGTTCATCAATCATGCAAGGGTTGTATATGAACTGGTATGACATTCCTCACATCGATTTTTCGAAGCCGTGGTGGTCGCCGAGCACGACCAACGACCTCACCTACGGCGACGACAAGGCGCTGATCGCGGTCGGCGACCTCGCGCTGTCGAGTCTCGCCGCGACCTACTGCTATTTCTATGACAAGACCGACGCCGAGACATATAAAATCGAGGATTTGTATGATGTAGTCTGGGACGGCAAATGGACGATTGACTACGTAATGCAGGTCACAAAGGATATCTACGAGGATCTGAACGGCAACGGTGAGCGCGACGAAGAGGACTACTACGGTATGACGCAGCAGATGCAGAGCGCGCTCAATACCTACCTCTGGTCATGCGGCGGCAAGGTCATGCAGAAAAACGCGCAGGGTATACCCGAGCTCGTCTACAAGACCGAAAAGACCAACAACATAATCGAAAAGCTCTACCAGCTCTGCTATGAGTCGGAGGGTGTCTGCACAGCGCGCAAATTCGACCAGTCGATGGTCACGTCGTCTGCCGATGATGTCATCCACTACATCGGCGCGATATCGTTTAAGGAGAACATGACGCTGATGACTGCCGGCACGCTCGACATGACAATCAACTACTTCCGCGACAAGTCGACTGAATACGGTATTCTTCCCTACCCGAAGTACGACGAGGCGCAGGAGGATTACTACACAATGGTAGACGGCTACCACGCCGCGCTCGCGATACCGAAGTCGGTGCAGGACCTTGATTTTGTCGGCATCATAACCGAGGCGCTCAACGCCGAGAGCTACAAGATAGTCTTCCCGGCATATTATGAGGTCGCGCTCAAGACCAAATACGCGTATGACGACGAGTCGGTGCAGATGCTCGACATGATTGTCGACAGCCGTATATTTGACTTTGGTTATGTATACGACGGCTGGAAGGGTATGTCGTTCTACTTCCAGACGATAATCTACACCAACAAGAGCAAGGACTTTGAGTCGTATTACGCTAAAAACTCATCTTCGGCTATAAAGTATTACGACGAGCTGCTCGAGTTTTTCGAGGAAATGGAATAAACGCGGTTTATGAGGGAATGTAATAAACGCGGTTTATAGAGAGACGTCGGAATGATTTCTAATCATCCGGCAGTCGGAAAGATTTCAACAAATCCGGGCGGGAGTCGACAGATTCCCGCCCGAATAGCGAGGTCGAGTATGTTTTATAATGATTTTGAATCCGAGCTTGAATTTCTGCTTGACAAAGGCGCACCGTCAATCAAATATCTGGTCAGGCGCGATTTTATGGACTGCGATCGTAGCTCGCCCGATATGCTTAATTTACAAGCGTTGATATTCGAGCAGCCCAATATCAAAAAGCTGCTGGCCTTACAGCACGCCGACGGCTGGCTCGGCTGTGAGCTGCATGGCAACAACGGATTTGACTGTATAATCACAAAGCTGCTCGATTCGGGCATCGAGCCTGATAATCAGGTCATAGCTCGCGCCGTCAGTGCGCTGACCGACTCTGACATGATGTTGAATCACAAATCGACCTTTCGCGGCGGCGACGCGCTCGACGCTGACGGTCGCGGCGGCAACCGCGCCGTAGTCGCGAAAATCCTCGCGAGAGCCGGATATTCCGAATCAAAGTCTCCGCTTCGTGACGAGATATCGCTTGCTTGGGAGCAGGTTTTCGCGTCACTATGCTATACCTCGGTCGAAGATTTCACAATAAAATCAGGCGGCAAGCGCTATTACAAGCCATGTGCTCGCTTTCCCGGCGCGAATCACATCGAGCTGCTCGGACTTACGCATACGTGGCAGACTGCCGATAGACTCGAAACCGCGCGCCGTTCGGTCGCGAACTGCTACCGCTTGATGTGTGACATTGACGAGCAAATCACATTTAAAAAGCCGCGTGAATTCGGCGGCGGCTTTGTCGGACCGTTCAACTTCGACTGGCAGTCGCTGTCGCCGTTGACGCCGGAGCGAATAATCGCGCTGACGCAGGACGATTATAATTATAAATTCGCGTTCTGGCTGCGCAGTCTCACGAACACGCCGCGCTGGGCGATTCAGTCGACAGGGTCATATGAGTCGCTCGCCGAGCTTGTGAAAAGCGGAGAGCTTGTGCAGAGCATACCTGACAAAGCCTTCCGCGCCTTTCATCAGGTCAGCGGTATTGAGCTGAATCTGCGAAAAAAGGGCGCGACCGAATGTGAGCTCTTGTATTGCGCGCTGCGAGCGATACATTCCGCACTCGGATGAAAACCGCGATGATGTCAATCCGGGCAGGCTGTTTTGTCTGCCGAAGCTATAGCCGCGATAGGTTCGACACGGACTTGCTGTTTTGTCTGCCGAGCTATAGCCGCGATAGGTTCGACACGGACTTACTGTTTTGTCTGCCGCGGTCAAACCCTCGATTCCCATGCCCACTGACATCCGCGCTCGGACGCATACACGGTTTCCGGATTTTCTTCATATTTTTCCAAACTTTTTTTCTAAAATCTATTGACAAACCCATAATTGTATGGTATACTATCTATTGTTGAGTCCTAAGACCACAGGTTAGGCGCAAGCCGGGTAAAGAATCCTGCCGAGGATGAGACTGATATTTCAAGCCGCGTTTTTTCGCGGTCAAAAGCTGTGTCAGTCCTTTGCTCGGAGTTGGTCCGGACGAAGGATTTTTTGTTTATATCAGGAGGTGAACACCATGCCAAGTGAGAAAATACTCGCCGTAAAGCAGCAGGCAGTCAGCGAGCTTACCGAAAAAATCAAGGCTGCAAGCGCGGGCGTTATCGTCAACTATTCGGGTATCACCGTTGCGGACGACACTAAGCTTCGCGCCGAGCTGCGCAAAGCCAACGTCGAATATTCGGTCATCAAGAACACCCTCACCGGCAGAGCCTGCGAAGCAGCCGGCTACGGTGATCTGAAGAAGGTGCTCGAGGGCATGACCGCAATCGCTATCGGTACTGACGACCCGGTCGCACCCGCGAAGATTCTTAAGGACTATGCCGACAAGATCGAAACCTTTGAACTCAAGGGCGGTTTCGTCGACGGCGAAGTGCTTGACAAAAAGGGAGTTGAAGAGCTCGCGGCTATTCCGCCGAAGCCGATGCTCGTCGGAAAAATGCTCGGTTCGCTCCAGAAGTCGCTGTATGGTCTTGCATACGTGCTTCAGGCGAAGATCGACAAGGAGAACGGCACCGCCGACACTCCCGCGGAAGCGTAATTAAAAGAACGCTTACACTAAAGTCGTAATAACAGCTTTATAATAAAGTTGTGATATCGATTTTATTATGTCGGCAGCATGACCGACACCAACGCAGTGAAATACTGCGAATTCAAAAACATTTTATTTCAGGAGGTTAATTAAAATGGCTAACGAAAAGACCACTAAAATCTTAGAAGATATCAAAACCCTTACCATCCTTGAGCTCGCTGATCTCGTAAAGGCACTCGAGGAGGAATTCGGCGTATCCGCGGCTCCTGTAGCAGTTGCAGGCGCGGCAGCTCCCGCAGCTGAGGCAGCTGAGGAAAAGACCGAGTTCGACGTCGTCCTCACTGGCGCTGGCGCAAACAAGCTCGCAGTTATCAAGGTTGTCCGCGAAGTTACCGGTCTCGGTCTGAAGGACGCAAAGGATCTTGTCGAGGGCGCTCCGAAGACTGTCAAGGAAGGCGCATCCAAGGAGGATGCAGAGGCTCTCAAGACCAAGCTCACCGAAGCAGGAGCTACTGTAGAGCTGAAGTAATCATCACTGATTATAACGACCGCACCGAATATCGGTGCGGTTTTTTGTATTGTCGTCGGAATATTATAGGTTGTCGCAGTCAGCTGAATTTCGATCACACATCTTCGTCGGTAATTACAACGTCAGCCGGATCCTCGCTAATATGCTTTTTGTCACTATCTCCCCTGCCCGATTTCGCGCCACGGAAGCGACGGCGGTATTCTGCCGGCGGAATTCCGAGCTGCAGGCGGAAATTACGGTTGAAGCTGCGCAGTGAGTTGAACCCGCAGTCGCTCGATATGTCAAGAATCGTCGCTTCGCTGCTCTGTAATAGATAGCAAGCGCGGCTGATTTTGTACTGTATCACATATTCGCTGTAGGAAATGCCGACCGTCTGACGGAAATATCGGGACAGGTAGCTGTAGTCGTAACCGGTCGACCGAGCGAGTGCGGCAAGCGTGCATTCAGATTTGAAGTTTTGCTCAATAAATTTGAATATGTCGTATAGCAGCATATTCGAGCCAACCGCTGATTCGCGCAGAACCGCGTGCTCGTCAAAGCAACCGCAGAGCGAATATAGCAATCCCTTTGTCTCGAATATACCTCGCTTCTCGGTAAAGCTATCGAGCTTGTCTATGTAGAATTTATCAGGTTGAAACAGATTGTCAACCGGTATTTGCGAGGAGGTCTTTTCGGTATACGCGTTCACGAGCTTCGGCGAGAACAGGCAGAGTATGTGCCGCGACTCTGTCGGCGTGCGCATTGAATGAATCTGATTCGGGAAAATAAGCAGCGCGTCTCCGGCTCCGAGCGTGTATTGCAGGTCGTCGACTTCGACGCACATCTCACCGTCGAGCACACAGAGAAACTCGAAGCAGTGGTGCATATGCGCCGGATAATCGAAATTTTCGCCTTTTTCCACGAGAAAATAATCGGCCGACAGCGAGTGCTTGAATTCGTAGAACATAAAATCGCCTCCACAGCAAAATCTGTCTATAAATTATAACATAAAGGACGCGATATTTCAAGAGTTTTATTTTATAATATAACCGAATACATATCATTTTTGCGGAGGTATACTGCTATGAAGGAATTTTATCCGTCCATACCACAGGTTAAATACGAAGGTACGACTTCTAAAAACCCGATGGCATTCAAATGGTACAACCCGGACGAGCTTGTCGACGGCAAGCCGATGCGCGAACAGCTCAAGTTCGCTATGTCCTATTGGCACACGATGTGCGCCGAGCTGACTGATATGTTCGGCGTAGGTACAATTGACAAGTCTTATGGCGCGACCGATCCGATGGAACAGGCTAAGAACAAAGCCGACGCCGCTTTTGAGCTTATGAACAAGCTCTCGATTGACTATTTCTGCTTCCACGACCGTGACATCGCCCCCGAGGCTGACACTCTCGCGGAGAGCAACCGCCGTCTTGACGAGATTTCCGACTATATCGGAGAGCTCATGCAGAAGTACAACAAGAAGCTGCTCTGGGGCACCGCAAACTGCTTCGGCAACCCGCGCTATATGAGCGGCGCCGGTACGGCTCCGAACGCCGACGTCTTCGCTTTCGCGGCGGCGCAAATCAAAAAAGCAATCGAAATCACCGTAAAGCTCGGCGGCAAGGGCTATGTATACTGGGGCGGTCGAGAGGGCTACGAGACCCTGCTCAACACCGACATGAAGCTCGAGCTCGACAACCTCGCGTATCTTCTGAAGCTCACATCCGAGTACGGTCGTTCGATCGGCTTTGACGGAGACTACTACATCGAGCCGAAGCCGAAGGAGCCGACCAAGCATCAGTACGACTTCGACGCGGCTACCGTCTGCGGCTTCATCCAGAAATACGGTCTCGACCGTGACTTCAAGCTGAATATCGAAGCAAACCACGCTACCCTCGCCGCGCACACCTTCCAGCATGAGCTGACGGTCGCGCGTATCAACGGCGCGTTCGGCTCGATCGACGCGAATCAGGGCGACGTTCTGCTCGGCTGGGACACCGACCAATTCCCGACCAACGTATATGAAACCGCGCTCTGTATGCTCGAAGTCATTCGTGCCGGCGGCTTCACGAACGGCGGTCTCAACTTCGACGCCAAGACAAGACGTCCGTCGAACACTCCCGAGGACATCGCGCAGGCTTACATCGCCGGCATGGATTCGTTCGCGCTCGGCTACAAGATCGCGAGAAAGATTGTCGCCGACGGCAGAATCGACGAGTTCGTAAAGCAGCGCTACTCGAGCTACTCGAGCGGCATCGGCAAGAAGATCCTCGACCGCACCGCTACAATAGACGAGCTCGAGAAATACGCGCTCGGTCTCGGCGATGTGACGACGAACACGAGCGGCAAGCAGGAATATCTCGAGGATATCCTGAATGTTATAATGTTCGGCTGATTTGGATGAAATCGTATTTAGGTTAAAATCATGAAGTATACAATCGGTATTGATATAGGCACATCCGGCACAAAGACCGTGCTGTTCGACAGTCTCGGTAAAAAGCAGGCGTCCTGCACCGTCGAATATCCGCTCTATCAGCCGCGGAACGGTTGGGCGGAGCAGGATCCGAACGACTGGAAGAACGCGGTATTCGCGAGCGTCGCTGACGCGGTTAAAAAGAGCGGCGTCGATCCGGCTGACGTCGTCGGCATCGGGCTGTCCGGACAGATGCACGGACTCGTCATGCTCGATAAAGACGGAAATGTGCTGCGCCGTTCGATAATCTGGTGTGACCAGCGCACCGCGGCCGAGTGCGCCGACATCGAAAATCTCGTCGGCAAAAAGCGGCTGATCGAAATCAGCGCGAACCCCGCGCTGACCGGCTTCACCGCGTCGAAGATACTCTGGGTCAAGAAAAACGAGCCGGAAATCTACGCGCGCTGCCGTCACATACTGCTTCCGAAGGACTACATACGCTACGAGCTTTGCGGTGTATTTGCGACCGAGGTTTCGGACGCGAGCGGAATGCAGCTGCTCGACGTCGCGCACCGCTGCTGGTCGGATGAGCTGTTAGATCGTCTTGGCATTGACGGTGACCTGCTCGGCAAGGTCTACGAATCTCCTGAAATAACCGGTCGTCTCACCCCCGAAGCCGCCGCGAAATGCGGACTGCCGGCCGGAATACCCGTAGTCGGCGGCGCGGGAGACAACGCCGCGGCCGCGGTCGGAGTCGGAGTCGTCGCCGACGGGCGCGCGTTCACTACTATCGGCACGAGCGGCGTCGTATTCGCGCACACCGACAATCCATCAATCGACCCGGGCGGACGGGTACACACCTTCTGCTGCGCCGTTCCGGGCGCGTGGCATCTGATGGGCGTGACGCAGGCCGCCGGTCTGTCGCTGCACTGGCTGCGCGACACCGTCTGCACCGCCGAGATAGCTGAAGCCGCAAAGGCAGGCGTCGACCCCTACCGCATAATGGACGACGATGCCGCGAAGTCGCCGATCGGCGCGAACCGGCTGATATACCTCCCCTACCTGATGGGTGAGCGCACACCGCACCTCGACCCGAACTGCCGCGGTACCTTTGTCGGACTATCCGCGATACACGAGCGGGGCGACCTGATACGCGCGGTGCTCGAGGGCGTATGCTATTCGCTGCGCGACTGTCTCGAGATACTCCGTGGCATGGGCGCGGCTCCCGAGCTTATGCGAGTCTGCGGCGGAGGCGGTAAGAGCCCGCTCTGGCGGCAGATGCTTGCGGATGTGTTTGGTATGCCGACAATGACGCTTGAGTCGGACGAAGGACCGGCGCTCGGCGTAGCGATACTCGCGATGGTCGGCGCGGGGCTGTATCCCGACGTTGTCGCCGCCTGCGACAAAATCGTAAGAGCTAAGGAAACCTATCAGGCAAACATTGAAAACAGCGTGAAATATACGGAGTTCTACAAGATTTATACTAATCTCTACTCGCACTTAAAGGACGATTTCGCCGCGCTTTCGCGTCTGTGAGTCATAATAATAACAGCACAAAATTAATATACTTACCGGTATACGGCATATACGAAAGCTATATGCGGAAAGGAAGCAGTCTGAAAATAAATTTTCAGACACGAGTTTTGTGACTTCGCGGTCTTCAACCGCGATTTGCTTCACAAACCGTCACAAAACATCGACATAGAAAGGTAGACTTCGCTTACGCGAAGTCATGGTCATAATCATGAAAAAGGTATTGATTTTTCAAGGCGGATGGGACGGACACGAACCCAAGCTGACGTCGAAGCGCTTCGCTTCTATGGTCGAATCCGAGGGCTACACCGCCGAGATCTACGACACGCTCGACTGCCTTGCCGACGCCGACAAGCTCTGCGAGTACTCGCTGATTGTCGCCTGCTGGACAATGGGCGACATCAAGAACGAATATGTCGTCAACATTTCGCGCGCTGTCGGCAAGGGCACCGGACTCGCCGGCTGTCACGGCGGTATGTGCGACGCTTTCCGTCAGAACACCGAGTGGCAGTTCATGACCGGCGGTCAGTGGGTCAGCCATCCGGGCGGAGACGGCATCGAATACACGGTCAACGTGATTCACGGCTCCAGCCCGATAACCGAGGGCGTCGAGGACTTCCCGGTCAAGAGCGAGCATTATTACCTGCACGTCGACCCTGCGATCGAGGTGCTGGCGACGACCCGCTTCCCGCTCGTCAACTACTATCATTCGTCGAACAAAATCGTAGATATGCCGGTCGTCTGGACAAAATTCTGGGGCAACGGCCGCGTCTTCTACACCTCGCTCGGACATCATGACGATGTGTTTGACAATTCACCGAACGCGGCTATCCTCATGAAGCGCGGTCTCATCTGGGCTGCCGAGGGCAAGCAGTACGCTATCGACAACAACCTGACGACTGAGCGTTTCGAGAACAACGCGAAGATGTATTGATCAATTAATACATACATTGAATGGAAGCGATAAACATGAAAAACAACAAAGTCGGAATTGGATTCGTCGGCTGCGGAGCTATCAGCGGAATCTATCTGCAGAACATTACAAACCTCTTCAAGGAAATCGAGATTGTCGGCGTCTGCGACCTCATACGCGAGCGCGCCGAAAACGCGGTCAAGAATTACAACATTCCCAAGCTCTACAACGATATGTACGAGCTGTTCGCCGACCCGGATGTGGACATAGTCCTCAATATCACCCGTCCCTACGAGCACTACGAGGTCACGAAAGCCGCCCTCAACGCCGGCAAGCACGTATACTCCGAAAAGCCGCTAGCGGCGTCGCTCGCGGAGGGCAAGGAGCTTGTAGCTCTGGCTAAGGAAAAGGGACTCATGCTCGGCGGCGCGCCTGACACCTACCTCGGCGCGGGCATACAGACCTGCCGCAAGCTCATTGATGAGGGCAAGATCGGCGAGCCGATCGGCTGCGCCGGCTTCATGATCTGCCACGGACATGAGACCTGGCATCCGGACCCCGAGTTTTACTACAAGTACGGCGGCGGCCCTATGATGGACATGGGTCCCTACTACCTGACCGCGATGATAAACCTCGTCGGCAGCGTCGAAAGCGTATCGGCGATGACAAAAAAGACCTTTGCACAGCGCACAATCACCAGCCAGCCGCACTACGGCGAGATCATCGACGTCGATGTCAATACCTATATCGCCGGAAATATCCGCTTTGAGTCGGGAGCGATCGGAACTCTGTTTACTACGTTCGATGTTTATAAATCCGAAAACAAGTGGATCGAGGTATACGGTTCAGAGGGCACACTTTGCGTACCCGACCCGAACACGTTCGGCGGACCGGTCAGACTCTATCGCCCGGGCGACGACGGCTTCAAGGATATGCCGCTCGAATTCGACTACGCGGACAACAGCCGCGCGCTCGGACTTGCCGACATGGCGAAGGCGCTCCAGACCGGACGTGACTTCAGAGCAAGCTACAAACAGACCTACCACGTGCTCGAAATCATGGAGAGCTTCAACAAGAGCGGCGAGGAGCGTCGCGAAATCCCGATCGAGTCGCACTTCGACAAGACCCCGATCATGGTGCGCGGCGAGGTCGGCGTGATTGCGGACTGACAATTTCAATCGAACTCACGTTAAATAATAAAACCGAGGAGGACTGTTTCAGCTCTCCTCGGTATTTCCTATTGTGTACTTACTAAATTTTCAGCAAATCAATTCACATCCGCGTACATTTCCGCCAGCTTTAGAATCAGCTCGCAGCACTGCTCCATCTCCTCGGCGCAGGCGAATTCGTACCGGCTGTGACCGTTGTGCGAGCCGGTGCCGAGGTTCGGACAGGGCAGCCCCATGAACGACAGACGGCTGCCGTCCGTACCGCCTCGCACCGGCGAGCTTATCGGCTTCCCGCCGAGCGCTTCGATAGCGCGATAAGCGTTGTCGACAAGGTGAAATTCCGGTTCTATCTTTTCGCGCATATTGCGGTAGCTCTCCTTAATCTCGGCAACGATCTTCGCTCCGGGATAACGGCTTTGCAGCTCGTCCGCGGCGCGGCGGGCGTATTCGCAGCGCGCGGTCAGCTTGTCGTAGTCGTGGTCGCGGATGATGTAATGCAGCTCGGCTGACTCGACCGAGCCGCTCATCGACGTCATGTGGAAGAATCCCTGATATCCGCACGTATATTCGGGGCGGTCGAGCGCGGGCAGGAGACGGTCATATTCGAGCGCGAGCATCGACGCATTCAGCATCTTGCCCTTAGCTCCGCCCGGATGAGTGCTGCGTCCGGTTATCGAAACCTTGAGCGACGCGGCGTTGAAGGTCTCGTAGTCGACCTCGCCGAAGCGGCCGCCGTCGATTGTATACGCCCACTTCGCGCCGAACGCCGCGACATCAAAGCGGTCGGCTCCGCGTCCGATCTCCTCGTCGGGAGTGAAGCCGATGCGAATCCTGCCGTGACGCGGCGCACCGGATGCGAGCAGACGCTCGGCGGCGGTGATAATCTCGGCGATGCCCGCCTTGTCGTCGCCGCCGAGCAAAGTCGTGCCGTCGGTGACTACGAGCGTTTTGCCTACATATTCGTTCAGCACCGGAAAGTCGTTCGGCGACAGTACAATCTGTCTGTCCTCGTTCAATACAATATCCCCGCCGCCATATACCAGCGCGCGCGGCTTTACGTTCTTATCCTCGACCTCGGGCGACACGTCCATGTGCGCGATAAATCCGATGACCGGCGCGCTCTCGCAGCCCTCGCTCGCCGGAATAGTCGCGAACACGTAGCCGTTAGCGTCAACCGCGGCGTCGGAAAGTCCGAGTGCTTTCAGCTCATCGACGAGTGCCGCCGCGAAGTCGAGCTGTGCGGGTGTCGACGGGCAGGTGTCTGAATTTTCGGCGGATGCGGTCGCGAATTCTGCGTAACGCATTAGTCTTTCGTATGCTTTCATTTGTATTGCTCCTTGTTTTAATTTTATACTTGAAATCAACCTAAAAATATGATACTATATTATATAGTATATCATAACTTATCCGGTAATACAAGTGTTCAGATTTATAACAATCTGTAACAAAAAAGATGCCCGGTTAAATTTCGGGCATCTCGCATTATTAATCACTTCTCTGATTCATCTATATATTCTTTGATCAGTCCTAAGCAAGCCTCTTGTGACATTGTATTCATTAAATCGACATTGCTGAAGACCTTTTCATACGCTTTCATCCGAGGACTTTCATCCTTTGTATGAAGATTCTCATCCATAGATTTTTTCAGATTATCATACATGCGCTCGAGCAGGTCAAGCTCCTTTTCGAGAATTCCCTCGTGTGACTTGACCACCTCGAGTATCGCTTTTGAACGTTCGGCATCGCCGTGTCCGCCGTCGGGGGCAAGATTGGGCGTGAAGTTGACGAATGCTTCAAGCGCAGCGTTGATATGCGCGGTATCCTTGCGGATGGCTTCCATACGCGACAGTATGTATTCGACCGTGTACTCGGGCTTAGGTTCCGGCTCGGCTGACTTATATGACACAATATCACGCCAAGTCTGCTCGTCGATCTCGGTCTGCGCCGGCGCTGCACCGGCCTCTTCGGTCACGTTCATTTTCTCGTTATCTATATCCATTTTGTTATCCTCCGATATATCTTCGGTCGGACAAGCTCGCAATAGACAAATTTCGTTTTTTTCGAGACTTGTCCACTTAGCCCGTCCGGACCTGACAAGTCCCCTCGCACGCCGCTCGTAGGTTGGCGCGAGAGGCGTTCCGTCTTCAAGTATTACGCGAATCATGTTTGTTTTTATGGGTGTCTTCCCCCTTCACGAATTCGGCTTTTATTGTTATGGCAGCCTTAACCCAATAAAAGTATACCATTTTCTGCGGAGTTTGTCAATAGCTTTTGTAAATATTATTAATTTTTGGAGGTACTATGCGTCTGCTTCTGCACACATTGCGAGTTGTCGCTTATATCTGCGCGCTCATCTGCCTGTTCAACGGCGCGACAATCGTCGGCTATGACGGCGGCGAGGTCGTAAAATTTTTCATCGACTTCGGCATGGCTGCCGGCTGCGCCCTCGTCGGGCTTGTATTTTCGTATATTCTGCACTTCGTATTGAAAAAGCCGAATGACGACGGTAAATAACGGCTCGAACTGATTATTCGGTTCAATTGACTATGATTGACTATTGTAATATATAGTCAAAAACGGCTGACCGACTTGCCTTTGATGCTATATAATGATTAGTGAACACATTTTTGCATCGGAGGAATCCACATGAACCTGAACGAACTCGCCCCCGGCGAGACCGGAGTTATAATCGAAGTCGACAAATCCGCGCTGCTG
The DNA here is from genome assembly GCA_904386005.1 of Candidatus Flemingiibacterium merdigallinarum. GTDB lineage: Bacteria > Bacillota > Clostridia > Oscillospirales > CAG-272 > Flemingiibacterium > Flemingiibacterium merdigallinarum. The sequence goes on from CAJFKR010000047.1 coordinate 16,204, forward strand.
ATACGGTTGTGCGACCTCGGGCTTATCGAATATACGCCTGTCGAATGCCTGTTCCGCGCGCCGCTCGGCGGACTGTCCGCCTACCTGATACGCGGCGGTGCGATCGCTCTGCGCGACGACGACGCCGCGAGGATTACAATCGAAAAGCAAGCTGATTCTACAGTCGTTGAGTCGGGCGGTAAATGTAAACGCTCACAAAGCCGACGCGAGGTTTACTATGAATAGCACAAACGAGCTGCCGCGACCGGTCGTCGCCGCGCTCGCCGGTAATCCTAATGTCGGCAAGAGCAGTGTGTTCAATCAAATCACCGGACTGAAGCAGCACACCGGCAACTGGACCGGCAAGACGGTAACGAGCGCGGCGGGACACTCGGACAAATACAATCTGACGCTCTACGACCTGCCGGGTACATATTCACTGCGCACGCACTCCCCCGAGGAAGAAGCCGCGCGCGACTTCATAATAAGCGGCAGCGCCGACGTTATCGTCGTCGTGCTCGACGCGCTCTGCGTCGAGCGCGGGCTGATATTATTGTATAGTATATATGAAATCACCGACCATGTCGTCGTCTGCGTCAATCTCATCGACGAAGCCGAGCGGCGCGGCGTCAGGGTCGACACGCGGAAGCTGTCCGAGCGGCTCGGTCTGCCGGTCGTCGCGACGAGCGCGAACCACAATGTCGGTATCGACACTCTGTGCGAGACGATAATCTCATCGGCGTCAAATCATAGTGATAACCCGGCGCAATCACGCCCGACGTCTCCGGCAAAGCCGCGCTACCCTGCCGACGTCGACGCCGAAATCTACCGTCTCGAAGCGCTCGGATACAAGCGATACGACATCATCGACCGATTTATAAACAAAGACGCAGTGCCGGATATCCCCGAAATCGCCGCTTCATACGCCCGACTGACCGAGCGCCGCTCGCCCGACGAGCTGTCAGAGCTGCTTGTAAAGACTCCGGTCAGACTCGCCGAAAAACTCGCAGCCGAAGTCACATCCGGCGCAGCCGGAGGCTACGGTCGGCGCGACCGCCGAATCGACTCGATTCTGACCAACCGCTATCTCGCCGTGCCGATAATGCTGCTGATGCTCGCCGGCATATTCTGGCTGACAATCACCGGCGCGAATTACCCGTCCGCGCTGCTCGCGTCGATGTTCGACTCAATCGAGAGCTGGATTTACACCGCGCTCGGCGACATCGGAACACCGGTATTCATAAAGGACGCGCTCGTGCTCGGCGTGCTGCGGACGCTGTTCACGATAGTTTCGGTCATGCTGCCGCCGATGGCGATATTCTTTCCGCTGTTCTCGCTCGCCGAGGACTTCGGTCTGCTCGGGCGGATTGCGTTCAACCTCGACGGCGCGTTCAGCCGCTGCTCGGTCTGTGGTAAGCAGTCGCTGACGATGGCGATGGGGCTCGGCTGCAACGCGGTCGGCGTCACCGGCTGCCGGATAATCGACTCTCCGCGCGAGCGGAAAATCGCGATACTGACCAACAATTTCATGCCCTGCAACGGTCGTTTACCGCGTATCACGAAACGGCAAACTCCCGACAGCTCGCGGCAATTTTCGACATTTTCTCTTGACAAAGCCGCAAATTATGATATAATTAAATAAAGCATTAAATTTTTAATCACGATTAAAAAACGCGAAAGGACTGTCTTGATTTTGATAAAAACCGAATTCCTGATGGGAAATGAGGCAATAGCATACGGTGCGGCAGCCGCCGGCGTCAACCTCGTCGCCGGATACCCGGGCACGCCGTCTACCGAAATTTTAGAGACCGCCGCAAAAATTGCCGGCGGCAGCTTTTATGTCGAATGGTCGACCAACGAAAAGGCGGCGCTCGAGGTCGCTGCCGGCGCGTCCTATTCGGGCGCGCGCACGCTCGTTACAATGAAGCAGGTCGGTCTCAACGTCGCGTCCGACCCGCTTATGAGCCTCGCGTACGTCGGCGTCGAGGGCGGCATGGTCATAGTCAGCGCGGACGACCCCGGTCCTATCTCGTCACAGACCGAGCAGGACACACGCCACTTCGCACAGTTCGCGCATCTTCCCTGCTTCGACCCGTCGTCGCCCGAGGAGGCCTACGCGATGACGATAGCCGCGTTCGAGCTGAGCGAAAGGTATAAAACACCGGTACTGCTCCGTCCGACGACGCGTGTCTGCCACGCCTGCGCGTCGGTCGAGGTCGAAACCGAACGCACACCGAAGTCTCCCTGCGGCTTCATCAAGGACACGCAGCGGTTCGTCATATTCCCGCGCAGCTCGTATCTCAACCATATTAAAATTGAGGAGCGTTACAAGCCGCTGTCGGACGAATTCTCGGCGTCGACACTCAACCGCGCTGAATATGCCGGCAAAATCGGTATCGCCTGCGGTGGTATCAGCTACGCATATGTCAAAGAAGCGATAGGTCTGCTCGGGCTTTCCGACTTCTTCTCGATACTGAAAATCGGCACGCCCTATCCGTTCCCCGAGCGGCTCGCGCTCGAATTTATCGATAAGACCGATAAAATATACGTGTTCGAGGAGCTCGACCCGGTCATTGAAAAGGAGCTTATCTTCCTCTGCGGCAAAAATAATATTTCCACGGAAATACACGGCAAATACACGTCCGACAGCCCGATTGCCGGCGAAAACAGTGTTGAGGACATAAAACAGCGTCTCGCCGCGATTGCCGGAATCAACGATTCCGCGGCAGCTAAAAGCTCCGATTCAACGGCAGCTAAAAACTCCGATTCAACAGCTGCCGCAAGTTCTGATACAGCGGCTGCCGCAAACTCCGATACTAAAACCACTCCCCCCGATCTGCCGATACGTCCGCCGGTGCTCTGTGCCGGATGTCCGCACCGCGCGTCCTTCCTCGCGGTCAAGCGCGCGATGAAAGGCAAGAAAGCCGTATTCTCGGGCGATATCGGCTGCTACACGCTCGGCAACGCGCAGCCGCTCGACATGGTCGACACCTGCCTGTGCATGGGCGCGGGAATCACGATTGCGCAGGGCATACACCGCGTCGAGCCGGATACATACAACTTCGCGTTCGTCGGCGACTCGACCTTCTTCGCGTCGGGAATCACCGGCATCGTCAACGCGGTCTACAACAACTGCAATATCACAGTCGTGGTCCTCGACAATTCGATTACCGCGATGACCGGAGGTCAGCCGCATCCCGGCACTGGCAAGACGATGTCGCAGAATCCGGGCAACAAACTCGACATCGAAAAGGTGCTCGCCGGAATCGGCGTCACGGAAATCGCTGTCTGCAACCCGTTCGAGTTCGACAAAGCGGTGGAGACGGTCAAAGAGGTATCGGCTCTGGACGGCGTCAAGGCGATTATCTTCCGCGCGCCCTGCGTGAACCTGTCCGCGCCGAGTGGTGGCTGCAAGGTCACGGACAAGTGTATCGGTTGCAAGAAGTGCATAAACGAAACCGGATGTCCGGCGCTCGTCGTCGACGGCAAAAAGGTGAAAATCGACGACAATCTCTGCGTCGGCTGCACGCTCTGCGCACAGGTCTGCCCGGTCAAGGCAATCGAATTTTCGGTCAAGTGAAAGGCGGGGGTACATATGTCCAAAAACGATAATAACAGTGTCAACAGCTGCCTGCTCTGCGGGGTCGGCGGTCAGGGAACGGTGCTCGCGTCGAAGCTCATCGCGTATGCCGCGATGAAGCGCGGCGACGAGGTGCGCACGAGCGAGACAATAGGCATGGCACAGCGCGGCGGCTGCGTGGTCAGTCACGTCCGCGCCGGAAAGAATATCAACTCGCCGATGATACCGCGCGGGACAGCGGAGGTGCTGATAGCGTTCGAGCCAGCGGAGGCGGTGCGCTGTCTTTCATACCTCGCGCCAGACGGAGCGGCGGTCGTGAATCGCCGCGCGATTATGCCGATAACCGTCAATTTCGGCGGCGTCGGTTATGACGAGAACGAGATGCTCGACTACCTCAAAGCGAATGTGCCGAATCTGACCATTGTCGACGGCGACGCGGTCTGCCGCGCGGTCGGCTCAAAAAAGGTTCTGAATATCGCGCTGCTCGCGGTCGCCGCCGCGACCGGCAGGCTCTCGCTGACGCCCGACGAGCTGCGCGACACGATACGCGCGCGGGTCAATCCGAAATTTGTCGACGTCAATCTGAAAGCCGTCGACCTCGCGATAGATATGTACGGCAAAAAGTCCGACTGACTTGACACAACGAAAGGCAGAGATATACAATGAAAATGACCGAAACTCAATTCAGACTCATCAAAGAGCAGTTATACAAGCTGACCTCGAAGGAGTGCTTCTATAAACACAAACTCGAGGGCATCGACATCGACCAGATACAGTCGCAGGAGGACTTCGAGAAGCTGCCGTTCACCTGGAAGGGCGACCTGCGCGATGCCTATCCGCTCGGACTCGCGGCTGTACCCGACGACGAGATTGTCAGAATACACTCGTCGTCCGGCACGACCGGTACACCGGTAATTATCCCCTACACCGCGAAGGACGTAGAGGACTGGGCGATAATGTTCGCGCGCTGCTACGAAATGGCGGGCATAACCAAGCACGACCGCGTACAGATAACCCCCGGTTACGGACTCTGGACCGCCGGAATCGGTTTCCAGCTCGGCTGCGAGCGGCTCGGCGCGATGGCAATCCCGATGGGACCGGGCAACACCGACAAGCAGCTGCAAATGATGATGGACCTCGGCTCGACCGTCCTCTGCGCGACGTCGTCGTACGCGCTGCTGCTCGCCGAGGAAATCGCGAAGCGCGGAATCGGCGACAAGATTAAGCTGAAAAAGGGCGTCATCGGCTCGGAGCGCTGGGGCGAAAAGATGCGTCAGCGCATCGCGAACGAGCTCGGTGTCGAGCTGTACGACATCTACGGTCTGACCGAGGTCTACGGTCCGGGCATCGGTATAAGCTGTCCGCACGCCTGCGGAATGCATATGTGGGACGACTACATCTATTTTGAAATTGTCGATCCCAAGACCGGCATACCGGTACCCGACGGCGAGATCGGCGAAATCGTCATAACGACGTTGAAAAAACAGGGCGCGCCGCTGATACGCTACCGCACGCACGACCTGTCGCGCGTCATCCCGGGCGACTGCCCCTGCGGCTCGCCCTATCCGCGGATCGACACGATACTCGGCCGCACTGACGACATGGTCAAGGTCAAAGGCGTCAACATCTTCCCGAGTCAGATTGACGCAATGCTGTCGTCAATTCCCGGTGCGTCGAGCGAGTATCAGTTCATGCTCGACCACATGAACGGCAAGGACATCTGCACACTGTTCGTCGAGCTTGAAGCTGGGATCGACCGCGAGATAATGGAGAAGATAATCGGCGAGACCTTCAAGGCGAAGATCGGAATCACGGTCAACGTCATGCCGGTCGCGATAGGTGAGCTGCCGCGCAGCGAGAAGAAGTCGACGCGCGTGTTCGACAACCGTTATTGATTGTGGGGATTGATGTATGAACAACACTGAAAGGCTCGATAAACTGCTTGTAAAGATGATTGAATTCGACTCGGGCGACCCGAAGCGGATTCAGCACTTTCTCAAGGTTCACAGCTACGCGCGGCTGATATGCGGCATGGAAAATGTTGATGAGCACACGCGGTTTCTGACCGAAGCCGCCGCGATTGTACACGACATCGGCATACATCCGGCTGAGGCAAAATACGGCTCCTGCAGCGGCAAGCTGCAGGAGCTCGAGGGACCGGCACACGCGCGGAAGCTATTAGAAGAGCTCGACTTTGATACGGCTGACATCGAGCGTGTCTGCTATCTCGTCGCGCACCACCACACCTACGACAACATCGACGGCGTCGATTATCAGATACTCGTAGAAGCTGATTTTCTCGTGAACTTCTACGAGGACGGACTCAGCCCCGACGCGATTGCCTCTGCCTGCAATAAGCTGTTCAGAACCGACGCGGGCAAGCGGCTTTGCGAGCTCTGCTTTGTCAAGGGTTGAACAACGACAAGCGTTTACAGCACAAAATCATATAATACAATGATATTATGAGGTATGCTATGGACACCAAACCGCACACCGACATCGGCATCTGGTACAGCACTTGGTACGCGAAAACTACCGATTATTCGAAGTCCAACCACGAGAACACCTGGACCGCGTGGAACATCGCGGTAGAGCCGCTGCTGCCCGACGGCAGCTTCGGCACATACGATTCAATCGACCCGAATATCATCTCGTTTCACCTCGAGCTGATGGCTGAAATCGGCATAGACTTCATCATCATGGATCAGACGAACAACATCGACGTCGACGGCGGCTACATCAACGCGCGCTCGCTCATGACCGCACGGACGCTGAAGGAGTACAACGATTCGCCCGAACACACGCACAAGCTCTATTACTGCTCGGCAATCGGCGGCATACAGTGGACGCGCGACTACGCGACCATCGAAAAGGAAGCGAAGCTGCTGTACGAACGGTATGTTCAGTCCGATTTCGGCAGCTCCGACTATCACTACACGGTCGACGGCAAGCCGCTGCTCGTAGTCTACGCCGGCAACTCGGGCGACGCGGACGGCTGGGCGAATTACGCGGGCGACAAGATCTATTCAAGCCGCTTCACGCTCGGTTGGGCGAACAACGCGTCCGAAGCCGGCTGCTACGGCTGGGCGTTCGACAAGGGCACGAAGTGGCACCCCGAGACGGTGGTCGTAATGCCCGGCTGGGACAATCGCAAGGGCGCGAAGCCGGTGCCGCGCGACGGCGGCAGGTGGTACGACCAAAGCTGGCAGGTCGTCCTCGACGCCGACAGGTCACCCGAGCGCATCGTCATCAACTCGTTCAACGAATACGCCGAATGCACGGCGATTTTCCCCGCGCTGACCGAGAACTACCCGAATATGCCGTATACGAACCAAAAAGGCGAATACGACCCCTATTACTACTGGAATCTGACGCGCGAATATATAAGGCGATTCAAGGCGAAGTTCGGGGAGTAATTGTGACGGGCGAGCTGTTGTGTGGCTCGGGAATATTATTCTGAAATATAGAAAAACAAATTTTGCTAACTCAAAGTCATGGTCACAATTATAATAATAATCGGCTGTCGCAATGACAGCCGATTTTCTATACCTGCGGTTGTATTACCTATATGAATCACAACTTTGCGGTGCTTGCGCTTATGCTGTGTTTTTGGTATAATTATGTCAGAGTAAACGTTTATCTCGAAATCAATACACAGAGGAGACATGGTTATGAACATCGAAATGGCGTCTCTGCTGCGCGAGCTGCGCCGCAAAAAGGGCGTGACGCAGGAGGAGCTCGCGAACCGGCTGTGCATCACCGCGCAGTCGGTGGGCAAATGGGAGCGCGGGGTTTCACTTAGATAAAGATACCACACCATTCCCACGCTGACTTTTGCTCAACCGATACAGCCGGAGGGCTGGATAACAAGAAAAGGCGGTATGCG
>CAJFKR010000048.1 GCA_904386005.1 Candidatus Flemingiibacterium merdigallinarum
CTTTTCCTCATTCGCGGCGAAAACCCAGTTCGAAAACTGCTCCGACGGAAAGTGCTCGTCGTCGAGCGCGACCAGTTTGATTTTCGCGGTCACAAGCAGGTCTCCGCCGTCATCATACGCTTTTATTGTGATATTATATTCTTTTTCTGTAAGAGTAAATGTTTGTATCAAAGCCTCCGCGGCTGTGAATTTTCCTATCGGATATGCTTCTATTGCCGCTGGCGCACGCACACGGAAACTGTTTTCCTGTGTTTTATTACCGCGCCAAGGTTCAGTCGGATAATCGAGACTATACGCAAGTCTGATTCTCTCATCATCTATCGGCTCTGTTTCGACTTCAATATATCCCTCGAAATCAACGAATAAATTCAGATTGTGCATTCGGTTATACCCGAGCGGCGCGAGCGTCCGTACCTCGCCGACCTCGAGCTCCTCGAGCGCGAACACCTCGTCATCGTCATACTGCCGCTCGTTGTCCGATACCCAGTAGCCGAAATTGGGATACTGCATATCCTCGCTGTATGCCCAGTAGCCATTGTCCTCGAATTCCTCACCTAACAGATACGCGCTGATTTTCAGTTCGTCCCGAATGTCGACTACATCCTCCGGCTCGTATTCGCCGCAGGAGACTATATTAAGACACAATATTACAATCAATAGTAATTTCATCATAAATTATAAATTCAATGTTTAATGGCATTCATACTTATTATGAATGCCATTAACTCTATTCATTGTATCATTGAATAATAGTTATATAGAGATGTTACCAATATTCAGGGTGAGGACAAGGATGCCAGATCCCAGTGTATTCATCGAATGTTGTGTCGCATTCAATGCAATATGTTCGAACAAGTGCTTCACACCCTTCTCCCATTTTCGTATGTTTCAGCACTTCCGTTGCCGTCCCCCTGTAGTCATCACAGCACATCCGCTTAGGTTCAATTTCAATTGCGTCAAATGCCGAAACAGCAATGACACCGTATGCAGCCACAAGGATAACTGCCATTATAAGGCAGATAAATTTCTTTAACGACATTTTCAATGTCCATCCTTTCTGTTTTCCGCATTCTTTGTCAGATGCCGCACAATAGGCATATCATTATCAAAATAGCGCATAGTGTGTTCGCCGGAAAACTTGCGTCCACACTATGCGCTCTCTTGAATACGTTTAATCGGATATGGTAGGGTTTTGGTCAGCGGGTATTCCGAATGTATTCGCGGGTATTGGCTTTGCATAGGGATAGACGCTTTGCTGTGCAGCTCGATTACCATTTCCTTTCACCTCATTTCGATAAATTGAACTGTTTCGCTTGCGAGGTATTTTGTTATATCTCGCCTGACCGTCTTAAGTATAGCATATATTTTTTCGTTTGTCAATAGGTTTATGTAATTTTTTTCTGAAAAAATAATTTGTGTCATTCCTCATACATACTCTCGTCGAGCTTGTATATGTCGCTGTATTCATACGACACAAGCTCGATCGACAGAAACCGCGACAGTACCTCGTTCGGCGAAAAAATCGACAGCCGAAACGCATCCTCACCGTTCGGGTAGGCTTCGTCCTCGAGTACGGTCAGCCGCAGCTTTGCGGTTATGATGAGCGAATCGTCCTCGGAGTAGGTTTTGACCGTGAAATTGTACTCCTTGCCGGTCAGCGTCACTTTGGTGACAATACGTTCGCTTTCCGTGAATTTGCCTATCGGGCAGATGCTGACCGCAGCCGGACCGCGCATACGGAAATTGTCGGCGGTCGTCCAGTTTGTGAGCAGCGGTTCGTCAGGGTCTTTCAGACTGTATGAAACCTGTACGGTGTAATCCTCCGCCTGCTCGGACGTAAATTCAATGATATCGTCACATTCGATCCAGAGCGTGATATTGTGCGTACTGTTGTACCCAAGCGGCGCGAGCGTCCGCACCTCGCCGACCTCGAGTTCCTCAAGCGCGAACACCTCGTCGTCATCATACTCCCGCCCGTCGTCCGATACCCAGTAGCCGAAATTAGGATACTGCTTACGATCTTCGCTGTATGCCCAGTAGCCGTTACCCTCGAATTCCTCGCCCAGCAGATACGCGCTGATTTTCAGCTCTTCCTTAATGTCAACTTTGTTCTCCTCCGGCTCGTATTCGCCGCAGGAGACAAGCAGGACTGACGATATTAACATCGCGAGCAGTCGCTTCATATTCACTCCTCCTCATACATACTCTCGTCGAGCACTGCAAAATTAATACCAGTGCCTGTGATTATCTGATAATCAATGGCACATTCGCCCAGTGACTCCGCGCCATATGGAATTTTCACTATACATACTGTGTTTCGATGAAAGACAGAAATGTCGAAGTTGCAGGAAATATTCAAATTGCTTTTTTCCCACCCGTAAGGTATCTCTTTTGTCGGCGACATCATATAGACAACCGCAGCCGCTTTCGGCTTTCCGGAATTGTCGATTCTCTGTTGCAGGCTGAAAAGAAATTCGTCAGTGATTACATTTTCAATTATATTCTCAACAGTGTAGTCAGGATTGCACATGAAATACAGGCTGTATGACTGTCTATTCTCGATATATTTGAAATAAACCTCGTAACAATATTTTTCCGACAGTTCGTCCATGCGATTCCTTTTTGCGATATATTTGCCCACAAAGACAGAACATAAAATAATAAGTAAGAAGGCAAATATTGCAATGCGCGGGAACATATTGTTATTTTTACACACCAAATATACCTCTATTCCTCATACATACTCTCGTCGAGCTTGTATACGTCGCTGTATTCGTATGAGACAAGCTCGATTGTGAGAAACCGTGTCTTTTCCTCATTCGCGGCGAAAACCCAGTTCGAAAACTGCTCCGACGGAAAGTGCTCGTCGTCGAGCGCGACCAGTTTGATTTTCGCGGTCACAAGCCACAAGCAGCGTGTCACTATAATCATACGCTCTGATAATAAGGTCATACTCGTTGTCTGTCAAGGTAAATGTCGAGCTGATTCGGTCGGCGTTGGTATTTTTGCCCACCGGATATACACTCAATGTAAACGGAGCGCTTGTGCGGATGCTTTCAGCTTCAATCGTTCGACCTTGCCAAGGCTCGGTCGGAAAATCAAGACTATATGTAAGTCGAATCCGGTCGTCATCAAGCGGGTTAGGTTCTACTTCAACAATGCCCTCGAAATCAATGAATAAATTCAGATTGTGCATTCGGTTATACCCGAGCGGCGCGAGTGTGCGCACCTCGCCGACCTCGAGCCGCTCGAGCGTGAACACCTCGTCGTCCTCATACTGCCGCCCGTCGTCCGATACCCAGTAGCCCTGATTTATATACTGCAAGTCCTCGCTGTATGCCCAGTAGCCGCTGTTCTCGAATTCCTCACCTAACAGATACGCGCTGATTTTCAGCTCATCAATAATGTCGACTTTGTTCTCCTCCGGCACGTACTCACCGCAGGAGACAAGCAGGACTGACAATACCAGCATCGCGAGCAGACGCTTCATGTTCACTCCTCCTCATACATACTCTCGTCGAGCTTGTATATATCGCTGTATTCATATGACACAAGCTCAATCGACAGAAACCGCGACAGCACCTCGTTCGGCGAAAAAATCGACAGCCGAAACGCATCCTCGCCGTTCGGGTAGGCTTCGTCCTCGAGCACGGTCAGCCGCAGCTTTGCGGTTATGATGAGCGAATTGTCCTCGGAGTAGGTTCTGACCGTGAAATCGTACTCCTTGCCGGTCAGCGTCACTTGCGTGACAACGCGGTCACTTTGTGTGAATTTGCCGATCGGGCAGATGCTGACCGCAGCCGGACCGCGCATACGGAAATTGTCGGCGGTCGTCCAGTTTGTGAGCAGCGGTTCGTCCGGGTCTTTCAGACTGTACGAAACCTGTACGGTGTAATCCTCCGCCTGCTCGGACGTAAATTCAATGATATCGTCGCATTCGAACCAGAGCGTGATATTGTGTGTGCTGTTGTACCCGAGCGGCGCGAGCGTCCGCACCTCGCCGACCTCGAGCTCCTCGAGCGCGAACACCTCGTCGTCGTCATACTCCCGCCCGTCGTCCGAAACCCAGTAGCCTTTGTTTGGATACTGCATATCCTCGCTGTACGCCCAGTAGCCGCTGTCCTCGAATTCCTCGCCTAACAGATACGCGCTGATTTTCAGTTCATCCTTGATGTCGACCACATCCTCCGGCTCGTATTCGCCGCAGGAACATACGCATACCGCGCACATCATCGCGCACAGCGCAAGCAATCGCCTATTCATACCGGTCACCCCCATTATATTTGACGTTATTTCGCATATGCTACGTGCTATCTTTGTGCAGATTTTACTTCTGATTTTATTTTACCATATGCGAGCTGCTTTGTCAACCTCAAATTTGATTTGCTTATGAAAAAATCGTGCCGAACAGATACATAAAATATAAAAAAGCCCTTGACCTCGCGGCGCGGGCGGCGTATAATAGTAATAATCATTTTTTTAGCCGATTGTATATATCGGAGAAATCAAAAAGATTTCGCACATACTAAGCCGCCGGTTGGGAAGCAGGGTCCCATTAGGCGGCGCGCCCCTTTGGTTGCTTACGATAAGCAGTAATATAATCTCTGTGCAGTTGTAAATGATTACATTAAGACCCAATTTGTTAAAAGTTTTCGCGGAGGGGGTCTGGGGGAGGAGCCTTTTTCAAAAGGCTCCTCCCCCAGAAAAACTAACAATACCGCAATACCATTGCCCCCACATTATGTTACGCCTTCAAGCTGTGTTTCATCACGTCGAGCATGGCTTTGTCTATCTTCAGCCCGCCGATGTCGGTGTAGGCTGTGCCGGGGCGGCCGTGCTCGCAAATGCCGAACGAACCTTTGAAGTTCCAGAGCGCGTAGCCCCAACGGTTCTCGTCCATGACAGCGGCGAAATCGCGGAACCAGTTGAGCGCGATTTCGTTCGGCAGCTTGTTGTATACTCCGCACTCGCCGATGTGGACGCGGCAGCCGGTCGACTCGACCTCACGCCACGGACGGTAGTATTCGCGCAGCGAGTCGATGTCCCACTTCTGCCCCGGCGCTACCTCGCCCGGATAGGTCGGTACGAAATCGCCTAAATTCATCTTCACCCACTCGGCTTTGTAGTGCGTTATCTGGAACGGCGCGTAGCCGCGGCCGCTGTGCGTCGCTCCGCAGTCGGCAAGCTCGGGCAGAGCGGTTCCGCCGCCGTCGAAGCCGTCGATGACTATTTCGCGCGACGGGTCGACCGAGTGTATCTCGGAGATAGTCCGGCGAATCACCTTCTCGTGGTCCTCGCGCGTGCAGGGATGCGTCGGAGGCGAGTTCGACGGTTCGTTCACAAGGTCGAACGACAATAGCTCTGACGGTATCGACTTATACCGATCCGCGAAAAACTTCCACAGCGCGATGAAGCCGAGCTGCGCCTCCTCGTCGCGCCATAGATTGTATTTCTCGATATCGGGACGATTTATGCAGTAGCCGGGCGCGCGGTGTATATTCAGCGACGCGTGCATCCCGCGGCGGTTGACCTCGGCTATGTATTCGTCAATGTAGGCAATATATTCCTCGAGCGGCTTGTCGCACTCGAAATCCTTGACGTAGAAACGGTAATCGGTCGGTATGCGCACAAAGTTGAAGCCCTGGGCGGCGATAAAATCAAGCTCGCGCGCGTTCGCGTGCTCCGGCTCTGCCCCGTGATATGAGAACATCCACAGAAAATTGAAGCCTATTTTCTTTGTCATCATAGTTTCCTCCGCTTTATGATTATTTATATAAGTGCGAGTTTGTTAGCTTTTACTGGGGGAGGTGCCTTTTGAAAAAGGCACCTCCCCCAGACCCCCACCGCGAAAACTTTTAACAAATTGGGTCTTAATGTAATCATTTACAACTGCACAGAGATTATATTACTGCTTATCGTTAGAACAACAGAGGCGCGCCGCCTAATGGGACCCTGCTTCCCAACCGGCGGCTTGTTTCTGCGTGGTTGTTTGACACTCATGTTGTTTGCTATATAATTTGCTTAATAATATTCGTTATAATAATCATCGAACTCTCTTTCGCCGACAGATGTATTTTAACATATATTTCCGAAATAGTCAATACAAATCGCAAAATTAATTGACAAATATTACATATCCGCTTGCCGCCTTGCCGGTTTGATCTTCCGATTATATTTAACCGTTACGACATATTATTAAGGTGAAAAGTCAAAACCGTTTTGGTATAATTGTATAAAGGAAATTATCGATTATATATAAGGATAAGTCTTGAATTGTTTTTCTGACCCGCGGGCTTTGCGACCCCGATGTTTCAATCCTGACAAAGAAAGGAAGACTTTGAGCCGCGATGCGACTTTATAAAGTCAGAAGTATTAAATGAGTAACCCGAATTTCATTCATTTCGAAAATGTATGCAAATACTACAACGACCGCACGATTATCGCCGCCGACCATGTCAGCTTTGACATCGCCGAGGGCGAGTTCGTCGTCATAGTCGGCCCGAGCGGCGCGGGCAAGACGACAATACTTAATATCCTCGGCGGCATGGACAGCTGCGACGAGGGCATAATCCGGCTCGGCGACCGCGAAATCAGCGGCTTCAACAAGCGTCAGCTCACGCAGTACAGGCGGGTCGACGTCGGCTTTGTGTTCCAGTTCTACAACCTTGTCCAGAACCTGACCGCGCTCGAGAACGTCGAGATCGCCGCCGAGCTGTCCGAGCACCCGCTCGACGCCGCCGAGACGCTGAGGAGCGTCGGGCTTGCCGACCGCATGGACAACTTTCCGGCGCAGCTTTCGGGCGGCGAGCAGCAGCGCGTGTCTATAGCCCGCGCGCTCGCGAAGAACCCGCAGATACTGCTCTGCGACGAGCCGACCGGCGCGCTCGACTACAACACCGGCAAGGCTATACTCAAGCTCTTATGGGACACCTGCCGCTCGTCCGGCAAGACGGTAATAGTTATAACGCACAACAGCGCGCTCACTAAAATGGCCGACCGCGTGATACACATCAAAAACGGCAGCGTGCAGGCGATGGAGACAAACGACAACCCCACGCCCGCAGAGGAAATCGAGTGGTGACGACGCGGGGGAAGTCTGAAAATAAATTTTCAGACTACGAGTTTTGTGACTACGAAGTCTTCGACTTCGTTTGAAGTCTTCGACTTCGTTTGAAGTCTTCGACTTCGTTTGAAGTCTTTGACTTCGTTTGAAGTCTTCGACTTCGTTTTTGCTTCGCAAAACCGCCACAAAACATCGACTTGAAGGAGGTAGACTTTGCTATCGCAAAGTCGTAGTTATAATTGGTAATAATATACATATACAATAACGGAGCCGTCCGCCCCGAGCGAGGGGTGGTGTGGCAGTGAAAACCTACGCAAAGAATATTGTCCGCTCAATAAAAGAAAGCTTTGGCCGCTTCGTCGCGATATTCACAATTACCGCGCTCGGAGTCGGCTTCCTCGCCGGTCTTTTGTCGACGACTCCAAGTATGCGGCGGACAATTGACAATTATTACGACGAATACGACCTGCCGGATATTTATCTGAAATCGTCCTACGGCTTCAACGACGACGACATCGCCGCCGTGAAATCGGTCGCGGGAATCGAGACGGTATATCCGCTCTATTCGGTCGATACGGTCGCCGATACCGGCGACGACTCAATGGTCGCAAGGGTGCAGGGACTCGACTTCGACAATCTGACTATCGGCAGATTCAACCTTACCGAAGGCCGCCTGCCCGAGAAGGCGAACGAGGTCGTCGCCGAGCAGGGCAACGGAGTGTTCGCGACGCTGAATCTCGGCGACAGCGTCACGCTGTCGCCCGCGGACGACGAGACCTTTACCGAGACGACGCTGACTGTAGTCGGAATTGTCGTCAATCCCTACTATATGTCGACCGAGCGCGAAAGCTCGACTGTCGGAAACGGACGCGTCGGCACTGTGTTGTACGGCGGCGAGGAGCTGTTCAGTCTCGACGTGTACACCGATATGTACATAACGGTCGCCGGCGCGAAGGAGCTTGACACCTATTCGGACGAATACGACGAGCTTATCGAGTCCATAACCGACGCGCTCGAGCCGACCGCCGACGAGCGCGAGGAGCTGCGCTTCACCGAAATCAAGAACGACGCCGAGGCTGAGCTCGCCGACGCGGAGACCGAATACAACGAAAAGCGCGCCGACGCGGAGCGGGAGCTTGCCGACGCCGCCGCCGAGCTTGCCGACGCCGAGAAAAAGATCGCCGACGGCAAAGCCGAGCTTGAGGACGGGCGCGCTGAGATAGAGGAGAACCGTCAGAAGCTCGAGGACGGCGAAGCCGAGTTAGACGATGCCGCCGCAGAGCTTATCGAAAAGCGGCGCGAGATTGCCGACGCCGAGGACGAGCTCGCGGCCGGACGCGCCGAGCTTGAGGACGCCGAGACCGAGCTTGACAGTCAGGCTGCCACTCTCGCCGACGGGCGCGCCGAACTTGAAGCCGGATGGGCGGAGCTTGAAGCCGCCGAGGCCAAGCTCAACTCGGGAGCCGCCGAGATCGAATCAAACAAGCAGCTGCTCGAAGCGAAGCGCGCTGAACTCGAGGCTGGTGAGCAGCAGATAGCCGACGGATACGCGCAGCTCGAAGCATCCGAAGCCGAGCTTAAAGCGGGCGAGGAGCAGCTCGAAGCGAACCGCGCCGAGCTTGAAGCGCAGCGCTCCGCGCTCGAATCGGGGCGCGCAGAGCTCGAGGACGGATACGCGCAGCTCGAAGCGGCCGCGGAAACGCTGTCCGAGGATCAGTATGCGGCGCTGAAATCCGAGCTTGACGCAAAGGCTGCCGAGCTTGACGACGCCGAGTCGCAGCTTGCCGCGGGCGAGGAGCAGTTAAGTAACGCCGAGGCTGAACTCGAGTCGGGACGTGCCGAGCTTGAAGCCGGGCGAGCTGAGCTCGACGCGAACGCGTCAACGCTCGCCGCCGGCAGGAGCGAGCTTGAAGCCGGAGAGCAGCAGATAGCCGACGCCACCTCCGAGCTCGAAGCCGGAAAGAACGAGCTTGAAGCGAACCGTGCGCTGCTCGAGGACAAGCAGGCCGAGCTCGAGTCGGGCGAGGCACAGATAGCCGACGCGCGGCGTGAGCTTGAAGCCGGCAAAGCCGAGCTTGACGCGGCGGCGGCGGAGATTGCCGACGGCAAGGAGCAGATATCCGAAGCTGACAAGACGCTTAATGACAAGCGGATCGAGCTTGCCGACGGCAAGGCTGAGCTTGAGTCAGCCGAAGCCGAGCTTGAGGAAGCCGAAGCCGAGCTTGCCGACGCTGAAAAAGAGCTCGCGGACGGTCGCGCCGAGTATGAGGAAAAGAAGGCTGAGGCCGAAGCCGAATTCGCCGACGCCGAAGCCGAGCTTGATGACGCGCGCGATGAGATTGCGCGTCTGAAAGCTCCGGTCTGGTACATACTCGACCGGAACATGACGACGAGCTACGCGAGCTTCGACCAGAATGTCGACAAGGTAGCGGCGATAGCGCAGGTGTTCCCGGTGTTCTTCTTCCTTGTCGCGGCTCTGGTAGTGCTGACTACGATGACCCGAATGATCGAGGAGGAGCGCGGGCAGATCGGCATAATGAAAGCGCTCGGCTACTCGCCGATGGCGATCATGTCGAAATACATAATCTACGCCGGAATCTCGAGCCTGCTCGGCAGCGCGTTCGGACTCGCGGTAGGGCTGTATGTATTCCCGACGATACTTTGGAACACGTACAAGATAATGTACACCTTCCCGCAGTTCGAGCTATACTTCATACCGGAGATCGCGCTGACGTCGTCGGCGGTGGCGATAGCCTGCACTCTGGCGGCGACCTTCTGGGCGGGCGCGCACATACTGTCCGAAAAGCCGGCGACGCTGCTCCTGCCGCGCGCTCCTAAAGCCGGCAAGCGGGTGCTGCTCGAACGGATCACGCCGATCTGGCGTCGGCTCAGCTTCAACTACAAGGTGACGGCGCGGAACATATTCCGCTACAAGAAGCGTTTCTTCATGACGGTTATCGGAATTGCCGGCTGCACGGCGCTGCTCGTGACCGGCTTCGGACTGCGCGACTCGATTGGCGACATTGCGTCGAAGCAGTACAACGAGCTGACGCTCTACAATCTTGACATAACGGTAAACGAGCCGGACGAGGCTGACATATCGAAGCTGGAGAAATTCGCGGATTCGGGCGCTGTGACCGACTGCATGAGTGTATATTCGGACTATGGCAAGGTGAGAGTGAACGACGAGTCATACGACGTATACATCACTGTTCCCGAAGACTCAACGCGGCTTGAAGACTTCATGGTACTGCGCGAGCGGCGGAGTCAGAAGCCGCTCGAGTTCGGTGGCAGCTCAGTAATTCTGACCGAAAAGGTAGCGTCGCTGCTCGAGGTATCGGTCGGCGACAGTATAGAGCTCGAGACGAGCGATGGCGACACGGCAAGCTTTATTGTGACCGGCATCACCGAGAACTACGTGATGAGCTACGCGTATCTGACCGAATCGGAGTTCGTCTCGGGATTCGGCTTTGAGCCCGAATACACGCACATCTGGGCGAAGTCGGTAGCGAACACGGTCGAGCTCGAGGATATACAGACGACCGAGCTACTCTCGCTCGACTGTGTAGAATCGGTATCCTTCACGTCGTCGATGTCGTCGTCCTTCGAGACGATGCTTTCGAAGATAGACTACATAGTCGTAGTACTGATCATCTGCGCGGGCTTATTGGTATTTGTAGTATTATACAATCTGACGAACATCAACATAGCCGAGCGCGAGAAAGAGCTCGCGACGATAAAGGTATTAGGCTTTTACGACAGCGAAGTGGCGGCTTACGTTTACCGCGAGACGGTAGCGTTAAGCATAATAGGCACGATAGTCGGGTTAATATTGGGAATTTTCCTGCATCGCTTTGTAATTCTGACGGCGGAGGTATCGTCGGTAATGTTTGGCCGGACGATATACGCGTGGAGCTACATATTCAGCGCGCTGATAACGTTAGCTTTCTCGGCGATAGTATGTCTTTTCATGTCGAAGCGTCTGTCGAACATAGACATGGTAGACTCCATGAAAGCCGTCGACTAGTGGGCGGGGACGCCCCGCGGCAAAAGTCAGGGTTTATTTCTGCGATACTCTTAGTTTCTACCTCATCAGTGGTCGAAAAAAGCCGGCGGGGACGCCCCCGCGGGCGGAGTCAGGGGTTGTGACTGCGTTAGAGTTAGCTTCTGCCTCATCAGTGGTCGAAAAAAGCCGCGCAAAGCGGCTTTTTTCGAGACTACGTGACACAGATGGTTTGTAACTGCGCGGCGGCGGGGACAACCCGCGGCAAAAGTCAGTGTTTATGACTGTGCGGCATGAGGAGTGACTGCTGGTGCGCGGGAACTTACGGTGCGGGCTTGAATACAATCCCAACATTTACAAAGCAAATCAGTCCATACAAAACAGAAAAGCTCCCGCCAAATGACAGGAGCCTTTCCATTTTCGATAAATCAGAGCTGTTCCTTGACCTTCGAATCCTTGCCGACCTTGTCGCGGAGGTAATAGAGCTTAGCGCGTCTAACTTTACCGCTTCTGACAATTTCGACCTTTTCGACGTTCGGGGAATGCACGGGGAAGGTCTTTTCGACGCCGATACCATAGGAAATACGTCTTACGGTAAAGGTCTCGGAAATTCCGCCGCCGTTCTTCGCGATTACAGTGCCCTCGAAGAGCTGTATTCTCTCGCGCGTACCCTCTTTGATCTTGTTATAAATCTTGACGGTATCACCGACGTTTATAACGGGTACATTTTCCTTTAACTGCTCGTTTGTCAAAGCCTTGATAAGATCCATTTCGGCTTCCTCCTTGAATAAATTATTCAATCATGGAAAGCATTCGTGCCGAGCCCAGCAGAGGACTGCTTCCGTCATGCGTCCATATGCGCATATGCGTTTATACGCATAACATATTTATTATACCATAAAACTGCGCAATTTGCAAGTCCTTTGCCAAAATCAGGGCGAAAATAATCGACGATAATTCGCGTATGTTTGGTTATACTTACGTCGAAATGCACAAATATCCTTATATCGCTTTACTTTTGGCAGGATTTATGTTAAAATAATTATGTGCGGTCAAAACTATCGGCAGCAACAACAGCTCCCGGGCGCAGACTTTGTGACCACGTAAGCATTGCTGCGGCAAAACACCGCAGGCTTGCATACAAAGCGTCCCAAGCATAGATAATGAAAGGTAGACCTTAAAATTTCAAGGTCAAGGTTATAATAATGCCGGACAGTCTTGGCAGAAATCGAAAAAATGAATACCGAGCCGACGCCGCGCGAAGCGCTCAATTGCCAAATGCCGCACCTCGCGCTTCAAGTCCGCATGAGCCGCACGACCGCACGCGTCCGGACCAACGCAATTTTACATCGAATACCGGAGCCGTACAATACACGTCTCCCACAGGCTCGGCGGTAATCCGTCCTCTGCGTCAGGCGGGCAGGACGTACAATCCGAACGCAAATCAAGCAAACACAAGTACCGGAGCATACGCGAACGCCGCGCACTCATCCGCCAATACAAACACCGGAGCATACAACAACGCCGCACGCACTTCTCCCCCCACAGCCAACACCGGAAAATATATGAACACCGGCGCATACGGCAACGGTATGCACACCGGCACTCCAGCCCCGAACAGCGGCAATCAGGGTATGCGCAGCAGTCTGCGGTCGATACAGCCCACTCATACCGGGCAGTCGGTTCCGAATCCCCCTCGACGCTCGGGCTATGTTCAGCCGGTCACGGTGCGCGGCGAACTCGCCCGACCGACTAAACTCGAGGGGCTGTCGCCCCGGCGCAAAAAATCGCCGAAACGCCGGCGCGATCTGACCGCGCTCAAGGATTTCTGTCTCGGACTGATAATCGGCTTTATCGTATTCGGAACGGCGGCATATTTTGTAGTCAACGCCGTGATTGATATGTTTGATATGTTTTAAGTAATTATGAGAATAGACAAGTTTTTATCTGAAATGGGTATCTGCTCGCGCTCGGAAGCGGCGAAAGCCGCGCGGCGCGGCGACGTTACAGTCGACGGCGTTACAGTCAGGCGCGCGGATATGCACATCGACCCGGAACGCATCCGCGTCGCCTTTTGCGGGCAGGACGTTATATACAAATCGGCGGTCGTCGTCATGCTCAACAAGCCGGACGGCTATATCAGCGCGACCGAAGATGCGCGCGACCACACCGTGCTCGAGCTGCTCGACGAACGCTGCCGACGGCTCGGGCTGTTTCCCTGCGGTCGGCTCGACCGCGACACGGTCGGGCTGCTGCTGCTGACCAACGACGGCGACCTCTGTCATCGGTTGATTTCACCGAAGCACAAGGTCGAAAAGGTATATTATTTCAAGTGTCAGTCGCCCCTGTCCGACCCTGACCGCGAGCGGCTCGAGGGCGGCGTTGTGCTCGACGGCAGACTGACCCTGCCGGCAAAGCTCAAGCTGCGTGACGACCGGATGAGCGGCGAGCTGACCCTGACCGAGGGCAAGTTCCATCAGGTCAAGCGTATGCTTGAAGCGGTCGACAATAAGGTGACCTACCTCGAGCGAATCGAGTTTGCGTCTATCACGCTCGACCAAACTCTCGCGCGCGGCGAATGGCGGTATCTGACCGCCGACGAGGAATCAGTGCTGCGCCGCGCCGCGGAATTGGAATGAAATCGGTCGCGATACATACATTTATGCACAAAAATTAAAGCACAAGGAACCAAACTATGGACATAATAAAATCACTTGCCGCCGAGCTGTCGCTCGACCCGGCGAAAGTCGAAGCCACCGTCGCGCTTATAGACGACGGCTGTACGATTCCGTTTATTGCGAGATACCGCAAGGAAGTCACCGGCTCGCTCGACGACACGCAGCTCCGAGGGCTTTACGAGCGGCTTTGCTACCTGCGCTCGCTCGAGGAGCGCCGCGGTGAGGTCAGACGGCTGATCGACGAGCAGGGCAAGCTCACGCCCGAGATATCGAAGGCGCTCGACGACGCCCGCATACTCACCGAGATCGAGGACATCTACCGACCATTCCGTCCGAAGCGCCGCACCCGCGCCACAATCGCCGTCGAGCGCGGTCTTGCGCCGCTCGCCGAGGCCATATTCGCGCAGAAGACGCCGAAGAATAAGCTCGACGAGCTTGCAGAATCGCTTGTCGACCCCGACAAAGAGGTATCCACTCCCGAGGACGCTTACGCCGGAGCGTGCGACATCGTCGCCGAGCAGATATCCGACAACGCCGACTGGCGCAAATTCATACGCGGTCAGACCCTGAACGGCGGCGAGGTGGTCACAAAGCAGGCAAAGGACGAGGACTCGGTCTATTCGATGTACTACGACTACCGCTGCCGGCTGAACCGGCTTCCCGGCCACCGCGTACTCGCGATAAACCGCGGAGAAAAGGAGGAGTTCCTCAAGGTCACAATCGAAGCTCCGCGCGACCTGATACTCGCCCGTCTGTCCGGAGCGGTCATAAATAAAAACAGCCCCTGCCGCGAGTTATTGTATAATACAATAGTCGACAGCTATGACCGGCTGATCGCGCCGAGCATTGAGCGCGAGATACGCGGCGACCTGTTCGACAACGCCTCGGAGGGCGCGATACAGGTGTTTGTGCTGAACCTGAAGCACCTATTATTACAGCCGCCGCTCAAGGACAAGACCGTGCTCGGCTTCGACCCGGGCTACGCGCACGGCTGCAAGCTCGCCGTCACCGACCACACCGGAAAGGTGCTCGACACCGCGGTCATCTACATCACCGGCTCAAAGGAGCGCCTCGAGTCGGCTAAGCGAATAGTCAAGAATCTGATAGTCAAGCACTCGGTCGACGTCGTCGCTATCGGAAACGGCACCGCGTCGCGCGAGAGCGAGAAATTTATCGCCGACCTCTTGTCCGAGCTTCACGGCGAGACCAAATACACTATAGTCAGCGAAGCCGGAGCGTCGGTGTACTCGGCGTCAAAGGCGGCGGCGGACGAGTTCCCCGACTACGACGTTATGCAGCGCAGCGCGATTTCGATAGCCCGCCGCCTGCAGGACCCGCTCGCCGAGCTTGTTAAAATCGACCCAAAGGCGATCGGCGTCGGGCAGTACCAGCATGACATGAAGCCGGCGAGACTCGACGAAGCGCTCGGCGGAGTCGTCGAGGACTGCGTCAACTCGGTCGGAGTCGACATAAACACCGCGTCAAGCGCGCTGCTCTCCTACGTGTCGGGCATTACGACCGCGAGCGCGAAGAACATCGTCGCGCAGCGCGAGGATAAGGGCGAGTTCAAGTCGCGTGCCGAGATTAAGAAGGTGCCGCGCATCGGGCCGAAGGCATACGAGATGTGCGCCGGATTCCTGCGCGTGCCCGGCTCGGACGAGATACTCGACAACACCGGAGTCCACCCCGAGAGCTACGCGGCGGCGAAGACTTTACTTAGCGAGCTTGAATATACCGAGGATGACGTGCGCGCGCGCCGGCTCGGCGAGCTGCGCAGCCGTTCGGAGAAATACGGAATCAAGCGGCTCTGCGAGAAGCTTGGCGTCGGCGAGCCGACGTTATACGACATTATCGCCGAGCTTGAAAAACCGGGACGCGACCCGCGCGACTCGATGCCGCCGCCGATACTGCGAAGCGATGTGCTCGAGCTTAGCGACCTCGTGCCGGATATGCGCCTCACCGGCACGGTGCGCAACGTCACCGACTTCGGTGTGTTCGTCGACATAGGAGTGCATCAGGACGGACTCGTTCATATATCCGAGATGTCGGATAAGCGAATTTCGCACCCGAGCGACATCGCCG
The DNA here is from genome assembly GCA_904386005.1 of Candidatus Flemingiibacterium merdigallinarum. GTDB lineage: Bacteria > Bacillota > Clostridia > Oscillospirales > CAG-272 > Flemingiibacterium > Flemingiibacterium merdigallinarum. The sequence goes on from CAJFKR010000048.1 coordinate 15,827, forward strand.
CGGTCGGCGATATCGTCGAGGTAAAGGTGCTGTCGGTGGATGTGGCGAAGAAGCGGATATCGCTGTCAATGAAAAAATGAAAAATCACAGCGGACTTCCAGACTGAAAGTCCGCTGTTTTAAATTGAAAGACCGCTTCTTCCGGCTGAAAGTTCGCTGGTTTTAAATTGAAAGACCGCTTCTTCCGGCTGAAAGTTCGCTGGTTTTAAATTGAAAGACCGCTTCGTCCGGTTGAAAGTACGTAATAATATAACGTGAGTTCGATGAGAATTATAACAATATAAATACTCAATCAACTGAACAAACAATGTAAGTTCCAAACAACCACGCACAAAACAAGCCGCCGGTTGGGAAGCAGGGTCCCATTAGGCGGCGCGCCCCTGTGGTTCTGACAGCAAGCTGTAATTAAATATCTGCGCAGATATAAACAATTATGCCATGACCCAAATTATTAAAAGTTTTCGCGGAGGGGGTCTGGGGGAGGTGCCTTTTTCAAAAGGCGCCTCCCCCAGTAAAAACAAACAACATAGCAGTACCAAACAAAAGAACTAATCGGAATGTACGCTTGCCGCTGTCACGCCTGCTTGTACCGCTCGACCAGCTCGTCGTATAGCCCGTCTGCGTATACCAGCTCGCCGTCGCCGATTCGGATTCGTTCGGGCGCGAAATCATGTATCGGCTGCTTTGTACACTCGGCTATGCATTTGACCTGCGCCGACGCGGTTTCGATTCCGCAGGGAATGAACCACTTCGAGCGGTCGTCGCACGCCGCGTTCGCTATCGCGAGGTCGAGCTTGCGGAACTGGCTCTCGAACGGGTCGCCGTAGTCATGCGTACTGCCGTCGGAGAGCTTGCCGACGATGCTCCGTCCGGTGTTCTCGTCGTAGCTTATCACGCCTTTTTCGAACCGGTATTCGAACGCCGGATTCATCGTCCGGTCGACCGCGTGCGACGCGATGTACAGCGATTTTACCGGCGAAATAGCTTGTGACTTCACCGCCGAATCCGCTCCGATATTGAATCCGCAGCTGATTATAGCCGTGTCGAAATTCTCGATATCGTTCGCGCGGTATAGCTCGGCTGTGGTCGTATCGGGGGCGAGGCTCACCGAAAGGTCGGACGAAACTGTCGCACCGAGTGTGAAGAAGATATTGTGCAGGTAGTGCGCGGTCGCGTTGTTCGCGACGCTGTCGTTTATCATGCGTCCCTCGGCGTCGCGGATTTTCCCCGCCCAGCCGCTGCCGCGCCTGAAGTAGGCGCGGTTGCGCGGCCAGAGGACAATAGTCTTGAGAAACTCGGGCGCGCCATATATCCCCGCCGAAATGTCGCGCTTCATATTCAGTATCGCCTCGCTGTGCGACCACTGGTAGCCGATCATCACGAAGCGCCCCGACCTTTCGCGCGCGTCGATAAGCGTATCGATGTCATGTATATCTCCGGTCAGCGGCTTCTCGCAGAGCACGTGACTTGCGTGCGACAGCGCGCAGAGCATCATCGGCGTGTGGAACTGTATCGGCGACGATATCACCGCGAGGTCGCAGCTCGACTCCGAGTAGAAGCGTTCAATGGTATCGTATATCCTGAAGCCGCGCGACTTCACGTCGTCGAGCCGCTTACAGGACTCTGTGTAGGGTTCGACCAGCCCCGCGACCTCGACCTCGCCGAGGTCGGAAAGCTCGATCAGCCGCTTCAGGTACCCGTCTCCGTAGCCGCCGATTCCGGCGAGCATGACCTTTATTATTGCCATATCGCATACTCCCTTTTTATCTTTTTATATCCGATTGTAAAAGTGCGAACTTGTTCGCTTTTTCTGGGGGAGGTGCCTTTTGAAAAAGGCACCTCCCCCAGACCCCCACCGCGAAAACTTTAATAATTTGGTTCTTAACATAATTGTTTACAATTACGCAGATATGGTATTTCTGCTTGCTGTTAGAACAACAGAGATGCGCCGCCTAATGGGACCCTGCTTCCCAACCGGCGGCTGGTTTTTACGTGGTCGTTTGAACCTTATATTGCTTGTGTTTGAACCTTATATTGCTTGTGTTTGAACCTTATATTGCTTGTTTAGTTGATTGCGTAGTTACATTGTTATAATTCTTATCGAACTAACGTTAAATTAACATAGTCGACAGCGAATCGGCATTTCCGACAGCGTCTTTATATGCCGACAGCGATTCGGATGATTTTACAGCAGCGAGTTCACGCGCTCGCGCAGGGACAGCAGGTACTCCTGCGAGTGCGGATAGCTTGCAAAGGTCATCGGGACGTCGCAGTCTTCGTCGATGAGCGATACGACCGCGTCGCGACCCAGCTTCTCACCGAGCAGCTGGAGGGCGCGCATATCCTGAAGCGCTTCGTAAAAATGCACCGCGTGCAGCGAGTAGAGCGCCTTTCCGCCCTCGCCCGGGTAGACCGACATTGTGTCGCCCGACGGCACGAAGTAGTCGCCGCAGGTATCGGTGAACGGATTCAGCGTGTGCAGCGAGCCCTGGCTGTACCAGAAGTTGAAGCCCCACTGCAAGAAGCCCTTGATATCGTATTTGTACAGCTGTGCGCCGAGGATGCGCGTGCGCTGACCCGGCATCGCGACAAAGCGGTTCGACACGTCCTTATTCTGACCACAACAGTAGTAAGTCCACAAATCGGGGACGTTATGTTCGAGGAAAGGCGTGATGTGATTGTTCGCGGGTATCGGCGTTCCGCAGGCTCCGGTCTCGTAGAACTCGTAGCTCGACAGCGCGTCCATGCACTTGTAGCCGCAAAGCAGGTCGGCGACAATGCTCTTAGCCTTGGTGTAGCTCTCGAGCTGTTCGAGACTCGGCTCGTCCGAGATGTGGAACCAGCAGCGTTTATCAAGCCCCAGCTCCTTCATGTGCGCGATAAGTCCGGCGGTGAATTCACGAATGAAACCGCGGTACTCATCGCCATTCGAGTCGGTGTCCCAGCCGAATATGCGGCGATACTCGCTGACGCCGCCGCTTATCACTGTCGCCATGACTTTCGGCGCGTGGATTGCTCCCCACTGCGAAAACAGGTGCGAGATTTCGAAATACTCCATTCCGGCGTCGAGCGCGAGCTGCACGTAGTGGTCGAGCTTGTCGTAGCCGAAGCTGTAGCGGCTTTCGCCGGATGTGCCTTCGTGGACGGTGATATCGACCAGCTGCACGGTCGGGCGCTCGTGACCGACCGCGGTATCGAGCGGCGGGGTCAGCACCGGCGTCAGTATCATATTGATACCGCAGCGGCGGGCTGCTTTCATGTAGTTTCCGATGATCTCCCAGTGACGCTCGGAGAATATATCGGTATCATAGTAGGTGGCGAGGCAGTCGTTGTGGAACCACTGCGTATGTATCAGTGTCTGCGGCGGGAGCATAGCGTCGACGACCTTGACATTGACGCACGACGTCGAGCTCTTGTCTCCGGCAGTCACAGTGAGCTCGACCGGATATTCGCCCGGCGCGATTCCGTCGGTATTCTCAATTGTCACGAGCACGCTGCGGAGCTGTCCGTACGCGACCGCGAGCACGTCGCCCGGCTTATACGGGATCAGCAAATCGGGGTAGAGCCCGGGCGCAGTGCGCAGGTAATTGTCGTCATGCGACTGCGGATAAGCGGCGAGCGCGACCGGCACAAGCTCAATCTTCGAGATTTTGACATACTCGGCGAGCGGGCTTTCAACCGACAGCGACGCGTAAAGCTTAGGCGACTCGGAGATATCGTCGCAGGTATACGCGAGCTGGAACGACAGGCGCTCGTTTGCGAGCATGGACACATTCGTAAGCGCAGGCTTTTGTTCGATGGTCTCATCGAGGAAGCACTTCTCGACCGAGGGCAGAACTTTAGTAATAATAGACATGACTTTGATTTCCTTTCTGGGGAGAGATTTATTTTAAGAGTGGTCTCGGATTCGCGGTGCGAATCCGAGAGAGTGGAGAGTGTGTGGTCTCAATCCGCCTACGGCGGATTGAGAGCGTTGGTAGAAAATCGCCGTCGGCGATTTTCATTAAAAATAACGTGAGTTCGACGGAAATTATGACAATGTAAATGTGCAATTAACCAAACAAGCAAGCTATTAACCAAACAATATAAGTTTCAAACGACCACGTAGAAACCAGCCGCCGGTTGGGAAGCAGGGTCCCATTAGGCGGCGCGCCCCTGTGATCCTAACGACAAGCAGTTATATTATCTCTGTGAAGTTATATACAATTATGCCTTGATCCAAATTATCAAAAGTTTTAGGGTGGGGGTCTGGGGGAGCCCCTTTTTCAAAAGGGGCTCCCCCAGTAAAAGCGAACAGCAGCAGGATCATTTTACCTAAAATTAGTATCGTTGTTGTGGTTGTTCGGGTTCTGGGAGTAGGGGGGCGGGTTGTTCAATCGGTTCTGACGCATTGCCTGCATACGGAGCTGCTGACGTCGGCGAAGCTCCATCTGCTCGCGCCGCTTTTTGCGTATATACTGCGCGCGGGCGAACAGGACGCCGTATCCGCCGACTACGAGGATTACAAGTATCAGCAAAATCCAGAGTATCACGCCGAGCACGGTCACCGACGCCTTGGTATATAGGGTCACGTTTTCGAGCCAGATTCCGTATTCGCCGTCGATCGGAGTCGCGTCGGTCGTCTTGATCCAAAGCTTCATCTGGTCGATATCACCCCGGGTCAGCGACACGAAGTCCTTGATTTTGAAGCTGACGTCCTGCCATTGGTTCGGCTCAAGCTGCACCTCGCCGCTATATACCGCCATCGGGTCTTCGCTGCTGCCGTTCTGCTGAAGTCGCAGCACGAGGTTCAGATTCGACGCCTCGACCGGAGCCGACACCATTACCCGAACGGTGATATACTGCGCGTCCCGAAAGGCGTTTTCCTCGGTTATAAGGTTGCTGATACCCTTGTATTCGGTGTCGGGAACGCCGGTCATGCGCGCGTAGAGCATTGTCTGCGACGCGTCGTCGAGCGGACGAAGCTCGACATAGTCGGTGCCGTCCGACGGATAGAAGCCGCAGAGATTGCCGGCGGTCAGGTCATAAAGCACCCGCGTGCCGAATCCCTTTTCATATTCGCTGCTGTCGGCGCGCACCGCGTCGGTCACTGAACGGACATTGAAAATTTCGTATTTGACATTGTCGCCGACAAACAGGCTGTACGCGCCGTTTCCGACCAGGCTCTTGACAAACTCGGTCGCGCTCTCGCACTGGTCGGTGTCAATAAGCGAAAAGACGTTGTATATCGGCTTCTTTGTCGACGGTTCGAGCTCGGTCTCCGCGACCGCGCTCCAAAGTCCGTAGTAGAGCTGCTCGCCCGAATGGTCAACGTGACGGTGATATATGAACGCGTCGATGTCCTCGTTCTGCGCCGCGGCAAAGTAAGCGAGCGCGTACGCCGCCGCCTGCATTTCGAGCGAGCTCTCGTCCGACGGGTCGCCGGAGACGCCGAAGCTCGAAATGATTATGCTGCGCGGCTCGGAATTATACAAATACTCGGAGTTATTAAGATACCTTGTCAGCACCGAGATATTCTTCATAGTTATAAACGGGGTCTCGAAGTTGTCCTCAGCGTAGCTGTCCTGCCAGAATTCGGTCAGCGACGGGTCGGACGGATAGGGGTTGATCGCCAGTCCCCACGGGATGTCGCCCGAATTCTGTATCGCGGCGTTGAACACGTCGAGGTACTCCTTCGCCGGATAGTCGTAGAGCGGATCCCAGACCGCGCCCGGCTCGCTCGACGCCGAGTTGAAATTATTGCCGAGCGAAATATACACCCGACCGTTCGAATAATGCGACGCCATCGCGGTATACGCGACGCGGAAAGCCGTGCAGTATGCGTACACGCTGCTGTTCAAATCGAGCGGGCCGGCATTGTTCCATGTCCGGTTCGAGTTGACCTCAAAGCCGAGGATGAAGTTCGGCGCGAAGCCGTAGGCGTGGTCGCTGCGGGTATATCGCGCGGCGATGTAATCCATAAACGCCTGGAAATTCTTCATAGCCGTCTCGTTTTTGGTGTTGAGCGCGTACAGAGTAGCGTCGGGCGAATAGCCGTCGCAGTAAAAGCTCTTGACCGCCTCGGTCAGAGTAGCGTCGGGCGCGCTAAGAATTATATTCAGATAGACCATGATTCCCGCTTCGCTGTAGGTGCGGACGCGGTGGTCGAGCAGATCCATTTTTTCCTTGTTCAGGTAGTAGGTCTGACCGTTGTAGACAAAGGACATCGCTCCGGTCAGATTCTCGCCGAGGATGTATTCGTTTAATGGAACGTTTATCGTCACGTGCTGCACGCCGAGCAGCTGCGCGTCCGAGAACAACTGGATCTGCAAGCCCTTTTTTCCGCTGGGCGCGGGGTAGTCCTCGGTATTCTCACAGAGGATATCGAGGTTTTCGATATATTTCGCGCTCGTGACTATATTGTAGCTGCCGCTCGCCGTCATTTCGGCGACGAGGAATTTCGAATAGAGCCGGTTCGCGTTGCCGTTCAGATACGAAAGCTTCACTGACGCCTTTTCAGCCGGCTTGAATTCGGCGACCGGCTCGAGTGTGTCTATCTGTGACGTCGACTGGTAGGGCAGCAGCTCAAACACATACAGCGTCGACGATTTGTTTTCGTCGACGTATTCCTTAGTCAGCGCGACGTCGATTTGTATATCGGTCGCGCCTTTGTTGAGCGTTATCGACGTTATTTCGTTTTTATCAGCCGCGCAGACCCCGAGGGCAAGAACCGCGCAAATCGCCGCTCCGACAACAAGCATTAATAGCAATCTTGTTTTTCTTTTCAATATGACCATTCCTTTCACCGGACGCTTACAAGACTTTACATTCGGGCATACAGCAGGACTCGCTCACGGAGCGTTTGCGTGAGCATAACCTTAGTAAATTATATGATAACATATTTTCGCCGAAAAATCAATCATAATTTGAAAATAAGCGTCGATTTGCGATAAATTCAGCCGATGAAAAAATGGTACGCAATTATTTTACAATTTCTTGATTTATTCTTGACAAAACAATAAAAATAATGTATACTATATTATATACGGAGGGTACTTGCACCGTATAACCCGCGGCGGCCATATCCGTCGCTCGGTAATTTTGACTTATTCTATGAAAGGAATGGAATTAACAGAGCCATGAAAAAATTACTGACATTCATCGTGACAACGGCAATGCTTCTGTCGCTGGCGGTTATCGGCGTCAGCGCTGACGCTACTTACTCCGACACCAAGCCGAGCGGACTCGGCGAGGAGATTTTCGACAAGGGCGCGGCTCTTGAAGATATAACCGAGCAATCCGGTTCCAACATTCACAATCTCGCGTCGGGCGGAACGAGCTTCTGTGTCAAGGCTGACTCGTGGGTTCGCTACGAGTTCGACCTTGACGTCGCCGGCACATATACGTTTGTAGTTACATACATCGCGCGCGACAGCGGTACGGATCGCGGCGCCGACTACGCAATCGATTCCCCCGACAACCGCACTACCCTCGACCTCGAGCAGTCGGACGACACCCGCTACGCCATCATTACCGAGGAGCTTGACACCGGAACTCACAGCTTCTACTGGCTCGCTCCGACCGGCTTTGACGATACCAACCTTAAGAGCAACGACTGCTACGGCGTCGCGCTCTACCTGACCGAAGCCGCTCCCGCGGAGACCGAAGCTCCCGCCGACGCGGCTGAAGCTGCCGAAACAGCTCCGCAGACCGCCGACGTCACCGTCATTGCTACCGTTGTGTTAGCAGTCTCGGCTACCGCGGCTATAATCGTTGCCGGCAAGCGTCACTGATTATCGTCAACAGCTTTTATAATAATGCTCCCGGATTCGATATGGCGAACCCGGGAGAATTTTTTAAACTAATTAACGTGAGTTCAATGGAAATTATAGCACTGTAAATAAACAATTAACTGAACAAACAACAAAGAATTCAAACAACCACGTAGAAACCAGCCGCCGGTTGGGAAGCAGGGTCCCATTAGGCGGCGCATCTCTGTGGTTCCAAACAACAAGCAGTAATATAATCTCTACGTTGTTATAATCATCTATGCCTTGCCCCAAATTATTAAAGTTTTCGGGTGGGGGTCTGGGGGAGCCCCTTTTTCAAAAGGGGCTCCCCCAGAGAAAACAAACAATATAGCAGAACCAAATTAAAGACCCTTATCGATCTCACATTAATTAGACCTGTCCGGTCACACAATCCCCATGCCGCGGAGATTGTCATACGACAGCTTCACCGCGTCGAACGCGTCGCCGTCGCACATATCCTGCTCAATGACAAACCGTTCGATTCCGATTTCGTCCGCGGCTTTGATTATGCCTTTCCAGTTGAGATTGCCGGTACCGACCGGAGCGAAATAGTAGGGCACGTTCTCGATTTTGCCCTCGAGTCTGCGTATCGCGTAGTCCTTGACGTGAATCCAGAACGCGCGGCCGGCGAACATCCTGAGCGAATTCGACGGCTCGGTGCCGGCGTTCGTCAGCCAGAACACGTCCGGCTGAAAATATACCGCGTCCGGGTCGGTCTCGTCAAGCAAAATATCGATTCCGCGCGTGTCGCCGAACGATATCCACTCGAACGCGTGGAAATGGTAGATATAGCGCAGTCCGGCGGCCCTCAGCGCGCGTCCCTCGGAATTCATCCGCTCGGCGAAACGGCGGTAGCCGTCGCGGTCGGCGCGCAGCTCGGGCGGAATTGAGTCGGTGCGCACTACGTCGCAGCCGAGCAGCTCGGCGTCGCGCTTGATTTCATCGACCTTATCGACTATACTGCCGGTCGGAGCGAACACCGAATCGGCGCGGAGCTTGTATTTTGCCAGCAGCTTCGCTGTCGCTTCTGTTCCGAGGAAGGCCGGCGGCGTGAGCTGCAGCACCTCAAGTCCGATTTCGGCGACCCGACGCAGCGTGGTCTCGAAATCCTCCGCGGTCTTGGTGTGGTCGCGCAGTGTATACATTTGTAAACCAATCCTGCTCATAGTTTTATCTTGACCTTTCTGTAGTTTCTGTTTAATATCGCGGTAGCGCGATACAGTGAGGAGTTAGGAGTTAGGAGTGAGGAGTTTTGGTACAAAAATTCCCTGCGGGAATTTTTGTATAATTAAATTTAATACTGCTGGGATTGCTTGATCAAAGCTCGTCCATGACCATTTCCGGATATTCGGTATATCCGGCGGCGAACGGCTCGGGGCGGGTGCAGGTAGACTTCATCTCATAGATGCTGCCGCTCTCGCCGCTCTGCATTATGCCGTGCGCAATCTCGAACATATGGTATATGCGCTCGGGCGAGCAGCGCGGCTCGCGTCCCAGCCGCAGCGCGTACGCGAGGTCGCATACACCCAGCCCCCGGCTGTTGTCGGCGAACGAATGTGTCATTGGCATCGTCACGTTAGAGCTGATTTTGGTCGACACCACCGGCGCGTCGCCGAAATTGTTCGGGTCGCCGAGGTTCATTTGACCGTCGGTGCAGAACAGCATATAGCTGTTGTGACCGATCGACTCTGATGACGTCAGCAGGCTGCACAGTGCTCCGCACTCGAATTCGAGCGTACCCGCCAAATTGTTCGGCGTCTCGATCGGCATGACCTCGCCGTACAGCGGATTCTTCGGCGTCGCGTAGCGGCGGCTGTTCGCCTCGCGTATCTGCGAGAAGCCGCAGACCCGCTTCACCGGTCCGAGCAGATTTATCAGCCCCATCAGATAATAGCAGCCCATGTCGAAGATTATACCGCCGCCCGGACAGAACGCGAACCGCCGCTCGGGATCTTCACGCCAGCGCTCGTGGTGGTAGCCGCGCACAAGCGTTATGTTCGCCGCGACGGCAGAACCGAGAATACCGCTGTCGTAGATCTGCCGCGCAGTCTGGAGTCCCGCGCCGAGGTAGGTGTCGGGCGCGCCGCAGCAGTACAGCCCGAGACGCTTCGCTGTCTCGATGAGGTCGCGCCCCTCGTCGAGCTCGACTGCCATCATCTTCTCGCCGTAGACGTGCTTGCCGGCGAGCAGCGACTGCTTTGAAACCTCATAGTGAGACGTGTGGTAGGTGAGGTTGACCACCAGCTCGATAGTCGGGTCGTTCCAGATCTCCTCGTTGGTCATCTGCTTGACCCCATACTTCTCGGCTTTCGCCGCCGAGCACTCGGGCTTTATGTCCGAGACTCCGACGACCTCGACGGCGTTATACCGCTTTGTGAGGTTGGACAGGTACACATCCGAAATCATCCCGCACCCGATAACCGCGGTGCGAACCGGACGAAAAGGCTTCATCTTAAATATCAGCTCTCTTTCTATATGATGCTTTTCGTTAAGAGTGGTCTCTCAAACGCGCTTTGCGCGTTTGAGAGAGAGTGGAGAGTGGTCTGCCACCCCCGCCGTGAGGCGTGGGTGGCAGAGAGTGGTCTCCGCGCGGAGCGCGGAGAGCTGTGGAAGAAAATCGCCGCAGGCGATTTTCATACCTCATCTCTCAATTCGCGGCGCGAATTGAGACCACACATGACTT
>CAJFKR010000049.1 GCA_904386005.1 Candidatus Flemingiibacterium merdigallinarum
GGTGAGGACGGAAGCCGGGAACAGGAGGTAGAAATCTTCTACCGCTTTATCGGCAAAATTGATTAAATGACACCAATATCTTTAACTATGTGATACCGGAGAGGGCTATCCTGACATCACGCTGCTGCCGTCAATCGCGCTCTATTTTGGAGTCACGACCGATGAGCTGCTCGGTGTCGACCGGGCAAAAATCGACGATGCACTAGCAAAATACAATGACGAGAGCAACCGGCTTCGCCACCTCGGAGAGGTTGAGAAAGACATTGAGCTCTGGGAGGAGGCATATCGGCGCTTCCCCTGCGAGGACGAGGTTAAATACAATCTCATGTATGCACTGTATATGCGTATATGCAAAAATTCCGACCGGCTGGAGGAATACTCAAAGCGAATCATCGAGCTCGGCGAATATCTGCTCGAAAATTCTACAGATATCAACCGGCATAATGGAGCCGCGCAAGTGCTCTGTCTTTTGTCAAATCAGCTCGGTGACAGCAAGTCAGCGTTGAAATACGCGAACCTGGTCGGCAGCTACTACACGACACGCGACGAGCTGCTCGCTAATGTGCTGTCGGGCGAGGACGCAGTCAGACACTGTCAGACGAATATCTGTACCTTGACCGATATGCTTGTCGGTAATGCGCAAAAAATGGTATACAGCGCGAAATATACCCCGCGCGACCGCATACGCGTATATGAATACTGCGTATCGCTATATAAGCTGCTGTTTTCAGACGGCGATTTCGGCTTCTACGCGACGCGACTGGCTGACTGCTATCGCGAGCTTGCGAGGGCATACGCTGCGCTCGACGACGAGGACGGCTGTGTATCCGCGCTCAGCGACATGACGAAATACGCGGTGATGTATGACACGCAGTCAGATTTCCACCACACGTCGCTGATGGTCGACCGGCTCGAAAACAAGGTCGAGTCATCGGTCAAAAATACATCTGCCAACAGCTGCAAGACCGCGCTGTCAGCTTTAGGCGACAGTTGCTACGACCTCATCCGCGGTCGAGCTGAATTTATAAAGCTGAAATCCGAGCTTGAGCAATACGCGAATTGATTTTGCAGAATATATCGAGGTTGACTGATACTCAGACTTAACATGATGAGCCGCCCTAATGGACGGCTCATTTCGCCCATTCGGTGCGGCTCATTTAATATCCGTATTTTCAGATATAAACACTTATCAGACAGTAAATCTCTTGCTTAGATTTATATTAATCCGTTTCAACCAACCCGAATGCCCTCTCAACGAGCGCAAGAGTCTGCTCAATGCTTCGCTGTTCATCCCGGTGAATCACCTGAAATCCCGATTGCAAAAAACGGTCATGTCGCTCTTTGGAATTTATCCTCATCAAGCACTGCCGGTAATTCTGCATTGCCTGTTGCGGGTCGGGTTCTTCCATAATCAGCTTGTATAGGTACTGCTTGTCGCTGTCAGGTCTGTCAAAAAAGCGGTGCACCGAGATTTGAGGGTCAGCCAGCATAATCAAAACATGCCGCGGGTCGGCAACGGTTTTCAAGGTCTCGAGCGATATGTTTGTGTCTACAAATACCGGCTTTTCGGTCTTATCTATCTCGGACAGTATCTGCAGCTCAACGATTTCGCATTCCCTTGTCACGCCGTCGATCCATGCCTCGTATTCGTCCGGCGTTCTGCGGATAAAATCGCTCCAGTCCTTCAAATCGCGCGTGTAGGTCAGGTTCGGGAATTCCTTTTCGTCCAGCCACGGCAATCGCTTGTTATGGTAGTTTTCTTCAAGCGCGATTCCGTTGTATTTTTTCGCCAGACGCGCGATCATCGTCGACTTGCCCGCGTACGCGTTTCCGTTGATAAAATATGTGTTGGGGAAATTCATTACTTCAATCTCCTTTTTCTCGCCGCACGACTCACTGCCTAATCAATCCAAAACTCCCACGCGCACGAGCAGCTCGCGTCGGTCACATCCGGATAGCAGCTGACACAGCGGCACTTGATCCGGTCGTCGATTTCCTCCGCGAAGCCGCCGTATTCGTAGACCGCCGCGCTCTTGCAGGGATGCAGCGGCATATTCTTGCGAGTCCGCGCCTCCTGCACGCGGCAGACGAGTATTTTGTATATCAGCCTGCCGTCGCGATAACCGACCTCGCTCGGATTGGCGCGGTCGACCATGCGATAGTTGAGTGCCCGCGCGAGTCCCTCGAGTCCGGGGTGCTCGCCGAGACTGAGGAATTTCTTGATTCGCTTCGCTTCGCTGCGGGTGTAGCGCTTCCATATCTCCTCGTCGTGGTGCATCGCGCTGTCCATTCCCTGTTCCCTCTCGACCGACTGAAACCACACGCCGTCCATCGCGACGAGATTCTTCGAGTCGATGAGCAGAAGCTCTATCAGCTGCTCACGTGACAATTTTTCGAGTTCTTCTTGCGTAAGCATATTCTCATCTGATCCTTTCGTACTGACATAAACATTATACAATAATTATATCATATTTTTGCTCGCGGTGCAAGCCATTTGACGCAGCTGTGTAAATTTATCCTCAATAACACTATCTGTTTTCCGGTATTGTAATCTATCCTCATTGACACATAACCGGACTGCTACGACGCGGCAGTCCGGAAATTCTAAAACGCCATGCGCACAAACGGCGACGGCTCGGCGGGCGGCAGTCCGAGCAGCTCGCGCCCGCGCTTTACATAGTACCGATAGTTTTCGAGAGGCACACCGTTCGGTATTCGGTGATCGAGCGCGAAAATCGTGCCGCCGCCGAGCAACTCGGGTCGTATGACTCGACGCAGCTCTCGCTCGACGTCGTCAATACTGCCGCGCAGCGCGAATTTATCGATACCGCCTTTGATTCTGACCCGCTTGCCGTACCGGCGGCGTATCGCGACTATATCCATACCCGCCGCGGGCTCGCAGGGGTAGAGGATATTCAGCCCCGATTCGAGCAGCGGCTCGATTATCGGGGTAATGTCTCCGTCGCTGTCCTGTGAAAACAGGGTCGTACCGTTTGAGCGCAGCAGGTCGAATACACGCTTATAGTAGGGCGCGATGAACTCGCGCACCTGCACCGGTCCGGCGAGCGGACCGCCCTTCCCCGCCATATCCTCGTGAACCGACAGCAGATCGACTGTGAGGATATCGCAGACACGCTCGTATACCTTGGCAGCCGTGTCTGCGAATGTATCGAGGATGTCGTGTATCAGCTCGGGCTGCTCGTAGTAGGCACAGCATAATTCCTCATCGCCCATCAGCTCTCGCGGCTCGGAGAATCCGCCGGGGATACCGCCGATTATCAGTACCCCATCCGACTGCCGCTTTTTCAGCTCACGCAGCGCGTCGACATTGACTCTATCGTCAGTATATTCATACCAGTGCTTGATTTTCAGCCAGTCGTCCATCGTCTTGACCGGATATTCGGTCGGCAGCGGTATCGTCGCGCTCGCCTTATAGTTGTTAGTTATTAGTTGTTAGTTTTTAGTCAAGGTTGAAAGGACTGGAGAGGGGCATCCACTCAACATAGCGTGAAAAGGCTTCGTCGGGTTCGGCGAGCTTGGGCTGCCAGCGCTTCTCCCACTCGAGCGAGACATGACCGGAGTAGCCGATTTTGTCAAGTATTGCCGTCAGCTCGCTTGGGTTGATTATGCCGTCGCCCGGCAGGCAGAGCTTGCCGTCGCGGTCGATATCCTTCATGTGGATATGCTTGACAAGCGAGCCGAAGCGACCGGCGAATTCACCGCTGTCGACGCCGGCTTTATAGGTATGCTCTATATCCCAGAGCAGCCCGAAGCCGCCGCAGTCGACCGAATCGCAGATTCTACCAACTCGATCTATGGTGTTAAAGTCACCATGCGTTTCGAGCAGCACCGTCACACCCGACCTCGCGGCGATGTCGGCAAGGCGGCAGAGGTTGTCAGCTATACGCGCATACACCTCCGATTCCGGCTGTTTCAGCCGGTCGCCGAACACGCGCACATACGGCACGCCGAGCTCGGCGGCAGCCTCGATCGCGTATGCGGTTTCGGTGTATCCGCGTTTAGCCGCGCTGTCCGTGGCAAACGCCGCCGAGCAATCGAGCGCGCAGACGCTGACTCCACTGTCGGTCATGAGTCGGCGCAATCCGGCTCGATTTGCGGGCAGCAGCTCGGTGATGGTATCGACATCGAGGTTATCGCCGATGCCGCGCAGCTCGATCGCGGCATATCCGAGCCGAGCCGCGGTATCGAAGATACGGCGGACGTCCCATGCGGGGCAGCCGAGGGTGGAAAAGGACAAGTTCATGGCTTCACCTTTATTCCAAATATTGATTATAGATTTCTTCATATTTTAATTTTGTCGCTGCTTCAATTTCAGCGTATTCTTAAGAGAAATCAGTGCTTCCTTTTTCCATGAGTCACCGGAACAGTAAATACATACCGTAACTGTCATATACGGTTATAAAATCAATTATTCTGCTGTCCGATATCAAATCATTTATTTTTTTGATTTTCGCAATTAGAAAGTTGGACTTTTACACCGTCTCGATATATGTCTGCAATAACCGTTCGGCACTACCAACGGACAGTGCCTAAATTATAACAGAGGTAAATTCTTTATCCGACTATCTATTCCTGCGTCATGTGCAGGTATTGCTCGTGCGATACGATCAGCTTCATCGGCTCGCCTTTCATAAATCGCTCGATATCATCAATGATCCCGGCAGTCATGCTGCTGCCCGCGGGATTGCCGGCGGTGTGCGGCAGTAAAATCGTATTGTCCCGGCAGTTGAGCAGACGTGAGTCCTGCGCGCGCCCCTCGTGCTCGTATACATCAAATACCATGCGGATTCGTCCGGTTTCAAGCTCGGCAATCGCCGCCTCGGTGTCGACGAGCGAGCCGCGCGAGCTGTTGATAAGGAGTCCGCCGTCCGGAATCAGCTTGAGTGTTTCAGCATTAATCATGTGGTAGGTCTCGGGCGTCTGCGACGCGTGTATCGACACGACCGGACAGCTCATCGCGTCCTCAAAGTTTGCATTGTGCGCGAACTCGTACTCATCGAGCGCCGACTTTGGAATATATGGATCGTAAACGCGCACCTCGCAGCCAAAAGGTCGCAGTAAATCGAGCAGCCTCCGTCCGACCGTGCCGAGTCCGATCAGTCCGACGCGGTTTTTGAACAGCGAACCGGCAGTTGCGGGACTTCGCAGCCACTTGCCGTCGCGCATACCATTGTCGTACCACACGAACTGCCGCAGTCCGGCGATCATCGCGCCGAGCACCCATTCGGCTACATACTTCGCCATTATCGGATTCGCGCTGAGTACCGGTATACCGCGGATATAGCACTCCTCGCTCGCGATGTGCGCGACCGTGCCGGCGCAGTGCGCGAGCAGCTTTAGTCTCGGCGCGCGGTCGAGCAGTTCAGCGTCGAGCTGCGTCATTCCCCAATGCGTCAGGATAATGTCGATGTCAGCGAGCAGCTCCTTCAGCTCGTCGCGTGTATATTGGCGGCGATTCGGATTTATCGTGAGCTCGCCAAGCTCGCGCAGTCTGTCGAGCATTTGCGCCGGAAAGTGCCGGTCAAATGTATCCCCCTGCGGCGCGGTTATAAGTATATTCATATATTCAAATCCCCCGAACATTTATTCAATTATCATCAACGAACTTCAATACGCTTTATTGTAATTTTGTGGTAGTGTTCCTGACCACTAGCTCGGTCTCGACCAGCACCGCCGCCGGGTCCTCATATGGATGCTCCATCTCCTGTATGAGCGCGCGGTATAGCTCACGCGCGAACCGGTCGTATGGCACGTGTATTGTCGTCAGCAGGATTTCGGCTCTGTCCTTATTGATAGTATCGCCGAATCCGACGACCGAAATATCATCGGGCACTTTCAAACCCAGCTCGCCTGCCGCACGACAGGCGCCGAGCGCGACGTCGTCGTTTACACAACAGACCGCGGTGATTTCGGGATGCTCGTAGAGCAGCCGCTTCATGCTCTCCCGCCCCTGCTCGACCGTCCAGCCGCAGAACTGTATCACCGGTCTCGATTCCTCTATGCCGAGTGAGTAGAGCGCGTGACGGAAGCCATCAGCGCGCGCGAGTGAATTCAAGAAAATCCGGTCGCCGCCGAGATACGCGATCTTTCGGTGACCGAGCGATACCAGATGCCCGACCGCCTGTGAAAGTCCGATGTCATTGTCGATTAAGACGCTCCTGAATCCGTATGCCCGCTCAGACATAAGCACGCACGGTAGCTTTTTGCTTTTTACGGTTTTGAGAAAGTCGACCGGCACATTATCGCACAGCACTATTCCGCGGCTTTGGCTGAGCGCGGCTTCAAAGCTGTCAAGCTGACCTGCACCGGCAATCGACATCGCGATCGAGCGATAACCTCCGTGACCGCATAGCTCGGCAAAACGCCGGTATACCGGTGTGATGAAGTGGTGGTTCATAACATTGCCGCTTTGCGATGTGTTGATGAATGAAATCTGCGGCATACTTTCAGCGACGATTGTAGGGCAGCCTGACCGCTTGACAATCAGCCGCTCGCTGCAAAGTAAATCGAGAGCGCGCCTAATCGTTGTCCGCTCGACCTGCCAGAGCTCGGCGAGCCGCCGCTCCGAGTCGAGCCGGCTGCCCGCGGCAAGGCTGCCGTCGAGTATCTGCCGTTTGATTTCAGCGGCAATCTCTTTGTACCCCTGTTTGTTCTGTGTCATACTCTCCCTCTTGGCGGTATACCGGTATACTTATTTACTGTTCCTATCTGCTTACAGACTTATTATATCACGCATATGTGCGGGTTGTCAATAGCTAATACACAAATTATAAAAATATTTTCAGATATCGGTTGACATATTGCCATATATATGATATAGTATATACAGCATATGATTGACACATAAGTATACCGGTATACATTATTCACGAAAGGACTGATACATATGTCACGACAGGTACGCATTCTCGCACTCGCGCCGCACAAATACAGCGGCAATCCCGCGCATACGCCACAGCAGTGTCTCGACGACGTGATCCGCCACTGGGACCGACACCTCGCCGATGCCCTCGCGCTCGCGCCCGACCTCATCGTGCTGCCCGAAGCCTGCGACCGCCCGAACAGCTTCTCCCTCGAAAAGCGGCTCGAATACTACGAATATCGCGGCGACAAGGTACGCGACCACCTGCTTGAGCTCGCCCTCAAGCACCACTGCAACATCGCGTATTCAGCGGCGCGCCTGCTGCCCGACGGCAGCTACCGCAACTCAACACAGTTTCTCAGCCGCTCGGGCAAAATCGACGGAATCTACGACAAGAATCACTTGGTTCCGTCCGAAAACACCGAAGCCGGCATACTCTACGGCAGTGACGCTCCGATTATCAACACCGATTTCGGTCGGGTCGGCGGCGTTATCTGCTTTGACATCCACTACGACGAGCTGCGCGAAAAGTATATGAAGAGCCGCCCCGAGCTGCTCGTGTTCTCGTCGAATCACCACGGCGGACTGCTTCAGCCCTACTGGGCGTACTGCACGCAGGCCTACTTTATCGGAGCAGTGCCGGTAGAGCACGGCTATTGCACGATACTCAATCCGGTCGGCAAGCTGCTCGCCGAATCGACCTATCGCTCGCCCTACCTCGCGTTCGCCGACGTCGACCTCGACTACCGCGTGATGCACTGGGACGAGAACTGGCCGAAGCTGCTCGAAGCGCAGCGCAAATACGGGCGTGAGCTGCATATCTGCGAGCCGGATGGACATCTCGGGCTTTTGATGCTCGCCTATTCGGGTGATAAAGTCACCCTTGACGAAATCATGACCGAATTCGGGCTTGAGACCTGGGACAGCTACTACAATCGCTGTGTCAAGGCCCGCCACGACGCGCTCGGTATTATTTGACGCGCACTTTCACAGCCGGTATCGTGTGTGCATAAAATCACAGCTCATGGTCGGCAGTATCCGGATCAATTCCGCAGATCCGCTCAAGCTCGACCGCTACTGCCGCGATGAATTCCCGCCGCGCACGGTCGTCCGCGATACGCGACGCGCGCGAAAGTATCACTTCAAATTGAAACTGCGCGAGCCGTTCGCAGAGCTTATCGCCGCCATTGTTCGTTTCAATGCTTACGTTTATCCGCTTCATAATCTCACCCATACCAATATATGCCGATTGAGTTGTGTTAAGGCGTAATTATTGATATAAT
Organism: Candidatus Flemingiibacterium merdigallinarum; assembly: GCA_904386005.1. Classification (GTDB taxonomy): domain Bacteria; phylum Bacillota; class Clostridia; order Oscillospirales; family CAG-272; genus Flemingiibacterium; species Flemingiibacterium merdigallinarum. Next base: position 8,167 of record CAJFKR010000049.1, read on the forward strand.
CGCGTATATTAATATGCCGGTCAAATTCGACCGGCATATTTTGTATGTAGACAACAGCGTATCGGGAGATGATAGCAATTAAAATCTTTATATACAGCCGCAAATCGGTATACACCGGCAAGGGTGAGAGCATAGAAAACCAAATCGAAATCTGCAAAAGCTACATCTATTCGCGAATCTGCGACAAGTCGGAAGCCGAAATATATCTGTATGAGGACGAGGGTTTCTCGGCAAAGGATACCAACCGTCCGCGGTTTCTGCAAATGCTGCGCGACCTTCGCGCCGAGCCGAAGCCTGACTATCTCGTCTGCTACCGGCTCGACCGCATCAGCCGCAGCGTCGGCGACTTCGCGTCGCTCATCGACGAGCTGAACAGACTCGGAGTCGCGTTTGTTTGTGTCAGCGAGGAGTTCGACACGTCGCGTCCAATGGGCAAGGCGATGATGTACATAGCTTCGGTGTTCGCCGAGCTTGAGCGCGAGACGATAGCCGAACGCGTGCGCGATAATATGCTCCTGCTCGCGCGCACCGGACGCTGGCTCGGCGGCACAACGCCGCTCGGGTATTCGTCACAACAAATATGCGAAGGCGCGGACAGCCATTCGACTAAAACATTATACCAGCTTGTCGAGCTTCCGGACGAACTCACGACAGTCAGGATGATTTTCGAAACATATTTATCGACCTCCAGCCTTGCCGCGACGGCAAGGTCGTTGAATTCGCTCGCGATGCGCACTCGCAAGGGACGTGAATTTTCACCGGTAACGCTCAAGCAAATATTAAAAAATCCGGTCTACTGCACCGCGGACGCCGACGCGTACAAATACTTCGAGTCAATCGGCGCGCTCGTCTGCTTCAATGCGGACGGCATACATGGACTCGTCGCATATAATCGCCGCGAGCGCGGCGGCGCACACAGATCTGACGAACGTCAGATTATCGCCGAAGGGCGGCATGACGGCTGTATTTCGGGCAGCCGCTGGGTCGAGGTTCAGCGGCTTCTCAACGCGCAAAAATCGGCACATTCGGCAATTCACGGCGAGTATTCGCTGGCGTCAGGCAGAATCGTATGCGGTCGCTGTGGTGACAAAATGCACGCAAAACCGCGCAATAGCGTCGGCGACCGACCGCGCGAATATGACTATATCTGCAAAACCAAGCTGCGTCAAGGCAAATCCGCCTGCAATTCTGCGAATCTGAACGGGTCTATGACCGACGCCGCGCTGCTCGCCGCCGTGTCTGAGCTGCTGCCCAAAGCATATCTAAAAACTCTCGATTTATTACAAAGATATCTTCACCGCTGCGCGCCAAGCTCGGACATGACAGACCGCGCGCTGACTGATGAGCAACTCGAATTTGCGCGCAGTTGCGCTTCGCTTCACAGTCACATCGAGCTGCTGACAATATACGAAAAGCGACGGCTTATCGAGCTGGCGTTTGCACAAATCACCGCGGATGAATATAAAATCAGCGTAGTTATAGAGTGAAAATCGGCATCTTCATTCGTGTCACAAAATTTATTTTCAGACATTTGCCGTTTGGAAATACGCGGTTTCCCGATACTCATTGCAATATGCGGACTGCTGACTCTGACCGATTCGACCGGTATCGCCGGAGCACTCATACTCACCGGAATCATCGTCATTGCCGCGGCCGCGACTCTGCTTGTATCAAAGCTGCTCGCGAAGCTGATTGACGGTGAAAAAATGTCATTCACGCTCGAGCTGCCGCCCTTCCGTATGCCGCGGATCGGCAGTGTGATCGTGCGGTCGGTACTCGACCGGACGCTGTTCGTACTCGGTCGGGCGGTCGTAGTCGCGGCTCCGGCAGGGCTCGTAATCTGGCTGCTCGCGAATCTTGAGGTCGGAGACGTCACGCTGCTTGTACGGCTCTGCCGACTGCTCGAGCCGGTCGGTGCTCTGATCGGACTTGACGGAGCGGCGATCTGCGCGCTGCTGCTCGGCTTTCCGGCAAACGAAATCGTATTGCCGATACTCGTGATGATCTATTCGGGCAGCGGTATGCTGAGCGGCGACGTCGGACTCGCGCAGCTGCTCGCCGCCAACGGCTGGACGGAGATTTCATATGTAAATCTGCTGATACTGACGGTATTCCGCTTTCCCTGCTCGACGACCTTGCTGACAATAAAAAAAGAGACCGGCAGCTTCCGGCTGACCTTGCTTTCGGTGCTGATTCCGGTGGTGATTGGATACACACTTTGTCTGATTGTGACTGCGTTCGCCGCGCTGCTGTGACTGTATATTCAGCTTTACGCGACCATGTCTTGTAAGATTGCGATTGCCATAATTTTGTATTTATAGAGCAATCATGAAAATATCGGCAGCCCTGACGCGCTGTGACCACGAATCCTCTCAGTTCATATAAAACCATACATTCGGTCGGCTGAACAGCCGGACAGCTTGGGCATATGATGAAGTGTGCGCAGGCTATATGCGCACAATCTCAAACCGGAGGAATGAGTATGGCAATCAATTTCGGTCTTGCCAATGATTATAACGTCTTTGTATTCGGCAACATGACAATGAGCAATACCGGCGCGGAGGGACGCGTCGCGGTTGGCGGAAATGCGCAGCTCTCAAATTACGGAGTCGGCGCCGGTATATCACCACTCCCGCCCGCGGGTCTCGACCCGTCGTTTGTAGTCAACGGTGACATCGACGTCACCGGAGGCAGCAACGCGAGCGGTAATACAATTGTCAACCCCGGCAGCACGGTGATAAATTATACAATGGGCAACCCCAACGGATTGTTTCTCACCGGCACGCCGATAGACTTTACCGAAGCCGAACGCTATCTCAAATGCGCGTCGCTTTACTGGGCTACATTAGCGCCGAACGGCGTCGGTGAGGTGGTATTCGGGCAGCTGAATCTGCTCGGAACTGATGAGTTTCTCAACGTTTTCAGCTTTGACTCGTTCGATATTTACGGCAGCGGAACCGCGTTAAATCAGCTCAACGGAATCAATATAGTCGCGCCGTTGAATTCGACGATATTGATTACGATAAACGGAATCAACATCCAGTTTGCCAGCCACCAAATCTTCAGAAATGGTGTTGCCGCGACCCGTGAGCAGGCGCGCAAAATTTTGTGGAACTTCCCCGAGGCTCTGACCTGGTCGAACAGCACAACCGCGATCTACGGTTCGGTGCTCGCGCCGTTCGCCGCCGCGAATACGACCTACAGCCAGATCAACGGAAATATAATTTTCGACTCTTTCACAGGTAATTCGGGGAGCCACAACGAGCTGTTCATTGGTGAGCTGCCCGACCCGCTTATTTGTCTTTTGACAACCACCACGACGACCTCGACAACCACAACGACTACTACTACAACCACCACTTCAACCACGACGACCTCGACAACCTCGACAACCACGACAACTTCAACTACTACAACCACAACCACCACCTCAACGACGACTACGACAACCTCAACGACGACTACGACAACCTCAACGACGACTACGACAACTTCAACCACCACCACGACCACATCGACTACAACCTCGACGACCTCGACCACGACTACTACGACAGCCGCATATGACCCCCGTATTCAGGCGATCACCGATCTCATCGAATCGGTCGCGCTCGAACAGACCGCGCTGTCGCACATTCTCAACGCCGAGGGTGAAAAGCTGCAAAAGCTGCTCTCTCTCGACGGCATCGGAATCGCCGAAGTATTGCTTGGTAATAAATCGGTCGACGACATGGTCGTGTCGGTTACAAAGCTCGAAGCGCTTCTCAGAATGAAGCTCGATTTGTTCGGAGATTGTATTTGCGATAAGGAATAGCCGACCTTGTGTGTGTAAAAATTACAATTGAGTCGCGAACCTTGATTTGTGAGCCGCAATGGCAGAGCTAATGAATCGCGATATAGACTTAATAAGCCGCAATTCCAGATTTATTTTTTCATATGACAAGTCAGATTGTGCAGATATTATTATCTTGAATTTTATACAGTTTCACTCTGATTTATCATTATAAAACTAATGGTATTAAAATACCGGCGCGGGGATTTCCCCGTGCCGGCGCAATAATATAAATTGTTGTCAATATAAACTATCACACAAATATTACACATACTTGATGTATCGAAAGTGGGTAATTATTTTATGAAAGTCGCTGTTCTCACGATGTTTTCCGGACTGTCCACAACCTACTCGCTCGTAAATGTAGCGGCAGATCAGATAAAAATGCTGCTCGACAACGGCGTCGAAGTCAAGGTGCTTGTCAGCGAAGCCTGTCCGGACAGCGAACGTTTCGGAGTCTATGCCGACCGCAGAATCGAGTGGGTGAAAATCACGAATACCTGCAATGGTCAACCGATCAAATGGTACGATTATTCACAGCCGACTGCGCTGCACGAGAGCTTCTATGATGAGGTTGACATAATCGCGCAGGACTTTGCCGCGAATCTTGCCGACGTCGATGTCTGCATAATGCACGACATATTATATCAAGGCTGGCATCTTGTCCATAACCTCGCGATCCGCAAAGCGCAGCTTGAGCTGCCAAAGCTGCGGTTTATCGCCATGACGCATTCGCTGCCGCAGAACCGCCCGCAAAAGCTCGAATATCCGTTTTCGGCGAGGTTTTGCGATATGCCGAACACAAAATTTGTCTACCCGACCCACTCAGGGATTCCCGCTTTAGCCAAGCAATACGATGTCCCCGAGGGGCGGTGCGCGGTGATATACAACACGCTTCCGTTAATCGATTCGATGAGCGAGCCGACCCGAACCGCGGTTGAAAAAATACACGCCTCGGATGCGGATATCCTCGCCATATATCCGGCGAGAATGACTCCGGCGAAGAAATTCGAGAAGGTCGCGTCGCTCGCGGGCGCGATAGCTTCGGTGTCTGAAAAGACGGTCAAGGTCATTTTCTGCGACTTTCCAAGCGCGGATATTAAAAGCGGATTGTACAAATCACTGATTCGAGCCGAGGGCAGAAAAGCGGGGCTTTCGGACGACGATATGCTGTTTACGACCGATATCGGTTATGCCGGCGGTTTTCCGCGCGAGGGCGTGTTTGAATTATTCACATTGTCAAATCTGTTCATCTGCCCGTCCTATTCTGAATCATTCGGGCTCTGCGTTCTCGAAGCCGGCAGCCGCGGAAATCTGCTTGTATTGAATGAAGCCGTGCCCGCGCTGCGCGAGCTTGGCGGCAGGCTGAACGCCTATTTCATGCGCTGGGACGCGCGGAATTTCGGCTATGACACGCAGGAAAAATATCAGCCGTCCGAGCGAGCGTATTACGAGGAGCACGGACGCGCGATTGTCAACCTTATGCGCGAGGACCGTGCGCTGAACGCCAAGACGCTGATACGCACAAATTACAGCCACGAGTGGATTGCGAGAAATCAGCTGATGCCGTTAGTCCGTGGAGAGTGAATATCAAACATTAACTACAATCGCTCCACCGAAATCTGTAAACTCACCTGTTAAAAATACCGTCTGATAGCCGTATGACCTGATGAAATCAAGTATTCTATGACAGTCGGGATGATTTGCGGGCGAGCCGAAAAAATACACAGTCGAGGGCACGGTCTCGGCTCGCAGCGAGCAGGAGCAGTCGGTCTCATCGACAAATGTCGCTCCGCCAATAAATCCATATTCACAGCCATCAAGCCGAATCGAACCAGACTTGATTTCGAGTATCCGGACGCCATTTTCCCGAAGCGCGTCGGCAATTCCGGAGTCGGAAGTTATTGCCGCGCCGACCGAACGAAGTAAAAGTGTCGAACAGCGCGCATATCCCTGCTTCACGTCGACCGGCTTGAGCCCGAGTCGGCAGAGGTCAGCCGAAATCGCCGACTGCTTTGCCACGAGGCAATTCCCGACGACCAGCCCATTGAAGCAGACGTCATTCGGATAGCTCGAGTGCGGGCAATCGTCCGAAAGCTCGACTCGGCGCGCGACCGGTTCCGGCAAATCGAGCCGGTTATAATATTCGCGGTTCATAATCAACCGCCCATATGCCTCAAACACGAGCGTGTCGGCGTGCGCGCCGACTATAGGGTTTACCCTTGGCTCGCGGTAAAGCATAATTGGAGTGAAGCCATATCCGCCGAGGATATCAGCATATCGGCGATACGCGTCCTCGCCGAGCAGCAGGTATTTTGTCATAATCAGCCCCCCAAATAATCCTGTAGATGCCATTATAAGTAAAATATGATATCAGTATACGACATGATACCAGTATACGACGTCCGCGTATACCACTTAATATACGCGGCTTTGCACACCGCGATAAATCATCGCCGTCAACACAAAAAGACCCGTCAACCAACGGCTGCGGGTCTTTTTCGTATTCGGTTCAGACTGCTCTGGTGACCTTGCCCGAACGCAGACAGCGAGAGCATACGTATACGGTCTTGGGAGTGCCGTTGACGACAGCCTTAACGCGTCTGATATTCGGCTTCCAAGTTCTGTTTGTCTTGCGGTTTGAATGCGAGACAGCAAGACCGAAAGCAACCGCTTTGCCGCAGATTTCACACTTTGCCATTATTTTACCTCCTCAAAAAGCCGTGCTTAGCACGACGCAGCTATATCATGATTAACAGAAATATTATATCACATATCGATTCAAATTGCAATAGCTTTTTGAAAAAAACTCAAAAGATTGCGTTTTCTTTTGTTTTGTATTTGTTTTTATGCTTGATCATCATTTTTCGCTGCCGGCGTCTGCCGGTTTTGGGTCATCGCCTGACGGTATTTCGCCGGCGGCAGACCGAATTCCTCGCAAAAGCAGCGTGTAAAATACTGCCGATCGGAAAAGCAAAACATATCCGACAGGTTCGATATCGACATATTTCCCGAAAGCATCAGCTCGCGCGCCTCCTCGAGCCGCTTTTTCCTCATATAATTCATAGGAGTCATGAGGTAGCGGTCGCGAAACACGCGGATACAATGGTTTGAACTGACAAAGCAGCTCTGCGCAATGTCCTCGAGCCGAATGTCGCGCATCAGATTGTTGTCGATGAAATCGCGTATCCGTTCGGGAAGGTCGAGTGAGCGCGCACTGCCGTATAACCTCTGCGGCTCGGATATGCTGTCGAACAGTCGGTATACCAGCCGCGCCGTGCTGCGCAGCGCTTCGGGGCGCCCCGACTCGTCGGTAGTCTCAAGTATGCCATGAATTCGCTCGAAAATCTCACGGCAGGCGCATTTTACGCACACAAAGCCCTCAAGCCCGAATGTGTCAGCCAGACTGTCTACCAGCCGACCGTTAAAATTCAACCAGATTTTCGTATATGGATCGTCAGCCGACGCTCCGTATACGACATTCGACTTTTTATGATAAAAATATAGATCACCCGCGCCTATCTCATAATTCTTACCATTGCATTTAAGATATCCTCGACCCGAGATTACATATTCGAATACATAATAGCAGGAAGGGGGTGTTTTGCGGTTCAGATATTCGACCTTATATGTCGGATTTGGCAGCGTCACCCCCGCCATATATACGTCGAAAAACTGATTGAAATCGGTATTGCGGTAATAGACTATCTTTTCGCCCCTGTAATTAATAAACATTGGGATGCACCTGTTATGATGATATTTTACACATGATTGCGGATGTTATATCTTTTTCGCAAGTAATATTATATACTTTATACATGGACGATTTCATATACGCGAGTCCGTTTGGTTTCTCTGTGGGAGGTGCCATTTTCAAAAGACATCCCCCACAGATCCCCTCCGCGAAAGCTCCACAAATTGTCACAAATGTCATTTCGCGATTGTGCATTAAGACAGCATTTGCACAAGTTTGTCAAAAGCAACAGAGATACACCGCTTTACCTGGAGCCCTCTGCTCCGAGCTGCGCGAGCAGACCCTGCGCATACAGCCGCGCGAGGAAATCGCTCGGGTGGTTGATATTGTTTCCGGTCATGTGATGGTAGGCTTTGCGCGACAGCAGAATCCGGTGCAGCTCGGTCATGTCAAGGAAGGCGCAGCCCTCAGCGTCGGCAAGCTCTGATAACGGCTGCTCGTATTCCTCCTGCAAGCCGTAAAAGCCTTTGGCGAGCCGGTTAGGCAGAGTCGTCGCGCAAAGCACGAACTCGGCGTCAGGCTTCGACGCTCGGACTGTGTATATAATCGAGCGCGTATTTTCGATGAACATATCGACCGGAAGCCGTCCGCTTCCGTCGTTCATGCCGAACGCGATCATAACAAGGTCGGGCTTGAAATCGTCGAAGTAATATGCGGCGCGGTCGCGTCCCCAGATCGACGACATACCGCCGATCGACGGATTGTAATAGTCGACTTTGTACCCGCGACCTCGGAGCGCTTCGGCGGCGAGCAGCGGATATATCGGCATATACGGCGGCAGTCCGGACGACAAGCCGCTCGCGTTGCAGCCGTAGGTGATGCTGTCGCCGTAGAAAGCCAGCTTCAGCTTGCCCGAATCGAGCAGACGGCGCGAACCCTCGAGCCGCGGCGAGACTTCGGGGCGGTATTTGCCGTCGAAGCTGTTCGACGCCGCCTCATAGCTGACCGAATATTGCAGCTTGTGGAAGCAGTTCGATTCACCGAAATTAAGCCAGCCGCCCTCGGTACACGCAAAGCCGTTGTCATGATCGAGTATGTATTCATCCTGCCGCAGAATCTTGATACGCGAGCCGTCAGGTATGACCAGACGACCGTCGATGACTTTGTAGTCAATCCCTTCCTCAAAGGTCACGTCATGCGTAGCTGTGCGCACCGATATGACGCGACCGATGTCGTGCATCAGCTGTATTGAAAAACCGTCAGCTGTGTCAAAGTCAATGTCGGGCAGTTTTTTGCCTTCCTCTTGTTTGAATCTGACCGGCATTATGCTCTCGTCGACTATTTTTGTCGTCTGCCAATACGGACGGAGATATTCTTCGTGATTGCGGAAGTATTCCATTTATTATTCACCTCTGTTTAATTTTCTTTCATATATAAACGCGTTCCCGCGCTTGCCGATTCGCTCGACGACGCCGAGCGTCACCAATGTCTGCAAAGCCCGATTCGCCGCGCCCGGATACATCGACAGCGACTTCGCGAATTCGGCGCAGGTGAAGCTGTCGCCGAGATTTTCGATATATTCAAGGTAGTCGTCCGGCGACGTGACGCGCTCGATTCTATCAAGCCGTGTCGGTATACGCTCGCGGCGGTAAGCCCCATAATGCTTGCGGTCACGGCTGCGGCCGGTGAGCATTCTGAACTCGTCCACATCGAGCCAATACAGCTCGAAACAGAGCCGCTCGAGCGGCAGTATCGGGCGGAGCTTATAGAGCTCGAGCAAGAATTCGCCAATACCACCGGTCTTTGGCGACCTGCGTCCTCCGCTTACCTCACCGCTCGTTGGGTCAATCCAGTGTATACGCTTCTCACGGGCTATCGGATAGACGACGGTAACACGGTAATTTTTCAAATATACAGGCAGCTTACGCCGGAGCGGCGAAAAATCGCGCGTCTGTATCTCGACAATCTCGTCGCCGCGCAGAATATCGGCGACAAAGCCTTCGACCTTAATTTCGTGTCGGGACTCGTCCGGCTCGATGAAGCATTTCAATATCTTATGCAGCCCGCGTTCACCGAGCCCGCCGATGCCGGCAGTCTTGCGGTCGGCGAGCAGTATGCGCTGACAGGTGCTGTCAAATTCAGCTTCTATTGACATTACAAGCTCACTCTCATTCTTTTATACAAACAATATTTTATAATATTTTCACGCGCTTGTCAATAGAAAATAAAAATACCGGAACATTTACACGTTCCGGCAGGTAGATTTTACACACATCATTCGTCCACGCGGTCAAACACGCGAACATAATCGACTATGAATTGGTCGCCGACCGCGAGCTTAGCCTCCTCGGACGCGCGCTTCTGCGGACTGCGATAACCGTTGACCTCGGTCGAAATGAGGATGAACGACGGTATCAGCGAGACCGGACCGTCACAATGTCCGTCCTCGACGCCGTCGATGTAGTGGGTATAACCACGCTCGCTCCACTCAAAAGAGAAGGTATGATACACGTCGAGGTCGAGTCCCTTCGCGCCGTTGCCCACCATTGACGAATTCCGGTCGCAGCCGTAACCCGCGTAGTGCAGGCTGTGACCGATGACCTCGCCCGGCTTGAACGACTCCATGCAGTCGATCTCCGCGCCCGATGTCGCCGGGTCGAGTGTCGCTCCGATAATCGGCGACTGAACCCAGAACGCCGACCACCATCCCGGCTTTTTCTGGAGCTTGCAGCGGCATTCGAAGTATCCGAATTTCTTGAGATACTTACTGCGCTCGAGCTTACCTATCGGCCAGCGGAGTCCTCCCCATGTATCGCTCTGCGGAGTCTCTGCGTCCATGAAGTTATACCCGGTCTGGAGCTGACTTGAGCAGATCTCGCCGTCCTTCTCGTAGCAGGTGAATACCACGTTCGAATTCCCATCGAGCCGCACGCCCTCACATCCCCACGTGATATGCCGCTTGCCCATCATACAGAGCCGATAATCCCATTTCGTCATATCAAGCTCATTTCCGTCAAACTCGTCACTCCAGACGAGCTTCCACTTGCCGTCAGGCACGATGCTCGGCTCATGTCCGGCTACTTCAAATTTTTGCATATTTCATTCACTCCTTTGAATCTTAATTTGTGCGTTGCCGGAGCTGTGCTCAGTATGCGAGAACATTACAGCTTACCGGCAAAAAATTATCCTCATAAAAATTGAATCCCTACTTGATTGACATCGGAGGGTGTGGTATAATATCTGTATCACAGCTGATTTATTATACCATACGAAAACAAAATATTATATACAGTTTCTTAACCAGATTGAATCGTTTTTATCGAAATCTTAACCTTACATGGGGTGACCTATAAAATTTACGATATGGAGGAAAAGATAAATCGATACCATGTTCAGCGATTTACTTTTCCCATGGATTATTATATTTTTGAAGTAACCATAAATAGAAAGGGAGCTTTCACCGAGGTGAAATCTCAAGAAGCTATGGAACAATTTTCATTGCCGCGGATTTTAGGAGAGGGTATATACGACTCGTCCGAATTGCCGAAATACCGGCATGGCGGCGTCACTCCCGAGCGTGTCACCGACTGCTTCGAGCTCGAGCTGCCGCTTGACAAGCGCGGTACAATATACATTGAATCAAGCGATCGTCAGTCAAATCCGGGCTTTATTCTTGTCGCGAAGCCGGGTCAGCGGCGTCACACGCTGCTCCCCTACCGCTGCCAATTTATACATCTGTCCTGTGACGGCGAGCTTTCAAAACAGCTCGCGTCGCTGCCCGATTTCATTATGCTGTCCGAGCCCGAAATCGCGCAGCGGTTGTTCGGTGAATTCATTCTGCACCGTGCGGGCGCGATTGATGTCACAGATAATACACAAAGCACAAACGCTGACGCGGATAATCTGCTCGCATACAGTCGACTGTTCGAGCTATTCTGGATGCTCGTCACCGAAAGCGGCAAGCAAAGCCGCGCCGGTCAGCGCAGTGAGGCGATCGAGACGGCGCTGCGGTATGTCGACGCCCACCTCGACAGCGAGCTGACACTCGACGTGCTCGCGGGGAGCTGTCACATGAGCCCGATATATTTTCATCGGCTTTTCAAACGTCAAATGGGCATGACGCCCTACCGATACATACTCGCAAAGAAGCTGACCGAAGCGAAAAAGCGGTTGATTATGACGAATCAATCCTGTCTTGAAATCGCGCTCGGGCTGGGATTTTCGTCGCAGTCCTATTTCAACTATTCGTTCCGGCGCGAGACCGGATTAACACCCGCGCAGTTCCGCCGCGAGCACTCAGGCACATATCCCGACCGCGGTTGACGCGGTCGGGATATGTAGATATTCAGGATGCTGACTGAACGGGCGGTCAATATCGGGGATTAAGGTATAACACAGTGTGCTCGGTCTTTCGCCAGAAAAGAAACGACAGCTTCGAAATACCGCAGTCCTGCCGCGTTTATTCAGCCTTTCGCCAGAAAAGAAACGACAGCTTCAATATACCGCAGTCCTGCCGCGTTTATCCAGCCTTTCGCTTGAATAGAAACGACAGCTTCGTCTCGGATATCACGACCGCTGCAAATATCAGCACAAATCCGGCTATGATCTTGGCGTTCAGCTCTTCCCTGCCCATCGCGGCTGAAAAGATCACGCCGAACACTGATTCGAGCGACAGCAGCAGCGACGCGGTCGACGGCTCGGTATACTTTTGACCGAAATTCTGAAAAAACAGCGCTACGGCGGTACAGCACACCGCAAGGTACGCGACTCCGAGCACAAGCTCACCGCTTATCTCGCCCGTGACGCCGCCCCGCTCGAATATCAGCGCGACGACTAACGCGCAGATTCCGCTTGACGCGAACTGGAATACCGTCAGCGGTACCGAATCCCGTCCGTCTGAAAAACGCGATACCGCGATGATATGCAGCGCGAAAAACACACCGCCCGCAAGCGTCAGCAGGTCGCCGCCGCGGATTGTTAAGTCATCGTTCAGCGAAACGAGACCGATTCCTGTAATACAGACAAACGCCGCGATCAGGTTGTAGCGGTCAGGGCGCTTTTTGCTGATACCCCACGCGAAGAACGGCACCATCACGCAATAAACCGCGGTCAGGAACGCGTTCTTTCCCGGGGTCGTGTCAGCGATGCCGAGCGTCTGCAATGTATACGCCGTGTAGAGTAATACGCCGAGAATGCCGCCCCGCCAGATATACCCGACGTCGATTTTGCGATTCTTCGGCAAAAACACAAGTCCGAGTATGACCGCGGCTGACAGAAAGCGGATCGCGAGCAGTGTCGACGCCGGCAGGGTCGCGGTAACATCCTTTACAATTATAAATGAACTGCCCCAGATAACAGTCGCCGCAATCAGCGCGGCGCGCGCCAAGAAGCCAATGCTTTTTTCGTTTTTCATAAAGTCTGACCTTAAGCCGTCATTTCCTCCCCGATAATCAATTGATTAGACAATACTAAAATAATAAGCAACTGTAAAATAAAGCGTAAATCCCAATCTAAAATAACCACATATAAAAAATCCCGAAGGGATTTTCGCTCCACAACTAATAGCTGCTTCCCTGCCGCACCTCGTCAATATTAGCGACTCGAGACAGGCATAAATAACAGCCGGAATTTCCGCTTGCGGTATTCCGGCCAGATAAACTTACATATTGCTCTCGACATATTCGACAATATCGCGGACGGTTTTGAGATTCGGTATCTCGTCGTCCGAAACCGCTACCCCGAAATTGTCCTCGATAGCCACAAGAATCTCCATAACGTCGAGCGAGTCAGCTCCCAGATCCTCCATTACATTAGTATCCTCGGTGATATCGGCCGGATCCGCGCGAAGCTGATTTGCTATAATGTCACAGATCTTATCAAACATTGTTTAACCTCCAAAATGTATTGCTTATTGCTGTTGCAATGTTCCTATTCAAAATTATATATTATCTCATTCAGATTTTCAAGTGGGGAAACCAAACTTTTCAAATTATTTACTTTTGCGCGTAATAAATAATTATAACATATAAAAGCCGGTCGCTATTGACAAAATCGCCTTAATAGTGTATAATTATATTGGAAAATGATTCATATTAACGGAGGTGCCGAGTTGGAACGACTGAAACTCGAATCAATAAGACGCGAAAGTATCGAGAGCACTTTCAATGTGATCGCCAAAAGAGGCGATCTGACCCGCGCCGAGCTTGCCAAAGCAACCGGACTTAGCCTTATGACAATCGGCAAATCGGTTGAACTGCTCGAACGCAATTTGGCGCTGATGTCGTACAAAAAGCCCACCGGATCTCCCGGTCGAAAATCCGCGGTCTGTTCTCTGAATAAAAACTGCGTCATGCTGATTTATGATCTTTCGGCAGCGCCGAATCGGCTGTATATCCGCGACCTTACGCTCGGAGGCGTCGCCGAATATGACTTCGACCCCGAAAATCCTATTGAAACCGAGATGACCGCCTTTGTTGAATACCTCAGCGAGCGAAATGTCATTGGAACCGCCTGCGTCGTCCCTGATAACAATGGCGATATCGCGTCGGGTTTTACAGATAAGCTCGGTCGCCTGCCCGAGCTGGTCGTCAGCCGCACTGCCGCGCGCGCTATCGCTCATGACTCGTCAAACGAGGTCGAGACCGGGGTGTATATCTTCATCGAAAATGAATCGAAAACAGACGGTGCTATCGTCCGTAATGGCAGGATTATCGACGGCGATCACGGAGACGCTGTACGCGTTGACCATTTGACTGAGCTGCTCGGCAGCCTCGACGTCAGCGTCGCCGCGATCAGCATGGTAATCGACCCGGGGCTGATACATATCGAATTCGGCGCTGGCGGACGACAAAATGCCGACCGGCTGCGTGATAATTTGACGCGGCTGATTGGCAAAAGCAAATGTGAAATCGTCGTCTGCGCGATTCCATCCGGCAGCGAGGTACCGGAGGGCGCGGCGCGAATGCTGCGCGACCAATGGATACGCGGGTTGAAATGACCGGCAATATAGTATTTAACAAATATTTCCTGTATATTCTGCTCGCAATCGGCAACAATAATATCGAAGCCTCGGCAGGAGTTATGCCGAGCCACTTCCGAAATTTTTGAAAGAAGGTCACAGGAAATGGAAAACAAGACCCCCAACACCTCTATCGAATGCTCGGTAAAGCAGTGCCAGAATCACTGCCAGAGCGAGGATTACTGCACTCTGAAACGCGTCAAGATCGCGACACACGAGTCGAACCCGACTCAATGTCAGTGCATCGACTGCCAGTCGTTCGTTAAGAAGAGCGAAAACGGCTGATTGACCTTCGTCATAACTAATCGTCAGACAATTTTGTCCGGCGGTAAAAGCTGTTTTTTCATATAGCACAGAGGTTATCTCTGCTATA
>CAJFKR010000050.1 GCA_904386005.1 Candidatus Flemingiibacterium merdigallinarum
GAAGTCTACCTTTCTTATGTCGATGTTTTGTGACGGTTTGCGAAGCAGAATCGCAGTCTGCGACTTCTTTGAAGTCGCAGACTTCATTGACCGCGAAGTTACAAAACTCGTGTCTGAAAATTTATTTTCAGACTTCAGCCTCCGAGCAATACTACCCGCTTCAGCGCGGCGCGCATCCAGAGCCTGCCCAGTATAATCAGCGCGGCTGCCCAGAATAATTGCAGCGCGATTGCATATAATGAGCCGTACAGGTCGAGGCTTCCGCCCCAGATCAGAAACGGCGTGCTCTGCATCGACGCGAACGGCAGAAGATTCAATATCCGCTGCACTCCATCGGGCAGAAAGGGCAGGGGAACTATCGCGCCCGAGCAGAATTCGCCTATTGTCGACACCATCAGCCGCACACCCATCGGCGACAAAGTGTAGAACGCCGAGATGTAGACCGGCATCGATATCGCAATGACGACAATAAACCCGAGCCAGAGCGAGACAAAGAAGAGCGCGAACCGCGCCGCGTCGACCGGCAGGCTCATACGGTAGCCGTCCGGCAGGAAAAAGGTGATTATAAACATCGGAATACAGCGCAGCAGTGTCTTTGACAGCCGCACCGCGCAGTTCTTGACGAACCACATCGAGTAAATATCGCAGGGACGGCACAATTCGAGCGCGACCCCGCCGTTTGATATTTCGTCAAAGATGCTGCCATCGAAAAACCAGAGCATGAACATCGCGAGCAGCGCCTGTTGAAGCCAGATGTATGACACAAGCGAATCCCATTCCATCGGTATCGCCGATGGGTCGCTGCGGTAAAACGCCATAAACATCCGTATTTCCATTAGCCCCCAGAAGAACTGCGTCACGACTCCGGCGATCGCCGCCGCCCGATATTGCAGTCCGGCGCTGAATCGGATTTTGAAAAAGGACAGGTATTTGCTCACGCGGGATTTTCTATTGTTCGTTTTTACCGGTGTATCCGTGATTAACGAAGCCAAGCTGTTTTCCGATTTGTCAGTAGCTTTTTTCATAATCAAACCTCATACTCGCGGTACATATTCAGCACGACCTCGTCAATCGGCGTCGACTCGACCGTGACGTCGTATAACTCGACCCTTTCCGACAGGCAGGAGATCAGCTTCGACGCGCTGCCGTCAAACTCGAATACCGCGCGCGCTGTGCCGCCGCTTCGCTTGATTTCACAAAGCGTCGTACCTTCCGGCAGACTAAAATCAAGCTCGCCGCCGAATTCGGCGATGAGTCGGCGTCGTCCCTCGAAGCGTTGACGCAGCGCGTCAAGCTGTCCGTCGAGCAAGATGTGCCCCTTGCCGATAAGTATAATCCGGTTCGTTATCGCCTCGATGTCCTGCATATCGTGAGTCGTCAGTATCACCGTGGTTCCGCGCTCGCGGTTCAAATCGAGGACAAAGCTGCGCACCGCGAGCTTGGACGCGGCGTCGAGTCCGATAGTCGGTTCGTCTAAGAACAGCAGCTTTGGCGAGTGTATCAGTGCCGCCGCGATTTCGCAACGCATACGCTGTCCGAGTGAGAGCATACGCACCGGGGTCGTCAGGATTTCGGACAGGTTCAACAGCTCGCACAGCCGGTCGAGATTGCGCTTGTATTCGGTCGGGTCCACCGAATATATGTCGCGCAGCAGCTCGAATGAGTCGATAACCGGAACGTCCCACCAGAGCGCAGAACGCTGACCGAATACGACTCCCAGCTCGGCGACGTGCTCGCGCCGCTCCTTCCACGGGACGCGCCCATTGATGACGCATTCGCCCGAGTCGGGAGTGAGAATGCCCGACATCACTTTGATTGTGCTCGACTTGCCGGCGCCGTTCGGACCGATGTAGCCGACTGTTTCGCCGTCTGAAATCTCGAATGAGATGTCGGCGAGCGCGTCGACCTTGTCATAGCTTCGCGAAAAGAAGCTGCCGAGCGCGTTCTTGAAGCCGCCCTCACGTCGAGCGACCTTGAAGCTCTTTTTGATGTGTGATAATCTTATCATAATTTTTACCGTTTGCCTTGTAGCAGGCTCCCTCCGAATAAAGCCGAAAACGCCCCGGAAAGCCGCATTCCGGGGATATTCTGCCTTCTATATGCTTTGGTAACGGCAAAGCGACTATAATTATACAGTATTTGCAGCCGACATATGTGTATTGTTTGTAAATATATTAGCGATAATATGTAAATTGTATTGCCCACTGCCTGCCATCACTGCTTAGATTCGATTAAATATGATCGGCGGATATATTTATAGCTCTGTCACATATGTATAAGTTCGGACTGATTTATGTTCTGTATGTAAAATAAACTGATTATATTGACTTTTAAAGGATTATATGATATGATTATAACTGTACTAACCCGAGTATGACAGTTGAATGTAAAATTTATTTTTTCGGGAACATATTGCACGAACTAATCGTCTAATCATAAAACGGCGATCTATATTACCTAACAACGATTTGATGTCACATAAAAAGGAAGAAGCTCGTATGGATCAAAATCTCAAGAAAACCGGAAGCGCGGCAGCTTCAGCCGCCGAGGTATTGCAGACAGGCGGCGTCAAACCGCAAGCTATGGCGTCACAACCGGTAAATGCCGCGGCTGAACCTCAGGCAAGGTCGGATGAAGCGCCGCAGACGACATTTGGCTTAAAAACATTAACAAAGTCAAATAACATAAAGCAGAAAGATGTCAAGCCCTCATCGCCAAATGGCAAGTCACAGAAAGGTAAGTCGACTGATGGCACATCTCCCGACGGCAAGAAGCGGCGTACAAAACGGCTGTCGGCAATCAAACGCCGTGAGGCGCGCTCGGTCGGATTTTTCCTGATCCCCAGCCTTGTCGGACTGCTGACCTTCTACATAGTGCCGTTTCTCGTCGTCATATATTATTCGGTAGTCGACAGCCCGATAAACCGGCAGTTTGTGTTTTTTGACAATTTCGTCAAGCTGCTGCAAAATTCCGCGTTCAAACAGGCGGCATGGAACACGATCACCTTTTCGCTGACCGCGGTGCCGCTTGCTATTGTTCTGTCTTTGCTGCTCGCCATTATTCTTGAAAAGAATATTCCATACAAGTCCAATCTGCGCACGATATTCCTGTCGCCGATGATGGTGCCGGTCGCGTCGATCATCCTGATTTGGCAGGTCATGTTCCACTACAACGGCGCGGTGAACGAGCTGCTCGCAATGTTCGGCATTGATAAAATCGACTGGTTCAAGTCGCAGTACAGTCAGATCGTCGTTGTGCTTCTGTTTATCTGGAAGAATGTCGGCTACAACATGATTCTGTTCATGGCCGCGCTTTCAAATATACCGGTCGATGTCATTGAGGTGGCGACGCTCGAGGGCGCGTCTAAGTGGCAGATATTCTACAAGATCAAGCTGCGCTACCTGACGTCGAGCATACTGTTCGTCACGCTTATGAGCCTTATAAACTCGTTTAAGATTTTCCGCGAGGTCTACCTTTTGACCGGAGATTACCCATATGACTCGCTGTATATGCTCCAGCATTTCATGAACAATACATTCGAAAGCCTCGATTACCAGAAGCTATCCAGCGCGGCGGTACTTATGAGTCTTGTCATGGTAGTTATCATCGGCATACTCTTCCTCGCTGACAACCGTATCGAGGAGGATATAGAAGAATGACACAGAATAATCAAGCTATAAACAAACGCTCAATTGAACAGCAGGCGATCGAAAAGCAGCGCCGTCGCCGCAAGTCGAAAAAACGGCGCGAGATATTCCTGAACTGGCTGACATTCGTCATCATCGGTTTCTTCGCGCTTGTGTTCTTGATGCCGACCGTACTCACAATCACGAACTCGTTCATGTCGACGACCGAGATATCGGCGAACTACGGTCAGATATTCTCGAACGCCACGTCCGACTCAAAGACCTTTATCTCGGAAAAGGTGAACCTCAAATTCATCCCAGACATGGTCAGCTTCGGGCAGTATAAGACCGCGTTTATCACAAGCCCTGCCTACCTGCTCAAATTCTGGAACTCGGTGATACTCACCGTGCCGATTGTAATAGGGCAGATCATAGTCGCGGCGGGCGCGTCCTACTGCTTCGCGCGCAACCGCTCGAAGCTGTCAAACGCGATTTTCTTCATATATATAATACTTATGCTGATGCCATATCAGGTCACGCTCGTGCCGAACTACCTCGTCGCCGAATGGCTGCACCTGCTTGACACGCGCTGGTCGATAATCCTGCCTGGCATATTCGCGCCCTTTTCGGTGTTCATACTCGCGAAGTTCATGCGGCGCATACCGACCGCGGTAGTCGAGGCGGCCAAGCTCGACGGAGCGAATGAGTTCCAGATCTTCTCGCGGATATTCATGCCGCTCTGCAAAGGCACGATATATTCGGTCGCGATACTCGTATTCATCGATTATTGGAACATGGTCGAGCAGCCGCTCATCATGCTGTCGGATAGCGAGATGCATCCGCTCTCGGTATTTCTGTCAAAAGTCAACACCAGCGACGCGGGACTCGCGTTCGCGGTCGCCACTATATATATGATCCCGACTCTGCTCGTATTTTTGTACAGCGAGGATTACCTCGTCGAGGGCATCGCCTACTCTGGCGGTATCAAGGGATAAACTCTATTATAATCAACCGAAATTCAACAGGAGAACAAAAAAATGAACGAAAAATCCTACAAACGCCGCGCGTGGGTTAAGAATGCCGCGATAATCTTTCTGGCGATTATGTTGATACTCACCTTCTTCTCGAATACGATTATGAACTATTCGCTGCCTGAGGTCGCCGCGCAATATTCGCAGAGCGGCAGCATCACATCAAAAATCCGCACGACCGCGAATGTCATCGCGAATTCTACATATAAGATAACAATCGAGGAAACCCGTAATATCCTGTCGGTAGCTGTCAAGGATGGCGACATGGTAAAGAAGGGAGATGTGCTCTTCTACCTCGAGGACGCCGAGTCGGAGCAGCTCAAGACCGCACGCGACACGCTTGCGCAGCTCGAGAAAGAATATCAGCTCAAGCTGCTCCAATCCGGCAGTGACTACTACGCTGACGAGCTCGCGATTACCCAGAAGCGCGACGAGCTTAAAAAGGCGCAGGAAAAGCTCAATAACATCGGCTCGAATGAATCGCTTATCGAAACGCTTGAAGCCGAGATCAAGACGCTCGAATCACAGCAGAAGGCACTGACAAAACAAATCACCGCATATCAGAACCAGATATCGAAGCTCCAGGGCGAAGCCGCCGATGTGTCGCTTGACGGCACTCCCACAGCCGACCGACTCGCCGCGGCTGAAACCAAATACAACGCCGCGAAGAGCGCGTATCAGGCCGCCGAGGCATTGAAGGCTCAGACCGAAGCCGCACTCGAAGCCGCCGAGGACGCATGGGAAAAAGCGAACTCGAATTACGAGTCGCTGGGCAGCGATGGAAGCGAGACTACCGATTCGCTGACCGACAAGATAAACGAGCTCAATAAGACGATCCGCCGCTACAAGGAGGATTACAAAATCAAGGTAGACAATTTGCAGACCACGGTCGACAACGCGTACGATGCATGGGTCGAAGCCGACTACGCTTATCAGAACGCGCTGTATCTGTACAATCAGGGGCAGGGATCAAAGGAAGCGGTTGACGAATGGTATCAGAAGAGCGAGACCGCAAGACAGAATTACGAAAGTGTAGTCAGTGAAATCGGTCCGCAGAAAGACGCGGCTAAGCTCGAATACGACCGTCAGATGGAGGACTACAGCGAGGAGCTTGCAAAATTGCAGGAGCAGCTCGACGGCATCGCCGGCACCGAGAGCGCGAAGAAAGCGCTCGATACCGCGACCAAGAACAAGGAAACCGCAACCAAGAACGCCGAGGACGCGTCCAAGGATTTCGATGAATCGAAGACCGAGCTGACCGAAGCCGAAACCGAATACAAGGCTTTGCAGAAATTACAGCTGCTCGAGGAGTGCGAATCGATACTCGATGGTCTCAACACTAAAAACGACAGCATAACCGACCAGCTCGAGGAAAAGAACGAAGAAAAAACCGAAATTTCCGAAGGCGCGGTATCTGTAGAGGATCAGCAGGATGTAGTCAAGACTCTGACTCAGGAGCTTGAAACACTCCAGCACAACCTGGCAGTAAAGAAGCAGGAGGCCGGTTTGCAGGATCAGCGCGATCAGATTGAAATTGATGAGATGCTCAAAAAGATCGACGAGCAGAAAGAGCTGGTTAAAAAATACGAAGCCAACTCGGTCGACGCGAAGATCACCGCTACGGTTGACGGACAGGTAAACTCGATCTCGGCAGTCGCCGGCTCGGAGACGACAGTCGGACAGACTCTCTGTGAGATTGTCGCGACCGAACTCGGCTATTCCTGTGAGGTTCCGTTGACGCTCGAACAGTCGAAGCGCGTGCGCGTCGGCGATTCGGTCACTGTCTCAAACTCGTGGTGGTCGGATATCCAAGCGACCATCGTATCAATAAAGAACGACCCGAAGAATCCGGGTAACTCGAAGATAGCGTCGATATCGCTCACCGGCGACGTCGTCGTCGGTCAGAGTCTCAACCTGACTATCGGTGAAAAGGGTCAGAATTACGACTCGGTCGTTCCGAATTCGGCGATTCGCGAGGACAACAACGGCAAGTTCGTGCTTGTAGTCGAGTCGAAGTCCAGCCCGCTCGGCAACCGTTACATAGCTAAGCGAGTCGACGTCACCGTGCTTGAAAGCGACGACACCAACTCGGCGGTCAGCGGTCTCATGGGCAGCGAATTCGTCATCACCACATCGACCAAACCGATTTCGGCGGGCGACCAGGTGAGAATGGCAGAAACCTCGAAATAATTAGTTAACCTTGCGCCATGGCGGGCTGCCTGTCATGGCGGCAGGGCTGACAGGCTGTGAAAGGAACTATCAAGTTGTGAAGAAATTCCAAATAACGGCGGGAATACTCGCCGTGATATCAATTGTCCTTATCGGCGTGTTTTCATTGATACTGAATTCGCTGGCGGGGAAGCTCGATTCACAGCGGGTGTGTGAGCGCTGGGCGTCGGACGGCACGAGGTACGCGCAGATTTCGGCGTTCATCTCGCCCTACGCCGGCTTCGACGACAGCTTCGCGGATCGCTCGCTGACCACATCGCTCGACAACGCGTTGACCACCGCGTCGATAACTTCCGAAAATGAAGATGCGAGCCTGTATACATATGCTTACAGCTCAGAGACGAATGTGTCGCTGTCATATCAGTCTCCCGAGACCGGACAGACCGTAAAATCAGGCGTCAATGCCGCGACACTCGGAGTGGGCGGCGACTTCTTCATCTTCCACCCGCTGAAGCTGTTGTCCGGACAGTATTTCGACGCTACCGACACGATTCTCAACGACCTTATCATTATTGACGAAAACATCGCGTGGCAGTTCTTCGGTTCATATGATGTCGCCGGATATGAACTGATGGTCAACGGCAGGCGCTGCTTCATCTCGGGAGTCTGCGAGGTCGACGAGAACTACTCGAAATTCTATGGCGACGGCGGACGGATTTTCATGTCCTATTCGCTGCTCAAGGAGCTGAATGGCGACGAGCTGCCGATAACCTGCTACGAGCTCTGTATACCCAATCCGGTCAGCGGCTTCGCGCTCGATATACTGAATAAGAATTTAGGCGTCGACGAGTCGGAGGTAGAATTAGTCGAAAACAGCGACCGCTTCACGAACTCCGCGCTGCTCGAACGGCTGACGACTTTCTCCGAGCGTTCGGTCAGACAAAAACTGGTATCCTACCCATATTGGGAGAACACCGCGGTCATGCTCACCGACAGTGCCGCGCTGCTGTTCATATTCAAGCTCGTGCCGGCGATAATTCTGGTACTGCTGCTCGCGTCAGAAATAATCATCGCATATGTGAATCGCGCGAAAATCTTCCGATTTGTCGCCGAACGCGGAAAAGATATCT
This sequence comes from Candidatus Flemingiibacterium merdigallinarum, assembly GCA_904386005.1. Taxonomy (GTDB): domain Bacteria; phylum Bacillota; class Clostridia; order Oscillospirales; family CAG-272; genus Flemingiibacterium; species Flemingiibacterium merdigallinarum. Next base: position 7,957 of record CAJFKR010000050.1, read on the forward strand.
TTCGCGAATACAAATACAAGCGCGATTCAAGACCGCCGAAATCTCCGAAACCGCCAAAAACGCCAAAACAGCCGAAACCCGAAAAGCAAAAGCGCGGTATGAAAAAGAAAAACAATGTTTCAGCCGCAGACGACTCAAAGTCACCAAACGCTTCGGACCCGGCTGACATTGATTCCATTACATCCGGCGGCGCGGCGCTCGACAAAGACAAGCAGCATGACACCACGTCACTCGTCTGATTGTTTTGACCAATACAGCAATTACATTTGTGAAAGGAATGGTATTTATATGAAATTAGCCCTCCGTCTGACAGCAGTTATCCTACTGTTGTCTATGCTCGCGATACTTCTGCCGTCCTGCGGCAAGACCGAAACACAAAAGCTGACCAACGTATTCAGCGAAACGCCGCTACAGCTTCCGGCTGAATACTCGGAAAATGAAAATTTTAATATAAATGAGCTCTATTCAAATGGAGATACGATTTACGCCTACTGTTATACATGGGATAATGAAACATATACCAACGAATCTTTCCTCCTCCCGATAGACGCGGAAGGAAATGTCGGCGAAAAGATCAGCTTCCAGCTCGATACGTCAGAAAACTCAAATCAGAATGTCTCGTCGTTCTGTTTTGCGAGCGACGGAACAATATGGGCTGTGATCAATTCATATAATTATTCCGAAACCGACGGTTATCAGGAAACCTACGAACTTCGTCATTACTCGAACGGCAGCTACGAGACAATCAATCTCGATGGACTGACCAACGAGGAGACAGGGGAAACCTTCTACATAAATCAAATGGCAATCGCTCCCGACGACACGCTGATACTGATGTCATGGAACGGCGTCAAGCTGATGGGCTCGGACGGCACGCTCAAGGATCTTGACCTCGGCACCGATACGAGCGATTACAGCATTAACGGTCTGATGACCTTGCAGGATAAAGTCTATCTGCAAATTTATTTCTACAGCACCGAATCTTCATCCGAGCAGCTCTGCGAAATCGATACAGTCAACTGCAAGCTCGGCGAAACGCTTGAAATCCAGAGCAATAGCTCTATGTACGGAATGCTGTTCGGTCCGGGCTACGACTACTACTACCGCGATTCATCTTCAGTTTACGGCTGCACACTGGGCAGCGATGAGCGGGTCGAGGTTTTGAATTTCATAAACTCGGATATTAACTCTAACAACCTCAATTATATCCTGCCGTTGTCTCCCGACAAGTTCGTCGCAGTCAGCTACGACACCACGACTTATATGCAGGAATTGAGCGTGTTGAACCGCATCCCCGACGATCAGGTCGCCGAACGTCAGATTATCACACTCGCCGTTCCTTATCTCTACTATAATCTCAACGAAGACATAATCTCGTTTAATAAATCGAACGAACAATATCGTATCGTAGTCACCGACTACTCGCAGTATAATACAAGCGAAGACTACAGTGCCGGCACAACGCGGCTCAACAACGACCTCATCTCTGGAAAAATCCCGGATATACTGTTGCTCGATTCAGAAATGAATTATGACAGCTATGTATCAAAAGGACTGTTCACCGACTTATACGAGCTGATGGATGCCGACCCGAGCTTCAACCGCGCCGACTACCTCGAAAATGTATTCAAGGCTTATGAAATCGACGGAAAATTATATTCGCTTGTACCTACCTTTAACATTCTCACCTTGGCGGCAAAAGCCTCGAATCTTGAGGGAATCGAGCACTGGACTGTCGACGAATTTATGGAATTTGCGGCGGCACATCCGGATATGCAGATGTTTGATTATGACTTCAACCGCGAAAACTTCCTGATGATGCTGATGATTTTCGCACGTGACAGTTTTATTGACAATGAGACCGGTGAGTGCCACTTCAATTCGGAGGAATTCATGAAGATGCTCGAATTCACCAAAACGCTTGAAAGCGACGATTTCTGGTCAAGCGTCAACAACGGTGATGTAGGCGAAGAGTTCTGGCAGGAATATGAAAACCGCTTTGTCGAAAACAGGGTGCTGCTTGCAGCGTATTCGATGTACAGCTTCGAGAGCTCGTATAAATCGCTGATCAACTATACATTGAAGGACGACGCAACGTTTGTCGGCTTCCCGAGCGACTCCGGCAACGGCGCGGTAATATCCGGAGACACCGAATACGCGATTGCCGAGAAATCGAAGGTCAAGGAGGGCGCGTGGGAGTTCCTGAAGAGTCTGATTGACGAGGAATCGCAGATGCCGACTATGACGAAATGGGGCTACTACAATTATCCGAACGGACTGCCGATTCTGCGCGCCGGACTTGATAAACAAGCCGAAATCGCGATGACCAAGGAAGAAGAGGACAGCGTCTCTTCTGAAACTGAAGACGGCGTTATTGAAGACGGCGTTATCATTGCCCCGCGCAGCAACACTGTCAGCAGCGATATCGCGGTCGCTCTTCCGGAGACCGAAGACCCCTACAACCGCCCGCTGACTCAGGATGAGGTTGACCAGATTATGGCGCTGATCGAGGGCACAACGCAGGTTATGCGTAACGACACCAAGCTCAACTCGATAATCACCGAAGAAGCCGCGGCATACTTTGAAGGTCAAAAGACCCTCGAACAGACAGTTGATATTATACAGAACCGCGCAAGCATTTACATCAACGAATCGAGATAATTATAGTCTGGCAAGTACAAATAAATCTGCTGTTAAGCGTATGCTGTAAAGCGTATACAGTTAAGCCGACTTCAAACACAGTTTGAAGTCGGCTTATTTTATTTGATTGAATATATGTGCTTATATAAAATCAAGCTCACGTCAAAAGGCGCGCCGCGGGCGCGCCTTTTGAATTAGCTTAATCATTGTAGAATCCGGCATAAAAAGTGGTAGTATCACCACGCACCTTCGCGTATCCGGTGTCAGTTTTTAAGAGCGAGTAGCTGTTGTTCTCCTCAAAGCGGTTTTCGATACTGCTCGCGCAGAAATAGTAGTAGTTGTCCGCAAGCACCGTGACGCCGTCGCACAACACCTCGCGCGCCGCGGCGAGCGCTTCGTCTGTCGGCGTGCAGGTGTCAAGCACGGTAGCGGGCGAGAACTGGTAGTAGGTTTGACCGTCGATCGTCACCGAATCGAGAATTACTTCCTTGATCGTATCCGGGAAGTGCGGGCTTTCGGCGCGATTCCGCACGCACATCGCGACCGCGAGCATCTCCCAATATTTGAGCGTCATGTCGTCGAAATGCTCGAGCTCGGAGCCATTTCCCATAACCTCGAGTTGAATAATCGCCGCAGTCAGCTGAATCTCCTCGTCAGTTACTGATACAGTCGGCGTGACGATATCGTATTCGATGTTATACTTGTCCACAAGCCGGTCGCCCGCAGCTGTCGGAGCTGAATTGACTTCGCTTGGCAGTGAATTCGTATCCTGCGGGGTAGGGGTTGTTTCGGGCTGTGTTTCTATAATCGTTTCAGCGGCTGTCTCGGGAAGCTTCACTGTAGTTGTCTCTGTGACTGTCTCGGGAATTATCTCGGCAGCCGTTTCAGTGATTGTCTCGGGCATTGCGAGCGTCTCGGGTATGGTATCGGGCAGAGCGTCGGTCATGTCCGCGTAAGATGTCGTATCGGCAGCTATTGACAGCAGATCCTCCGTCGTATCGACCAAGGGAGCGGCTGTAGTCACTGCGGGCAGAATCAGCTCAAGACTATCATTTACTGCCGACGTGACCGATTCCGGCAGACTGTCCTCGGCATATGTATCAGCGCCAGATTCAACGGCGTTGAAGGTTGGAGCCTCGATCCTGGTCACATCCTCGCTGTAATATCCGGTGCTGCCGGACAACAAGACCGCTTCGGTTTTGCGTGACGGCACACCGACGACCGTGGCTGTGACTATCACTGTGAGCAATACAACCGAGATTACAACTGTCGGTGAGGTTACGCGTATACCGGTAGTATTTGTCCGGTCTTGCCTCGCGATGTTCGGTTTAGCCGGACGAATACTGCCCGTGCCGACTGCCGCTTTCCCGACAGCCGCGCCGCCGATAATCTTGACCGAATTCTTTTTATCAGCGGCACGACCAGTATACCTAACGCTTAAATCGCTGGACCGCGTATTCCGCGTACTCGTCCGCGCACTCGAATGAGCGGTATTGCCCACCAGCTTTCCTATTGCGGTTTTACACTCCGCGAATTTGCGCTTCAAGCCGCGGACGATCCGGATGATTTTGTCCGCAATCAGATCTCCAATGCTGTCTTTTGGTTTTTTTCTGACTGGCGTTTTGCTTGACGCGGCTGAATTGACTGCCGTATTATTCAGTTTGACAGTGTTGGTTGTCGAGGTTTTCGACATTGCGGTGTTGGCTGCCGCGGTACCAGCTTTGTCGCTGTCTTGCGATTCACTGATTGACGACGCCAATTCAGCGCGAGCCAATTCGGCGCGAGCCGAATTGATAACAGAATCGTCACTCACGGTTTCATTTCCAGCTGTCTTGACACCGATGTCCATATTATCTTTATTATATGATGATTTCATACCGTAAGTGTCCCTCCGTCGTCAAGTTTTTCAGCGTCAGTTCCGACCTGCCACAGAAATCCTCGCGCCGCCGGACGATCATAGGGAATAATGACCGCCGAACGATATATGCCATGTCCGATTCGCGACCCGACGTCAAAACCGGGCTTTGCGATTACGCATACATTGCGCGATACATTTGTCAGCCGGAGCTTCACCTCTTCGCCATCCGCGACAGCGGACGGGTGAAGCATCAGCTCCGAATCGCCGTCGGGATATTCCGAGAGCCAAAGCAGGTTGTCATTGTCGTTGTCGACACTGACGCCGCAGTCGATCTCGGCGGTGTCACCGGGGCGTATCACAAGATGATCCGAATCAAAGCAGGGATAGAACAGCCACCCGGGACGGCTGTCAGCCGTATGTGGGTATTTTGCGTCACGGCTGGTCAGCTTGAATTTAACAAAACTCATAAAATTGCTTCCTTTCGTTATGCCTTGCCGCCGTGTAACCTCGGAATGCCCGAAAGCTGCAAACCGATAAGGCGGACCTCGGACGGGATTTGCCGTGCAATTTAATAATATAATTATATGCGGCATCATGGTTTTGTATGACTGCCTTCCCAAAATAAAATTCGATGAGCGGAAATCTAAATTTTGGCATAGCTATCCTGTCCGTTGAAAGCATTACTATTATACTATTAATTTTAGGATTTTTCAAGTGCTTTTCGTCAAAATGGTCACTCTGCATTAAACATTATTCATATCGCGGGGCTTAATATGCAAATTATACAAGATATTGGCAGTATAATTGCCATTAACTGGATTAAAATGTATATTAAACATTTTTGACATAATATTTATAACTGTATATGCAAAAGCGTTATATATGTTCACGCTTGTTACCGATTTCGCAATAATGACAACCAAACGCTACGATATTTATACATTGATGTGCAAAGTGCCGATTGTGCGTCTGCACTATTGACTTTTTCCCATTTATGGTGTATAATATAATCAGTTGAACAATCATTCATATGAAAGGAGCTTCAAATATGCCTGACATCATTGAAAATCACCCCTGCTCGGAGCACGAAGCGGCTGTCCGCGAGCTGACTGCGCGTTTGCCCAGCGAAAACCGCCTCGATATGCTCGAAGAGCTGTTCAAAATCTTCGGAGACAGCACGCGCATCAAGATATTGTATGTGCTGCACGAGGGCGAGCTTTGCGTCTGCGATATCGCGGCCGTGCTGTCGATGACGCAGTCCGCTGTGTCGCATCAGCTGCGCATATTGCGGCACAACCGGCTTATCAAGTCGCGCAGAAGCGGCAAGAATATTTACTACTCTCTCGCCGACGAGCACGTCCATACAATCATCTCAATGGGAATAGAGCACATCGACGAAATCGGCTGACCATACAATCAATATAGATGTCACAAGATTCCGAAAGTAAACGCTCGATTTGATTTTCCATTGGATTCAGCTCCACGGCAAACGCCGCTCATAGCCACTCCAAAGCCAATAATTAATTTTAATAATGAAAGGAATACCTCACCATGAAGAAAACCTACCGAATCAACAACATCGACTGCCCGAACTGCGCCGCTAAAATCGAGAGCCGCATCAAGAAGCTCGAGGGCGTGCTGTCCTGCGAAATCAACTTCCTGTCCCAGCGTCTGACGCTTGAGACCGAGGCTGATGACCAATCGAAAATAATAGAGGAGGCAGTTCGCATCAGCCGAAAGGTGGAGCCGGATTGCGAAATTGTGTGATATGAAACTCGCTCTTGACAAAAAGCAGAAGCGCTCACTGCGCAACATAATCATAGCCGCGCTGCTGTTCGCCGCCGGATTCGCGCTGAGACTCATCCCCGGATCGGCAGCGATGATAGTATCGTCCTGCGTATTCGCCGCCGCGTATATTGTTGTTGGACTTGAGATACTTATAAAAGCTTTCCACGGTATCATCGCCGGCGAGCTGCTCGATGAGAATTTCCTGATGTCGATAGCGTCGCTCGGAGCGTTCATACTCGGAGATTTCGCCGAGGGTGTCGCGGTCATGCTGTTCTATCAGGTCGGAGAGCTGTTCCAGTCCTGCGCGGTATCAAGCTCGCGCAAGTCGATATCCGGACTGCTCGAGCTGCGCGCCGACCACGCCAATCTCGAACAGAATGGCGAGATAGTTAATGTCGACCCCGAGAAAGTCAACGTGGGCGACATTATAGTAATCCATCCCGGAGAGAAGATACCGCTTGACTGCGCGATAATCGAGGGCAGCACCTCGGTCGACACATCGGCGCTGACCGGCGAGAGCCTGCCGCGTTATGCTGGGGTCGGCGATATGCTGCTCGGCGGCTGTGTCAACCGTGAGGGCAACGTCCGCGCCCGAGTCGAGAAGCCGTTTGGTGAGTCGACCGCCGCGAAGATTCTCGACCTTGTCGAGAATTCGAGCGCGAAGAAGTCGAAAAGCGAGAATTTCATTACAAAATTCGCGCGCGTTTATACCCCCGCGGTTGTCGTCGCAGCGCTGCTGATCGCGGTAATCCCGCCGTTCATATTCGGCTTCGACAGCTTCCCGAAGTGGATTTTCCAAGGGCTTAGCTTCCTTGTAATTTCCTGTCCCTGCGCGCTCGTAATCAGCGTGCCGCTCGCGTTTTTCGGCGGCATCGGCAGAGCGTCGCGTCAGGGAATCCTCGTCAAGGGCGGCAGCTACATCGAGACGCTGGCGAACCTCGAGACGGTAGTGTTCGACAAGACCGGCACGCTTACCCGCGGCAACTTCAAAGTTACCGAAATCCATCCCGAGGGAATCGACGAGCACGAGCTTATCAAAATTGCTGCGGCTGCCGAATCGGCAAGCTCACATCCGATAGCGAAGTCAATAATCGAAGCCTGCCGTGAAAAATGCGGCGACGAAGCTTGGTATGATGTAAAATACATCACCGAGGTCGCCGGAAACGGCGTGACGTGTATGTATAACGGCGAAACGATCGCGGTCGGCAACCGCCGGCTTATGAAAATGCTCGGTATTGAGCGCGACAACAAATTCGAGATTCCTCAAACTGTAGGTACAGTGATACACGTAGCCGAGACCTCGGGACAATCGGACGGCGGCAAGCACACAATCAGCCGCTATCTTGGGTATATAGTCATCTCGGACGAGATCAAGGAAAACTCGGCCGATGCGCTGACCGAGCTGCGCGCCTGTGGAATCAAGCGGCTGACTATGCTGACCGGAGACTCTAAGGCGGTCGCCGACGCGGTCTCAAAGAAGCTGGGACTGGACGAATATTACGCCGAATTATTACCTGACGGCAAGGTCGAAAAATTAGAGGAGCTGTTAAAAGCTAAGTCAGCAGGTTCGACGCTCGCGTTCGTCGGCGACGGACTCAACGACGCGCCGGTTCTGTCGCTCGCCGACGTTGGTATCGCGATGGGTGGTATCGGCTCGGACGCGGCGATTGAAGCCGCCGACGTCGTCCTGATGGACGACAACCCGATGAAGATCGCATACGCGATAAAGTCTGCGCGCAGCGTCATCAAAATTTCGCGTCAGAACATCATATTCGCGATTGGAGTCAAGGCGCTGATACTCGTCTGCGGCGTATTTGGAATTGTGAATATGTGGCTCGCGGTATTTGCCGACGTCGGCGTCGCGGTGCTGGCAATACTCAATTCCATGAGAGCCGGCAAGGTCAAACAAAACTCGAAATAATCTAAATTTTCGAAAATAATATTGACAAATCAACGCAAGTGTGGTATACTATAATAAAGGCTGCGACGGGAAGGAGTAGGTCATAAAGGGTGCAAAGAGAGCCGTTCATATGGTGAGAGAACGGAGACCTGATGTGACCGAAGGTAGTCCCCGAGCCGCGCCGGTGAACCCGATATATCGAAAGTAGCCGCCGCCGCGTCCTCGCGTTACAGAGGAGGGAAGTTTTTGCTTCCAAAGAGAACCAATTCAGGTGGTACCGTGCGTTAATACGCGCCCTGACGATAAATGTCGTCAGGGCTTTTTCATTATTAACATCCAAAGAAAGGATAATGTTATGAACACCGAAATCAACCTCGCGAAAAACTACGCGCCGGGCGAATTCGAAGATCGCATCTATAAAAACTGGTGCGACAAGGGCTACTTCACGCCCGACCGCGACGCCGACGCGAAATCCGGCAAAACGCCGTTTACAATTGTCATCCCGCCGCCAAACGTCACCGGTCAGCTTCACATGGGTCACGCGCTCGACGAGACCTTGCAGGATATTTTGATTCGCTACAAGCGTATGCAGGGCTTCTCGACGCTCTGGGTACCCGGCACCGACCACGCCGGCATCGCGACTCAAATCAAGGTCGAGGAGAGTCTGCGCGTCAACGAGCACCTCACCCGCTACGACCTCGGCCGCGAGAAGTTCCTCGAGCGGGTCTGGGACTGGAAAAAGCAGTACGGCGACCGAATCATCAGTCAGCTTAAGAAGCTCGGTTCGTCCTGCGACTGGACGCGCGAGCGATTCACGATGGACGAGGGCTGCTCGCGGGCGGTACGCGAGGTATTCGTAAACCTCTACAACAAGGGACTCATCTACCGCGGCAACCGCATAATCAACTGGTGCCCGCACTGCATGACCGCGCTTTCCGACGCGGAGGTCGAGTACAGCGAGCAGGACGGACATTTCTGGCAGATTCGCTATCCGTTCGCCGACGGCTCGGGCGAGGTTATAATAGCTACTACCCGTCCCGAGACAATGCTCGGCGATACCGCCGTCGCGGTCAACCCCGAGGATGAGCGCTACAAGGACAAAATCGGTAAGATGCTGATACTTCCGCTCACCGGCCGCGAGATTCCGCTTATAGCCGACGAGCACGCCGACATGGAGTTCGGCACCGGCTGCGTCAAAATCACGCCCGCGCACGACCCGAACGACTTCGAGGTCGGTCAGCGGCACAATCTGCCGAGCATACTCGTCATGAACGGCGACGGCACGATAAATCAGAACGGCGGCAGGTACGAGGGCATGGACCGCTACGAAGCCCGCCGCGCGATTGTACGTGACCTCGAGGAGGGCGGCTACCTTGTCAAAATCGAGCCGCACAAGCACAATGTCGGCAGCTGCTACCGCTGTCACAACACGGTCGAGCCGATGACGTCGAATCAGTGGTTCGTCAAGATGAAGCCGCTCGCCGAGCCGGCGCTCGAATGCGTCAAGCGCGGCGACACGAAGTTCGTGCCCGAACGCTTTACCAAGATATACACAAACTGGATGGAGAACGTACACGACTGGTGCATTTCGCGTCAGCTCTGGTGGGGACACCGCATACCGGCGTTCTACTGCGACAAGTGCGGCGAGATGGTAGTCTCCAAGACCGACGTCGACACCTGCCCGAAGTGCGGAGCAAAGATGCGTCAGGAGGAGGACGTGCTCGACACCTGGTTCTCGTCCGCGCTCTGGCCCTTCTCGACGCTCGGCTGGCCCGACAAGACAGCCGACCTCGATTACTTCTATCCGACGAGCGTGCTTGTCACCGGCTATGATATCATCTTCTTCTGGGTCGCGCGCATGATCTTCTCGGCGCTCGAGCACACCGGCAAGGCGCCGTTCGAGCACGTGTTCATCCACGGTCTGGTTCGCGACGAGCAGGGAAGAAAGATGTCGAAATCGCTCGGCAACGGCGTCGACCCGCTGCAGATAATCGAGCAGTACGGCGCTGACGCGCTCCGCTACGCGCTCGTCACCGGCAACGCGCCCGGCAACGATATGCGCTTCTCGGACAAAAAGGTCGAGGCCGCGCGCAACTTCGCGAACAAGCTCTGGAACGCGTCGCGCTTCACGCTGATGAATCTGACCATCACCGAATGCCGTCTGCCCGAGACTGACAAGCTCCGACTTGAGGACAGGTGGATCCTCTCGAAGCTGAATACGCTTGTCGGCGAGGTCACCGCAAACCTCGACAAATTCGAGCTGGGCGTCGCGCTCGCGAAGCTCTACGACTTCGTCTGGGATATCCTCTGCGACTGGTACATCGAGCTTGTAAAGCCGCGTCTCTCGGACGGCGACACGGTCGCGCAGAACGTGCTCTGTCATGTCCTGACCGAGACGCTGAAGCTGCTGCACCCGTTCATGCCGTTCATAACCGAGGAAATATACGGGGCTCTGCCGCACGACTGCGAGAGCATAATGATAAGCGCGTACCCGACTACCGACGACTCGCTCAATTTCCCTGACGAGGAGGAGCGCATCGCAGCTCTGATCGAGGCTATCACGCAGATACGCAACCGCCGCGCCGAGATGAACGTCGCGCCGTCGAAGAAGGCGAAGCTGATCATAGTCAGCGACGCGGACGACATCTACAACAAGGACACCGCGCAGTTCTTCGAGAAGCTCGCGTCGGCGTCGGGCGTCGAGCTCGCCGACTCCTGCGGCGACGACACCGCGGTGCAGATAGTCGCGCCGAGGGCGACGATATTCATTCCGCTCGGTGAGCTGGTCGACTTCGAGAAGGAGCGCGCGCGCCTTAATAAGGAGCGCGACAAGTGCCTGTCAGAGATTGACCGTGTGACAAAGAAGCTCGCGAACGAGGGCTTTGTCGCGAAAGCTCCGGCGCAGCTGATCGAGTCGGAGCGCGCGAAAGCCGAGAAGCTCAAGGAGCAATTAGCTGCAGTCGAGGAAGCGCTGTCGAAGCTCGGCTAAATCGAATTTACACCGCAGCGACTAAACATTTGTATCATGCTCCACTGGCAAGCGATACAAGTATGGATGTAATAATATCACATCAAATGCAGAGTCGGAAAAATCAAATTCCGACTCTGCTTTATTATTGATATCCTCACTCGAATTTATCGCTCTGCATCGACAAAAGTATCTTGTCAAGATTCGCCCGCACCTGCGCACGCGTCATCGCACGCACGTCGGCGGCGGTGAAGAACGCCGCCGAGCGTCCATCGTCGCGCACCTGTCCGGTCGACGCGGTCGAGTTCGCCTTGTTGATCTCCTCCGGGGTCGGAAATTCGGGGGTTTTGTTTTCATTCATTCGATTTCTCCTTTATATCAGGCGTTATTATTGTCGGACAATTTCGTTTCGGTATTGTCAGACAATTTTTCGGTTTCGGAACAAGTTTCGGTTTTGCCGGCAGGGGCGTCGAATTGTCCGACAACTTCATTATCGCCGCCGGCATCATTGCCAATTGCATTTCCGGCTCCGCTGTCACTGCCCGCACCACCGCCCGACAGCTCCTGTATCAGCTGCTCGCGCGAGGGTATCACGCCGTCCGGAATCCGCTCGAGGTACTGCTTCAGCGTGATATGTCCGTTGTCAAGCAGCGTCGTCAGCGTGTTCAGCGCCGACACCTTCGAGTACCTCGCCGACGAGCCGACATCTACGCGCGCGCGTATCAGCTCATTGCGTATCACACGGCAGTCGAAGCTGCCGGCTCCGCCGTCGCCCGACAGCAGCATACGACCGTCGGCATAATATGCGCACATGAAGTCGACCCAGATCTCGGCCAGCTCCTCGATCGCACAGTAGAGAGAGCTGCGCACCGAATCGAGCGTGCTCGAGTTCGCCTCCTGCAGGGCGAGTATCGCCGACGTGTTCGTCGGGTTGACCTCGCCGAGCGACGTCTCGGTCGCGCCGAGCGCGTCCTTGGTGTTGCGGATCACGCTGTCGATTACATCTATGTAGCGCGTGTCCATCTCACCCGGCTTAATCGTCGACGCGACGCCGTCGAGGTCACCGCCGGCGACTCCGATCGCCTGTCCGACCTCGTTAGTCCATTCGGGAACGCGCGTCTTGTCGTATATGACCTTCGAAAACGCCGTGTCAATCATATGCTTCATCAGAAGCGCGTACGCCTTATTCACATACTTCTGATTCTGTATCATCGACGTGACCGGAGAGCTGCCGTGATACGAGTTCTTCGTCGGCGTCCAGCAGAAATGCGCGATCGGGTAGAGCCGCAATCCGGTCGCGGCGGTCTTTACCACGCAGTGCTCGCACGACTTCTCGAAGCAGACATAGCCCTCTCGGTTGCGCCAGAACTTGATTATAAATGTAGCCTTCTGTGCCGAGACGTCCTCGTTCTCATACGCGGCGGCGTCGCTCGCGCCATAATGCAGGTCGCCGTCCGGCACTATCTTCTCGACCGACGCCATCTGCGCGCCGTTGTCGAGCGCCTCGGCGCGAAGCGAATGCACCGACTCGCGCCCCGAGATTATCACGTAATCCTGCGACTGTATGTCGTTCACGTTCACATTCGACACGAACAGATTCGTCGCGTCGAGCGTTTCAGTAACAAAATCGCCGGTAAATGCCTGACCCGTGCCTATCGAGCTGTCCCAATAGGTGAAGAACACGCCGTCGCCGGTCAGCGCCGCGTCAAGCAGGACATCGCGTATCAGCCGGTCCATGCGGCACTTCTCCCAGCGATAAGCCGCGTTGCGATTCAGGAGAGCTATCGCTTCGGAGATGCGCGCTCTCGCCGCGTCGCTGCCGATGAACGGCAGATTTTCGTCCGAATAGACGATGTCGATATTGCCAATCGAGATCTGCGACACGAGGAAGTCGATGATACGCTTGACGAAATTGAACACCGGAGTCGGCAGCATACCCGAATTCACATTTTTCCACTGATCGCCGCGGTAGAAGCGCTCGTTTTCGGCCGCGTTTTCGTACAGCCCTATCCGGCGGTTGTAATCGCGACCGGCTTCAAATTGTCTCCATGACAGATTTTCAGTTGCCATTTCGCACCCTCTTTCAATATTTCAAAAACTCGGTGTAGTCACACTCGACACGCGCCGATTTCTTTCGGCGGCGTATCAGCATAATCGGCAGTATCACCGCCGTGGAGCTGACCGCTCCGAGTATAAAGCAGATTATTTCCATAGCCTTGCCTTTCACAATAGCGTTATTTGCATCAGATATCATTCATTCCGACTGCTGATTTACTTCGACATTATAACGACTGACAGCGACATTCACAGGTTTGCGTCTGCCGTCAACTGTTGCAACCACCGATCAACAACCGCCGTCGGCTTAAACTGATCATCACCTGTAATACAGCATGACCGAGTTTACTCTGGCGAGCGATTCCTCGGCTGGGGCGGTGAGCTTGAATCTGAGCGATGAAAAGCGTGAAAGCCTTGAATGCAGCTTGTGTACCGACTGACCGCCGTTTGTATTGTCATGCGTCAGACTGACTGTTACACTGTCGCCGCGGTCGGTTATAAGCTCGCATTTGAGCTTTACCTCATCCGGCTCGGTGTTCGAGCCGGCACTGCCAAACTCAACGCCGAAGCCGTACAAGGTCTTGTGCCGGTATACATTGCCGAAATCGAGCTGCCCGCTCTCATATACCGCCGTATACAGCGCGCCCTCGACCGTTCCGTCGTCGTCAACACAGCCATTGCCGAGCCGATAGAGCGTATATTCGTGCATGAATATGGTCTCGCCGTCGGCGTCGAAGATGTAGTCATAGTCAAGTCCGGTGTAGCAGTACCAGCAGTCGATCCGCGCGTTATATATCGCCATCCTGCCGTTGTAGTAGCACCAAAGCTCGCCGTGCAGCCGATTGACATACAGCTTGCAGTTTAGGATAAATTCCTCGGTGAATCCGGCGAACTCTGGGATTTCGATTCTGACCGCGAGCCGCTCGTCGCGAACTGAAGTCGACTTGAATTTGTATAGCCCGGTTCGATTGAGCGCGTATGGCTCGTTTTCACAGAGCACGGCTCCACCCTGTTTTGTCGCGCCGACGTCCGAATTCAGCGGCAGGACAGGGAAGTCGAACCGCTTTATACCGCTTTCGGTCGAAACCTCGTTTGGATAAGTATAGAACGCGCCCTCCTCGGTGAAAATAGCAAGCCGGTCGAACTGTCTGACCGCTCCGGTGACAGTCAGATTTCCATCACCGACTGTGATCTGCGCGCCCTCGGGAAAATATTCGGCCGACAGCGTTTGGAAATTGACCGCGTCGCAAAGGTCGCTCGGGTATATCGTCGCGCGGTTGTCGCCGCCGTAGAGAAAGACGCGCGAGTCGGTGTCGCCGCCGTATACCGCGGCATGGCGGTTCGAGATGATTTCGTCGCGCCGATCCTCGCGGGAGAGCGTGTACGCGACCTCGATTATGTCCTCCTCGTTCTCGGCATACAGACTCGAAAGCTCGACGCTCGACCGATAGCTGGTGACATATGGAGTAAAGGATACCGCTTCGCCGTTGACCGTAACCGACTGTATCGACGACGTCAAGCCGTAAAGATAAAACCTGCGGTTGACGCCGTCCGGACGGAATCTCATTTTTACACGGTTATGCAAAAGATTCGGACGCTCGTATTCGATACCGTTCGAGTTGTAGGTCGCGTTTCTACGAATGACCGGAACATAGCCGTCTACCTTTGATATCGTGCTGCCGTCGTATACATAATAATCGCCCGCGCCGAGTATATACAGCTTTCCGGCAAATCTGAACATCTCGACCTTTTCGTCATCTGAGCCATATGTCGCGCCGGGAATAGTACCGAGCTCGGTTGCGCTCGGGGTGCCGTTGACATACTCGACGCGGTATAATTCATTCAGCGATACTACATATATTACCTC
>CAJFKR010000051.1 GCA_904386005.1 Candidatus Flemingiibacterium merdigallinarum
TTTCTCCATATGGTGTTGAGTTTGTGGTAAAACTATTATACCATATCTTTGTTAGGATTTCCTCTTTTTTTGGCTCATATCATTTTAACACATACATTTAGACGAAATTTTCGGCTTTGCATCTGGATTTTCGCGACATTTGCGAGATGCCGGCGGGCGGCGCGCCGACCTATTAGCGAAACGCTGTCCGGCGTGGAATATCGGACAAAGCGAATCCGCCGGATGTGCCGGCGGATTCGCGTGTGACGAGGTTTCGTTTCGGGAATTCCGATGTTTTGCCGGCTTATTCCGCGCCGTCAGCGCCGGTAGGTTCGGTCGTGTCAGCGGATTCAGTCGTACCGGTGATTTCGGTCAGGTCGGCGGATTCATCAGCATCCGCCGCTTCATCTGTATCAACAGCGTCGACGATGACAAACTCGGCGGCGTAGATGTCGTCACCGAATTCCTTGACTATGCGATAGATTCCCGCGTC
Source organism: Candidatus Flemingiibacterium merdigallinarum (assembly GCA_904386005.1). Lineage (GTDB taxonomy): Bacteria > Bacillota > Clostridia > Oscillospirales > CAG-272 > Flemingiibacterium > Flemingiibacterium merdigallinarum. The sequence continues at coordinate 473 of CAJFKR010000051.1, forward strand.
GAGCTTATATTTGAAAAAATCAAAGTCGAAATCCAGCCACAGCGTCTCGCCCGGCATGATCCACGGCGATGGCTGCGGGAAAGCCGTGTTGTCCGGAAATTCTACAACCTGCCAGACACTGTCGAAATAGGCGACCGGGACGACCTCGCTGTCGATTAACCGTTCGAGCCGCCACCCGTAGCCATACATAATCGGCTCGTCAGTGGTGTTGACGGCGCTGTAGCGCACATATCCGGAGTCGGTGCCGTATACCTCGAGCTCGGTCGCGAGGATTATGTCGGCTTCGACAGTCTCGCCGGAAACTGACTGCGTCGTGATATAGCCGTCGTCGGGCTGAACGAAGCCCCCGCCAAGCAGGGTCATGACCGCGAGAAACAGGCTGACAAGCGGTGCCGCGAATGATATGGGTTCCATGTGAATGCCTCCTTATGGAATTTTATGTATTCTGTATCTGATATCGACAATATTCATTCAGGAATCACGACTTCGCCGTCCTCGAGCGTGTACCGCTCGCTCGAATAGGCGAACGACTCGACCGCGGTGCTGTCCAAATCGTCGGCGTCAATCTGAATATATTCATAGTAATACCCGCCGCCGGACAGCTCGACTATGGCTATGCAGGTGTTGGCGTCGCGCCACCTGATGTCGACAAGCTCCGAGCCGTCGACCTCGCCGCCCCTGACCTTGCAGCGGCCGCCATCGTCGCCGTTATTGAATGACAGAATGATAGGGTAGTCGGCTTTGGGTCTGTACGCGGCGCGTATATTTCCGTCCGGCGACCAGCTGTAAATCGTGAAGTCTCTCGCGAATATGCCGGTGTGGTAGTCGGATAACAGCTCGAGCGTCTCGGTCTCGTTCGGGCAGTCGATTATCAAAAACGGCTCGGGGTCGTATTCGAAGTCGACGAAATTGGCGGCGTATATGCGCCCGTCTTTGACATGGAAGAAACGGAAATAGCGGGAGGTGATCTCTCCGTCCGCGCCGCGCGTCGTATCGGTGACAATGTCGATCCGTTCGGGACGCGAGCGTATCACGTCGATGAGAATCAGACTGCCGTCAGCCTGTTCCTGCGCGATACGGAGCTGACCGAGCCAATAATACAGCTCGGCGTATCTGAAGAATTCGGCGAGTTTGTCGCCGTTTGTGATACTGCCGTCCTGTGACACTACTACCGCGCCGTCGTCGGCGGCGTCGACTGACGTGTAGTCGGCGGGCAATTGTTCGAGCGGCACAAAGCCGTGCGGCGATTCGGCGGTGACCGGCGAGTCGCCGACTCTGAATTCGGCGGCGTAGACCTGGTTGTCGATTTCCTTGAGAATCCGGTATTCGCCCTCCTCAAGCTCGGACGCGAGCATCGAGAGACGGCACGAATACGCGTTGCCGCTGTGAGCGTCCGCGCCCAGACCGATGTCGTTGAAGCCGTAATTCTCGAATTCGACCGGCTGCCACTCGCCGTCAAGCCTTTGGTCGATTTTCCAGTGTTCGCCGTATCGCACCTGCTCGTCGGTGTAATTGTCGACTATGACCTGCACATATTCGCAGCTCGGGTCATACACAAGGTACTGCGTTCTCAGAATTACATCCGATTCGTCTATCTCGCCGGACAATGACTGCGTCGTGATGACGTCAGTCTCGCGCTCGCGCGTCAGAAAGTAGTCATCCTCCGCGCGACTTCGCGTGCAGCCGCAGGAAATGTACAAAACAAACAGAATCAACAGAATGAATGATATCATGGCTGTGTGTATTCGCTTCATTGCGCGCACCTCCTTGTCGTATAAGTCGCCATTTGACCGCGATGATGCCGCGGAACAGACTCACATTTCAGCCCTCGATTTTGAATTCGGCGGCGTAGACCTTGTCGTCGATTTCCTTTAGAATCCGGTACTCGCCGCCGCTCGGTTCGGACAGAAATGTACTCAATACACAGCTGCATTCGGTGGTTTCTCCGGCGGGCAGACCGTATCCAATCATGTAGAAAACCGCGGTTCCGTCGTCCTGCGACACCCACTCGCCGTTGAGCCTTTTGTCGAGTGACCATGTTTCGCCGTATTCGATCATTTCGTCCGAATTGTTCGCGATTGTGAGCAGAACCGACTCACAGTCGTTGTCGTATACCTCGCGGTCGGTAGTGATTGTCACGTCGGACGATACAGTCTCGCCGGACAATGACTGCGTCGTGATGACCTCGACCGAATTGTCAGTCTCATCTGAAACCGTGAGCTCGGCTGAATCTATCGGCTGAATTTCGTCCGATTCCTCCGCACAGCTGCACACGGCGATACACAGAATAAACGATATTCCGGCAGTGTGTATTCGCTTCATATGTGTACCTCCTGTATATGTATTACATGTATGTACTACAAAACTATTATATCATGTACTACACATAACTGTCAAGGAATAATTTGAAATTTTGTGCATAAATCAGCTCACTCGGGTATGATGATAAGACCGTCGTGTATTTGGTATTTGTACTGCGAATAGGTGTAGGATTTGCGCTCCATATTCAACTCCTCGGGCGTGTCAATATGGACGAACTCGTAGTAATATCCGTCGTCCGGCAGCTCTGCCATTACCATGATAGTGTTCGCGTCCTGCCATAATATCTCAATTATCCGAGTGTGTTCGGGCAGGCTGTCGCCGAGCGGATAGCCGCGGCTTCTGTATATTGACGCGACATTGAATTCGGCGGGACGCTCGGAATTATCGCTCCGGCAGTAGGCGTAGACTTGACCGTCAGGCGACCAGCTTTGAATCGAGAATTGACCGTCGTAGAACGCGTCATAATAGCTGCCGACAAGTCCGGGCGCGGCGGTATCATCCGGACAGCTTATCAGATAGAGCGGCTCGGGGTCGTCTGCCAGATCGAAGTAGCTTGAGACATATATATCCTCGCCGTTATTATGGAAGTAGCTGTAATAGCTCGTCGAAATCGCGCCGATGTCATACGCGTCGCGCGTCGTATCGCGGACAATGTCGATCCGATCCCGCTCCTCACGTATCACGTCGGTCAGAATGAGGTCGCCCTCAATGGTCGTATGCGCGATCCGCAGCTGACCGCGCCAGAAGTCCTGCTCGGCGTATTCGAAGAATTCGTCGAGCTTCTCGCCGTTAATCACATCTCCGCCTGCCGTGACGCAGACGCAGCCGTCGGCAGCGGCGTCGTCAAGCGTGTAGTCGGCGGGCAGCACATCAATCGGCGCGAAGCCGTGCGGCGTTTCGGCGGTTATTTCCGAGTCGCCGACAGTGAATTCGGCCGCGTACCAAAAGCCGTCGACCTGTTTCACTATGCGGTACTCGCCGTCGTCGAGGTCGTAATCAAGACTCGAAAGATAGCATATAGTCGAATAGCTGTTGTCCGGCTCACAGATTATTCCGATGTCGTCAGTGCCGCCTATCGCGTGCCTTACAAACATCCACTCGTCGCCGACCTTTTTCTCCAGCATACAGTAAAGTCCCAGCATGACATTCTCGTCAGTGCTGTTCTCGACAATTACAACGATATACTCGCAGTCATTGCCGTAGACCGGATACTGCGTGGACAGGACTATATTCGACGCGTCGGTCATACCCGACAGCGACTGCGTCACGATGATATCCTTGCCCTCAACCCAGCTTTCCTCGAGTCTTTCTTCGCAGGAGCAGAGGAGCATCACTGACAGCAAGAACGCGATTGACAGAATGTATTTCATGAAATCTACCTCCTTGACGCTTGCATTTACTATATGTGGCAGCCGGCTATATGGCTTTGATGTTTATTATGTTCGCTGATGTCGTTACAATTGTTTTGACGTAAATTGAGCAAATAAAGTTCCCGCAGAAATGAAAAAACCGGCCAAAGCCGGTTTTTTCGGTTATGTCTTGTCTTTGCTAATATGAATTATTCGTTTACATTGAATTCTACGCTGAATTCAACGCCGTCGAGCGTAAAGGTAAGAATGTAGTCGCCGTTTTCGAGCTGCTCATCACAGGTGATAGTGATTTCGTAGCCCGAGCTGTCCTCGTCCTCTGCGTCGTAACCATCGATGTCGATTTCCTCGTCGTCGCCTTCTTCAACAACCTTGACAAGCTTTACAAGCTCAACGTTGGCGATGCCTTTTATAGTGTCCTCGGTGGTGACAGTTACAGTGGTGGTCGAGCATTCAGCGGTGAAGATCGGGTCGCGGAGAACGACTATCGACGTTACCTTGCCGTTGTCGGTGATGATATCGACAAGCTTCATGTACGCGTCGGAGAGCGATACCTCGCTGACAGTGTCGTCGTCATTAAGCCGGTTGATGATTACCGAGTCGTCAAGTCTGTAGGTAGTATCGCCAATCGTGATGGTCGTGCCGGTGAAGCCGGTGATAACGCCGCCGACTACCGACGCCTGCGACGACGAGATAGTGCCGTCAACGTTCGTGAGGTAGTTTTCACCTACGGTAAGGCTGCTGTTCAGCGACATCATCGTGGTGACATCGCCGGTCGCGAGGTTGAGTACGTTGTAGATAGTGTATACATTGCCGTCGATGTATTCGCTTCCGACATTGCCGAGGATTCGGACGCTGTTAGCGCTCGAGCCGACTGTGCCGAGAGTACCGTCGGAGATGTAGAGGAAGCGGAGCGTCTCGACGCTACCTGCCTCGTTCGTGAAGACCGCGGTTACCGAAGCGCTGTTCTCAATAACGAAGTCGGAGGTGTAGACGCCGCGGAAGACTGTGTATTCGCCTTCGCTCTTAGCTATGATGAGTGTGTTCTTGTCGGTTATGAAGTTGAGCGAAGCTTCCTTGCGTCCGGTCGAGCTCATGGCAGTCGCGCTTCCCTTGGACAGGACATAGTGCGAGCCTTCGCTCTCAATTGTGGAAGCGTTGGTGCTTTCGATGATGTAAGCTATTTCATCGTTCTGAGAGTTCGACTGTACGAACTTGTCGTCGCCGCTTTCGATTATCTGGCTCGACTGAGTGTATTCGATAAGCGTGTAGGTGTCGTTCGACTCCATTACATAACGGTAAACCTTGCCGGCCTCAACCGATGTGTTGGTGACGAATATCGTTCTCTTCTCGCCGTCGATTATAGCATCCATGACATAGGTGAACTTGCCGTTTACGAATGCAGGGGTGGTGTCAGTTTCGGCGATGAGGTACTGCGACGCTGCGAAGATCGAAGCCGAGGTCGAGTCTACCGCGAGGATGCAGTCGTTGTGAACGATTACGCGCACCATCTCGCCGACAGCAAGCTCGTCCTTTATCGAAGCCGCGGTGATACCGAGCTTCTCGTTGCCGAGCGTATATCTGACTCCGCCGATAGTAGCGGTAGTGTCGGTTATACGGGTTACGAGCTCCGAGTCGGTCTTTATAAGCTCGCTCTTTATTTCGAGCAGCTTCTTGTCCTCGTTGAAGTAGTAGAGGATGTAGCTTCCATTCTTAGCCGAATCGGGGTTGATTATAGTCAGCTCGTCCTCCTTGAGATTGCCGGCTACGTTGACCTTGCCGTTCTTTATTTCGAGCTGGTCGAACTTGTACGGCTTAATGATGAGGCGGTCAGCGATGTCGCTGTCGCGCTCGTCGAAGATGAGCTTCGCGTCAAACGCGCCGAGCAGAGCCGAGAGCTCAGCGTTGGTCTTGAGCTGGGTCATGACGCCGTCCTCATCATACGCGTATACGAGCAGCTCGTTCGCGTTGGTCGACAGCGAGTCGGACAGGGTCTCTACGACCTGATACTTGACGCCGTCGATGAGGATATACGAGTCGTCCTTGCCGACGTCGATCTCCTCGGGGTTCGAGAACTTGCCGAGCTCGGTGCTGCCGAGTACGCTTACAAGCTTGGTCTTCTCGTCTACCTTGTAGACCATGCGGATGTTCTCGCCGAGATTTTCGTCAGCGGTGCCCTCGAGTCCGAGCTCGGAGAACTTGACCGTGAGGTAAGCGTCCTCGGTGCGTACGGTGACGTAGTCGGTCTTGGTGACAGTGTCGGCGTCGCCGATAGCGTAGTTATTGGTCGCGACTATCACGCAGTCGTCAATCTTATAATTGAAGACTTTTTCGATTATCGTCGTCGACTCGTAGAAGGTCAGACCGTTTGCCGCGGTCTTCGGGATCAGATACTCAGCGGTCAGTGCGTTGTAGAGGAATCCGGCGACTTCGCCGCGGGTCAGCTCCTTGGTGTAGCTGATGTCCTCAAGCCCATTGTCAAGTCCGAGCTTGACTGCCTGGTCGATGAAGGTCCAGGGATATCCGCTGTTCATCTGTGCCGACCCGTGACCGAGTGCGCGGACGAGCATGGTCATCGCGTCCTGTAAGGTGATGCCTGCGGTCGGCTCGAATGTGGTCTCGGAAGTGCCGAGGATGAAGCCCGAAGCGTTCGCCCACGAAATCGCTCCGCTGTAGGTGTCGTCATACAGGTCGGTGAATGAGGTAGAGTTGATCGGACCTGCGTTGTCGTTCGCAATCATAAGTCTGAACAGGAGCAGAGCCATCTGCTCACGGGTTACAGGCTCGTCCGGGGAGAACTCGTTTTCGCTTGTGCCCTTGATTATGCCGATGTCGGACAGGATACCGATCTGCTCCGAATAGCGGTTGTCGCTGCCTACATCCTCAAATTCCTTTGCGGAAATGCCGTTCGCGAGCATACCTACTAAAATAAGTGCCGCGAGAGTTCCGGACATGAATTTCTTAAAGTTAGCCATATTAAATGGTTACCTCCGTGTGTTTGTGGATTTCACGATTGGGACCCCCCGGCGACTCATCGTCGTGGGTTGTTCCCGTCGTGTGATAATATGATACCACAGGTCGCCGAAAAAAGCAATAGATTTTGCGTATATGTAATGAAACTGTCAGCATGGTTCATGATATAGTTATATAAAATGCACAATATGGAAACTGAGGAACATTTTTTACATAAAATTTGTAAAAAAATGACCGCGCCGTCAAGCGGCGCGGCTGATGTATTGACAATACATGAATACGAGCGTTATTCTTCCTTCAGCGCGGCTTCAATCGCATTGAATACCGCGGATTTTTCGGAGTCGTCGAGTATGCAGTAAACCACATACTGACCGTAGACCTGCGCTTTGGCAGACTGCACCTTCGGAAATTCCTCGGGCATATATTCGGGCATCCAGGTTTCGACGCGCTTAGAAAGATAGCTCTGCACCATCTGCTCGACCGTGGCGACGTTTTCATCGCTTGAAGCTTTAAATATGCCGTATTCGTCGACGTTCGCGCCCGACGCCTGAACCTTGACCGCGTAGTCGGATATGCCGTCGAGCTCAATGCCCATCATGCCATAGAGGTAGTCGTCGGTCATTGTGGCCATAGTGGACGAATCACCGATCAGCGGATCGGCCGCGGCGCACAGGTCGGGCACGGCGACGTCGTTGCGGTATTTAGCCGCGCCGCTCCCACATGAAACAAGAGCGAGAAGCGAAATTGCGGCGAGAAGTATAAAAGATGTGAGTTTCTGTTTCATTGATTTTTACCTTCCTTATAATAATTCGATTCAGAGGTTCTGATCATCGAGCAACAATAGCTCAATCAATCCACGCGTGCGTGCGAAGATTGTTGAGTTCCAGCGTGAACGAGTTGGTCGCAAGGTGCATACCGTCACCGTTGTGGTATTCCTCGGGCAGCCAGCCCTCGGAGTCGCGCAGCACCGAGTTCGTGTCGAGATACTTGACTCCGCAGTCAGCCGCGACCTCACAAATCCATTTATTGGCAGCGTCAATTTTATCATTGTTGATCGAATCGAGCAGCTCGTAGCTGCGCGCGACCGGGAAAATCGACTGGCAGATTATCTTGGTGTCTGGGCTTGCGGTCTGCACTGACTCGACCAGCTTTTTGTATTCGGATTTGAAATAGTCCTCATCCATAAACGACACGCCGTTAACGCCGAGCGTGATGACGAGATATTCGGGCTGACTGCGCGTGACCGCGTCGACTATCGTGATTTCCTCGCCGGTCTCGGGGTAGACTATCGTCGCAAACGACGCCTGCGACAGGGTCAGCGTGCCGCTCGCCGGAGTCCAGACCTGCTTTGTGTTCCTGCCGTCCTTGAGCATTCCGTAGTGTATCAGTCCGTAGGTGGTGGAGTCGCCGAGGAAGGTGAGCTTGTCTATGTACTCCTGTCCGGCGTCCTCGGTCACGCCGAGCACCGTGTCGGGGTATTCGGCGAGATAGGCGGCGATTTCTTCGGGCGTGTTGCCGACCGGAACGTCTATCGGCTCCGACGGAACGGTCGTTTCGGGAGCGGTGGTTTCGGAGGCGGTAGTCTCGGGAGCGGTAGTCTCGGGCGCGGTCGTCTCGGGAGCGGTTTCGGGGGCTGTAGTGTCCGGCGCGGTGGTTTCGGGCGCGGACGTCGCTTCGGTTGAATCGGATGTAATCAAATCGGCAGTCGTATCGCCGGATGTGCCGTCGCCTTGTGCGGTCGTGGACTGCGTATCGTTCGGCTGCGGGATGCCGTCGTCATTTGCGCTTGAAATGGAGATGAGCACTATCAGCACGACTAACACTACAAATATGGCAAACGCGGCGGCTTTGTACATCAGACCGTCCTGATTGAAAACAGATTTCATTTTTAATTATCATGGCTTTCGATGTTCGAAAGCTTCCTTTCCATAGGAATTGCGGCGGGTTCTGCAAGGTAAAATCGCAGTTTTTATACGGCGAGGTTCCGCGTCGCAAAACTGACGGCGCCGCGCCGCGGTTGACCACAAGGCTTGTATATCCATGACCTTACGTCGGCAAGATTCAGCCATTTCGGTTTTTCTTGTCAAAGAACTCGCCGAACTGCGACTCGTATTCGATGGAGTCGGCGCGGTGGTTGCGCTTTGAGCTGGTGACTATCACGCCGATGAGCAGTCCGACAGCATAGATTATCACGAACACGCCGAGCCGGACGAATATCGCCCCAAAGTCGTTGTATACGCCGGGTATGACTATGAATACCAGCGAATAGGCTACGGTCGTGCCGATGAAATGTATCAGCACGCGCAGCGACGACGACAGGTCGAGCCTGAACGTAAGATTGAGCAGCGACAACAAAAAGCAACCCAGAAATATCAGCGCGGCGGCTCCGAGACTCAGATACTTGCCGACGCCGCCGCCCGCCTCCGGGTCAAGCTCGCTGAAGCCGGTCGCGACAAAGAGCACGAAAAATTCGGCGACTGTGAAATACACGCAGGCGTCAGAGATTATCTTCCATATCCTTTTTCTTAGATTCATTTATGTATTCATTCCTTTTAAAGAATGTAATTGCCCCGCACGAGGGCTATATTATATGATACCACCATTCGGATTTTTTTTCAACTGTGATAGGCAAATATTTATAAAAACGTCACTTATTTTTCAACAACGCTTAACTTGTACCCGAATTCAGTCGGGCGCGTCAAGGTCGATTATCGGCGAGGCGGCGTAAAATTCGTTTGTCTCCTTGTCGTAATACACCTCGGAGCGCAGACGGGACAAAAAGATCGTGTATTCGTAAAGATCGAGCCAGATCTGATTCGTGCCGTCCTTCTGCGACTTGTCGAATATAAGCTGAAGTCCGAAATGCAGATGCGGCGTGTCGATGTTGTTCGTATCCTCCTTGGTCGAATATCCGGTCATGCCGAGGTAGCCGATGACCTCACCGGCCGTTATCTGCTTGCCCTCGTAGATGTCATTGTAGGGATGACCTCGGCGCAGGTGCGCGTAGTAGTAATATCGCTTGCCGTCAAAGCTGCGTATGCCGATACGCCAGCCGCCGTACTGATTCCAGCCGCAGGCCTCGACATAACCCGACTCGACCGCGACAATCGGCGTGCCGACGCTGCCCATCATGTCATGTCCGAGGTGCGGACGGCGGTAGCCGTAGGAACGCGACGCGCCGAAATCGTCGTAGTCGTTGTAGTAGTAACCGGCGGCGATAGGCGAGAAGAGCTTGACGCCATACCGCTTGGACAGTCCCTCGCTTGTGTATACCGCGTAGTCGCCCATGACCCCGCCGAGCGCGGCTCCATAGGCTTCGAGATAATATTCGAGATTTTTATGGTTTTCGGTGAGGTCGTATATCGTCGCGCCGGCTTCGAGCTTCGCGGCATATTCTTTTAGCTTTGACGCGCCAAGGCGCGAGTAGTCGCCGCCGTATATCGCGCCGCAGAGCGCGAGCAGCTCGACAAAGTGTACCCTCTGCTCCCGCCCCGACTCCCTCGCCGTCTGCCAGCTCGCGACGTCACATTCAGCCGCGGCGCGCAGCAGCTCGGCGGTCAATGTGAAGTCCACCCATTTGATATAGCCGTCGGCCGAGACCTCGAGCGCCGGCTGCGGGAGTAGCTGACCGAGTGTCAGCGATATTACGAGCAGCGCGATATAGACGAATTGTATGCAGCGTCGTTTGGGCATGGTTTATACTCCTTTATTCATACATGCGCGGCGAATTTGCGGTAAATTTATAAATGTGTAAGGATAAACCGGCACGAGGTAAAAAATACGGTCGGTCAATGCCGGTCGAGCTGACAATAAAAATATATTCATCGCGGATGAATATATTACGCGAAATATAACGAATAATTTACCCTTAATGATTGACATTTTTGAATATTGACTGTATAATATTTATATATGCTATATTTATTGATGTAAACCGCGTTTACATCGCCCCGAGAAAGCTATGGTGATTTACTTAATATGGAAGAATTGACAAAACCACAATTCACGCGCAAGATGGCGCGTGACTTTACGTTCCGGCTGCTGTTTGCCAAGACCTTTGTGCCGGACGAGGACGCCGACCGGTTCTATAAAAATGAGCTTGAGGGCTTGTTTGAAATGTGGGCGCAGGAGCAGACCCCGCCTTATGACGGCGTGGAGTTCGGCTCGGAAACAGACTATGTGAAGAAGGTCTATTTCGGCGTGCTCGACAATATCGATGACATCGACGCGAGGATATCGGCGGCGGCGGTCGGCTGGAGCCTTTCGCGCCTTGCGAAGGGCGTGCTCACTATAATGCGGCTCTGCGTATACGAGATGACCTCGCTCGACGACGTGCCGAAGCGGGTCGCGCTCAACGAGGCGGTCGAGCTCGCGAAGAAGTACGACGACGACAGCGCGCCGGCGTTTGTCAACGGCGTTTTGAACAGCATTGCGAAGAGTCTGCCCGACCGGGAGTGCGACGCTCCGCGCTCCAAAGCCTGATGAGCCGTTATTATATCGGCGTTGACACGTCGAATTACACGACCTCCTGCGCGCTGTACGACGCTGCCGAGCGGCGCGTGGTTTCAAATATCAAACGGCTGCTCGACGTGCCCGAGGGCGGGCGGGGACTGCGTCAGTCGGACGCTATGTTCATGCATACGAAGCGGCTGCCCGAGATAATCGAGTCGGCGCTCGACGCGCTTGTGCCGGATGAGCTGTGCGCGGTCGGAGTGTCGAGCCGCCCGAGAGACGTCGAGGGCTCGTATATGCCCTGCTTTCTCGCCGGAGTGTCGGCGGCGTCGGCGATGGCCGGCGCGGCGAAGAAGCCGCTCTATCAGTTCTCGCATCAGGCGGGGCATATCGCCGCGGCGGTATATTCGAGCGGCTCGCCCGATTTGTATTCGCGCGAGTTTATCGCCTTTCACGTCTCGGGCGGCACGACCGAGCTACTGCTCGTGCATCCGAAGCCGGACGGCGAGCAGCCGTTCGAGATCGAAAAGCTCGGCGGCACGCTCGACATCAGCGCGGGACAGGCGGTCGACCGGGTCGGGGTGAAGCTCGGACTCGGCTTTCCGTGCGGTCCGAAGCTCGAGGAGCTCGCGAACGCAAACACCGAGCGCTTCACGCCCGCGCGTCTGTCAGTACACGGCTGCGAATGCAACCTGTCGGGCGCGGAAAATCTTGCTGGTCGGATGATAGAGTCGGGCGCGAGCGCGGAATGCGTAGCCGCGTATCTGCTCGACTTTATCGGACGGACGCTTATCGAGCTTGTAGAAAACGCGCTCATTTGTAGGGGGGATCTTCCGGTGCTGTTTGCCGGAGGAGTCATGAGCAATTCGATAATCAAGCAGATGATAGTATCCCGCGGCTGCGACGCTCGCTTCGCCGAGCCGGCGCTGTCGAGCGACAACGCGGTCGGAGCCGCGCTGCTCGCCGCTATACGTGAGGAGGGCGAATATGGAGTTAGATAACGCAGGGCATATGCAAATCGGCGGAAAACCTCAGCCCCCGAGCGCGAACGGCGGCGCTGCGTACAGCCAGTCGGCAAACGATAATACAAGCCCGACTGCGTACAGTCAGACCGCGAACGACAAAGCAAGTCCGGCTATGTATAGTCAGTCGGTGAACAACAATACTGACACAACCGCATACAGCCAGCCGGCGAACAACAGCAGCACAAACCAATCTTCGTCCGCAAAGGACGAGCGGCCGATTATGACCGTCGCGCAGATCAACGCCTATATAAAGCAGCTGCTCGATTCGGACACGCTGCTCCCGAATGTATACGTGCGCGGCGAGATTTCGAATTTCACGAACCATTATAAAACCGGTCACTTCTATTTCACGTTAAAGGACAGCGACGGCGTGCTGTCGGCGGTCATGTACAAGCGCGATGCGTCGAAGCTCAGATTTCTGCCCGAGAGCGGTATGAAGGTCGTGCTGCACGGCCGCGTCACCGGATTTGTGCGCGGCGGTCAGTACCAGATAATCGTCGACAATATCGAGCCGGACGGCATCGGCAGTCTGTATATCGCCTATGAGCAGCTCAAGCGCAAGCTCGAGGCGGAGGGACTGTTTTCAGCACAGCGCAAACGTCCGCTTCCGAAGATACCGACCCGGATCGGCGTCATCACGTCGCCCGACGGCGCTGCGGTGCGCGACATTATCAATATCACCGCTAGACGCTTTCCGCTCGCGCGCATCATACTATATCCGTCACTCGTGCAGGGACCGGACGCGGCGGCGTCGCTCATAACCGGTATGCAGATATTCAACACCGCGCTCCGCGTCGACCTGATAATAATCGGACGCGGCGGCGGCTCGATTGAGGATTTGTGGGCGTTCAACGACGAGACGCTCGCGCGCACGATTGCCGCGAGCCGTGTTCCGGTAATATCTGCGGTCGGACATGAGACCGACTTCACAATCTGTGATTTCGCCGCCGACCTGCGCGCGCCGACTCCGTCTGCCGCGGCAGAGCTCGCCGTGCCGGACACCGCCGAGCTGAAGCGCAAGATATACAATATAATCGGTCGAATGGAGCTGTCGTTCACCAAGACGCTCGCGGCTGACCGAAACCGGCTCGCGGCGCTCGCAAAGAGCCGCGCGCTGACCTCGCCGCAGAATTTTATCGACGACAAGCGGCTGACGCTGATCTCATTGTCGAACGAGCTGGACGGCGGTATGAAGCTGAAACTGTCGCGCGACCGGGCGAGATTCGCCGCGCTGTGCGCGTCGCTCGACGCGCTGAATCCGCTGTCAGTGCTGTCACGCGGCTATTCGGCGGTGTTTGACGAGGACGGCAGGGTCATAAAGAGCGTAAAGCAGTTAAAGGTCGGTGACCGTTTCAGACTGCGCACCGCAGACGGCAGCGTCGTCGGCGAGGCGGTCGAGATAAGCGAAAATAACGACAACGAATCGACTTCGGCAGATGCTTCTGCCGAGGATACGGCTGACGATAACACCGCGACCACATTCGACGATACTGCCGCGACCGGCAATGTCGTCGCTTTGAATGACGAAAGGAATTGATATAATGGCTCTCGAAAATCAGAATACGGCAAACGCGTCCGCCGAGTCGACCGCCGGAGGGACGGAAGTAAAATCCGAGCTCACGTTCGAAGCCGCGCTCGCTCGGCTCGAGGAGATTGTACACGCGCTTGACGGCGGCGACGCTCCGCTCGACAAGTCTCTCGCCCTGTTCGAGGAGGGGGTGTCGCTCGTGAAGCTCTGCCAGAACAAGCTGGATACCGCCGAGCAGCGGGTGAAGATACTGGTGCGCGGCGACGAGGGCAAGCTCGCGCTCGAAAATTTTACTCCCCCGCGCGGATGAGTTTGTTAAATCAAAGCTGTGAGCCGTGTGCGCAGCCGTATGGTCGATTGTCTTTTGAATAATTATGCGGTAAATTGTCCGCGCAAGATATATACAGAATATATTTTCATGATTTGATTTTTACGGCTGCCTTAAGTGTATGGAAAAGGAATTCATAAAACCAATGGATATAACTGATATTGAATCGCGCATAAAACAGCGCGCCGCGCAGATTGAATCGGAGCTGCGCGGATACCTCGACGTCACCGACGACGATTACGGAATCCTGTACGACGCTATGCGTTACAGCCTGCTTGCCGGCGGCAAGCGGCTGCGCCCGTTCCTCGCGCTCGAGTTTGCGCGGCTTGCCGCGACGTCGCGGGGGCTTGACCCCGACGCCGCCGAAGCCTCGGCGCTGGCATACGCGTCGGCTATTGAGATGATACACACCTATTCGCTGATTCACGACGACCTGCCCTGCATGGACGACGACGACCTGCGCCGAGGAAAGCCGACGAATCACAAGGTGTTCGGCGAGGCGAACGCTCTTCTTGCCGGAGACGCGCTGCTGACGCTCGCGTTCGAGGTCGCGGCGTCGAATAAGCTCGCTTCTCCCGAGACAAACTGCCGCGCGGTAGTACTGCTTTCCACCGCCGCCGGAGCAAACGGCATGGTCGGCGGTCAGGTGCTCGACTTAATAGGCGAGAGCTCGCGTCTCGGCTTTGACACGCTCGAACGGCTGCAATCGAAAAAGACGGGCGAGCTGATACGCGCGTCGTCGCTGCTCGGCTGTTATGCCGGAGGCGCGGATGAGGGGCTAATCGCCGCCGCTGAACGCTATTCGATGGGACTGGGCCGCGCGTTCCAGGTGCTCGACGATATTCTCGACGTTGTCGGCGATACCGCGCTGCTCGGAAAGCCGATAGGCAGCGACGCCGCGAGCGACAAGACTACATTTCTCACCTTCATGACGCCTAACGAGGCTTATGCTTATGCCGACCGGCTGACTCGTGACGCTGTGTCCGCGCTCGAGGACTATGACGGCGCGGATGTGCTCTGCGAGCTGGCAATCTATTTGTCAAAACGAAATAAATAGGATAATACAAATATAATGGAATACATTGTCGGAATATTTACAAACTATGTGCTGATCTGCGCGTTCATCGGCTGGTTCGGAGCGCAGTTCATCAAGTGCTTTGCGTATATAATCAAGAGCCATTCGTTCAATTTCGCGGTATTGATGTCGTCGGGCGGAATGCCGAGCTCGCATTCGGCGACCGTCTGCTCGATGGTAGTCGCGACCGGCAGGCTGAGCGGCACGAAGTCGATCGAGTTCGCGCTCGCATTTGTAATCGCGTTCATTGTAATGTATGACGCCGCCGGAGTGCGCCGTGCCGCGGGCGAGCAGGCAAGGGTATTAAATCAGATCGTACACGACATCTCGACCGGCGAGACCCGCTACCTTGACAAGAATCTGAAGGAGCTTATAGGCCACACGCCGCTTCAGGTAGTCGTCGGCGCGATACTCGGCATATTGATTCCGCTGGTAGTGCCGGTGTTCTGATATGCGCATTGACAAATACCTCGCGCTGCACGGCTTCGCGAAGAGCCGCGAGACGGCGCAGAAGCTGCTCGAGGACGGAGCTGTCACAGTCGGCGGTCGGCGCGTGAAGCCGTCGTTCGATATCGACGAGAGCTCGCCGCCCGAGATTGAGATAATCGGCGAGCTGCCGCGCTATGTCAGCCGCGGCGGACTCAAGCTCGAACGCGCGCTCGAAGCTTTCAATATAGACGTCGTCGGACTTGACGCGGTCGATATCGGCGCGTCGAGCGGCGGGTTCACCGACTGCCTTTTGCAGCACGGAGCACGGCGCGTCCGCGCGGTCGACGTCGGACATTCGCAGCTCGACCCGACTCTCGCGTCCGACCCGCGCGTCGGGTCGTACGAGGGCATAAACGCGCGCGGACTTGTGCCGGAGCAGATCGGCGGGCAGTGCGACATCGCGGTCTGCGACGTGTCGTTCATCTCGCTCACCCTGATCCTGCCCGCGGTGACGCGGATATTGAAGCCGGATGGGCGCTTTGTCGGTCTTATCAAGCCGCAGTTTGAAGCCGGACGCCAAAATATCGGCAAGGGCGGCATAGTCAAAAGCCGCGAGGTTCACGCAGAGGTCATAGAGCGGGTGCTGGCGGCTGCCGGCGCGCTCGGGCTCGGCTGCGTCGGAGTCATATCGTCGCCTATTGAGGGCGGCGACGGAAACCGCGAATATCTCGCGTCGTTTGTATACGGCAGGGAGCGGACAGTCGACACAAAGGCGATATCCGCGGCCGTACACGGTCAAAAGACCGTATGCGGTCAATAGACCGTACACGGTCAATAGACCGTATGCGGTCAATAATACATCACGGCGGACAATATTGTTCAGCTTCTTGGTTGCGGAGGTAATTATAGCTTGAAAACCATCGGTATATTTCCAAATGCCGACAAGGACATAGATTATTCGGGAACAAGTAAGGTTGTCGCCGCGCTCGGCAAAAAGGCGCGACTGCTTTTTGACATTGGTCAGAGAGAGCAGCTCGCTTCGGTTCTCGGCGGACAGTTCGAGCAGCAGGTGGAATTTGTCAGCGCCGACGAGTTCACCGCTCGCTCGGAGGCAGTAGTCGTGCTCGGCGGCGATGGGTCTATTCTGAAGGCGGCCAGACGCTGCGCTCCGGCTGATGTGCCATTGCTCGGCATCAATCTCGGTCGGGTCGGCTATATGGCCGAGCTGGAGCTTGACGAGCTCGACCTGCTTGACAGACTGCTCAGCGGCGAGTATAGGATTGAGCGTCGTATGCTGCTCGAAGCCGAGCTGCCCGACGGTCGGCGGGGCTTCGCGCTGAACGACGCCGTGCTCGGCGGTGAGTCGCTCTTTCGTATGGTCGAAATCGAGCTGTACTGCGACGGCAAGCTGGTCAACCGCTACCGTGCCGACGGGCTCATAGCCTCGACGCCGACCGGCTCGACCGCGTATTCATTGTCAGCCGGAGGAGCGGTCATAGACCCGTGCATGGACGCTATCATGGTAACTCCGATCTGCACGCATTCGCTCAATGCCGTTTCGGTCGTGTTCTCTGCCGCGTCGCGGCTCGGACTGCGCAATGTGAGTCAGCGCGAGTCGAATCTCTGCCTCTGTCTCGACGGCTGCGAATTCTATCGGCTCGGTTACGGCGAGAGCGTGTACATCGGTCGCTCGACGCTCGAGGTCAGCTTTATCCGCCTGAAGGACGGCGGCTTTTACGACGTGCTGCGCCGCAAAATGGCGGAGAGGGTTTGAAAAGGGCGGCTTTCGCTGCGTGGAAGCCACGATGATTAATTTGAATTAAGAAAGACGTAACTTGGCAAAGCCGTGGTCACATATATAGAAAAGGTATGGTTAAAATACGATGAAATATAACCGGCAAAATGAAATCATCGCGCTCATCAGTGAGCTTGAGATCGAGACGCAGGAGGAACTGTCCGAGCAGCTGCGCCGCCGCGGATATATGGTTACACAGGCGACAATCTCACGCGATATCCGCGAGCTCAAGCTCGTCAAGGTCGCGGGAGCCGGCGGAAAATATAAATACGCGCTCCCGCACCACGAGGAGAACGCGATAAGCTCGAAGTTTTACAATCTACTCGTCGAGACGCTGACCGGAGTCGACAGCGCGAACAATATAGTCGTTGTCAAGACCTGCGCCGGAATGGCGCAGGGAGCGGGCGCGGCGATCGATTCGATGGGGCGCGACGACATCGTCGGCAGCGTCGCCGGAGACGATACTATAATTATAGTCATGCGCACCAACGAGGCGGCGTCGATACTCGTCTCCGAGCTGCGCGAGATAATCGGAAAATGACGGCGCCCGACCTTATATTCGGGCAAATCCTCCCAGGCAGGCGGAAAGGCGGAGCATATGCTGCAAAATCTGCATATTGAAAATATCGCGGTGATAAAATCGGCGAACATCGATTTTACCGACGGATTTTCTGTGCTGACCGGCGAGACCGGCGCGGGTAAATCGATTATAATAGACAGTATCAACTTAATACTCGGCGCGAAGCCGCAGCGTGACCTGATACGCAGCGGTGAGGAGGTGGCGCGCGTGTCGGCGCTCTTTTCGGAGCTGTCGCCGTCGGCGCTCGAGGCGCTCGGCGAGCTTGGACTCGCTCCCGACGAGGACGGTATAATCATGCTGTCGCGCTCGGTCAATATCGCCGGCAAGTCGACGGCGAGGGTAAACGGTCGCGCCCTGCCGATATCGCTCATGCGCGACGCGGCAAAGCTGCTCGTCGCGATACACGGTCAGCACGACAACATGACCTTGCTCGACCCGGAGCGACATATCTACTACCTCGACGAGTTCGCGTCGCTCGAGAGCGAGCTTGACGACTACCGTCGCGACTTTGACCGCTATACCGAGCTGAACCGGCGGATTGGCGAGCTTAGCCGCGGTGAGCGCGAAAAGACGCAGCGGCTCGAATTTCTAAAATTCCAGATAGACGAAATCGAGTCGGCGAAGTTAAAGCCGGACGAGGAGGAGCTGCTGCTCAAAAAGCGCGCGAAGCTGCAAAACAGCGAGCGTATAAACCAGCTCGCGCATTCGGTCTACGCGTCGCTTTATCAGAACGAAAAGGGAACGGCTGCGCTCGACAAGCTGCGCCGTTCGGTGCGTGCGCTTGACGCGCTGTCGGCGGTGATACCCGAAGCTGCCGAGCTGTCGAGCCGGCTCGAGGGGCTGACCTACGAGGTCGAGGACATCGCGCTCACCGCCGAAGCCTTCGCCGACGAGTCGGAAGGCGACGTGACCGCGCAGCTCGACAGGATTGAGGGACGGCTCGACGAGCTGTCAAAGCTCGAACGCAAATACGGCGACACTCCGGTCGAGATTTTAGCCTATCTCAAAAAGATCCGCGACGAGGTCGACAGCATCGAGCTGTCGGGCGAGCGGCTCGACGAGGCGGCGCGAGAGCGCGACGAGCTTTTGCCGCTGCTCGCGGCCAAGGCGTTTGAGCTAAGCGAGAAGCGTCGCGAAGCGGCGGTAAGACTCGAGGAGAGGATAACCGAGGAACTTAAATATCTCGACATGAACGGCGTCGTTTTTGAGGTCGCGATCGAAACGCAGGACGTCGACAAGCCCGAGTTCACCGCGCGCGGAGTTGACCGGGTCGAGTTCATGATAGCCACGAACAAAGGCGAGCCGACAAAGCCGCTCGCGCGCATCGCGTCGGGCGGCGAGCTTTCGCGTATAATGCTCGCGCTGAAAAGCGTGCTGTCCGACCGCGACTCGCTCGGCACGCTGATATTCGACGAGGTCGACACCGGAGTTTCGGGCAAGACCTCGCAGAAGATAGGAATAAAGCTGCGCGAGCTGGCAAAAAAGCGGTCGTCGCAGGTATTCTGCGTGACCCACTCGGCGCAGATAGCGTCGCTCGCCGACAACCACTACCTGATTGCCAAGCATGAGGACGGCGGGCGGGTGTCAACCGACGTGACGCCGCTCGACGAGGAGGGGCGTGTAAATGAGGTCGCGCGGATTATGGGCGGCATCAACATCACAGAGAATTTGCAGAACACCGCGCGCGAGATGATAGCCGCTCGGCAGGATATAGCTGAACAGCAGGACATAACCGCACAGCAGGATATAGCCGCGCGGCAGGACACAGCTGAACAGCAGGACACAGCTGAACATACAAAATCGGAGGGCGCGGGCTGATGAAAAGATATACTACGCTGCTGTTTGACGCGGACATGACCTTGTTCGATTTTGACGCCGCCGAGGAGAACGCTTTCGGAATAGTCATGCGCTCGTTCGGCATACAATATAGCGGCGGCGATTTCGAACGGTATAAGAATATAAACAAGCGGCTGTGGGAGGAGTTCGGTCGGGGCGAAATCACGAAGGACTACCTCCAGTCCGAGCGGTTTTTCCGCTATCTTGAAGCCGTGTCGCCCGGCGCGTATACTAAGTGTGACGGAGCGGAGCTGAACGCGCGGTATATCGACGCGCTCGCTGACTGCTCGCGGCTTTTGCCCGGAGCCGCCGAGCTCTGCAAGACTCTCTGTGCGAAATACGAGATGTATATTGTAACAAACGGGATTTCGCGCACACAGAAGAAGCGGTTCGCCGCGTCGGAGATATGCTCCTGCTTTGAGGACATATTCGTCTCGGAGGACGCGGGCTGCCCGAAGCCGCAGCGCGGCTATTTCGACTATGTGTTCGCGCGCATCGGCGAGGATAAGCGGAGCGGCTCGGTTATAATCGGCGACTCGCTGTCGAGCGACATACAGGGCGGAATCAACGCCGGCATCGGCACAATCTGGTACAATCCTGCCGGAGCTGCTAAAGAAGGCGTCGCTGACAAGGACGGGGAAGTTATCGCTCCCGACTATACGGTGACAAGCTACGACGAGCTTTTGCGGCTGCTCGATTGAATGATAACACATCGAAAGGATTTGTTTGTTTGATTAATTATAAAGAGCTGTGCGGCGAGCTTGCCGCGATGGGCATTTCTGCCCGCACTGATTACCGGCTTGCCGATTACACGAGCTTCAAAATTGGCGGCGAGGCAGGTCTCGCGGTATTCCCGAGGGACATCGGCGAGCTTGTCGAGACACTGCGCCGATTATATGGAGAGGGAGTGCGCTGCGTTGTACTCGGAAACGGCACGAATGTGCTGTTCGACGACGCCGGATATAACGGCGCGGTCGTGATTCTCGGCGAAATGAAGCATTTCGGCGGCATTGTCGACTCGACCGGCGCGTCAGGTCTCGCTCCGGACGAGGTTATAATATCCGCCGACGCCGGATATCCGCTGACCCGGCTTGCGTCCGACGCGGCCGCGCTTTCGCTGACCGGACTTGAGTTCGCGTACGGAATCCCCGGCTCGGTCGGCGGCGGCATCTTCATGAACGCCGGCGCGTACGGCGGCGAGCTGTCGGGCGTGGTCTGGCGCAGCCGCTGGTATGACCCGGACAGCGGCGAGACCGGATATTTCTGCCATGACGAGCATGAGTTTGCCTATCGCCACAGTATTTATATGGACTGTCGGCGCGTGATACTCTCGGCAGAGTTCAGACTCAAGGTCGGAGACAAGGCGCAGATCCGCGCTTTGTGCGACGATTATATGTCGCGTCGGCGCGAAAAGCAGCCGCTCGAATATCCGAGCGCCGGAAGCGTGTTCAAGCGTGGAAAC
Organism: Candidatus Flemingiibacterium merdigallinarum; assembly: GCA_904386005.1. GTDB lineage: Bacteria > Bacillota > Clostridia > Oscillospirales > CAG-272 > Flemingiibacterium > Flemingiibacterium merdigallinarum. Next base: position 21,645 of record CAJFKR010000051.1, read on the forward strand.
GGCTTCATCACGGCGAAGCTCATCGAGGACGCCGGGCTAAAAGGCTGTGCGGTCGGTGGGGCGCAGGTCTCCGAAAAGCACGCCGGATTCATAGTGAATCGCGGCGGCGCGACCGCTTTAGACGTATTGCGGCTGATACGACATATACAAGCTACAGTGCGCGACCGCTTCGGAGCCGAAATCGAGTGCGAGGTGCGGTACATACCGCGCGACTGAAATATAATTTTGGATTCAAGCGGCGCACCGTGGGTCGGACAGTACTGACAGTACTGAAAGTACTGACAGTGTTTTTCTAAAAGAAAAGGGAAGTGAAAACAGTGGATTTTTTGATTATAACCGGAATGTCGGGCGCGGGCAAGTCCAATGCCGCGAACACGCTCGAGGATCTCGGCTGGTACTGCATTGACAATATGCCCGCGCTGCTGATACCGAAATTCGTCGAAATATACGCGTCCACGCCCGCAAAACAGGGCAAGGTGGCGTTTGTAGTCGACATACGCGGCGAGGAGGAGTTCGAGACGCTGTTCGAGCGGCTCGACGAGCTGAAAGCGCAGAACTTCAACTGCCGCACGATTTACATGGAGTGCGCGGACGAGGTCATAATCTCGCGCTACAAATTCACGCGGCGGACGCACCCGCTCGTAGCCGCGCGCGGAATCAGCATCATGGACGCTTTGAAGCTCGAGCGCGAATGTCTCGCTCCGGCACGCGCGCGCGCCGACTATATCATCGACACGACGAAACTCAGTCTGGCGCAGCTCAAGGAGAAAATCGCCGGCATTGTCAAAGCCGGTACGACGCACGAGCTGCTCGTCACCTGTATGTCGTTCGGCTTCAAGTACGGAGCGGCGGTCGAAGCCGACCTCGTGTTCGACGTGCGCTGCTTTCCGAACCCCTACTACCACGAGCGGCTGAAAAACCACACCGGACTCGAGGCTCCGGTGCGGGATTATGTATTCTCGCACGAGGTCACGAACA
>CAJFKR010000052.1 GCA_904386005.1 Candidatus Flemingiibacterium merdigallinarum
CCTTTCTCCATATGGTGTTGAGTTTGTGGTAAAACTATTATACCATATCTTTGTTAGGATTTCCTCTTTTTTTGGCTCATATCATTTTAACACATACATCGGGCGAAATTTCAACCTTTTTGACGAATTTTCAAAAACTTTCGTTTATTTTATATTTTGCTGTTTACAAAAGCGCGCTAATGTGATACAATATTAATATGGTATTTATTCGTTTGCCCGAAGCGGCAGACAGGCTTTGATACAAATCTCGTCGTACAGCTGTAAATGTATCTCGCGATTTCAGCGCAATTGTCATGTGAATTTATATTATATACATCAGACTGCTTTGAATATAGAACGAGAATTTGACATATAAAGCCGCGCAAAAATCAATTGGAGGCGGACGCCATTACATACACTGAATTTATCAACACATTGAATATACTCACAAAAGGTCTCGGAATTACAGTCGAGCTGTTTTTTATTGTTATAATCCTGTCGCTGCCGCTCGGATTCTTGACAACCCTGCTGTCGTCGTCACGGATCGCGCCGATACGCTGGCTCGCGCGCGGTTATGTGTTTGTCATGCGCGGTACGCCGCTCATGCTGCAGCTGCTGTTTGTATATTTCGGACTGCCGTATATACCGTTTATCGGACAATATTTAGTATTACAGCGCTTCACCGCCGCCTGTGTGGCGTTCGTGCTCAACTACGCGGCCTATTTCTGCGAGATATTCCGCGGCGGAATCAAATCGGTCGATCCGGGGCAGTATGAAGCGGCGCAGGTGCTTGGAATGTCAAAATCCAAGACGCTTGTAAAGATTATTATCCCGCAGATGATACGCGTAGCGATTCCCTCGGTTTCAAACGAGGCTATCAGTCTGGTCAAGGACACCGCGCTCGTGACGACGCTCGGAGTCGCCGACCTCATGCACCTGACCAAGACGCAGGTCAACTCATTGGCGAACGTCACGCCCTTCCTGATCGCGGCGGTAATTTACCTTATCATGATTTTCGCGCTGACCAAGCTGTTCGTGTTCATCGAAAAGAAAACCACATATTGAGTCCGGAGGAAAAATGTCATGATGATAGAAGTGAATAATATTAAGAAATCCTTCGGCGACAACGACGTTTTGTGCGGAGTGACTTTCAATGTCGACAAAGGCGAGATCATCTCGGTGATCGGACCGTCGGGTTCGGGCAAGAGCACGATGCTCCGCTCGCTCATCGGGCTGGAGCGGGTGTCGGACGGGACGATATCGATCGCGGGAGAGTCGTTTGTCAGCGACGGAAAATACGTGCGCGAGCGCGAGATGCGGCATATTCTGTCGCACACCGGCATGGTGTTCCAGCATTTCAATCTGTTCCCGCATATGAGCGTTAGAAACAACATGACCTGCGCGCCGGTGACGAATCGACTGCTGACCAAAGCCGAGGCCACCGAGAAATGCGAGATTTTACTTGACAAGGTCGGGCTGCTCGACAAGATCGACGCGATGCCGTCGTCGCTGTCGGGCGGACAGAAGCAGCGGGTCGCGATCGCCCGCGCGCTGATGACCGGACCGGATATTCTGTTATTTGACGAGCCGACGAGCGCGCTCGACCCCGAGCTGACCGGCGAGGTGCTCGGTGTAATGAAGCAGCTCGCGAGCGAGCATATGACTATGATTGTAGTAACGCACGAGATGGGCTTCGCGCGCTACATCTCCGACCGCGTGATATTCATGGAGAACGGCGTGATCGCGGTCGACGGAAATCCGGAGGAGGTAATCGGCAATCCGTCGAACAAGCGGCTCGCCGAGTTCCTCGGCGCGGCGCTGAACAAGGAATGAACATAATTCGTGAGGAAAATCTAAATATGAAAATTGTAGTACTTGATGGATACGCAGCCAACCCGGGCGATATCTCGTGGGAGCCGGTCGAGCGGCTGGGCGAGCTTGTGGTGTATGACCGGACGAAATACGACGACGCGGAGATCATCGAGCGCATTGGCGACGCGGAGCTGGTGCTGACCAACAAGGTGCCGATCGGCGCCGAGGTTATCGCCGCCTGCCCGGGTCTCAAATATATCGGCGTGCTCGCGACCGGATATAACATAGTCGACATCAAAGCCGCGGCTGAACGGGGAATTCCGGTCTGCAACATACCGTCCTACTGTACGCAGGCGGTCGCGCAGCTGACGCTCGCGCTGCTGCTCGAAATCTGCCACAACGTCGGGCATCACAGCCGCGAGGTGCACTTGGGACGCTGGGCAAATAACGCCGACTTCTGCTTCTGGGACTACCGGCTGATCGAGCTTGCCGGCAAGACCTTCGGCATTGTCGGCTACGGCAGCATTGGTCGCGCGACCGCGCGACTCGCGTTGGCACTCGGTATGCGTGTACTCGCGTACAACCGGCATGAAAAGGAGCCGGAGGGCGGCGTTGAGTTTGTCTCGCTTGAGCAACTGCTCGCGAGCTCGGACGTCGTCTCGCTGCACTGCCCGCTCAACGCCGACAGTCAGGGAATGATAAACCGCGACCGCATCGCGCTGATGAAGGACGGAGCGATTCTCATCAACACGTCGCGCGGCGGTCTGCTCGACGAGTCGGCGGTCGCCGACGCGCTGAATTCGGGCAAGCTCTACGCGGCGGGAATAGACGTGGCTTCGGTCGAGCCGATACGGGCGGACAATCCGCTTCTCGGTGCGAAGAACTGTGTAATCACGCCGCACATCGCGTGGGCGCCGTACGAGTGCCGCGAGCGGCTGATGGAGCTGACCGCGCGGAACATTGAGGCGTATCTTAATAGCAGCGTCGTCAACTGCGTGAATATGTGAGCGTTATTTGAATATTTGATTTATATGTTTATATAGTCAAATCAAATATGGATGTATCAAGTTATCGATACATCCATTATTTTATATTCAGCCCTTGTAAAATCTATATTCCTCGACCGCGTCGAGGATTGCCGCCATGTTGTTGAGCGGGATTTCGTAGTTCAGCTCTACATTCAGTCCGAGACCGCCCTCGGGCAGATAGAGCGACTCCACACATTCGGCGACGTGGTCGTGCAGCTGCGAGGGGGTCGCGAGCGGAAAAAGCTGGCGGTCGAGGTCGAGGGTTATCGGTATCCTGCCGCGGCAGACGCGGACGAGATTGTCGAGACCATTCGCGCTGAACTGCGGATTTATCATGTCGACGCCACATTCGACGAGGTCGGGCATGATCTCCCAGATACAGCCGTCGGTGTGCATATATACAAGCGTATCGGGCTTATACTGCTTGACGATGCCGTACAGCTTCGCGTAGCAGGGCTTGATGTATTTGCGCCAACGCTCCGGACCTATCGCGAGCCCGCGCTGCATACCGTTGTCGTCTCCGAAATACACAATGTCGCCGATTCGCGGCAGTATCGCCTCGACCTGATATACATTGTATTCGAGCACCTTGTCGATAAGCACCTGTAGCGCTTCATTTTCCTCGGCAAACAGCGTCATAGCAAGCTCGAAGCCGCAGAGGTCGAGCAGGCGCAGATACATGAAGCCGTGCGGCAGTCGACCGTCGCGATTCGGCGGGATCCGCAGATTGAAGATATCCTCCTCCGATTTTATCGGGTGTCCGGTGACTATCGACTCCATGCCCTCCTTACAGTTGCTCCAGACGCAGCCCAATTCGTCGATATGCTCGCCGGCATGGTAGGTCGGCGCGATGATGCTGTCGATATTGTCGAGGTCGACTTTGCGCGAGCCGAAAAACTGCGGGTATTCGTCGCAGAGCCGCTGCAGCTCGACCGTATTTGATCCATGCCGCGGAGAGAATAGAAACCGACACCGGTATCGATTCGGGATATTGGTATAATATTGCTTGTTTTAACAGATTTGCCACGACTGCCTCCGGTATAAAAATAAAGCAAGGCGCGCCGGTATATGGCGCGTCTTGCAGCTTCTTTGGATATCGCAGGTTAGGGGCACTCAACGCACTGACTACCGCAATATTCGATTTTGCAGGTACGGTTATCTGAATTTGCCTTGAGTGTTCGGGTATACATTATTTGAGGAGCTCGATATAGTAAGGCAGCGCTTCCTCAAAGTTGACGCCGTAGAAACGGCTGTTCGGGTCTGCCATCGTCTTTCGCATTGCTTCGAGCGTGAAGTCGACCGCGATTTTGAGTGATTCCTCTATCGACTTGCCGCGCATATTCGCGCCGACGACCGCGGACGCGAACACGTCTCCGGTGCCGTGGTATGCGACCGGCAGCTTTTCATTGTAGTAATGTGAGTAGGTGTCTGTGGTTGAATCGTACATATAGAAGCCGATCTCGTCCGGTCTGAAGCCGATGCCGGTGAGCGCGGCGCGCTTTGCACCGAGTCCGGTCAGCCGCTTGAGGAGCGAGCGGATATACTCCTCGTCGTAGCTCTCACGGTATTCTTCACGAAGCATGAACGAAGCTTCGGTCAGGTTCGGCATGATGAGGTCTGCCTTTGCACAGAGCTTTGCCATATTGTCGGCGAACTCCTGTGTGAAGCCCTTATATAAAACGCCGTTGTCGGCCATGACCGGGTCGATGAAAACCGCCATATCCGACTTTGAGCTATCGATGAAATCTCCGACGAGCTTGAGCTGCTCGAACGAACCGAGGTAACCGGTATACACGGCGTCAAAGTCAAGCTTCAACTCGCTGAATGTATCAACGATAGGCTGTATTTCATCGGTCAGGTCCTTGAATGTGAATTTCGGAAACGCGGTATGCGTCGAAAGCACCGCGGTCGGCAGTATGCCGGCTTCGACTCCGGCAGCCGAAATTATCGGGAGCGCGACGGTGAGCGAGCATTTTCCGACACAGGAGATGTCCTGTATCGTCAATATCCTTTTCATGGGTATCATAATCCTTTCATTTGCTTATAATTATAAGGATATCACATTTAACCTTAATTGTCAATATGTATAATGTAAAAATACACAGGTTCGGTTGTCGATTAATTTTCGTATTTTTGCGAAATGTATTGCAAAAGTCGATAATATGAGCTATAATGGTTATATCAAAAAAACGGAGGTGCTAACATGAACCCTAAAATCCAAACCGCGCTTATCGGCTGCGGCCGCCGCGGACGGCTGCATACTGCCGGAATGCTACAAGATACGCGTTATGATATCGTCGCCGTCTGCGATATCGACCTCGACGCGGCAAAAAAGCTCACCGCTGACTTTGGTCTTGACAATGCCAAAATCTATACTTCGTATGACAGAATGCTCGACGAGCTGCGACCCGAGCTGGTCGTGCAGGCATTGTGGCCGCAGCATCGGCTCGCGGTTTATAAGAGCTGTGTCAAATACGGCGTCAAGCATATGGTCAGCGAAAAGCCGTTTGCCGACAATTTCGGCGACGCGAGGGAGATACGCCGTCTCGCGCTCGAATCGGACTGCCGGCTTTCGTATACGCATCAACGCCGCTTTTCACCCGCCAACCGAAAGGTCCGTGAGCTGCTCGCCGCCGGAGCTATTGGCGACGTCACGCGCGTCGACCTCTACGCATACCGCCACCTCTTGGACTGCGGCACGCACACGCTCGACCAGCTCTGGAGCTATCTTGGCGACATACCGGTGTCGCGCGTATACGGCTCGCTCGAACTCGAGGGGAGCGTGAAGTGGTTCGACGTGCCCGGAGAGGGCTCGTTCGCCGGAACCGTTATTTACGAAAACGGACTGTATGGCAGCATATTCGCCGGACTCGGTGAGAAGCGACCAGAGCAGAGCGGAGTCACGCTGTACGGCACGAAAGGCTATATGGAGCTCGGTTGGGAGGGCAGGCTGTATAGTTACGCGTCGCTCGATATGCGGTCCGAGCTTGCAGGGCTCGCGTCCTGGTCGGACGGCGAATGCTGCGGCGACAACATCGCGCTGATGTGGCGTTATCTCGCCGACTGCCGCAACTCAGGCGACGATGTGCTCGACAACAACGAAATCAACTGGCGGCACGCGTACAACGCGGTCGAGGTGATATTCGCGCTATATGAGTCGGTGCGGACAAGCTCGAGCATCACTCTGCCGCTCGAGGGAGTCGACGGAAACCCGCTCAAGGATATCATCGCGAGAAAATAATACATAAAAGCAGGCACGAACCGATAGGCCCGTGCCTGTAAAACTATAGCTATGTGTAATTCAATATCATTCCACAATACCGCATTCACCGGTTCTGCCGACATAATGCAAAAGACCATCGTCATTGCTTATATAATATGAATACAGTTTGGGTGAAAACTGATGCATACACTTAACGATATTGCTGCCGTCTAATTCTATTAAGAATAACTCGCCGCTATTATTACATACATAGACGCCGTTATGCGTGACTGCAATTAAATTAGAGGGCGCTCGGAATCTTACAGTAGAATCAAATCGAATTTTTCCATCGTCGACAATAAACGGCGGGATTCCTACATAGCCGTGATTTTCTTCATAATCGGCGTACAATACCTCAGGCTGTGAAAACTTCGATAAATAACGCCTATATAGCGCGCCATCATCCACATAATATATGTATGACCCATATATAGCTGAGAAATCATTGTAGCTTCCCCTGCCGTTTTCCGCGGTCATGAGAAAGAATAAATCCTTATCATCTTTCATCAAATAATAATTTAGTGCGGTATCACTCGATGCTTCAACGCGTATATAATAATAATGATCTTCCGAATATCCGCATATAAATCGATTGGATTCCGAGAAATATTCCGCGTCCTCAAATTTATCGTCTATAGACGATATATCGCCCCATAAACAATCATTTGAAAAAGCAATTCTATTTCCATATAAAGCCGCTTCAAACGGAAACACCTCCACCTCGAAAGTTTTGATATTTAATCTCCAGTCTTTCTGAAAAGATTCCAAAAACGCTGTATCAATAGTGTAGATCGTATTGTCGTTAAATTTTGTATAGCATAGCTGATTTTGAAGATTGAATACCAGTAAAGCTTCTGTCGGATATTCGGTCACTTCTCCGGTGTCTTTTCGGTACACACATAGACTGGTATCGCGTAGTCCATCGCCATTTGACGCTGAAAAATAAACATAATTCTCATCGTCAAATGCTTTGCTTGTGTAAACCAATCGAGATATTCCGGTAGATTCAACTTCCATGCAACTCGAAAACATACAAATCGAGAAGATGCTGCTCAAAACAAGGTAAAATAAATATTTGACGAAATCGCTTCTTCCAAAATGCCGGTTATGGATGATGTTGAAATGATTCTTTGATAAAATAAACATGATAATCAGAACGCGATGAAACTGCATCGCCGACCGAATCGACATTATGAACTGCGTAAGGTCACCTGACAAGCAGACTGTTAGAGTCAGACGGATAAAGATTGTACATGAGTATTACGTCGGCAACTTCCCATAAAACAAGATTCGATAGAATCATCCGCACGGTCATTGTTTTATATTAGGATGCAATACTTGTAGAGATAAGGTATTATGATAAAATAGAAACCATTGTATGGACAGTATATCATGAACCGCGCAAGCTGTCAATACGCAGTTGATAATATTAACAAATTAGTAATAATTACTCGTTCCGACTGAAGTCAGTCGTTCCGACTGACAATCGAGTAATACGCGTTCGATGTGAGACGGTAGACCAGCATATAGAACAGCGCGAATATTATAAAGCTGACGACGGTCGTTCCGATCAGCAGAGATACATTGTCGAGATTGAACAAGGTCATTATCTTCGCGATGAACGGGAACGCGAACGTCAGGTGCAGTCCGGCGAATATGAGCGGCAGATAGAACACGGTCAATAGCTGCGAGTTGATGCTCGAGCGAATGTTCTTCTTGGTCATGCCGACTTTCATCATTATTTCGAACCTCGATTTGTCCTCGTAGCCCTCGGTTATCTGCTTGTAGTAAATAATCAGCGCCGCGGCGGCGACAAAGACTATGCTTAAAAGAATTCCGAGATAGAGCAGGCTGCCGAACGTGCTCATGAAGTCGCGGCGCTCGCTGGCTTTGCTCGTGCAGCTGTTCAGATAATGATAGAATGTATCGGTCTCCTCATCGTACGGCTTTATCAAAATCAGCTGCTCGCGTATCGACTGGGCCATTGCAATCTGCTCAGCATCCGGCAGACTGCTGTCGAAGCAGTAATTCCAGAACAGCTCGGTCGCGGTATTGCCGCTGTCACGCACAAGTCCGAGCAGCGATTCGGCAACCGAGTCGAAGTCGGGCGCGACCATATACACAGTCGGTATTATCAGCATCGAATCCTCGGTTTCCATCGGCACGCTGTCGAGAAATTCGACTATTGTAAATGAACAGTCGCCGACATTGACGCGCTCAGGCTGTAATGCGCTTCTGCCCGCACAGTACAGCGCCTCGCCGGTGGACAGCGTCACATTCTCGCCGGTCATGCGGTTGTAGTCCTCGAGCGGAACGATGACCAGCTGCATGAGGTTTCCGAACGACGTCGGGTTGTAGATGTTGACCGAGCTTGAATTTATTTCGAAATCCTCATTTTCTAACAGTCCAACAATCGCTACCGAACGGTAGTCGAGCAGATTTTGCGGCGTGTCGCCGGCATATGTTATGCCGTTTGTGATGATTTCGCGCATTTGTGACGAAGTGCCGTCAACATAGGCGTTGTCATGGAATCCGACGCGTATCGTCACATCGCGAGGGCAGCGCGCGCGAATCGAACCCTCTGAGCCAAAATACAGGCAGGTCGTCGACGACAGCATGACGAGCACCATTGTCGCGAGTATGCAGATCGACGCGAGTCCCGCGCCGTTGCGCTTCATGCGGTAGACCATAGACGCGACTGAAACGAAGTGCCGCTTGTTGTAATAGTATTTCTTGTTCTTTTGCAGCATACGGCAGACGAGCACCGAGCCGGAGATGAATATCATGTAGGTCGCGACGATGACCATTATCACCGCGAGGAAGAATATCACCAGCGCCGACACCGGATCCTCGATGCTGACCGCGAGCCAGTACGCGCCGCCGAGCAGGATGATTCCGCCGATGCCGATTATCGGATTCGCGCGCGGCGGCTTCTCGCCGAAGCTCTCGCTGCCGAGCAGCGACACCGCGGTCGACAGATTCAGCTTGACGAGCGAGCGTATGAACAGCAGCGCGAATATTACCAAAAACATTATCGCGGTGTTGCGCAGCGCGTGGATTGATATTGTGAACTCGTAGTTTATGTCGGTGCTTGTGATGTTGTTAAGCCCGAGCTGCGCGAGCTTCGACAGACCGATTCCGGCGGCAAAACCGACGGCAAGCGATATCACCGCCGAGGTCAGAGTCTCCCAGATCAAAATCCGAGCGATTCCGCGCTTGTCCATACCGAGTATATTGTACAGTCCGAACTCGCGGCCTCTCCGCCTTATCAGAAACGAGTTGGTATAGAACAGGAATATGACCGAAAATATGACCATGACGAAGCTGCCGAGCATCATTGTCGCTACAATCGCCGTGCCGCCGTAGGAATCCATCACCGCCGGCGATACTGATAGATACTGCAAAATATAGGTCATCATGACCATTCCGGCACAGGTAAGTATATACGGTATATAAAGCCGGCGATTGTTCTTTATACCGTTCCAAGCAAGACGAGGAAAGAATATTTTTCTCATTTGACCTCACCGCCTGACGCAATCACCGTGAGCGTGTCCGATATCTTTTGATAGAGCTGCTCGTTAGTGTTATTTCCACGGTAGAGCTGGTGGAACACCTCGCCGTCGCGTATGAACAGCACACGACCGGCATTGCTCGCGGCTTTGACCGAATGTGTGACCATGATTACCGTCTGACCGCTCCGGTTTATCTCGCTGAACAGCCGCAAGAGCTCGTCCGACGACTTCGAGTCGAGCGCACCGGTAGGCTCGTCGGCGAGTATCAGCTTCGGCGAGGTTATCAGCGCGCGCGCGACCGCGGCTCGCTGCTTCTGTCCGCCCGAGACCTCGTAGGGGTATTTTTTAAGTAAACTTTCGATTCCAAGCGTTTTCGCGATAGGTTCGAGCCGTTTCTGCATATCGCGGTAGGCGACGCCGGCGAGGACAAGCGGCAGGTAGATGTTGTCCTCGAGCGTGAACGTATCAAGCAGGTTGAATTCCTGAAACACGAATCCGAGATTGTCACGCCGGAACGCCGCGACCTCTGATTCTTTCAGCTTCGCGAGCTCGTCGCCGTCGAGCAGGATGCTGCCGCTGGTCGGGCGGTCAAGCGCGGCGATGAGGTTGAGCAAGGTCGTTTTGCCCGAGCCCGATTCGCCCATGATCGCGACATACTCGCCCCTCTCGACGCTGAAATTTACATTGCGCAGAGCCTCGACCCGGTTTCCTCCGAATCGCGTGATGTAAACCTTTTTTAGCTGACTTACTTCGAGAATACTCATATAACTGTGAAAAACCTCCGTTTAATCGCCGTGGCGCTGTGCCACGGCGTGTTTATGTATATATTATACCGTGAATTCGCGCCGTTCGCTATCGAATCACCTTACATAATAAGTCGGAGGTCTTACATTTTTGTTATTCAATCACTCAATACCGAGCCGGACTCGACCGAGACCGATGTATATTCTTGTCCCCTTGTCGGGCTGCGATTCGGCGCGTATCGTGTGACCGAGCCGTGTGCAGATTAGCCGGCAGAGATAGAGCCCGATTCCGCTCGCGCGCTTGTCGGTGCGACCGTTGCAGCCGGTGCTGCCCTTTTCGAATATGCGCGGCAGGTCCTCGGGAGATATGCCGATACCGGTGTCCTCGACACAGAGCTCATCTCCGGTAATATAGATTGAAATCGAGCCGCTCGGCGTGTATTTGAGCGAGTTCGACAGCACCTGCTCGATTACGAACAGCAGCCATTTTTCGTCGGTCAGCACCATTCGGTCTATCGGGGCGAGGTTCAGCTTCAGCTGTCGGTATATGAACTCACCCGCGAATCTGCGTATCGCCTGACTGACGATATCACCAAGCTGACAGGCGCGCAGCACATAGTCGGTCGATTCCGAGCCGAGCCGCACATACGCCATGACCATGCCGACATAACGCTCGATTTCGGAGAGCCTGCCGGACAGCTGCCGCGACAAAGTTGAATCCTCGCTTTGCAAAATCAGGCTCATTGCCGAAATCGGCGTCTTTATCTGGTGCGCCCAGATAGTGAAGTAATTCGAGAGGTCGGTGTATTTCGCGGCGGCGTCGGTTTCGGAGCGGCGCATCTCGTCATACAGCTTCGAGATTATCTCGCGGTAGTCGCAGTCGTCCGGACTGAGACATTCGGGCAGGCTGTCGACTCCGTCGAGGCGGCGCAGCGAATTTTTCAGCTGCTTGTGATGTATATACGCGCGGCTAAAATCGACGGCGGCGAATATCAGACCGATAACAGCGCAGATTATCGTCGGATACAGCACTGCTTCGAGCGGCAGATGATACAGCCAGAAGCTGACCGCGAAAAAGATTATACATATGATTGCCGCGAGGATTCCGAGCAGATGCCGTTTTAAGTAAAGGGAAATGAACATTGTTATGGCCATGACTTCGCGTCAGCGAAGTCTACCTTTCCTTGTCGATGTTTTGTGGCGGTTTTGCGCAGCAAAATCGAAGTCAGAGACTTCGAAGTCACAAAACTCGCAGTCTGAAAATTTATTTTCAGACTTATCACCGGTAAGTTAGTTTTCAATTATATACCCGCTGCCGACTCGGGTCGTGATGAAGCCCTCGAGTCCGGCGGCGTCGAGCTTTTTTCTAAGGCGGTTGATGTTGACGTTCAGCGTGTTCTCGTCGATGAAGCTGTCGGTCGCCCAGAGCTTTTCCATGAGCCGCTCGCGGCTGACCGTGCGCCCGCGATTTTCCATCAGCGTCGTCAGAATGCGGTATTCGTTTTTGGTCAGTGTGATTTTCTGACCGTTGTATGTGAGCGTGTTGTCGCCGGTGTTCAGTATCGCGCCGCGGTGCTCGATAACCGGCAGCACGCCTCCGAAATCGTAGGTGCGGCGGAGCATTGCCTGTATTTTCGCAATCAGCACGCCGAGGTCGAACGGCTTCGCGATGAAGTCGTCCGCGCCCATATTCATTGCCATGACGATATTCATGTTGTCCGACGCCGACGAGATGAATATGACCGGAGTTTTCGAGACGTTCCTTATCTCGCGGCACCAGTGATAGCCCGAGAAAAAGGGAAGTGTGATGTCGAGCAGCACGATGTGCGGCTCGTATTCGGCGAAATCGCGCATGACATCGCGAAATGACGTGACATAGCGCACTTCAAGCTCCCATTTTGCGGCGTAATCGGCGATGAGCTTTGCCGAATCAAGGTCGTCTTCGACCAGTAATACACGATACAATTTAATCACCTTTTTTCTTGGATTACATATAAATTATACCATGCGACAGGTCAAAAGTCAACGGCTTGTCAATTTGTTGTATGACAGTAGAATCGTCACTACAGGAAAAAATTTATCGCGTAAATATATTTTGAAAATTTTTGTATAGCTATTGCATTTTTTGAATTGGTGTGGTATAATATAATCAATAAATAAACACCATTTAACGCGATGATGGAAAAGAGTAGATTCACCGAGCCATAAAGAGAGTATCCGGTCGGTGCGAGGATACAGGCAGAGTGTTTTGAATACATTCCGGAGCAGTCTCCCGAAACAGCAGTAGGGTCGACCGGGCGCGCCCGATACAGCGCGGTGTGATCGGCTGCCAATGGCTTCCTGTCACATAATGAGGAGTCTCTCGCAAGAGCGGCTCAAACTGAGGTGGTACCACGATTGCCCTGTCGTCCTCTGTCCCGCGTACGCGGGGCGGGGGATTTTATAATTTAGCGGCAGCCGCGATACCGGTACCATATCCGCGGCGGTCGCATATTGAAAGGATTTTGATTATGCAGATTTACGAAGAATTGCAAAAACGCGGTCTTATCGCGCAGGTGACCGACGAAGCGCAGATACGCGAGCTTATCAACAGCGGAAACGCTATTTTCTACATCGGTTTCGACTGCACCGCGGACAGTCTCACCGCCGGACACTTCATGGCGCTGACGCTGATGAAGCGTCTCCAGATGGCGGGCAACCGTCCGATCGCGCTGATCGGCGGCGGTACGACGATGATCGGCGACCCGTCCGGACGCACCGATATGCGCAAGATGCTGACCAAGGAGGATATCGACCACAACGCCGAGTGCTTCAAGCGGCAGATGTCGCGCTTCATCGAATTCGGCGAGGGCAAGGCGATGATGCTCAACAACGCCGACTGGCTATTGAATCTCAACTACATCGAGCTGCTGCGCGAGGTCGGAGCCTGTTTCTCGGTCAACAATATGCTGCGCGCCGAGTGCTACAAGCAGCGTATGGAAAAGGGACTTTCGTTCCTCGAATTCAACTACATGATAATGCAGTCCTACGACTTCTACTACCTGTTCCAGAAATACGGCTGCAACCTCGAGTTCGGCGGCGACGACCAATGGTCGAATATGCTCGGCGGAACCGAGCTTATCCGCCGCAAGCTCGGTCGCGACGCGCACGCGATGACGATCACGCTGCTGACCGACTCGCAGGGCAAGAAGATGGGAAAGACCGCCGGCAACGCCGTCTGGCTCGACCCGAACAAGACCTCGCCGTTCGAATTCTACCAGTACTGGCGCAATGTCGACGACGCCGATGTCATGAAGTGCATTCGTATGCTGACCTTCCTGCCGCTCGAGCAGATCGACGAGATGGACGCGTGGGAGGATTCGCGCATAAACGAAAAGAAGCAGATTCTCGCGTATGAGCTGACCTCGCTCGTTCACGGCAAGGAGGAGGCGGACAAGGCTCGCGAGGTGTCGCAGTCGCTGTTTGCCGGCGGCGGAGACGACTCGAATATGCCGACGACAGAGTTCGATTCGGCTTCGGTTTCGGACGACGGAATGAACATTGTCGACTTAATGCTCGCCTGCTCGCTCGCTGCCAGCCGTGGAGAGGCAAAGCGTTTGATAACGCAAGGCGGCGTAATGCTCGACGGCGAAAAAGTGACGGCGTTCGACCTCATGGTTCCGAAGTCCGCGCTCGAGGGCGGCGTTAAGCTCCGCAAGGGCAAGAAGATATTCCACCGTGCGATTGTGAAATAGCTTGTTAGTTGTTAGTTGTTAGATATTAGTTATTAGATATTAGTTGTTAGTTGTTAGTTAATGGTAAGCAATCATAGCATAACGGTGTACGGGAATGCACATAATAACCGTACGGACGTGACGGAGAGCCCGTGTGTCAAATTGGCACGCGGGCTTATCTGGTGCGGCCAACATTAAAAGGACGGTCAAAATTAATGATAAAAGCTGTGATGTTCGATACAAAGCCATATGATCGCGAGTCGTTCGAGAGACTGCTCGGCAGCGATATTTCGCTCGACTGCTACGAGACCCGACTCGACAGTACAACTGTCGGGCTTGCCGCCGGATACGACGTTGTGATAATGTTTGTCAACGATGTCGCCGATGAAAAGGTGATTTCGGAGCTTTACAAGTACGGAGTAAAGCTGATAGCGCTGCGCTGCGCGGGATTCAACAATATCGATTTCAAGGCGGCGTACGGAAAGGTTCACGTCGTGCGCGTACCCGCGTACTCGCCGTATGCCGTAGCCGAATTTACGATGGGGATGCTGCTGACGTCATTGCGCCGGATTCACAAGGCGTACAACCGGACGCGCGAATTCAATTTCAGCATCAACGGCTTCACCGGTTTTGATTTGCACGGTCGCACGGTCGGAGTTATCGGCGCGGGCAAGATCGGGCGCGCGTTTGTCAATATTTGCAACGGCTTCGGGATGAAAGCGCTCGCATACGACAAATATCCGAGTGACGGCATTCCTGCCGAATTCTGCGAACCGGAGCGGATATTCGAGGAGAGCGACGTGATTTCGCTGCACTGCCCGTTGACCGATGAGAATTACCACATGATTGACGCCGCCGCGATATCGAAGATGAAAAAAGGTGTGTATATACTGAACACGTCGCGCGGCGCGTTGATCGATTCAGAGGCTCTGCTCGATGGGATAAAGTCGGGCAAGGTCGGCGCGGCCTGCCTTGACGTGTATGAGGAGGAGTCGGACATCTTCTTTGACGACCGCTCGGGTCACATCCTGCACGACGACACGCTCGCGCGGCTATTGTCGATGCCGAACGTACTCGTGACGTCGCATCAGGCGTTTTTGACCGAGGAAGCGCTTCAGAATATCGCCGAGACGACGATTTCGAATATCCGCGGCTTCTTTGCGGGCGAGCCGATGCCCAACGAGATTTGCTACCATTGCAGCAGTCTCGGTCAGTGCAAGAAGCAGAGGAAGGAACGCTGCTTTTAACTGGAAGTCATACACTGCGTTTGTTACGAAATACGTATAAATTTACCGGCGGAAAATTGAGCGCAGTCGATTGAGCTGACGAAAGCGTTAGTGATTTGTCAATCAGATTGTCAATCTATCAGATTGTCAATCTATCTGAAAACAAATAAAATTTACAATTGTAGGTTATGCGAATTTAGCATAACCTATTTTAATGTATATTACTTGACAAATATAATGAAGTATGCTATTATATAATTGTAAACCAAATTTGTTTTAAGCCGACATTAAACATGAGCGGCAGGCATTCGATTCAGATTTTCATAACCGTGTAAGACGTCACCTGATAATAAAGGAGGAGAGCAGCGTGAAAAATAGTCTTAGTAAAACCAACTTCCGCCGTTGTAGAATATTGAGGGCAGGCTGCTGCTTGGCGGTCTTGTTCATGACCCTGAATATTCTTTTGGGCTGTCAGCAGAAAGAAGCGGAAGCGGACGATACTGAAAAGATAAAGCTGTCGAATGTGTTCGCCGGCGAGCAGCTGACAATTGACGCTGGATTCTCGGTCAATGATTTGTTTATGATTGACGGCAGAATTTTTGCGGGCTGTGACGAAAATGCCGGTGACCAATATATCCGCAGGCTTGCTGAATATGCCGACGGCGAGTGGACGATAGTTGATTTTCCGGAAGAAGTCGATTATCAGGAGCTTGGCATCGTGGACGGAAAATATGTGTTGCTCATTAACTATTTCGATATGGAAAAGGGCGACAGTTATGAGCTTTGCTGCTATGAGGGCAGCGATTTGATCTGGAGCTATGACGTCGCTGAGCTCGCGGCGTATGACAGCAGTATATACATACCTGTTTCGATGTTATGCAATTCGGGGCTGTGCTGGCTTTCAGTCGGAGATCTGATAGTTGTCATCGATGCGGACGGCAAGGTTACAAGGCAGATAGAGGTTGGCGAAGAAGTGAACCGGATCGGCGCGTTGCCCGACGGCGGTTTGTATGTGCTGACTTCAAGCGGGGTATATACAATCACTGACGGCAGCCTTTCAAAGAGCAGTGACAATGACCTGAAACCGCTTTCCAGAAGTTCATATTCGGGTATCGTCGACAGCAAGCTGTGGTACTCTAACGACGACGGCGTTATGATTATTGACGCAGACGGTGAGCGTATGATTGTCGACTGGCTCGCGTCAAGCATCACTCCTACATTAATCAACAGCATAGTTATACCGTCGGTTGACGAGATGCTGTTTTACGGCAGCGACGGACTCGGCGGCGCATACGGTTTGTGGAAATATACGCGTGTGCCGGAGGATCAGCTGCCTGAAAAGACGGTGATAGATTTAAGCTACATTGAGGACGGACGCGGTTTCTTCAAGAAAGCGGCTATCCTGTATAATAAGTCGCAGAGCGATTATTATGTCAGAGCAAAGGATTACAATAGTACGATTGGCGACGGTACATATGACGATATGCAGCAGCGTTTCATGGCTGACATTGTCGCCGGCAACGCCGGTGACGTAGTCTGCTACTCCGATTATGACTGGTATGATACTTTCGCGTCAAAGGGCGCGGTCGCTGACCTTTCCGAATATCTCGACAATCCGGACGATATTTTCGGCTGCATAAAGAGGTATTGCAGTTATAATGATAAAATCTACGCGCTTGTTCCCGAGTTTTCGATTAAAACCTTCCTCTCCGCCGAGGACGACCCGATAGCCGACGGCGGCTTCACTATGGACGATATCTTCGATTTCGACAGCTCGGAGTGCAGACTTATGGCGGATATGACACAGGCAAGCTTCAGCCGGTGCTTCCTCGATTCGGTGATCAGCGACTGTATCGACTACGACAACGCGAGCTGCGACTTTACATGCGACGAGTTTGTCGGTTATCTTGAATACTATTCAAAGCTCAAAGCCGAGGACGATTATGTCGATATATATAACGAGAATTTATTCGCTTCGGGTGAGGTTGCACTCTATAACTATACGATTTCAACGCTGTCCGATTATCTTCATATAAATTATATCTACGCGGCTGACAGCCGGATACTCGGATATCCATATAAGGACGGAGCAAACGGCGCCAAGGCGATGATATCGCCGCAGAATTTCTGCTCGATCGCCTATTCAAGCAAGGTCAAAGCCGAAGCCGCCGATTTCATAGAATTTATGATTTCGTATGAAGTGGTCTACGACGAGATGCGCGGTATGAGATATATTCCGTCGTCGCGTGACACGCTGCGTAAAATATGTGAAAATGACGCTAAGCATATTAAATATTTGTATTTCTACAAGGATGCTATAGGCAGCTGGGCAGGAAATTCACAGCCGTTTGACGAAGCCCAAGAGGGACCCGGCTGGAATGTCGAGGTCACCGGGGAAAGCATCGACGCGCTGTGTGAATTCGTGGATTCGCTCGACATAATCAAACCGGTGCCGAATAAGGTGAAGTCGATTGTTAACGAGGAGCTGTCGGCATATCTGTCCGGCGCCAGAACTGCGGAGGCGACCGCGGACATTATCAACAGCCGCGTCGGAACCTATCTTGCCGAGCGGCAGTGACGGCAATGCGCCTTGATTTTAAGCCATATCAAGGTTGTGGAGCCATATAAAGATGTAAAAGCTATATAAAAACGAGGTATTCATCGATAAGGTGAATACCTCGTTTACTGCTTGCTTCGATAGCTTCCGGGAGTACGACCGGTTACAGCCTTGAATTGTTTGTTGAAATTCGCGGTGTTGTGATAACCCGACTCGAGCGCGATGTCGAGGACAGTTTTGTCGGTAGTGCGCAGCAGCTGAATCGCGTGGTCGATGCGCCGTCGCTTGATATATTCGCCGGGCGTGACGCCGACGTATTTACCGAACAGCCGCTCGAAGTTCGAACGACCCATATTCGCGATTTTACACAGCTCGGATATGCCGACGTCAGATGAGAAACACGAATCGATATATTCGAGCGCGGCGGCAATTTGACCGTTTTTGGCGCTGAGACTCGACTGCTCGGTTACAAGGTCACAGCCGCGCAGGATATATACGAGTGATGATATCAGATGCTGTCTTGCCAACAGACAGCCTCCGACAAGTCCGGAATTGTATTCCTCCTCGGCAGCGAGCAGACAGGAGACGATTTTGTCATACGAGTTGCCGGCAATTTCGCGAGTTATCCGGTTCGAGTATGGCTTTGAGCGGTCGAAAAACAGACGTGTCAGGTCGGGGCTTCTATCGTCGGCTTCGCTTAAGTTCGACTGTGACAGCAGTATCAGCGGCGAGAAGTGCAGATTCAGCGCCGACATCTCATACGACGGGTCGACATAGGTGATTTTGTGTATTTCGTTGTTTGAATATATGAAGATATCGCCGGGCTCTATAGGGTAGTCGTGACCGGTGACAGAATATATGCCATAACCACTGCGAAAATAGGCGATCTCAAACTCGTTGTGCTTATGTGGGTAGAACTCGCGCCGCCCGGGTATTGAGACGACATTGTATATTGACAGGATAGATTGATTCATATTAATTGTTGTGGTGCTAATTGCACAAAAATCGGACGATATTTAACTAATATCGGTCAAATGTTGTTGAGACTGTAATTGTTTATATGGTATCATTATATCATAAAAGATTTGATTTGTAAAGTCAAAATTGAATCAATTTCAATAATTGTGAAAAGGAGAAGAACATGAGAAATAGGCTTGCGATACTCATAACCCTGATGATAGGTTTGAATTCGGCGCTTGCCGCCTGCGGCGACAGTGCCAGCGACAACGCTGTTGACAGTGCCAATGACACAGACGGGAATACAGCACAGACGAGCGCGTCCGACGATGGCTCGCTCGATAATTTACCCGAGCTTGATTTCGAAGGCGAAGTCATAAATGTGCTCTACCGCGACGACGTCGTGAATTCGTTCTATGTCGATGAAAGCACCGGAGATATAGTCGATGACGCGGTTTATGAAGCGAACCGCGCGGTCGAGGAACGGCTCAATATCGATTTCAATCTGATTACAAAGCCGGGAAGCTCAGAGGCTGACCGAGTCACCTACATGGGCGCGATCACGAACAGCGTCATGGCGGGCGACAACGCGTATGATCTGACCGCAATTCTGACCTACAACATACCGACCTTGATTCAAAGCGGCGTGCTTTTGAATCTGCTCGACGTGCAGTATCTCGACTTCGACCAGCCGTGGTGGGTCGGCGACCTGACAGAGATGGCGACGATAAACGGCAAGCTCTATTTCGCGTCGGGCGACGTGTCGCTCGAGCTGACGCAGAAAATATTCTGTATGTTGTTTAATAAAGACCTTGCTGAGACTTTGAACAGCGGTGACATATATCAGCTGGTGCTTGACGGCAAGTGGACGCTCGACAATATGAAAACGCTCGCGACCGCTGCTTATGCCGACCTGAACGGAAATACCGCGGTCGACCCCGAGGACAGATACGGTCTGGTCGTCAACGACCTGAACAGCCTGTGCGGCTTCATCGCGTCGTTCGGCATGGAGATAACGACTCCCGACGACAATGGCGTTCAGCACATCAATTTCGCGACCGAGCGCACGGTTGACGCGATACAGGCGCTGACCGATCTGCTCAACGACAACGACGGCATATTCTACCAGAATATGTCAGACGCTCTGCCCGAGACAGTGGCGGCTAATCACGATGTATACCGTGCGATGTTCAAAAATAACAATCTATTGTTTATAACTACCGAATTCAATCAAATCGCGACTATTTTCCGCGATATGCAAAGCGAATACGGCGTCATTCCCTATCCGAAGTTCGACGAGTCGCAGACCGAATACAACACGGTCGCGCGCAATACCTACAGCTCGTTCGCGATTCCCAAGACCTGCACCAAGACCGACGCGGTCGGAGCCGCGCTCGAGGCGCTCGCGTCTGAAAACTACCGCACGACGTCGCACGTATATTTCGAGACGGCGCTCAAGGTGAAGTATTCGCGCGACGACGTGACGTCGCAGATGTACGATATCATCAAAGACGGAATGAAGTTCAACTTCGGCTACACGTTCAATGGGATAATCAACAATGTTATAAATCTCTACTGCAATGTAGTAGCCGGAGATCAAGTTTGGACGACCGAATACGCGGCGCAGGAGTCGGCGATTGAGACGAGTCTCGCGAAATTTTATGAAGATGTCGGGGAAATAGAATAGACTAAAAACGCAGGAGCGGTTAACTCCTGCGTTTTATTTTAGCAGACGTTCAATCATAACTGGGTCAATGTTGTTGAAAAAACCTTTCCAATAGCTTTGTAGGTAACGTATTTCATCAAATTCTGTATCAACCCCATTTTGCCGCGCCTCGCGCATTATAAAAAGTGCTTCTTCAGTCGAAATATTATAAAGTAATATATCTATTTGGTCGTAAAAATCAATAGAGTTTGTATCGGGGTTGAATACCGGCTTTTCATTATCAAAAGCAATATGCAGCTCACCGTCATGCTTATCGCTTTTAATATCCAAGCAAGAAAAATCTGATAACATACCCGGCCACCCTTTATCGCTTGAAACTGTATTGTAGACGCTGAACAGTTCATCACCTATTGTTATATTGCCATAAAATGTTGTTTCACGGTTGATATAATGCCGTTTGTATATATCTATGATGAGTGTGACCTTTTCACCGGAAAATGTGTTGGATTCGGAATCATAGCAAAATGCCGGCATTTCAATATAAATATGTCTGGGTATGTAAATATACATACCCAGAAGCAACAATATTAATATCGCAGATACAAACACAACACGTTTAACTGTGATATGTTTTCTGGAACTTGTATTAATCATTCAATGTCCCAAAGTCCATAAATCACCTGGACGCTCACAAATAATAGGATAAAACACTCCCATTTCTTCTGGCACTCCAAAATAATCCCATTTTCTCATAAGTCTTAGCTCACTTATCTGATATGAAGTGCTGTATGTAGGTATTGTTTCATTATTTGAAACGTATAAACCTACCGCTAATTCAGATAATCTATCTTCTTCTATAGCGTTTAATGGGATTTCTGGAGAATGATTGATAGTAGCCGTTTCTAACTCATATGAACTGCCGCTTGCACCAACATATTTTCTGTAAACAAAGTTATGAACTTCATCAACATATATATCACTTGAGGATAAACAATATATCCATTCGTCTGCCGAATCATCCCATAAATAGACATAAATTGGTTGCGTTTCTAGGAGGACTGTCATGGTATAATAAGTGTCATTAGATTGATCGATGATGATTGTGCCAGAATTTATAGCATTAAAAAGTGTCGAAAACATTTGGGAAACAGCCCATGAACCTATAAAACCAAATCCTAATTCTCCGGAAACTAAATCTCCGGCATAACCAAATAAAGTACTTGCTATTTCAGAAATACCGCTAGCATTAGCCATCTCATTTTTTGATATAGCAGTAACATCATGATAGGTATTGGTCAATAAACCTTGATTTGTCTCTAAATCTTTTACATGTACAATAAACGTTTTATAAACTTCGGTTCCGATACGATACTCGTCTTCATAACCGCAGAATAAGAACCAATTCTCATAATATTCTGCTAAATCAGCTAAACTGCCAGTTAGTGGATCACAGTCTCCTTCTTCCGGCCATGCTGTGGGTGTGATAGCGTAACTACTAGGAGCAGGCAGTTTCTCTAACATTTCAATATCCAAAACAGCCCCAATATTAAATAGACTATTTTTAAGATTTTGAAATTCTTCTTCAAGTTCAGTGTAATCATCAGATGACACAAGACCATTCTGTTCAAGAATTTTCATTTCTGATGATACAGTGTGCATTTCGTTTCTGATTGTATTGTATTCAGTTTTGCTGAAATACCCACCCGAAGCAGACTTAACAATATCGGATGTAAGTGTGGAGGTCGCAGAAGAGGAAAGAGATAAAGTTATTACCAGGCATATGCATACAAAAGCCGAAATGATTTTTTTCATAATAAATTTCCTTTCGATAATACTTTTATAATCTTATAAAATAATACTCTTTGCGCATAAACAGATAATCTTGATTTATGTTTATGCGCTTTATAAAGGATGTTTATCATGATATGCCATAATATGTATTTGTTCATTAAATGTCATACCGATCACCTCTATTTCATTATAAAGTCATATATTTTATAGATTTT
>CAJFKR010000053.1 GCA_904386005.1 Candidatus Flemingiibacterium merdigallinarum
AGCCGCTGCTCGGGGTAGGGGCCCCGAGTAAAGCGGCGCGCCACTGTAGTTTCTGACATCTTGTACAAATAATATATAGTTGCACTATTATTAATTATAATTATTGCCAATTATTAAAGTTTTCGCGGAGGGGGTCTGGGGGAGGTGCCTTTTTCAAAAGGCACCTCCCCCAGGGAAAGCGAACAAGTTTGCACTTTTACAATCGCCTATTGGAAGTTAAAATTAGGAGGATATAAAATGCTCAGCGTTTCCGAACGAATTATAAAACGGCTCTCCGAGTTGAACGCGGATGAGAGCGCGCACCTGAAATCAGCGGTTGACCAGCATTTCATCGCGGCCTGCACGCTTCCGCCGCTTGTCGGGAGCAAGGGGGTCGAATGTAAAATAGCAGTCACCGCGCCGGTGTCCGCCGGCAAGAGCACATTATTCAACGCGCTCTGCGGATATCCTATTCTGCCGGTGGCGTCAAAGACCACTTCTGCCGCTCCGACCTACATATCGCGTGTTCCAAGGCAGTCGCAAGAGGGAGTAACGGTATACGCGCTCAAAAAGGAAGTGAGCAGCATCGGCGAGCTTACGTCGACTCATTTTATTCGTATGGAGGAGACGAGACAGAGCTATCTCGCGTCTCAGATTACAAATGAAATGTTCTCTGAACTGCTCGACTATATGTACCTTGCGACTCACGGCAGCAGCCTTGAATACATGATCACGCTTGAGAATGTCGCGTATTTCATGAAGTCTCCCGAAAAGACCGATATTCTGCTCAATGGCGATGATGAGCAGAAGTGGACGATAACCAAATCCGATTACGCGCTGTTTTATGCAGAGCCGCGCCACAGACTGCTTTTGCTTATGGTGCTGCTCTGCGTATATGTCAAGCAGAATGACCGCGGCGATGTGATGAGCGACTACACACGCGTACTGAACGAGCGCCGGCGTGAGCTGCTCGCGAAATACGGCTTTCCGTCCGAACAAGACTATTGTATTCTGCTCGATTGGTGTAGTGACGATATCCCCGAAAATGTCACTCTGATTGACCTTCCCGGCACCGGAGCGTCGACCGACGACGCCGGGGCGCGCTCATCTCACACAACGCTTGTCCGCGGCATACTGAATGAAGCCGACGCAATCTGGGTGTTGTGTACCGACAACGGTACGATTGACCGCGAACTTGCGTCTGTGCTGAACGACGTCATAATCGGCGACACGCGCAAGAACAAGGTCTGTATCTACAACTGCCGCAACGGCAAGCCGAACGATTCGGGTCCGGTCATCGATTTCCTCGGAAATCTCCGCTGCCTGACTGGTGAGCGCTGCTATGTGGTCGACGCGTTCGCGGGCGAATACAAGTATACGCAGAACGGCATTGACTCACAGAATACGCGCGAGGCCTTCAAATTGCGAGCGGAGGGCTTCGAGCAGACCGCAAAGCAGGTGTCGGCAAGGCTTTGCGGTAAATACAGCGGCGCGCACTGGGCTTACTGCACCTTCACGACCAGCACCGATCCATCAGGTAATCTGATTGTAGTGCAGGATACGGCAAATAAATACACTCTCGACGACTTCTTCAAGCGTGCGCTCATAGATTATGCTGAACGATTGAAATATGAGGTCGCGCTCAAAAAGGCGATTGAGCAGACCAGATTCTTTATAAACATTCACGACTCGCTGCTCGCCTCGCGGGAGATACTGCGAAGCATTGACGGCAAGGGCAGCGAGATTTTGGAGGCGGTATCGTGCTCACTCGATAGCGCCAAGCGCGAAGCGCTCGATCGATATGTGTCACGCGGCGCCGGCTGTCAGAGCGAGCTTGCGAAAAAGCTCTCGACCTTGTCCGAATCGGTCAGCGGCAAATTGAAGCCGAGCTTTGAAGCGAGTCTCGCCGAGCTCATAGACTCAATAAAAAAGGTGTGGAGCACGCTCGAGCAGGACGGACACCCCAACCGGCTCGAAGCCAGCTTCTTTGGCAACTATGTGCTCAAGGAGGGCACCGAAAACCGGGTCAAATACTTCAATGTCAGTGATGAGGCCGACGGTCTTGTCACGATATCGGCTTTTGAAGACGCGCTCAAGGCAGCCGACGGCGAGCTCACTGCCTACCATAATCTGCTGCGCGGATATGTCGGCGACTTAAAAAGCTTGACGCTTGATTTCAAGAGCGATTACCTCACTACCTTCATCAAAGCCTATAATGAAGAGCGCGATAAGCTCTGTATGCACAGCGGCGAAGTGCTCGACAAGATACTCTGTGATAAGTTCGACGTCACGGGCAAGAATCTGATAAACGCGCTTGATATAAAGCTCACCGCAATGACCAAAAAGCTCTGTGATAGCTTTGACGAGCTGACAGCGCCGGACGGTATATTCGAGCGGCTGCGGGTTGAGATCGAGAGCGAGTTCCGCGACCGATTCTGTGAAAACATCCTCGACGGCATACGCTCCTTTTTGAACGAGACCTTTACCAGCACTGAACGTATATTCTGGTTCATTGACCACCTGGAGCCGGGAGATCTCAAGGAGATACTCAACAAGGATTTCAGCTATCAAAAGCGCAAATACACAAAGCTCCTGTCAGACGAGATTGACGCGATTTACGGCGTCGGTACAGGTGGAGACAAAAATTTTCCGTCGAACCTGACCGCGAGGACGAATAAATTCACCGCGGACAGGGTAGTTAATGGCGCGCTCCCCGAAATTGAAAATACTCACGCGAATATCATTCTGCTGATCAGCTTCGGCGCGGGCATAGCGGTCGACCTGACGGCTCAGATAAACGAGCTCACACACGCGATTGGCGAATGGCGCGCGCTCGGCACAGCGTTTGACGAGATCGACGGTATGCTCGTTGACCACATGGGAGAGAACGCAAACCGGCTTCGTGACGATTTTGAGCAGGAGCTGGCTCTGCTCCGCGGCGCAGTTGACGGCACTGAATCGACTGGTGGCGTGGGAAAGAGCAATACAATATCAATTGACAGGATTACAGCTGATATGACCTCACTCGATACCTCAGCCGCCGATACAGCTTCAACTGACATATCGACAGACGATACACACTTGTCCGAGGAATTATCAGATGCTTCACAATCATCTGAGGCTGCTTCAGACAAATAGTCGACCAAAGCGACTAAAATAACCTGTATGCGTGTGAAAGGCAGGGAACTTAATGGAATTTATTGACATCAATGTCAGCCAAGAAGAAATCAATCGACATCGATACCCACCGGCTGTCGATGAAGTCAAGCTCGGCGTTGAGGTCGGAGCACAGCCAAAGCTCTCGTGGCGCAGAATCACCGCGCTCGGCTTCGGTCGACCGGACGAGGCTTCGACCGACGACAAGGTCGAGACTGCCATAGCCGCGTCGCTGCTTGTTTCGGCAAGTCAGCCGTTTTCGGTGCTTGTCGAAAGCTATGACGGCAATATGGCTTATTCAATCGGAATGACTGACGAAATGTCGATCGAGCGGTCGCTCGCAGGCGCGTTCGGCACCGTGCATACCGAAGCATACACGCCGCGTTTTAATACCGGACATCGACTGCGGGCTGTGGATTTTTATCTGCTTTCCGCGAATCAAGATGAGCTCGGAAAGAACCGGTCGGCACTTGAGACACGCCCGTCATGCTGGGTGGATATAGCCGCGAGGGAGCTCGCGCTGTTCTCGGGACAGGTGCGGATTGACTTTAACCTGTTGAGCGAAGCTGACCGCGCTGAATTGACTAAGCAAGCGCGCAGTCTCTGCGACGACATAGCTGTTTACCTCGACAGCGGAATTCAGACCGGAGACAACCTGTCAGTCGATACCCGCGACAATATATTCGGGTTTCTGCAAAAAACCGTATCAGGCGACACCAGATACAACAAGTCGTCAAACGCGTCATTGTCATGGAAAGGCGTGGATTCAAGGCTCGCGGCGTATAAGCAGCGGGCCGAGTATCTCGCGTCGCTGTATGACAGCGCGCGCGGGCAGGGATGGGTTCTGTCTTTGTCGGTAACGGCTGACCTTGGTGAGGGAAGGATTTTGTCAGCTGAGCGAGACCGTTGTGAGGAAGCACTGAGCGGAATATTGACTCTGGCTCTGCGCGACGCCGGCTATGGCTGTGTCTGGGCGCGCGACGACATCAGCCGGAGCAAAGAGGTTGATTTGTCACTGTCAGAGGCGACCGCGCGGGATGCCGAGCATCCACTGTCAGAGGCGACCGCGCGGGATGCCGAGCGCCCACTGTCCGAGGCGGCTGCGCGAGATGCCGAGCGACCATTGTCAGAAGCGACCGCGCGGGATGTCGAGCGCCCGCTGTCAGAGGCGACCGCGCGGGATGCCGAGCGCCCACTGTCAGAAGCGACCGCGCGGGATACCGAGCGCCCGCTGTCAGAAGCGACCGCACAGAATATCGGGCTGCCATTGCCCGCGGCACAGACGGCGCAAATAATGTCCTTTCCGACGATGTCCTTTCCAGGCTTTGAGCGAGTCAGAAATCAATATTACAATATCAATCTGCCTGACCTTGGCAAATCAGTCGACTTCGCCGAATTGATGCAATATGACCGCCCGACTGATATCCGGCTCAGGCTGCCCGAGCGCGAGCTGAACCGTCATGTGTTCATCAGCGGCATGACCGGCTCGGGCAAGACCAACACGGTACACCACCTGCTGTCAGTGATGGGAGATTTCCCCTATCTTGTTATCGAGCCGGTAAAGGGTGAGTATCACTCCTTGCCCGGGGTGAAGAGCTACACGCTGACCGCCGGAAGCGACAAGTCGCTCTGCTTGAATCCATTCTGGTTTCCGCGCGGCGCGAGCCTGCAATATCACATCGACTACCTGAAGCAGATAATTTCGTCGGCGTTCGACCTATACGCCGCGATGCCGAATATACTTGAACAGTGCTTGATACGCGTCTATCAGCACTGCGGCTGGGATTTTATTAAGAATACCAACCGCTATCAAGCCCTGCTCGACGACGAGCTTCTCTATCCGACATTCAGCGACCTGTGCGCCGAGGTCGACCGCTATCTGAACGACGCGAAATTCGGCGACGAGCTTAAGGGCAACTACCGCGGCGCGCTACTATCTCGACTGC
This sequence comes from Candidatus Flemingiibacterium merdigallinarum, assembly GCA_904386005.1. Taxonomy (GTDB): domain Bacteria; phylum Bacillota; class Clostridia; order Oscillospirales; family CAG-272; genus Flemingiibacterium; species Flemingiibacterium merdigallinarum. The sequence continues at coordinate 5,082 of CAJFKR010000053.1, forward strand.
AAAGCTTCACGAGCGGACCAAAGGGAACACTGCTCAACACGCCGCGCCACCTCGACTGCGACGAGCTCGGAGGGGGGAGGGTCGTTATTTCACTTGATTCGCTTGCCGACGACGCCGACAAATCGATAATCATGGGCGTGATAATCGCGCAGTATTTCGAGTATCTGAAGGTGAAGTCCGCCGGCAGCACAAAGAAGCGGCTGTCGCACCTCGTTGTAATCGAGGAGGCTCACCACCTGTTCGCTCGCGGCGAAAGTACGCCGTCGGCCGACGGCGCGAACGAGTCGCAGGCGCTTATCAAGACCTTGAATAATATGCTTGCCGAGATCAGAGCTTATGGCGAGGGATTCATAATAGTCGACCAGAGCCCGTCGGCACTGCATCCATCGGTTATCAAGAACACCGGCGTGAAAATCGCGCACCGGGTCGACTACGGTCATGATATCGAGGAATTGCGGACGGCGCTGCTGCTCGACGATTCCGACCGAGAGCTCGCCGCACTTCTGCACGGGCAGGCGCTGATCCATTTCGGAGGTATGCGCAGTCCGGCAAAGGCACAGGTGCCGCCGGTCAGGACGAAAGAGGAGTCGGTGATACTCGAGCGCGAGGAGATCGGAGGCAGCAGTGTAGTCAGCGCCCTGCTCGACGACACGGTGATGAGCAAATTTACGGCAAAGGTTATTGTCGAGCGGGTGATTAACCACCTGCTGTATGACCGATTAGACAATTGTAATAATATCTACATTCAGCTGCTCGATTCGCTCAAAGCGACAATGATACGGCTGGGACACGCCGAATTGACCTCTGAGCTGGCAGGCGGGACAGTGCTTTGCGAGTATCTGTCGGCAATGCTGCCCGAGAGATTGAGCCACCGGTTCATACGTCAGTATTGCTTAGTAAAGCAGATTACGATGTATATAAAGCGATTCCTGACGCTTGTCTCCGAATCAGAGGGGAAATTAAGCCGTGCCGAGCTGGATGCGCTCGCCAGATATCGTGCGTCGCAGCTCGAACCGCGGATACTCGCGTTTTACGAATATACCGATATCGCGCAATATCGTTCCGCGCGCGCGCAGATAGGTCGGTGTGTCGAGCTTGGACTGGTCTGCGACCTGACCGCGGATTTGCAGAAGCTACGAGTAAAGCCCGAGACGCTCGAATCTGACCTTGCGAAGCTGCTGACAAGGCAGTATTTCTTTAGCATTCCGGCTGACGCGGCACAACTGTCGGCGCGGGTGATCGCGCTGCTGTCAGCGAAGCGGATATACGAGGAGAATGGAAGATGAACGGCTGGGGCGCGGCGGAGAAGTTAGCAAAGTCGATAAGCAAGGCGGCGCTGTCGGGCGAGAAGCTGTCCGAAGCCGCGGGGCAGGCAGTCGAATCGTCGGCGGAGCTATTGCGTGAAGCCGACGTGCAATCGACCGGAATATCAGCAGAACGGCTGCGTGAAGCTGACGCGCAATCGACCGGAATATCAGCAGACCGGCTATGTGAAGCTGACACACAATCTACCGATGTATCAGCAGACCGGTTATGTGAAGCCGACAATCATACCGCGTTTTCGCCCGAAAAGCTCCTCACCACCGAGCGGCTGCGAGTTGAGAACCTGCGCATCATCGGCACGGATGAGGTCGCCGAGCTGGGAGCGGTCAAACCTGACGGTTTCGGTGAATTGATACATCTGTATGAGCATAAGCGGCTCAACCCCGATCAATGCTATTCAACCGAATTCCCATATCTCCAATTTGAGGACAACCTCGAGGTTGAAAATAGCAGATTCGAGATGAATTCCGCGTTTGAATCAAGATTCGAGGACACCCTGTCAAGCTGCGTTGAGACAATATTTGACAATATCCGCCCCGAGGTCTGGGAGCACGCTGGGGTCGATGACCGGCTGGAGCTGCTGCGTCTGACCTGCGACCTCATCGGCAGTGAGCTTGAGCTGCCGGAGAAATGGGTCGGCAGAATTGATGTGACCAAGGGCGGGCTTGATGAGCGGGTCGCGGCGGTGTCTTGTCACATCGAGCGGCTGCCGGAAGGCGGGGTCGCGATTCAAGGCATACCGAAATTGCGTGTCAGTCCGGAGCTGATGGATAGCTATTATGACGCGATGACCGCAATCTTTCACGAGCTGGTCTATATAAAGCAGTATGCCATGATAGACTCGGTCGAACCTGCACAGACCTTGGACGCGAGACTGCTCGACCTTATCTCGATCCTGCGGCGCACGGATGGTGAATGCCGACCGCGGTGTGACTATCTGCGCTCACCGATCGAAGCCGAAGTGCGGGCACAGTCGTTATGCTTTGGCGAGCGGCTGCGAGATATCGCGACTGAAAACCGACCGCGGGTGGAATCTATAGACAATGAAAACAAAGGCTGACACCGTATACAGTCCGCGACGGGAGAATATTAATCTGATAACCCATTGTATGCGATCGCATACAATGGATTTTCACAATCTGTAAACTGATGCTTGCACGGTCGGATATTATGTGATATAATGTATATAACTAAAACAGGAAAGGACGAGTCTATATGGAGCCGTTATTGACCGGTTTGGAAATAGCCAAAAAGGCGGTGGAAACCGGAGCCGCCGAGTCTGTGAAAGTCGCCGAGACCGCGGAGACCGCGATGGAGCTTAGCGAGAATACACGGCTCGAGCTGGGCAGACTCGGCACGCCCGAGCTCGACAGCCGTATCAGCTTCGGCAGTCTCGCGAACGGTGAGTTCAAGCGAGACGCGAATTATCTCGCGTGGAAGGATGGAATCGACGCCGGAGAGGTCGAGCCTGAGTGGATAGAGCGGCTGACAAACGAAATCTCCGAGATATACGGCGATGAGAAGCTCGAGGTGGTCGAGGTCCCGGGCTTCTACAACGCCGGTATGCAGATTGACAAGGGCAGGCTGTTTTACGGTTCAGAGTATTTCGAGGACAACGGCAACGAGCACGGCGAGGATCTGATTATCGGCGCGATCGCGCATGAGGTCGGGCACCGCGTCGTAGATAATCTTGGTCTGACCGCCGAAATAACCGACTACGAGCACGAAGCCTGCGCCGACTACATCGCGGGTTTGACCGCGCGGCTCTGCAAGCTCGACCGAGGACATCTGTTGTCATGGTACGGCACTCGCTCTGAATTTTCACGCGACGGCGAGCACCCCGGCAGCGCGGTGCGAATTGAGATTCTGATGCGCGGGCTTACTCGAATCGACCGCGGCGCGGAGGCGTCGGTACTGCGCACATTCGAGAATTTCTCACCATATGACCTTGGTGGGATATACAAGGATTCGGGTATGTTGAAAAGCATACTATACGAGGATGTGCTCGCGCCGCTGCGCACGGGGGAGATTAAGAAGATATAGGATTTGAAATCTCGCGCCTGCGACAGGCGATATAGAGGATACAGGATTTGTAAGTCCGAGCTTTACACAGCGGCAATGCACACATAAATGTGCCGGCGACACAAAGACCGCACGCGCGACGTCGTCGACAGTCAGCTCGTCCTGCAAATTCGCTTCGATATAAGCGACAGCTATTTCTATTCGTTCAATCCAATTCATTGGTATCGCCCCTTGTATGATATTATAGCAAAGCTCGCGAAAATTTGCTCGACTATTTGTGTTATGTTTTGTTAAAGCTTTAGCTTTGTCAATGCTTTAGCTTTGTTAAAGCTTTAACTTTGTTAGGTTGGCGGGAAGAATTCCTCTATCGGTACCAGATCATCCGTATCGCGGCTCCAGTCAATATCCGCGAATACAGAGATCGAATCAAAATCGAGGCTGCCGTCTGGATTTATATTTGCCTTGACCACAAGGAAAAAGTTTCCCTCCTGCTCCTTGCCCTCGTCGCTTTCGATATCCCAGCCTTTCGCGAGATGATACATGGTGAACCTGAAATCAGCGGTGAATTGACTGTTCGATATAATCTCGCTGTAATCGTTTATCTCATAGCGCAGTCCGTCATAATACAGTGAATACGCGCGATTGAACAGCTCGGACAGATAAAGCAGCAGCTGTTCGCGCGGATTTGCCGTATTCGGTGTGAGTGGGGCTCCTGACGTGTCGTCAAGCAGATTCAGATTGCCCGAATTGTCGATTATAGTCCACAGTTTATTGTCACTGCCGCGGGTGAGGTAGAAATACTGCGTGACGTCGCCGTCGCTTCGGGTGGTTTTGGTCTGGTCGTATACTGCGTGGTAGACCGCCTTTACCGCGATGAAATTTTCAGCCAGATATTCACAGCTCCAGCCGCGCCATTCGGGAACCGCGCTGTCACAAATATAACGCTTCATTCGTACCGTCTCGTCAAGGTCAGGCTCGACGCTGATTATTTCAATTGACAATGTATAATCCTTGCCGGATTGACTTTCAAGCGCGCTCATGACTACAGCTATCGGATCGCGCGCCGGCTTTTGCAGCCACAGGTCTCCGTATATTATAGTCACCGCGCAGGCGCCGGTCAGAATCAACGCCGAGATTATCGCAATCAGCGCGATTAGTAATCGCTTTCGCCTAAAGCGATACACTGGGTGCCGCGCATTATTTTGCGCGGCGCGCAGCTTTTGCTCATTGTGCGCGGCGCTTTCGATAAGGTCTAGATCTATATCAGTCAGGACTTGCAGCAGACTAAATCCATTCACATCCATATTCCTGCCTCCTTCAGATATTTTGCCAGCGATTTCCGCGTGCGAAACAGCATTGACACCAGCTTGCTGTGTGAGAAGCCGGTTTTCTCGCATAGCTGACTGATCGATTCGGCAAAAAAATACCTGCGGATGAATATATGCCGCTCGGTCAGGTCGAGATTGCGCAGGAATGATGAAATCAGCTCCGCGAGCTCCTTTTCATTCAGCCTTGACTCAATGCTGTCTGCCGCCGGCAGGCACTCCTCGAGCTCGTGCGTCAGCTCGATTACGACTGAATCGCGCTTTTTTGTCCTCATAGCCTTGAGACGGTCGAGTGTGATGTGCCGAACAATCCGTGCTAGATAGGCAAAGAGGTAATCGCGCGGTTCATTCGGAGGTATCGAGTTCCACGCGCACAGGTAGGTGTCGTTTGTACATTCCTCAGCGTCGCTTGGGTTATTGATTATATTATTTGACAGGTTATATAGCGACTTTCCGTATTTCTCGGAAGTCTCGCTGATCGCCCGCTCGCTCCGGGAAAGGTATAATTCAACAATACCGCTGTCGTCCATATTATGCCTCCAATCTGGGAATTTCCGCAAATGAAATCTTCTTTCATCCTTATAAGCGAGATTTTTTTAATGTGGTTGCGTTTTTTGAGTAAATCATACATTTAATCAAAGCGCGCGGCTTTCAATCTGCACCGTGTTAAACACGCTGTCGATTTTATATACATGACAAAGGACAATATTAAAGGTCACACAATGTCATATGTGCGTATCGATAGCTTCTCACCACGGGGACCGCTGCAAGCAGCGGGTGAAATCACGATTGATTCTTTCCGGAGCTTCAAAGGTAAAGTCAATGGACAATCGTATCGACGTAAAATAGTCAATCGCTCTGATTCATATCTCTGAATCTGACACACATCCATTATATCACACAATTTCCTGAAAATCAAAAAAAAACCGCGTTGAGTGACATTGTCACTCAACGCGGCACAAATGTTGTCAATTCTTTCTGACTGTACTTCCTCGGATAATAAGAGAGGACGAGATCTCGTATTTGCCGGGTTTGTGGTCAGGATTACTTATATGGTCAAGCATGATATCAAAGGATTTCTTTGCAATAGAAGCGTATCTGTATGAGATTGTGGACAGAGGCGGTGTCACCGCCGACGCTATCGGCAGATCGTCGAAGCCGGCGACACAGACGTCGTCAGGTATCAATAAGCGGCGCTCACTTGTCTTTTCGGGACGGTGCTTGATGAGCCGCAGAGTCTCGACCGCTATAAGGTCGTGGTAGCAGAATATACCTACCTTCAGTCCCTGTGGAATATTGTAGAGCAGCCGGTTCAGACAGCCCGAAATCGAACCGAGGTCAAGCCGGTCGTCGATTTTACCGACCGAAACGATGTTTTCGTCGAGAAACTCACCGCCCATTCGGCGTATCTCGTCAATGTAGCCGTGCATACGCGGGTCATTGTCGATGTAGCTTTTCATGCCGATATACGCGAATTTGCGGCAGCCTATCGAATAGAGATGCTTCGCCACCTGCGCTCCGGCCGAGTAGTTGTCGACCAATACGCAGTCGCGGTCGTGCGTCGCGAGATCGCGCCCGAGCGAAATGAGCGGCAGCGGATAGGTCGAATAGACATTGTTCAGTTCGCTCGAAAGTCCCGGGCAGGCGAATACACCCGCGGCTCCGAGTGAAATGAACTCATCGAGTATCTCGGTTTCGTGTGTGACATTGCCGTCGCTTGACGACAGTATCAGCTGGTAGCCGTCGGCATATGCCGCGGCGCCGAGCTCCTTCGCGAGCGACGCGAAGAATGGGTTGTCAATGCTGTTTACAAGCATCGCGAGCAGCTTCTTGCGGCTTTTGCGCAGCAGCTGACCGAGGGGAGTGTCGAGAGAAGCGAAGCCGGTCGTCAGGTAGTAATGCTTGCCGTACAGCCTGACCAGCCGACGCTCGGACAGTCTTGACATGACCGCGCAGGCGCTCTCGAGCGAGAGCTTGTGGCGCGACGCGAGCTCGCGGACAGTGATGAAGCGGCTGCCCGCGGCTCCGTATTCACCGCTTCGCAGCGCCTGCGCGAGCCGCTCGGTGAGAACATCGACCTTGCCATGACCGCTGATGTCGACCTTGCCGTGATTGTCAAAGTCAGCCTTGTCATGACCGCTGATGTCGACCTTGCCGTGATTGTCAAAGTCAGCCTTGCCGTGACCGCTGACGTCGACCTTGCCGTGATTGTCAAAGTCAGCCTTGTCATGACCGCTGACGTTGACCTTGCTGCTATTGTCAAAGTCAGCTTTGTTGTGGTCGCTGACATTAACCTTGCCGTGACCGCCTGTCGTTTTCATATCAGAGCCGGACGGTGTCGCCCGTGGCTATGCTCTCGTAGACCGAGTTCATCACGCGCACCGTTTCGCGATGACGATAGAGGTTGATTTTCGGCAGTCTGTGCAGACGGATATTGTCGACAAATTCGTCGATGAGTCCGACCCACTCGTCGAAGTAGGTGTAGTTGACCGTGTAGCGGTCGTTCGGAGCGCCGTTGTGGTAGGTGTTCGGACCGAAGCAGTCGCACATCAGCGTGCCCTTTTCGCCGCAGACTATCAGGTTGACCTCCATGCGCTTCGGAGCTACCTCCCAGCCGGGCGCGGGAACGCGCAGACGCTCCTCCATGTTCGACCAGGACGGGTCGAGTGAGAAGATGACTCCGTTCTTCATGCGGCCGATTACACTGAGCATATCTTCTTCCTCGATGTCCGGACGGATATTCGGACCGAGTGCGGCGTAAAGGCTGTCGAACTCGCTGTCGAGTATCTCGCGGATCATATCAAAGATGTGCGGGTGGTCGCAGAGCGCGCCGCCGCGGAAACGGTTGTCGCCCTCGCGGATCTGCACACGCTTGCCGTAGCTCTTTTCGGGAACGCCCTGCCACGGGAACGCCCAGACCGGAGAAAGCGTCGTATTCGTAGCCTTGACCGACAGGATTTTTCCGAGCTTGCCCGAAGCGATCGCTTCCTTCATTCGGCGCACTACCGGATTGTAGTGTAGCTCGAGCTCGATCTGGCAGATGACATCATTCTTTTCGATGAGCTTTACCATCTCGTCGTATTCGTCCATGTCGAAGGTCGGGATCTTCATCGACAGAATGTGTATGCCGCGCTCAGCGCAGAGCTTCATCTGACGCAGATGCTCGCTGTTTTCGCTGGCGAGCACGACCGCTTCGATCTCGGGATGCGCGTCGAGCATAACTTCATCCGAGTCGTAGCAGGGAATATCGCTGTTCTTGTCGAGGAATATCTCTTTTACTTCCTCGTTGGCGGTCGAGACCGCGACCCAGTCGAGCTTCGGGTTTTCACGAAGCACCTGATAATATTTGCGTGTGTGTCCGTGAGTCATGGACATCATTGCGATTTTCAGCTTTTCCATTTTCCGCACCTCTCATATCTGCGCTTTTTTGCATTCGGACACCGAGCTTGCGACGGCGTTCATGATTTTGTCGAGCATTTCGGAATCTTTCAGCGCCGCGGCTCTCAGCTCCTCGCTGCGGGCGAGCTCAAACGCGGCTCTGACCGCAGCGATCTCGTCGATTGTCAGACCGTACAGCTCGAAATCGACATCGGTATATGTCTCGTTTCCGTCCTCGCAGTACATATATATCGACTGCTGCGGCACCTGCGTGTCGACTACACGGTCGCATATGAAGCCACGGCGGCTGATGACCTCGTGCTTGTCGATATCGTTTGCCGACTGGGGCAGAGTCGTCGCGGCTTCGATTGTGCAGATGACGCCGTCGGTGAGATTGAGTATCAGATTCATCGCGTCCTTGCCGGTTGTATACGCGGTCACCGACGCGACCTCCGCGTCCGAGAGGTAGCGGCAGATGTCGATTTCACGGCGGACGAGCCGGGTCAGCGAGTCTCCGAAGCTGCCGATATGCGAGCAGCGGATGTGGCTTGGACCTTCGAGCGTGCCGTCGTGGTACATTTTGTGAAGTTCGGTGAAGCGGCGTTCAAAGCGGTGAGCCAATAAAGGGTAGACCTTGCCGTCTATCGTGACGGTGTATTCACCGTCGTTTGAATTGATTTCGGCTTTGGTCGAGACATCGTATTTTTCGAGCAGAAGCTCGAGCTTTTCCTGTAGCATTGTTTCCTGCCTTTCTCAAAGCTGACGGATATGTGTCGGCTTTTATATTGTAATTTTGTCAAATCAAAGCATCTTTACGCGCGGACGATATTTTTCGATCAGCGCGGCGTTCTTCTCGTCGCCGCCGGGGACGTTCGCGCTCGACCAGACCGGAGGTGTGATGCCGCGGCATACACACTCGGCTACCGTCTTGATTTCGAGCAGATGCGCTATGTAGAAGTCGACTATGTTCGAAATCGGCGCGATAGGCGTGTCGAAGCCAGGAACCTTGACCGCGGCGTCTCCGACCGGATTGAAGTCGTCGATTTTGACGTCGGCAAAATCGAACAGGTTCTTCTTCGACGGATGGCGGATGAAATGATCCTCGGGGATCTCGTTCTGCCAGTGGGAGCTGGAGACAGCGATTATCTTCGCGCCGGCTTTCTTGGCCTCGGCAGCGGCGTCGATTGTCGCGGGGTTGATTCCGATGTTGTGGAAGATGATCATCACGTCGCCCGGCTTCAGCTGATAGTATTTGACAATAGACGCGCCAAAATTCACAGTGCGCTCGAGCTCGAGGTATTTCAGCGCCTGATTGAACACCGACAGTGCCGGCTCCATGACCGGGTCGATGTTCGCGAGTCCACCGGCACGGAAGAACATCTCGCCTACCGGAAGGGTAGTGTGTCCACCGCCTCCGTAGACATGAATGAGACGATCATCCGCGATCGCGTCAGCCATGAGCGACGCGGCGGCGTCGATGTTGGGTTCCTGCGTCTTGTTGACCAAATCAAGGTTGGCGATGATCTGGCTGTAGTAACCGTAATCCTGCATAATTATTCACCTTTCTTTATAAATATAAATTTGTTTGGGTCTGAACGACGGGCTGCCGGCATATCGGCAATCGCGAATGCGCGTCCGCACGACGGGCTGCTGTCATATCGGCTTATATGACTCCGCTGTCCGCTTTGCGTACCTTTTTCATTTCTTCAAAACTCGGCGGTAGTTCTCGCCGATCTTGTCCCAGAGAGCGAGCGGATTCTTCGCCGCGACCGACGTGCCGTAGCCGCCGCGATAAGTCCAGGTCGCGAGCCGGTCGACTCCGAGCGACTCATACATATCGACGACACGGTCGACCTGACCGAGGTCTGCCGGAGACTTGTTGTAGCCCATGAGCCAACGCTCGGATTCCTTGCCGTATTTCTTCGACATATTTACGCATCTCTCGGTGATGTCGCGGAAGAACGACTCGGGCAGCTCCCAGTTGATAATAGTCGTCGAGAACACGTCGAAGTCAGGGCAGGACGCTACCATGTCCCAGTTGTCATAGCCGCGCAGCTCGGTCACGTAGTAGGTGTTCAACGTCGCGTGGACACAGCAGGTGATCTCGAGCTTCGGATTGATCTGCTTGAGTGCGTGCGACGTGTCAGCGAGAATCTTCAGCGCCTCGCGCCAACGGAACTGCTTGACGTCGTCGTTCATCAGCTTCGGCATTTCGTAGCCGTAGTAGTCAGCGAACTTCTTCATGCAGACCGGGCAGCGGCAGGCCCAGTCCTCGCCCGCGCCGCCGGTGATCGACGCGTAGGACTTCGGGAGCGCGTAGTGCGGCTCGTCCCAGAAGAAACCGTCGATTTCGGTGTTCTCGGCGATCTTCACCGCCATGCGCAAAAAGTAGTCGCGGAACGACGCGGTGTTGAAGCAGGCGGCGTTGAGCGGCTCGCCGGTGATGGCCGATACCTGACGGTTGTGTATGTTGTTCTGCAAAAACAGGCTGACCTGCTCGCCGCCGAAGTACTTGCCGATGCCCCAGAGGTCGGCGATTGCACGGAGTCCGACTTCATGGGCGACCTTTATAATATTGTTGAGATTCGGGAACCAGAAGTCGAGGTCGAATTCGGTTATCGCGAGAATGACTGTGTCGCAGCCGTGCGCGAGCATTTCCTTGAAATCGGCGCGGGCGTGTTCCTCGTAGTTGAGACCGTAATAGCTTACGGCTGTGTGCTTGATTGACATTTGCTGTTACCTTTCTTTGCTAAAATTTATATGCGGTGATTATATCGGAAGCCGACTTCAAAGTGCAAGACAGCGACGGCAATTCCTTTCTCTGCATATCTTTAAGCGGCGTTTCGATGTATACCTTGCGTATTTCGGAATATTTCGCGCGAACGGCGTCGCGGTCGACCTCTCGCGACTCGTTGAGCGCGCGTCTGACCTCGCCGAACAAGGCTTCGGTTTCGGGAACATAGAGATATTCGGCGTTTTCATAGATATACGACCGGCAGTAATCGCACTCGGCGTTGTGCTTGAGCGTCGTCTCGAAATTCGGATTTGTGTCGGTGACCGCGCGCATACCTTCGAGGGTCGCGAACATCGAGAAATCCTCGTGCAGCGACAGCAGGTCGCTCATGCGGCGCGACAGCTCGAGCGTCAGATTCATCATCTCAAGCAGCGCGTCAGTGTTCGACCGCCCTTCATCAGTATTCAGTGAATAGAGCTGACAGCAGCGGTAATAGCCGAAATCGATGTATCTGCCGATCACAGTGCGGGCGATGTCGAAGATATCGCGGCGGATGAATTCATCATCCGGACTGATTTTCGACAATGACGACAGGATCTCGGACGCGGCGGTCTGCAGCTTCGCGGCCGACGCGAGCATCTCGGCGTATTTGCGGTCGCCGTCTCGGTCAAGGTCGGTGTATCTGAATATATGAGAGAAAATATCGGTGTAGCTTTGGTTGAGCGACGGCGGCATTGACCATGCGCGCAGCTCGACAATCGGCATGAAACTCTGCCAGATCGACAGCATATTGTCACAGTCCTTGCTCGAATATCGATCATGGCAATACTTTTCAATCATGCTGTCAATCGATAAAGTCTCACGCTCCCACGCGTTATAGGCGAGATATTCGGTGACAAAAGTGTCTCCGTGCGACAGCTCGGGCCAGAGGATAAGACCTTTGCAGAAGCTGTCGTCCTTGGCGATTTTCAGCCGTTCGTTCGTCAGCTCGTAATAACCGCGGATCTCGCTGTTCGATTCGTAGCCGCTGAATATGCCGAATATCCACGGGAACTTGCCGATGATACCCCAGTTTGTGAAGTTGCTTTCACGGGTCGTATCGGACGTGTAATCGAGGATGATCGACTGCGACGGGTCGAGCTCAGCGACAAGTCTGCGGACTTCTTCGGGTTTGTAGAACATCCACAGATCCCAGCTCGCGATGAGCAGCGGCGCGTTCGGGTATTTCTCCTTGAGATGTGACGCGATACGGCGGTAGACATTCAGTTTGAGCCGCATATTCTCCTCGCGGTCGTCCGAATAGCTGCGCTCGGCGAGACCGATTGTATGGAAAAGCTCGGGCTTGCCGTATTCGCGGATGTGCGTGTCGGTCAGCTTGAAGTAGTCGTTCAGATTGCGGTCGTCACGGATATCCCAGACGAGACCGGTAGCTTCGCTGTAGCCGCGGCTTTTCTGGGAGAGCAGGGAGGGCTTGCGTTTTTCGAGGTATTCGAGCGGTGTGCGCGAATACCAGTGCGTCATTGTGCCGCAGTCCTCGGGGTGCCAGAGGTCGCGCTCGAACGCGTATTCGAGCAGCTGACGCCGAAGCTCGCCGCGGTATTCGAGCGACCAGAACAGCGTCCGGTCGTCAAAGCCGTCTCCGGCTTCGGGCAGAGGTTGTGTCGGATCAGGATAGCTGACAAGGTCAGGGAAGGCTTTCTGGAACAGGTCGTCAAGTCCGATCCGGAGCATGAACATATTCAGCCGCTTTTTAAGTATCCAGTCAATTTCCTGCTTCCAGTCGTCAAAACTCCAGTGCTCGGCTTGGAAGCGGTGCAGACTGCGATGCGCGAAATAGCGCAGACCACGATATTCGAAGCGGGGCGATTCAGAGACGTGGATATTGTCGAAAGGCAGTGTGCCGGCACTCGGAATCCGATCGCCGTCCCAGAAATAACGGCAGCCGCAGAACAGCTCGAAGTAGCGGTATACGGCATATATCGCCGCGCGCGGCCGACCGCCGGACAAAAGCAACACCTGATGATTCTTCCATTGCGCGGAAATTATCGAATAGTCGTCGGTATTGTACCGGATATCGAAGCCATCGACTACCCGTTCAAAATAGAGCTTTGCGGACAGGTGATTGACCGCGTCGCTTCCGAGAATGACAATCGGACGCGAGTCGTCGGGCAGTGAAGCATCGTCAGTCAGGATATCAACGTCTGCGCCGGCTATCCTTGCCGCGAGCTCGGCGAAGCTATCAGCGGCAACCTTATAAGCGTTATGCGCCGTACTCGGACGCACTATTAATATTTCTTCCATGGCTGTCCTCCTCATATATCATTGTTGCTTATATTATATCACAGAAGAAATTGCATATCAATTAGACGAAAAGAAATATAGCAGAACATAATGACTAATGTTCGGATATCTGTAGGTGACAATGAAAAGCTGATATGTGATATTCGACTATTATTAGTAGGTTTGCATTTGTAATATTATTGTATCTGCTATTTCAAACTTTTTTGCAAAAATCTATTGACAAATGCTTCGAGATGTGGTATACTATATAGGCAGTCGGAAATAGCGGCTGCTGGTTCGGTAAACCGAAATGCCGGAGTGGCGAAATTGGCAGACGCCCGAGACTTAAAATCCCGTGAGACTAACATCTCGTACCGGTTCGAGCCCGGTTTCCGGCACCAGCACCTTTGGTGCGTATATCGCGGAGTGGAGCAGTCCGGTAGCTCGTCGGGCTCATAACCCGAAGGTCGTAGGTTCAAATCCTTCCTCCGCAACCATTTCAAGCGGTCGATTTTATATCGACCGTTCTTTTTTTTGCTGCCAGATGTAATTTCGTATTGTCGTCAGTATATTTATACTCAAAATACACAGCGATTCTATACTCATATATTAAACCACTTCGTTTTATTCCGCTTAAAAATCTTGTATACTGTATACACAGATGCATCTTAATAAAATAAAGGAGTGAATATCGTGTCAATTGGTACAAAAATCAAGCAGCTTCGCCGTGAGCGCGGTATCACACAGGAGCAGCTCGCCGAATATCTCGGCATCACGCCGCGCGCTGTGTCACAGTGGGAGTGCGAGCGGACATCGCCTGATATCTCGCAGCTGCCGCTGCTTGCGAACTATTTTGACGTGAGCGCCGATTATCTGCTCGACATCGATAAGGCGCGCGACGAAGCCGAGATATCAGCCTTTCTTGACGAATATAACCGACTGAACAATCTCGGGCGGAGCATCGATGTGTTTGAGCTTACAGCGTCAATATACAAGCGATATCCGAACGATTTCCGCGTAATCGAGAAATATGTGTGGCAGCTATACCAAGACCCGCATTATACCGAGAAGCCGTTCGGTTATGTGGTACACAAGGAGGAGCTGTACAGACTCTGTCAGCGAATTATGGACGAATGTACAATCGATCAGCTGCGTTATTCGACGATAGAGATTCTGTCCACTCTCTATCAGAACGACGGGCTGTATGAGAAGACGGTCGAGTACTGCGAAAAATTCCCGAACACCTACTACGAAACACGCGATGAGGCGCTCGAGTCGTTCTACTCGGCAAGCGACACGCAAAAGTATACCGAATACGTGAAGCGTAATATCACCGCGTTCACTGAGTATCTCGCAATCAAGCTGCAAAAATACGCTTACAATGTCTGCAGGGGCTATGATTCGGGTTCTGACGAAAAATTGGCGGTATTCGAGAAAGCAATATCACTTATTAAGCTGATATATGAGGACGGCGATTACGGATTCTGTCACTATATTCTGGGCGAATTGTATATTTCCGCCGCGAATCAATACGCGATGAAGCCGGACTACACAAAAGCCGCCGAATATCTCGACATCGGTCTTGACCACGCGAGACAATACGACGAGCTGCCGGAGCTGGTAAAACACACATCGCTGGCTGTAAGGGGATATATTTTCAAGAAGTCTAATGTAAATTCGGGCTTTGAGGAAAACGATGTCAGGCGCGAGCTCGGCTACCTCGCGACCTACGGCTGCTATGACGGCGTGCGTGATGAGGACTGGTACCGCGCGCTGATCGCAAAATACGAGCCGTATGCAAAGGATCACAAATAGTAATAAAAACGGAGGCGAGCCCCACATAACAAAAAAGACGAAAATCTATGGTATAATAACGTTGCGCACGAAAGTGCGACAAAACAACGGAGGTATACCAAAATGGTAAACTACAAAGAAATCCTGCGGCTGAGTCACGAAGGCTACAGCCAACGACAGCTCGAATCGAGTCTTCACTGCTCCCGACACACAATCCGTGAGGTGCTGGCCGCGGCAAAAGCGAATGGAATCACGTATCCACTTGATGACTCGTTCAGCAACGAACAACTCGAAGCCATCCTCTTCCCGAACAGGTACGCGTCAGACAACGCCTATCTTACCCCAGACTTCACATACATACACAAGGAGTTAGCCAAGCCCAAGGTGACATTGACGCTCCTCTGGGACGAGTATCGCCAGAAAGCCGAGACTCTCGGCAAGCGCCCATACATGCCAACACAGTTCGGCGACAAGTATCGCGCCTGGGCAAGCATCACGAAAGCGACAATGCGTATCCATCACAAACCCGGAGACGCCATGGAGGTCGACTGGGCAGGTCAGACATTACCCATCTACGACTCGGTGACAGGTGAAGAATTTCCAGCGTATCTCTTCATAGCCGTCCTGCCATACAGCGGATACACATACGCCGAAGCCACCTCCGACATGAAGCTCGAAAACTGGCTTAACTGCCATATCCATGCCTACGAATACTTCGGCGGAGCGACTCGCCTTCTTATCACGGATAACCTAAAGACCGGAGTCATTAAGAACACCCGCTATGAAACAGTCCTCAACCGAAGCTACCAGGAACTCGCCGAGTATTATGACACTGCTATAGTTCCCGCCAGAGTCGAGCATCCAAGGGACAAAAGCCACGCCGAAGGCACTGTGAGATTCGCGTCAACATGGATACTCGCGGCTCTGCGTAATGAACATTTCTTCACTCTTACCGAAGCAAAGGAAGCTGTCAGCTTAAAGCTCGAAGAGCTTAATATCCGTGAGTTCAAGCGGCGCGAAGGCTGCCGGAAGAGTGCTTACCTCTAAGAAGAAAAGGCATATATGAAGCCATTACCCAATCAGCGTTATGAGCTTGCCACATGGAATCCGAACCTGACTGTAGGTTCGGATTATCTTATTTCTGACGGAAATAACAAGTACTCAGTGCCATTCGACCTGATCGGCGAGAAGACCGCCAAAGTTGTCAGCCACTTTCTGACCTTGGGAAAAGAGCCTGAACAGGGATTCAAGGCTTGCGCAAGCCTTACAAAGTTAGGTGAGAAATACGGAGTCAAGAAACTCGAATCAGCTTGCGATGGGGTGTTTTCGTACACTCAAGCTCCGTCAATCCGCCTCATAAGTACAATACTGAAGAGCGGTACAGGGGCTTCAACGCAATCCGGTTCGGGACGATCATCGGGCAAAGGACAATTTGCCAAGGCGAATGACGGAACACAAACACATGACAACAATTTTCTGTACTCAGTTTGAGACTGAAGGCTGGTACAGGAGGGTTAACCCCGATCCGGAGAATGACAGTCCGATCTCTGAGGCGATTATGGACAGGATTGTTCATAACGCTTACCAGATACTCGTTGACGGTAATACCTCGATGAGGGAGAGGCATGGAATCAGGTCAAATGAGATCGAATGAGATAAGGCGGTAGTCGCTGGCACAGTGGCTCAGGTTCCGCCGACACTTTTGGCACAAGCTTCAGCTTGTGCTACAGGCATGAAGCCTGCGCTTCGCGCAGCTCTTGGCGGTGGAGAAGTGTCGGCGGGGGTTTGCGTGACGATGGGCAACTTGAATGAGTTGATTTCGGTGGGGCGGGGACCGATTTTTGGTGGGGCTCGCCTCCGTTTTTATGTGGGGCTGTATGCCGTGCAGTTGGGGCATCCGGGACGGTATTTACAGGTTAGGCTTAAATTCGTTTTTTTTAAGAATTGTTGAAATCGTAACGTGTGATATAGACTCTATATACCCAAGCTCAACTGCTTTGTCCGCAAGCAGCCGTAGTGTCCACTTTGAATATCCCTCCGGCGGTTGTCCGCAGGCAAGTGCGATGATGTGT
>CAJFKR010000054.1 GCA_904386005.1 Candidatus Flemingiibacterium merdigallinarum
CTTTCGCGTTTTTTTTGATTCTGCCTCCTTGTGGGGGTTTTTTTCTTGCTTTTGGTAATATTACAGCTTTCTTTTTAATGACTTTTACAATCGGCTAATATTTAATTCGGACATTTTGCTTGACTTTTGAAACGAAATAATATATAATGTATGGTGTTGAAAATTCAAATTATACCATGTATGAGAGGTTTGGTCTATTATGCTAAGACGTTTTATTTCATATTACAAGCCGCATAAGCTGCTGTTCTTTCTCGATATGGGCGCGTCGCTGTTGATATCGCTCATCGGAATAGTCTATCCGATAATCACGCGCAGTATGCTCAACGACCTGATTCCGAACCGGAAGTATCGCCTTATTGTGATATTCGGAATCGCCCTGCTCGCGGTTTATGTCGTGCGTATGCTGCTCAACTATTTCGTGCAGTACTACGGCCATGTCATGGGCGTGCGTATGCAGGCACAGATGCGCTCGGATATGTTCAATCGGCTCGAGAGCCTGCCGTACGGCTTCTATGACAATCATGAAACCGGCAAGATAATGTCGCGCATGACCAACGACTTGATGGACATAAGCGAGCTTGCGCACCACGGTCCGGAGAATATACTGATTTCGACAATCACTGTGATAACGTCATTTATTTATCTTTCGAGCATAAACCTGCCGCTCACATTGATAGTCTTCGCCTGCGTGCCGTTCCTTATCATAATTTCGCTCGCGCTGCGCACGCGTATGCGCGACGCGTTCAAGAAGAGCCGCGAGTCGATAGCCGAGATCAACGCTTCGCTCGAATCGAGCATCTCGGGAATACGCGTCACAAAGGCGTTCACAAACTCCGAAAAGGAACGCGAGAAGTTCGAGGTCGGAAACAACGAGTTCGTCTCCGCGCGCCGCGACGCGTACAAGGCGATGGGTCAGTTCCACTCGGGAACGTCGTTCATCACCGATATCTTCAACGTCGTCGTTTTGATAGCCGGCGGTTTGTTTTTGTACAATGGCGAAATCCTGTTCGGCGATTACTCGACGTTTATAGTTTCGATCGGACTGTTTGTCACTCCGGTAATGACGCTTATAAACTTCATGGAACAGTATCAGAACGGCGTCACCGGCTTCGAGCGCTTTATTGAGATCATGGACGCGGTGCCGGAATGCGACGCTCCGGGCGCGGTCGACTGCGGACGGCTTGAGGGTTCTATCGAGCTGCGCCACGTCACCTACGGCTACGACGAGACCAAGGACGTGCTCAAGGATGTGTCGATGAAAATCGGCAAGGGGCAGACCTTCGCGCTTGTCGGGCCGTCGGGCGGCGGCAAGACGACAATCTGCCACCTGATACCGCATTTCTACGATATCGTCTCGGGCGAGCTGCTTATAGATGGGCGCGAGATACACACAATGACGCTCGAGTCGCTGCGGCGCAACATCGGAATTGTACAGCAGGACATCTATCTGTTCAACGCGAGCATAAAGGAGAATATTCTTTACGGCCGGCTCAACGCGACCGACGACGAAGTCGTCGAGGCTGCCAAGCGAGCGAATATACACGACTACATCATGACTCTGCCCGACGGCTACGAGACGCAGATCGGCGAACGCGGTGTAAGGCTTTCGGGCGGTCAGAAGCAAAGACTTTCTATCGCGCGAGTATTTTTGAAAAATCCGCCAATACTTATACTTGACGAGGCGACGAGCGCGCTCGACAACACGACCGAGATAATGATCCAGCAGGCGCTGGACGAGCTCTGCCGCGGCAGAACTACGATAGTAGTCGCACACCGGCTGTCGACCATTAAAAACGCCGACATGATAGCGGTTATCGACGACGGTCGCATAATTGAGCAGGGAACTCACGAAGAACTGCTCGCAAAGAACGGACTCTATTCAAATCTTTACCACGGTCAGTTTCGCGAGGCGGTTTGAATAAGTTATTTTGACTTTTTAATCAAAAGCGGTCGGTTTTTATTGGCAATATGGTTGTTGAAATCACCAAAAATTTGTATATAATGTCAATTGTTTTGAATACTCAAATATGATATAATTTTATCAAAGCCAATATTTCGGCGTCGGTATTTCATATACAGTCGCCAAAGGAAAGGGGAAGTGTGACTTGTCAAAGCTCGACGCCACAGTGAAGCGTGAAACTTTATATGTCGCGTTCATGACGCTCATTTTGAGCGCGCTCATGCAGGCGATATTTCTGATCGTCGGCGAATGGGACTACACAGTGCTGCTCGGAAATCTGTTCGGCGGCGGCGTCGCGGTGCTGAATTTTCTTCTCATGGGACTGACTGTCCAGACCTCGCTCGAACTCGAGGAAAAGGAAGCGCGCGGCCATGTGAAGCTGTCGATGACCCTGCGTATGCTGATGCTTGTGATTTGTGCCGCGCTCGGCGTACTTCTCCCATGCTTTTCGGTGCTCGCCACGCTGATACCGCTGTTTTTTGTCCGAATCGCGGTCGCGCTGCGGCCGCTCGCCGATAGGTTCATGAAGAACGACGATTGATTTTAAGACAAGCCGCACGGTTTTCTTGACAGCTCGCTGGTAGTCTTTATGCAAATATTGTTTATGGAAAGGAATGGTAAGATCACATATGAATAAAAACAGTCGCCGTTTTAAGCTTTGTGACCGGCTGTATATCGGACTTGCTCTGCTGCCCCTCGTCCTCGGTATCATGCTTCAGGTGGCGACAAAGCCGGCTTCCGAGGAAATTTCGATTTCGGGAGCGCGGATATTCGTGACGCTCGACCTGCCGATACAGGATCTGCCGATAACCGAGTCACAGATAAACTCATGGCTCGTCATATTTTCGCTGTTCTGGCTCTGCCGCTTCTTCACACACGGTCTTACCGAGCGGGCGAATACCAAGCGTCAGCTCATTGCCGAATGGATTGTCGAGACGACCGACAAGCTCGTGCGCGAAAATATGGGCGAATACTTCAAGGGCTTCTCTCCATTTGTCGCGGCGATAATGGGACTGTCGGCGACATCAAGTCTGCTGTCGCTTATCGGACTGTATCCGCCGACATCCGACCTCAATATCGTCGCCGGATGGGCGCTGATTGTATTTATACTGATCACCTACTATAAATGTAAGTGCGGCTTTGTCCATTATGTCAAGAGCTTCGGAGACCCGGTGCCGCTGCTCGCGCCGCTCAACGTGATAAGCGAGGTCGCGACTCCGGTGTCAATGGCGTTCCGTCATTACGGCAACGTGATATCCGGCTCGGTCATATCCGTGCTGATAGCTGCCGCGCTTCAGGGCTTATCGTCGCTGCTGCTCGGTTGGCTGCCCGGGTTCCTCGGCGAGATTCCGTTCATGCAAGTAGGAATTCCGGCGGTGCTGTCGGTCTACTTTGATGTGTTCAGCGGCTGCTTGCAGGCGTTCATATTCGCTATGCTGACAATGCTCTACATTTCAAGCGGATTCCCGGCTGACGACTGGGAGAAGCTGAAAAAGAAAAAAGCCGCGGCAAAAGCTGCCGCCGCAGCGGCGTCTTCGAACGCGGCGGTCGCGAATAACGGTTGACTTTCACGATATTCAGAAATTATCGTCACTCTGCTTGTCGTCGAATCATCGCGGCGGGAGCTTTAAAAATATAACGATGAAATAAAAAAAGGACTCCGAGGATATTTCGGAGAAAGGTGAAAAAAATGCTCGAACTCGCAATCGGTATTATTTTAGGCGGCTGTGCGCTCGGCGCGGGCTGCGCGATGATCGCAGGTATCGGTCCTGGTATCGGTGAAGGAAACGCTGTCGCAAAGGCCTGCGAAGCTATCGGTCGTCAGCCCGAATCAAAGGGCGCGGTCACAACCACGATGCTCATGGGCTGCGCTATCGCGGAGACCACCGGTCTTTACGCGCTGGTTATCGCGATCCTTTTGATATTCCTCGCTCCCGGACGTTTTGTCGATATCCTTTTAAACGCCGTCGGCATGATGTAATGCCGCGGCTCTGATGTCCAAGCCGGCAATATCGGTCGGATTAGGCAAAATAACGCCGGACGCGGCGGGCATACAGCCTGCCGTGAGACGTTGTGGGATATACGAATATTATTAACGGAAGGGAATTATTACATTATGCAATCAATGGAAGTGATTTCTGTCAACATCTGGCAGATACTGATATCGCTCTGCAATCTGCTGATACTCTTCCTGATACTGAAAAAGTTCCTGTATGAGCCGGTAAGACGCACGCTTGAATCAAGGCGCGTGGCTATCGACTCACAGTACCAAGACGCGGAAACCGCCAAGCGCGACGCGCTCGCAGACAAGACCGAATACGCGAATCGGCTCGCGACAGCTGACGCCGAGGCCAAGCGGATTCGCGACGAAGCCGTCGAGGAGGCAAACCGCCGCGGTGAGAAGCTGATGAATGAAGCCAAATCCAAGGCTGACGACATGGTCCGCCGTGCCGAGGAGACAATCAAACTCGATCGCGAAAAGGCGGCTGAGGATATGAAATCGGAGATCGCCGACGTGTCGTCGAGGATCGCGGAGACGCTCATCAAGCGTGAGATAAACGACAAGGATCAGCACGAGCTCATCGATTCGTTTATCAATGATCTGGGTGACTCGAAATGAACGACGTATCGAGAGAGTACTCCGAAGCTCTGTTCAGACTCGCTTCGGAACAGGACAAGGGACAGGAATACTCCGACGCGCTCGAGCTTGTAAAGCGGCTTGTAGTCGAGAACCCCGAATACATTGATTTCATGTGCTCGCCCGGGATACCGATGCACGAGCGCGAGGCGGCGCTTGACGCTGCCTTTTCAGGCGACGAGGTTATGACAAGCATAGCCTCGTTCTTAAAGCTGTTAATGAAGAACGGGCGCTCGAGGGAGCTTGTCGAGATAATCGACGAGTTTCAGGCGATATTCAAATCGGCGATGGGCATGTCGACGGCGTATGTAACCTCCGCGGCGCCGCTTAATGGCGCTGAGATGGACGCGCTCAGAAAGAATCTCGAGAAGCGTCTCGGACACAAGGTGGAGTGCGTTTTTTCGACCGACGAGTCGCTTATCGGTGGCATCGTCGTGAGGGTTGACGGAAAGGTCATCGACAGCAGCATAAAAAGTCAGCTGTCGGATATAAGGGAACTGATCAAATAGTCAAGTCTGTTTTATCGGTTCGGAAAGGTGTGATCGATTTAATGAATTTAAGACCCGAGGAAATCAGTCAAATCATTAAAGATCAGATAAAGAATTACAAATCAAAAATAGAGATGACCGAAACCGGCAGCGTAATACTGGTCGGCGACGGCATCGCGAGAGTATACGGTCTGCGCAGCTGCATGGCGAGCGAGCTGCTCGAATTCGATGACGGCAGCTTCGGTATGGCGCAGAACCTCGAAAACGAGACGGTATCGGTAGCTATCCTGTCGGACGAGAACAACATCCGCGAGGGTACGCTTGTCAAGCGCACCGGACGCGTGCTTTCGGTTCCGGTCGGCGAGGGTATGCTCGGTCGAGTCGTGAACGCGCTCGGTCAGCCGATAGACGGTAAAGGTCCGACCGGCTGCCAAGAGGAGCGTCCGATAGAATCGGAAGCTCCCGGCATCATCGAGCGCAAGAGCGTATCGGTGCCGCTTCAAACCGGAATCAAGGCTATCGACAGCATGATACCGATCGGCCGCGGTCAGCGTGAATTGATTATCGGCGACCGCCAGACCGGTAAGACCGAGATCGCCATCGATACTATTATCAATCAGAAGACACAGAATGTAATCTGTATTTACGTCGCGATCGGGCAGAAGAGCACCTCGGTCGTTCAGCTTGTGAACGAGCTTGAACGCTGCGGCGCGATGTTGTATACAATAGTCGTATCCGCGTCGGCGTCCGAGAGCGCGCCGCTGCAATACATCGCGCCCTATTCGGGCTGCGCGATGGCTGAATATTTCCGCGAAAAGGGACGCGACGTGCTGATAATATACGACGACCTGTCGAAGCACGCGGTCGCCTACCGCGCACTGTCGCTGCTGATACGCCGTCCGCCGGGACGTGAAGCCTACCCGGGCGACGTGTTCTACCTGCACTCGAGACTGCTCGAACGCGCCGCCTGCGTAGCTCCCGAATACGGCGGAGGTACTATCACCGCGCTGCCGATTATCGAAACTCAGGCGGGCGACGTGTCGGCGTACATTCCGACAAATGTCATTTCAATCACCGACGGACAGATATTCCTCGAGACCGAGCTGTTCCACTCGGGCGTCATGCCGGCTATCAACCCGGGTATCTCGGTCAGCCGTGTCGGCGGCTCGGCACAGCTAAAGGCGATGAAAAAGGTCTCGGGCGAATTGAAGCTGTTATATTCGCAGTACCTCGAATTACAGGCGTTCGCGCAGTTCGGCAGCGACCTTGACGCGGATACGAAGTCGCGTCTTGCGCTCGGCGAGCGCATTGTCGAGGTGCTGAAGCAGGGACGCAACTCGCCGGTCAGAGTCGGCTGTCAGGTCGCGATAGTTTACGCGGTCATCAACGGCTATCTCGATAGGGTTGACGTCGACAAGGTCAAGGATTATGAGCAGGCGTTGTTCGACCGTCTCGAGGCGAACCACGTCGACTGGCTCGGCCGCATCGAGTCGGGCAGCTGGGACGACGAGGATATAGACGAGCTGAAAGCGCTGCTCCCCGAAGTGAAGGTGTAAGCCGTGGCAGATACGAAGGCGTTACGCAGCCGAATCAAGAGCGTCGACTCGACCCTGCATCTGACCAAGGCGATGGGACTTGTCGCGTCGTCGAAGCTGCGGCGCGCGAACGACGCTATGCTAAAGGGACGTCAGTATTCGGCTGCGGTCAGAGATGTGATAGCAAGGCTGACCGAATCGCGCGAATGCCAGAAGAGCGCGTATATGCGCACGTCCGAGGGCGACTATCACTCGCGCAGACGCATTATAGTCATAGCCGGAGACCGCGGACTCGCGGGCGGCTACAACGCGAATATATTCCGTCTCGCGGCGCAGTATGACGGCGCCCAGTTCATCCCGATCGGCAAGCGCGCCTGCGACCGGTACAGACCCGGCACCTACGACCCGAAGCTCGATTCGTCCGAGCACTATTCGCTCGATTCGGCGTCGGCGCTCGCGCGCCAGTTATGCGCCGATTTTGTAGACGGAGCGTATGACAGGTTAGGGATAATCAGCACGCGCTATATCTCGATGCTGTCGCAGGAGGCGGTGATCGAGTGGCTTCTGCCGCTGACACGCGACGAAAAAGCGGTGTCTCATACCGGCAGCATAATATTCGAGCCGGACGAGGTGTCGATATTAAACGCGGTCGTGCCCGAATATATTGCCGGAATACTGGTCGGAGCGGTGCGCGAGAGCTTCGCGTCCGAAGTCGCGGCGAGACGATGCGCGATGGACTCGGCGGGCAAAAACGCCGAGGAGATGATTATGAATTTGCAGCTCGAATACAATCGCGCGCGTCAGGGAGCTATTACCCAGGAAATCACCGAGATTGTCGCCGGAAGCGGCTCGTAATCGGATTATCCGGACTTATAATATTTTGTACGGAGGAAATAAATGGCGGAGAATAACAAAGGCAGAGTCGCGCAGGTCATGGGACCGGTCGTCGACGTCCGCTTTGAAGAAGGCGGTCTGCCGTCGATATACAACGCGCTTACGATACCGATCGGCGAGCGCACGCTAACTGTCGAGGTCGCGCAGCACATAGGAGACAACACCGCGCGCTGCATCGCGATGGCGTCGACCGACGGCTTACAGCGCGGAGTTGAGGTCACCGACACCGGCGGACCGATAACCGTTCCGGTCGGAGACAAGACTATCGGGCGCATATTCAACGTACTCGGCAACACGGTCGACAACAAGCCAGACCCCGAGGGCTGCGAGCGGATGAACATTCACCGCGCCGCGCCCGACTACGATGAGCTGTCGACGTCGACCGAGATACTCGAGACCGGAATCAAGGTCATCGACCTCATCTGTCCCTATTCAAAGGGCGGTAAAATCGGTCTGTTCGGCGGCGCGGGCGTCGGCAAGACCGTGCTGATAATGGAGCTTATCAACAACGTCGCGAAGCAGCACGGCGGTCTCTCGGTATTCACCGGAGTCGGCGAGCGCACGCGCGAGGGAAACGACCTGTACAACGAAATGACCGAGTCGGGCGTCATCAACAAGACGACGCTGGTGTATGGTCAGATGAACGAGCCGCCCGGAGCGCGTATGCGTGTGGCTTTGTCCGGACTGACGATGGCCGAATACTTCCGCGACGTCGAGGGGCAGGACGTGCTGCTGTTCATAGACAATATCTTCCGCTTCACACAGGCGGGAAGTGAAGTCTCGGCGCTGCTCGGACGTATGCCGTCCGCGGTCGGTTATCAGCCGACGCTGGCTAATGAAATGGGTGCGCTTCAGGAGCGAATTACGTCGACGAAGAAAGGTTCGATCACGTCGGTTCAGGCGGTCTACGTGCCGGCTGACGACCTCACCGACCCCGCTCCGGCGACGACCTTCGCGCACCTCGACGCTACGACCGTATTGTCGCGCGCGATCTCGTCACAGGGTATATATCCGGCGGTCGACCCGCTCGAGTCGACGTCGCGCATACTGTCAGCCGACATACTCGGCGCGGAGCACTACCGTGTCGCGCGCGAGGTTCAGCGCATACTGCAGCGCTACAAGGAGCTGATGGACATCATCGCGATAATGGGAATGGACGAGCTGTCCGACGAGGACAAAAAGACGGTTTCGCGCGCGAGAAAAATTCAGCGTTTCCTGTCGCAGCCTTTCCATGTATCCGAGAAGTTCAACGGATTTCCGGGCATATACGTTCCGCTGTCCGAGACGATACGCGGCTTTGCCGAGATAATCGACGGCAAGCACGACGACCTGCCCGAATCGGCGTTCCTGTTTGTCGGAACTATCGACGAGGCGGTCGAGAAGGCAAATAAGACGGCGAAATAAATGAACACGTTTGAATTAAAAATATCGACGCCCGACGGCGATTTGTATAACGGTCGGGCGGTGAAGCTCGATGTCCGCGGACTCGAAGGCGAGCTTGCGGTCATGGCCGGTCACATACCGTTCATGACGGCTCTGAAGCCGGGACACTGCGACATTATGCTCGAGGACGGCAGCGAGAAGCAGGCGGAGGTTGACGGCGGTATACTCAATGTCGCCGCCGATTCGGTGACTCTGCTCGCGAGCGGATTCAGGTGGAAATGAAATATTAAAATAACAGGGACTGTATTGATCACAGTCCCTGTTTTGTTTTACGCGTTTTTACCGTCGAGCCAGAGCTGACGCACTTTATCGTACACCTCATCCGGAATATCCGGTTCACCGTAGGACGAACGCGGCAATAGCTGATCTCCGGCGACCGCGGGATTCGTGCAGGCGTTGTCGTTTCGATATTTGTCGCGCTGTGCCTTGTCGCGCAGGTTCGGAACGTCGATTGAGATATTGCCGGCGAGCACCGAACGATACGCGAGTATGCCGCAGATGCCCATATCTACCGCCTTGTATACGTCGATCGACCATTCGCCGTCCGGACGGCCGAGTATCTTTTCAATGAAAAAATGTGTCGGGAAGAAGTCGCTGCCGCCGTGCGACTGGTATTTTTCGGCGGCTTCGGCGGCGATTCGCGGCGTAGGCTCGTAGTGTTCCCAATCTCCCACGCAGCGGCGGTCGCCCTCTTTGTATAGATTGAATGTCGACGTGCCCGAGAGCCGCCCCGATTCCATCATGCCTTTCGTGCAGTACAGCTCGTAGTTGATGCTGCTCGGCTCGCGCTTCAGGCCGCCATGGATGCTCTTCATGACCGCGCCGTTTTCGAGCGTGACCATTTCGATACCCGCGCCGTGGTATACGCCCAGCTCGAGCAGATCCTGCGACGGCTTCGTCTCAAAGCCGACAACCTTTACCGGGCGCAGTCCGGTCATTGTCAAGAGCGGTCCGAGCGAGTGCGTGCAGTAGAAGTTCGCGTGCATCATATTGCGCCAGTGATTTCTCTCGCCATAGGTGATCTGCGGCCAGATCGACGAGCAGTCGTGTATGTATTCGCCCTCGCCGTAGGTGGCTTCGCCGAGCTCGCCGGTTTTATATCTCTGCCACATCTCGAACGCGTGACGCATATAGCAGTAATTTTCGGCGTAGGCGTAGACGAGTCCGGTCTCCTCGACCGCCTCAATAAGCTCGACCGCCTGTGCCATAGTCTCGCAGGGCAGCACCTCCGAAATCACGTGCTTGCCGGCTTTCAGGCAGCGAACGGCGAACGGCGCGTGCTCGTTCGCGTAGTTCGCGAGCACGACCGCGTCAAGGTCGTATTTGATGAAGTCGTCGAAGTTGTTGAACAGCGCGACGCTTGTCCCGCACTGCTCGGCGCGAGCCTTTGCTTCGTCAAGCAGAGGCTCGTATTTGTCGCAGACCGCGACGAGCTCGGCGTCGGGGTGGTGCAGCAGCACATCCATCATAGTCCTGCCGCGCGCTCCGCCGAATACGCCTATTCTGAGTTTTCTGTCCATAATAATGCTCCTTTCAGGCAGTTCCTTGCGTCTGGTATTTGTGTTTATTTAATTATACCGTACATTTTTGTTTCTGTTAATGTACTATATCAACAAAATATCCGCGAAATTTATGTACTGCTTGCACAATGTTGCGGCGATTGCGATTACTTGCCTTGACAAGCTGTGCGCAATGTTATACAATATAGTTGCAAAACTGTTCGTTGATTTCATAGATAGGAGGGCGTGAGGGCTTATGAAAAATTCCGAGCTTGAAATCATCTCCGAGCTGACCGGTTCGAGCAAATCTACGGTCAGCAAGGCGCTGAATCACTGCTTCGGCGTCGACGGCGCGATGCGCGAGCGGATAATCACCGCGGCGCGCGGGCAGGGGATTGTGTCCGAGCGGAGCTGCTCGGTCTACGCGATTCTGCCTGACAGTCCGGTCGGCTTTTGGGATTATGTGACGAACAATCTGCACAGCCGCCTGAAGCAATACGGCTGTAAAATCAACATCTACCCGCGCCGCTCGAGTCTGATTTTCGGCGAATACCTCGATGAGGCAGAGCGTCTGGGGGCGGGGATCGTGCTTATTTCAATCCTGCCCGACGACGAGCAGTACAAGCTGCTGCTCGACTTTTCTAAGCGAGTGCCGGTGATATTTCTGTTTGATAAAGTCGAATACGAAAATGTCGAAATACCGAACACCTTCTGCATAAGCTCCGACGCGTTCGCGGAGGGCAGGGAGCTGCGCGAGTGGTCGAATCACGCGAACGGCTCGGTGCTGTTTGTCAGCGACGGCAGCCATCTCGCGTCGGAGCGCAAGTCGGGCTTTCTATCGCGCGGCTTTCCGCGGAGCATAGCCGAGGTCAGAATTTCCGACCGCATGGCGTCGGCGTCCGAAATCGCGCGCGAGATATGTGTCGCCGGTCAGAATGATTTCGATTTCATCTACAATCTGACCGGACAGCTCCGCGAGACCGCGCTCGCGGCAATAAAGCTGAAGCTGCGCGGCGCGGTCGTCGCCGGACACGATTATCAGAATCACGGCAACCGCGCCGGCTCAACAAACATAAACGGAATTGACTGCGTCTATTTGAACCGAAACCTGGATTCGATTTGCCGGTGCGCCGCCGACGCGGCGATCGCGTTTGTGCGGAATCGGGTTTATCCGGATAAGAAGAATATTTGTGTGGGCGCGGTGTGACTTATCGTTTGATACAGATTTGTATGTCGTGACAACTGACAGTTGCGCGGTTTGTTTATTAATAGCTGTTGATTTTGCCGCATGATATCTGATATAATATAGTCAGCGGCAGAACCGCAATTTTATGTAGGCACCGCTAATATTAAAGTGTTATACGGACACGACCCGAATAAAATCATAAAGGAGCTGTGAAATATGAATTTTTCGGCTATAATCGGACGCCTGCGCACCGACGCGGGCATGACGCAGGAGAAGCTCGCCGAGCTGGTCGGCGTATCGCGTCAGGCAGTGCAGAAGTGGGAGTCGGGCAGCGCGCTCCCCGATATCGACAATATAATCAAGCTGTCGAAATACTTCAACATATCGGTCGACGCGCTTATCTTTGACAGCGACCGACGCACAAGCGAGGAGCTTTCGTTCGACAAGAAGCTGAGCCCGCAGTATTCGACCATGCACGGCTGGGAGAACTATTCGACGCAGCTGATAACCGAGCTGACGCAGTCGTTCGAGGAGGGCAAGGACATCGGCGCCTATGAGGAATTGTTCCGCGCGGTCGCGAAGCTGCCGAACGGAGACGCCAAGACCAAAATCGCTGACATATTGTTCGAAATAGTCCTGAACGCTCCGTTGCGCGACGGGTATGGATACAACGAGCCGTCCGACCTCGAGACGATAAAGCTGCTCCGTCCCGACACGGCGAAGCCGGCGCGCGCGCCCGAGGCTGACAAGCTGTATGACAAGATATACGGCGCGTGGGTCGGACGCACCTGCGGCTGCCTGCTCGGCAAGCCCATCGAGGGCATCCGCACAAACGAGCTCGTTCCGCTCTTAAAGCAGACCGGAAACTACCCGATGACCCGCTATATACGCGACGCCGAGCTCACCGACGAGATCTGCTCGAAGTTCAACTACCGGCTAAAGGGCAAGTGCTATCCCGACACGATCGACTGCGCGCCGGTGGACGACGACACGAACTACACCGTGCTCGCGTCGGTGCTCATCGACCGATACGGAATCGACTTCACGCCGTGGGATGTGTCGCGCGTCTGGCTCGACTATCAGCCGAAAAACGCGTACTGCACCGCCGAACGGGTAGCGTTCCGCAACTTTGTCATGGGCTACAATCCGCCCGAGTCGGCGATATACAAGAACCCCTACCGCGAGTGGATCGGCGCGCAGATACGCGGCGACTACTTCGGCTACATAAACCCCGGCAACCCCGAGCTCGCCGCCGAAATGGCATGGCGCGACGCGTCGATATCGCACATCAAGAACGGAATCTACGGCGAAATGTTCGCCGCCGCGATGATAGCCGAGGCGGCGGTCTGCGACGACATCCGTGAGATAATCGAGTCGGGACTCGGTCAGATCCCCGCGACCTCGCGGCTTACCGAGGACGTAAAGTCGGTGCTGGCAATGTACGACGACGGCAAATCGGTTGACGACTGCTTCGCGTTCATACACGAGAAGTGGAACGAATATACCGACCACGGCTGGTGCCACACAATCTCGAACGCGATGATCGTAGCCGCGGCACTGATCTATGGCGGCGGCGACTACACACGCTCAATCGGACTCGCTGTGCAGACCGGCTTCGACACCGACTGCAACGGCGCGACGGTCGGCTCGGTGCTCGGTATGCGCAATGGCTTTGCGGCTCTGCCCTCCGAGTGGTATGAGCCGATTGGTGACAAGCTCGCGACGTCGATATTCGGAGTCGGCACGGTCAAGCTGTCGGATATGGCGAAAAAGACGCTCGCAGTCGCCAAAAGATGAGATATCTGTGTGTTAAGATGAATTGTCCGCGCAAGGATAGGACATCCGCGCAAGGGTAAGGCATCCGCGAAAGGACAAAACATCGGCGCAAGGGTAATACATCGGTACAAAGATGATACGGCGTCAGATTCAATTCTGACAATTGTGTCATTAACTGTCAGGTATAATTAAATATACAATTGCTCCGGTCGATGCCTCCAGTAGGTAGACGCCGGAGCTTTTGCCGCCTACGGGTAGACTTAAAATTACGGCAGTAATATTGACGGCTCGGCAGGGATTTGATATAATAATTGTGAATTCGTCATGGACTATTCAGTCATGAGAGCGGTGTGGATTATCGTGAAATATACACTGCCGTCTGAATCGCGGTACAAACACCGCGCCGCTATTATTAACAATTCTAACTTCAATAAGGCTCAGCCGCGATTGCACCCGCTGCCCGCAGCGGCCCTGCGCGGGAAGAAATTAGCGATACGCACTAATGAAATCGCGTAACCATAAAAATAAATCCCGCGCTGTAGCAATATCCCGCCGCGCCGAATTGCCATGCTGACACAGCCATAGAAAGGACAAATAAAATGAAAGTATCCATCGTCAAACAAAACGGCGAGCACCTGATTGAAATCGGCGGCCGGCTATATCCGCCGCTGTCGTTCAAATCCTTCCGACCGAATCCGCGCAATATCTCCGAGTTCTACGAAGCCGGCGTGCGGCTTTTCAGCGTTTTGTCGAGCGGAATCATATCCGGACTTGGCGTGCCCTATTCGCGCTTCGGCGAGTCGTGGGTCGGCGACGGCGAGTATGACTTCACGCCGGTCGACCGTCAGCTCGATATGTTCATCGAAAACGCGCCCGAAGCCTATTTCGCGCCGATGTTCCAGCTCGACACGCGCGGCTGGTATATTAAAAAGCACGGTGTGCCGAATTCGTTCACGCACCTTTCACAGATTGCTGGCGACGAGGACTACCGCCGCGCTGCCGCCGACTACCTGCGCGCCGTGGTCAAGCACTGCGAGGAGAAGTACGGAGACCGGATATACGGCTACTTCCTGCTCGGCGGGACCACGACCGAATGGTTCTCCGACTTCGACTACGAGGAGCCAAACCTAATAAAGGAGGCGGCGTATCGGCGTTATATGGGCGACGACAGCATCCGCCTGCCGTCTCGCGAGCGGCTCGAACGCGCGGGCGGAAACTTCCTCGAAGCGTCCGAGCAGGATGTATATGACGCCCGCCGCTTTCACGCCGAGCTTATCTCCGACCTTATCCTCTATTTCGCACACGAGCTGAAAGAGACGGTCAATTATCAGAAATTAGTCGGACTCTATTTCGGCTACCTGTTCGAGCTGGGTACGCCGCGGCTGCACAACGCCGGACATCTCGACTACGAGCGGGTGTTCCTGTCGCCCGACATCGACATGATATCGAGTCCGTCGTCCTACGCCTACCGCTCTCAGACCGACCCCAGCGGATTTATGGTCACGCAGAAAACGCTGTGGGCGCATGACAAGCTCTACTTCCTCGAATTCGACCACCGGACGCACACTACGCCCGACCGGCTGGACGAGCCTATCTTAAACGAGTTCGGTAATCAAATCTACGACAGCCGACACTTCCCAGGCTCCGAGAGCAAGTGTAAAAACGACGACGAGTCAATAAATCTGATGTACCGCGATTTTCTGTACTGCCAGTCGCAGGGCGCGGCGATGTGGTGGTTCGATATGTTCGACGGTTGGTTCCGCTCCGAGCGGATGATGGCGGCGGTCAAGCATATGCTGTCGCTTGAGGAGCGGCTGCGCGGCGCTGACAAGTCGAGCGTCGCCGAGGTCGCGATATTCGCCGAGGGCGAGTCGATGTACCATGTACGCAAGTCGTCGCCTATCGCGTCGACCGTGCTGTGCGGTCTGCGTCGCCTGCTCGCGTCGACCGGAGTTCCGTATGATATATACTCGATTTCGGACGCCGCGCTGCCCGCTGTGAGAGAGTACAAGCTGTATATATTTGTCAACCAATACGACCTTTCGGAGCACACCAAGCGCTGCATCGACGAAAACTGCCGCGAGGGCAAGACATTATTGTGGCTGTACGCGCCCGATTACATGAAGCGCGGCGGCTGTTCGGTCGAGCGCGTCAGCGATATCGTGGGAATGAGGGTAGTCGAGAGCGGCTGTGCGCATGGAGATATCGTCTATGACGGCAGGTCGTTCGCTTCGCCCGCGGATGATCCGTATCTGTCAGTCGACGACAGCTCAGCGCGTCCGCTCGCCCACTGGCAGGACGGCAAATTCGCTGCCGCCGAGAAGCAATGCTGCGGCGTTAAAAACATATACTTTTGCGGAATGCTGCCGCCGCGCGAGCTGCTCCGCCGGATATTTGATGAAAGCGGTATCACGAGCTACAGCGACCGCCCCGACGTATATGTATATGTCAACCGCGCGTTTATCGGGGTATACAACGCGACTGAATCGGATGCAGAATCCGAATCGAATGTAATAATCAAAGTCGGACGCAACGGCGTCTACCATGACCTTATAGGCGGCGGTGAATTTGTCTCTGTCGATGGACATTTGAGTCTGCCTCGCCGCAAGCTTCGCGCGTATATGCTCGTAACTGATGATTAAAAAATGCTTCATGATTGTGCAAAATTAACATAGAGTTAATATATCCGGCTCTATTTAGTGGTATAATGTTAATGTGAAAATTCGATATAACTACATTTCATTAGTTGAGTTGTTATTTTAACAAATAAATATCACAGGAGAGCGCCATGAAACGAGCAACCGCATTTTTCATTCTGTTTAGTATGCTTCTGTCGGCGGCAGCCTGCGGTGACGTCGAGGAGCAATCGGACGTCAGCGGAACCGCTGACGACAACTCGACCGAGACTACCGCGGCGGAAGTTGACGAAACCGACCGGACAAGCATTCCCGACAACCTGCCCGAATATGACTTTGACGGGCGGGAATTCACGATTCTGACTATCAACAACAGCAACGACCCGATTCGCGGCAACGATGAGCAGAACGGCGAGCTGGTCGACGACGCTATATACGAACGCCGCCGCACGGTCGAGGATCGCTTCAACGTCGTACTCGCCGAATTTATCATGGGCGATCACCGCGAGACCGGCGCCGAGATCGAGCGCAGCGTCATGGCGGGCGACGACTCGTATGACCTATACGCGGGACACGCGATAGTTTCGGGCGGACCGGCGATGAACGGCATATTCTTAAACTGGCACAATGTCGAAAACGTTGATTTCACGCAGCCATGGTGGCAGCAGAACTCGGTCGAGGCTCTGACGATAGACGGCGTCATGCCGCTTGTACCGAGCTATATGACGATGACGGTCGTATCGAATACATATTGTATGTTCTACAATAAGGAAATCGCCGCGAATTACCAGCTTGAGGACATTTTCGACGTGGTCAACAGCGGCGAATGGACGTTTGACAAGCTACAGGAGACGACGCGCGACATATATCAGGACTTGAATGGAGATTCAGCCGCGAACGAGGGCGACCTGTTCGGATTCGGCTTCGGAGCGATGTCTCCGGCAGTCACGTTCACATGGGCGTTCGATATTCCGATTGTCGAGCGCAATGCCGACGGCGGAGTCGAGCTGGTACTGGAGTCACAGCGCACTACTGATATCGTAGACCGGCTGTATGATTTTATCTATCAGAGCCCCAATGTCTATACCGAGCCGACCGGACAGTCGACCCGAATGTCCGAGCTTTTCGCGACCGGCAACTTCCTGCTGACTCCCGGATGTATCGGTCATGCCGTTTCGATACTTCGTGATTTCGATATCGATTATTCTATAATCCCCTATCCGAAGTACGACTCGAGTCAGGAGGATTATTACACGATGATCGACGGCGGACACCTGATTATCGGAGTGCCGCTGACCGCGAAGAATCCGGCGGAGACCGGTATCATAACCGAAGTCATGACAGCCGAGAGCTGGAAGAATGTAATTCCGGCATACTACGACGTGGCGCTGAAGCTGAAAGGTACGCGCGACGAGGAGTCGATAGCGATGCTCGACAAGATTCTCGACAGCGTCAAGGTCGACTTCACGTACATATACGACAACTGGCAGGGCTTCGCGTTCTTTATGCAGGATTTGCTACAGAACAAGAACCGCGACCTCATGTCATATGTAGAGTCAAATCGTTCGGCGAAGCTGACTTTCTATGAGCAGCTGTACGAGGCTTTCGACGAGATGAAAAATCAGTAATAATATTCACAACTGCCTTGATATCCGGGCAGTTGTGTTTTTTATAATAATTCCGGCTGTTTCATACAGCTGACTTGGTTTCATAATGCACAAAGCTTCAAATATCGTGTAAAAAAGATCAAAATTCATCTGAGAGCTTGACAACTTCGCGTTATATGGTAAAATATTGATGTGTGAAATGCTTTTTACATAGTATATTTTGAGGTAATCGTTTATGAAACGCTTGTTTTTATTTTTATTGTTTCTGCTGCTGACAGCGGCGCTCATCGGCTGCGAGTCGGAGGAGACCGAACGCGAGCTGATCGTACCAACGCGGATTCTGCGTTCGGACACCGACAACGGCGCGGCGCGTGACGGCGCGGTCAAGCTGCGCGGCGAGCTCGAGGAGCGCTGTGGGTTAGCGGTCGACATTGAGACCGACTGGGTCAACCGCGGCGAGGAGGTTCCGACGCTCAACTGCGAGCTGGTGGTCGGCGTGACCAACCGCGCCGAAAGCGAAGCCGAATACGAGTCGCTGCGCGACGCGCGTCCGAACAGTTCGCTCGACTGGTCGATTGTTGAGCTTGACGGCTCGGTGCTGATAACCGGAGTCAGCGATGAAGCGCTGCTCGAAGCGGTCGATTACTTCATCGAAAATTACCTGGTCGAAGGGGGAATCAGTATGACAAAGGGAGAACATTATGTTTACAATCGCGAATACGCGTCGCTGTCTATAGACGGCTGCGACATACTTGAGTATTCGCTGACACCGACCGATATACCGTTCGTGTCGGGCGCGTGGGAGTATCTGCGCGGCAAGATAACCGACGCGGTCGGCTGTGAGCCGAGCGGGGCAAAGCCGATTTCGTTCAGTTGCGACGACACGCTCGACGACGGCACATATAAAATCACCGCCGGCAAGGATGAAGCCAGAATATCCGGCGCGGGTTATGACGAGCTGCGATACGCAATGCTGAAATTCTGGGAGCTGCTGTCGGGCGGCGGCGCGTCGGGTACGATAAGCGAGGCGGTTGGACTGCACACGCCGGTCACCGAACCGCCGGCGTCAAGCGGCGGCTACACGTCGGTCGGCGACCTCATGTATCTTATCGACGACGAGAAGAATCTGAACTCGGGCTGGGACAGAGTGCTGGTTTCGACCGACTACAAGCTCGAGGCTTCATACAGCAGCTCCTATTTCGCGAAGGTCGCGATACAGAATACCAGCATCGACGAGCCCTGCCTGATGAAGCGCGAATTTTTGGCTCAGGACAGCGGCGTCGTGTATTTTGAAACCGAGCTGTCGCTCGCGAAGGTCGACGGCGGTCGTATCGGCATTTACAACAGCAGCGACGGCAAGTACGCGGCACTGCTCACAATGCGCGGCGGCGAGCTGTACGCGAACGATGAGACAAGTCTCGGCTCCGGTTCCACAAAGCTAAAACTGCGCATAGTCGTCGACCTCGACAATTCGAGCTACACGGTATATGTGAACGGCGCTGACTGCGGCAGCTTCGATTTCACCGACGACACTGACACAATTGACACAGTAGTGTTCGCGCTCGACGCGGGCGCCAAGAACAAAATCGCGCCAAATTTCGTCTACCTCTACCGCAACGCGGCGATACTCGAACGTTTCCGTATGAATCCGGCCGACAGCTCGCCGCTCGAATTTGACGTGACCGGCGACGTCAAGGTGACGTCGGACGAGGACGCGCGCCTATCGGGCGACGCGTCGATGAAAAAGAGCTTCGCCGCGTTCGACGGCAAGGCGGTGTTTGAAGTGAAGCTGCTCGCCGAGAGCTTCGACGGCAATGTATACCTGTCGCTCGGCAGCGGCTCGGATACTGCGTTCACCCTCAAGCTCGCCGATATGTCGGTGCTGCATGGAGACGACCGTCTGCGCTTGTATGACCGCAATTTCTGGTACACGCTGCGCGTCGAAGCCGACACGCGCACCGGGTGCGCCGAGGTCAAGGTCAACGGCAAGAGCCATGGATATTTCGAACTTGACGTGCCGGCGACGAGCTTTGACTCGATAGAAATCAGGACCGAGGGCGCGTCTGTCAGAGTCGACGACGTCATGGTATATCAAATCAACGATTATGACGACTATGTGCCCGCGCCGTTGTCGAGCGGCTCGGACGGCTATTATGTCGCGGCGCAGGTCTGCTCGCTCTGGAAGAACGGACATCACTGCGGTTGGGACTGTATAACGCCGTATGACGAGCTGAAGCCGGTACTCGGCTACTACGACGAGGGCATCGTCGAGGTGGCTGACTGGGAGATCAAATACATGGCTGAGCACGGCGTGGATTATCAGCTCTACTGCTGGTACTCGACCGAAGTCGACCGCCCGATAAAGCACCCGAACATGAACGAGGCTTTGCACGACGGCTACTTCCACGCGCGCTACAGCGACCAGATCAAATTCGCGATCATGTGGGAGAACGCGAACGCGGCGCATCCCGGCTCATCCGAAAACTTCCGCAATGTAATCGTGCCCTATTGGGTCGAATATTACCTCACCGACCCGCGTTATATGACAATCGACAACAAGCCGGTGATAACCGTGTTCTCGGTCGACCAGCTCATCAAGGATTTCGGCAGCGTCGAGGGTGTAAAGGCGGAATTCGACTACCTGCGCGAGGTCTGCCGCGGACTCGGCTACGACGGCGCGCTGATATTCTGTCAGGCCGCGACCTACAGCCAGTCGGTGATGGACAATGTGAAGGCGTTCGGCGCGGACGCGGTCTATGCTTACAACTGGGGCAAGTCGAACACTTCAAGTGAATACATCAACAATGTATCGCGCCAGCACGCGTCGGGCATGGACACCGTACCGACGATATCGGTCGGCTTCAACAATGTCGGTTGGGCGGGAACCCGCTCCGAGCTTATCACTCCCGACGACTACAAGGTCGCGCTCGAGTGGGTGCGCGACGTATACAGCGAAAACTATGACGACGACTCGTGGCTCGCGAAGTCGGTCGTGCTGTCGACCTGGAACGAATACGGCGAGGGTACGTACATCATGCCGAGCGGACTGCATGGCTTCGACTATCTCGACATGGTTCGCGAGGTGTTCGCGCCCGACAACGAATATGAGAATCTGGTTCCGACCGAGAGTCAGCAGGCGCGGCTGGGCACATTGTTCCCGCAGGAGCGGAAGCTACTTCGCGCTGACTATCGTTCGAGCACGGTCGCGTATGACAGCCTCGAGCCGATTGTCAGCTGGGGCTTTGACACGAGCGCCGAGGGCTGGTCGCAGGGCTTCGGTCTGTCCGATTATAAGTATG
Organism: Candidatus Flemingiibacterium merdigallinarum; assembly: GCA_904386005.1. GTDB lineage: Bacteria > Bacillota > Clostridia > Oscillospirales > CAG-272 > Flemingiibacterium > Flemingiibacterium merdigallinarum. The sequence continues at coordinate 20,962 of CAJFKR010000054.1, forward strand.
ACAGCGACAAGGGGGCTATCACCGGAAGCTCGAAGGAGTCGGATTTCAGCGTAATGTCGCCCGACAATCTGTCGATTTCGCTCGCGGGCGCGGCGGCTATAAAGATATCGATGAAGTGCGACACCGACGGTCGGCTCGAGGTGTTCTACACTACAAATGAACACAGCAGCTTTATACAGGACCAGTCGTTCAACGTCGCGGTCAAGAAGTCGGACGATTTTGTCGACTATTATCTGCCGGTCAGCGAGAAGTCTACGTTCAGCGGAACACTGAAGCAGCTGCGTATCGACCCGCTCGCCGCTCCGTGCAGCTTTGAGATTGCTTCGGTCGAGCTGCTCGGCGAGGGTGAGATCTACCGGCTGACGTCGAATGGTCAGACCTTCGATTTTAACAGCTTCAAGCCGGTCGACGACAACGGTGTGCTGGTGGTTCCGTTCGACCCCAAGACGGGTATGCTGACCTTCATGAGCTGCGGCTACGAATGGGTCGACACGGAGGATACAATCGTCATTTCGCACGACGGGCACACGCTCGAGCTGCGCGTCGGCAGCGACACCGCGTCGCTTGACGGCAATGAGCAGAAGCTGTCGCGTGCGGTCGGCTCGGTCGACGGTCTGCCGCTGCTGCCGATTGACGACGTCATGAGCCTGCTCGCAATTGACGATGTGTCGGTTGTGGTGGAGGAGCTGAGATAATATCGAAGAAATATAAGTCGTATCGGAAGCTGCCGGTACGACTTATACATATAATTGCTTTCTACAATAAGCGAATTCTGTTTATATTTGAGCTGCGCCCATATGACAATATGAGCGCAGTTGAGACGGGCGAGCGGTCGTTTGATCCGCTCAAAACAGCATGGCGTGAGATTTTAATGTTGACAATATACAAAATGAATTGCAAAATAACGGCAATGCTGCCGTAGATTGGGGAATAAGTCTGAAAATAAATTTTCAGACACGAGTTTTGTGACTTCGCGGTCAATGACCGCGATTTGCTTCGCAAACCGTCACAAAACATCGACATATGAAA